>NZ_JBLRVY010000002.1:0-542670 GCF_048159485.1 Streptomyces sp. 4F14
CCTGCCCGGCCTCAGCCACCGACAACGAAATGGGCCCCCGACTCCGTCGGCGGCCCATCACGAAAGATCGAGGCTAGAGGGTTGCCGTGAACTCGGTCCAGGCGGAGGGGGCGAGGGCGAGTTGGGGGCCGTCGGTGTCCTTGGAGTCGCGGACGTGGACGGTGTTGGTGCAGGCCGCGAACTCAACGCACTGGTTGCCCTCGGTGTCGCTGTAGCTGCTCTTGCGCCAGGCGACTTCCACGCAGTCGTTTCCTTCGGTGTCGCTGTAGCTGCTCTTGAACCAAGCGAGGCCGGAAGTGGTGGTTGAGGACTCGGCGTTGTTCATAGTGATCCCAGAATCCCTTCGATCTTCTTCGTCGACTCCCGGGACGAGAGAGCCTGCGATCGCATGATCCCATAACGGGTGTGCGCCAGAGTCGTCTGTTCGGGCTCGGTTTGGAGCGAAGTCACCCCGGCGACCTCGCTGTACAGGAACTGCTTGCCGTCCCTGCGTCGCGTCAGCACGGTGAACGGGCCGGTCACACCCGCGTTTTCCTCGCAGTCGAGCGGCATGACCTGGATTTCGACGTTGCGCTTCTGGCCGATCAGCAGTACATGCTCCAACTGCCCCCGCAGCACGTCGATTCCGCCGTGCGGACGCAACAGAACCGCCTCATCGATGATGAAGCCCAGGTACGGAGTGGGCCAGCGGTCGAAGATTTCCTGCCGGGCCATGCGTGCGGCCACACGCTGCTCGATGATGTCGTCGTCCAGGAGCGGTCGGCGCATTGCCATCAACGCCCGCATGTAGTCGGGGGTTTGTAGGAGGCCAGGGAACATGAGCGTGTCGTACTTGAGCAGTTCCATGGCCAGCTTCTCCAGAGCCGCCATCCCCTGGAACGTCGCCGGATACTGCGCCCGCTCCATCTGCCCCTTCCACGAACTCAACAACCCGTTCGCGCGCAGGACTTCGTCCGCCTTGTCGATCGTCTTGCCGTTCATGATGCGGCGACCTTGCTCGTACGACGCGACCGTCGCCGCCGAGTAGCCGATCCGCGCGCCGAACGTCTCGCGGTCCAACCCCTCCCGCTCGCGCAGGGTCTTCACGTTCTGGCCGAACGCGATGACGAGGGCCTTGCTCGTCGCGTCGGGCTGGAGACCGGCCTCTTCGTCGTCCCCGATGAACAGGGAACCGGTGTCTTCGTCGTTGTTCCGGGGTTCTTCCACCCCGACCGTCGTCCTCGTACGCTCCGTCATGGGATCACCGCCTCTCCGGACCAACTCCCCAAGGGGAACGCTGGTCACGCCGCGCGACTCGTACACGGTCCTACACCGCGCGTACAAGCAGTTCGGCGTCGGTGCGTCACCACTGGTGACGGTACGCCACGAAGAGGACCGTTGGGGGCATGACGAAAGAACCCGGCATCCCCACCCTCACACCGCTCGCCGAGCAGTACTTCGAGATGCGCTTCACCTCGACCCGCAGGGGCGCCCGCCTCGCCCGCCGCCTCGCGGCCGTCCGGCTGCACGAGTGGGGCATCCCGTACGGATCGGACGACCACGACGCGATCGTGGTGATCGTCGCGGAACTGACGTCCAACGCGGTCCGGCACGGCCATGTCCCGGGCAGGGACTTCCACTTGAGGCTCCAGGTGGCCCCGCGTCTGGAGACCGCGCGGGTGGACGTCACCGACACGCGCGGCGAGCGCCTGCCCCCGCGCCCGGCGACCGTCGTCGTCGGCCGGGACCCGTACGTCTCGCTGAGCGGCCGGGGTCTCCTCCTGGTCGCGGGACTCGCCTCGCGCTGGGACTGGCACCTGCGGACGGACGGGCCGGGGAAGACGGTGTGGGCGGAGTACGCCCTGACCTAGGTGTGCGTGTTGTCCAGATGTGCGCCAAGGTAACCCACGTACACCAGGCCGGAGTTGGCAGTGTCGTCGTGGAAGTACAGGCGGGGCGAGACGGTGTTGCCGCTGCCGATGCGCAGGTGGGACTGCATGAACAGACGGCCGCCCGGGGAGACGGACTCCGGTACGGGGAAGGTGCGTTGGCGGCGCCAGTCGTGGTGGCCCGCGACGGTCTCCGACTCACGCATCGTCACTTTGCCTGCGGGGAAGGGGTGTTGGCAGGTCTCGGGGAGGTTGTCGCACCAGTGGCGGAAGTCGACGCCGGTGCCGTGCGCGGCGTACTCGTCGAGGGCCTGGAGGGCGTCCCAGGCGACCGCGACCCAGTTGGGGATGGAGTGCGCGTCCAGGTCCTTCGTCCGCTTCGGGTTTCCGGTGAAGCGGAGATGGGGGAAATCGGCGAGGCGGTCGAGGAGTTCGGTGAAAGTGGCGGGGCGGCGTGGCGGATCAGGGGGCGGGGTGCGAAGGGCGGCTTCCCCCAACTGGCGCTGGAGAAAACGGACTTTGCTGTGCGCGCCCTGGAGCGAGTCGTACAGCTTCTCGTTCTCCACGAGGAGTTCGAACTCGCGGTCCTCCGCCTGCTGGAGTCTTCGCCGCAGCTCCCGGACCTCCTCGTCCCGAGCCTCCTCCCGCTCCGCTGCCTCCCTCAACAGCGCCTCGGCCGTACGGAGTTCGACCCGGAGTATTCTCCCGCCCCGCCTTTTCTTCGGCGCAATCAGAATTCCGCGCCTGCCCGGCTGCTCACACGTCTCGAATACGTCCACGAGGCCTCATTCATGACCGCGCCGAAGGGGACCTCATCACACCACCATCCGGCGAATCCAGTCAATCATCTTTATCGATCGAATTCGAAACTCCGGATTTAGCAAGGGTGTTCATAATGCGCCCAAATTCTGTCACCCGCGCCGAGTGTCGGGGGCGGTGATCGTCACAGGATCTCCATGGAGCAAGCTACCCCCGTAGTCATGTTCTCCAACTTTCAAGGAGGCGACCGGACATGACGAGGTTCGTGACACGCAGGACCCTGCTGGGCGGCATGGCGGCGGGGGTGGCGGCAGGCGCCGTGCTCGGTGGAAACGCCTGGGCGGCCAGGGGAGTTCGGCTCTCGGCGGAGCCGTACGTGGCCTTCCCCGTCGGTGCCGGCGGCGGCCCCGCCGGGTCGGACCGGGTCCACACGCTCCAGATCGGCGACCCCGCAGCGGGCACCGTACTCGTCCTGGTCCCCGGCCAGTTCGGCGCGGCGAACGACTTCCGCCTCCTCGCCCGCGACCTCGTCGCGGCCGTACCCGGCGTACAGGTCTGGGCGTTCGACCGCCGCGAGGAGAACCTGGTGGACCGCGCCGGGTTCGCGACCGCCGACCCCGTCGGCTACTACCTCGACGGCCACTACCGCAGCCAGGACCCCGCGTCCTCCGGCTACTTCGCCAACTGGGGTCTGCCGCAAGTCCTTTCGGACCTCCGCACGGTCGTCGAGGCGGCCTCGTGCGGCGGCCGGCGCAAGGTGATCCTCGGCGGCCACTCCTGGGGTGCGACCACCGCCGCCGCGTACGCCGCCTGGGACTTCGACGGAGAGCCCGGTTACCGTTCGCTCGCGGGTCTCGCCCTCATCGACGGGGGAGTCCTCGGCGCGTTCGACGGCGCCGGCGAGGCCCCCGACAACTCCCCGGAGAAGGTCAGGCAGCGCCTCGCCGCGATCTCCGGCGGCGCGGTGCTCGACATGTCGCTGGCCGCCGTAGGGGTGGGCACCCGCTCCGAGAGCACCCAGATCTTCTACCAACTCGCAGGCTGGTACGCCCACTTGGACCCCCACGCCAAGTCGGTCCTCCAGCCCCGCCTGCCTGACGCGCTGCGTCCGTCGGGGACCATCACCAATGCCGCCCTGCTGGGCCTTCTGGTCGACCAGAGCTTCGGGTGGCCCAACAACATCACCGTCCACTCGGGCACCTTCTCGCCGACCGGTGACTGGACGGACACCGGCATCACCCCCATCTCCCGCGTGGCCACGTCCTACGCGGGCCCCGAACCGACGGTCTGGCAGTGGTACTGGCCGGCCCGCCTCTCCCTCGATCTCGACGCCACCGACCTCTACGCGGACACGGACACCACCCGCTTCCTGGGCCTCCGCCTCCAGCACGCCACCGGCATCAACACCCCCCTGTACGCCTTCCAGTCCAGCTACCCGAAGGGCACAGTCGTCACGGCGGCCCAGAAACTCGCCGCCCAATCCCGCATCCTCTCCACGTCCTTCGCGACGGACGAGGGCATGAACCACCTGGACCCGCTGTTCGCGGAGCCGTCGAAGAACACGGCGACCCAGAGCCTGTCCGCGTTCGTGAAGCGCCTGGTCTGAACTGCCCCTGGTGGCCTGCCCATGGGGACGGGCAGGCCACCGATCGTCACCAGGATTGCAGCTCCCGGAGCGCCTGCTCAGAGAAGGGCAGAAGAGCTTGGCGGGCACGCGAGTTCTCGCCCATGAGCCAGCCGGTCGCCCGGTCCAGGCGGAAAGCGAACGCCTTGGCCCGATCGGCGAATTCGCCAGCGGGCTTGGTGATGCCGCTACTCGTGATCACGAGGAGGCGCTTCGGCACCTCCTCGCCGGCTGCCGCAGCCTGACCGCTCAGCCGCTCGATCTCCGGGCGTGACAGTGGCTTACGGCCGCTGTGCCATACGACGTCGAACGTGTCGGACGCGATCGGCGTGTCGATGTCGCCTGCTCGGAGGTCCGTGAAGCCACAGCCCCTGAGCTGATGGAAGACCGCTTCCGCGATCTCGGACGCACGGGGCATAGTGGTCTCGCCCGTAGTGCCCCACAGTTCGGCGAGGTCGGCGAACCAGTTGGGCGCATCCCTCAGAAGCTCGGGCGACAGGTCCGCACGCCGCCACTTCCACGCTGCCACCTCGACGTCCCACTCCCGCGGCCCTCGGGACAGCAAGTCTGCGATCTCCCGCACCGGAACACGCCCGTGCGGAACGCCAGGAGCGGGAGATGACTGTCCCCGTAGCAGCCGTTGGATGTCGATACGGCCCCACCTGCTCCACGCGGGGTGATGTACGTCCACTGTCCAACCCAAGGCGGGCTTGAGCGAGGCACGGAGGAAATGGCCGTCGACCTCGGCCTCCAGTACGGATTCACCGCGATCGCCGCTCGTGATGCCGAGTCTGGGGGTGAGCGGTGAGCCGTACGGGTAGTACCAGTTGTCCACGGCGACGCGGAGGACCTCGACCCTCCGCTCGGCGAGCAGATCGGCGAACTCGGTCATCTCCGAGGAAGCGCTCTCCTGCCAGCGCCAAGGCGAGGCGACCGGCTCACCGGTCAGACAGGCGGTCGCCACCGCGTGCAGCGCGTCGACGAGGACCTCGTCGGGCGTGGTGATCGGCCAGACGTACGGAGGGTTGTCCAGGACCGGATCCCGGACGCACCAGACCGTGGCGTGACCCATCCGGACCTGCGCCAGGCTCACCTGCCGCGCACCGGACACCCTGACCAGCAGCAGCCTCCCCCTGCCCGTCTCATGGAGGCGAACCCGATCGGCCAACTCGGGGTGACGCTCGCACAGTTGCCGCTCCAGCAGTTCGCCATGCAGATGCCGGCCGAAGGCATCGACGATGTCACCGGGCGGAAAAGACAAGGGAGTTGCTCCTGCCGAGGCTCTGGGGTCCTTGAGTACCCGGTCCGTACGCGGTCCTGAAGACCATCATGGCGGAGCGCGCGGCCGGAGGGGCCCGCCCGTACCGGCGGGCCCCTCAGAGTCAGTCGACCCGTTTTTTCAACATGTCGGCCATCAGGGCGATTTCGGCCTGCTGGCCGTTCACCATGCCCTGGGCCAGCCGGCGTACCTGCTCGGTCTCGCCCGACCGGGCCGCGCCCTCCGCCATCTCGATGCCGCCCTTGTGGTGGGCGGTCATGAGGGTCAGGTAGGAGACCTCGGCCTGTTTGCCGGAGAGGGAACGGAGCTTGTCGAGCTGTGTGTTGGTGGCCATGCCGGGCATGAGGGAGCCGTCGTGGGGCTGGTACGGCATGGAGTGGTCCATCCAGGACATGGGGGCCGCCTGGGAGGACTTGGGCTCGTTCCAGGTGTCCAACCAGCCCAGGAGCATGCCGCGTTGGTTGGCCTGGGTGTTGATGATGTCGTAGGCCAGGCGGCGGACGTCGTCGTCGGACGTGCGGTCGCGGATGATGAAGGACATCTCCACGGCCTGCTGGTGATGGACGGCCATGTCGCGGGCGAAGCCCGAATCGACCGGGCCCGCGGGGGAGTCGGCCTGCGCCGGGCGCAGGAGGGTGACCGTGAGGGCGACCGCCGCGAGGAGGGTGATGAGCGCGCCGCCGATCAGGGTGCGCGAGAGACGGGCCGAGCTCACGCCGTCGCCTTTCCGCCCGAGCACGCCGCGCCCGGCTCGGGGGTCTGCGCGCCCTGGACGTACTTGTCGAGGAACTCGTTCACCCGCGGGTCGGACGCCTTGTCGACGTTCAGCTGGTGGCCCCACGCGGAGAGCGTGATGGGGGAGGACTGCGAGTCGTACGGACTGATCATCGTGTACGACGTCTTCCTGACCTTCTCCGTCAGCGACTTGACGTCCGCCTCGGCGGCCTTCGTGCTGTACGTCACCCACACCGCGCCGTGCTCCAGGGAGTGCACGGCGTTCTCGTTCTGGAGCTGCTGCGTGTAGACCTGCGCGTCGCAGTTCTGCCAGACGCCGTTGTGGTCGCCGCCGACCGGCGGGATCATCGGGTACTTGACCGTGCCCTCGACGTGGTTCTGGGACAGGTCCTTCCACGTCTTCTCGCCCGAGACCGGCGCCGCCTGCGCGGCCTCCTTCTCGTTCGCGTCGTTGATGAACCAGGCGCCGGCCGCGACGATCGCCAGGACGATCACCGCCGACGCGGAGATCGTCAGGATGCGGCTACGGCGCTCCCGCGCGCGTTCCGCCTTGCGCTGCTCCTCCACGCGCGCGCGGCGGGTGGCGGCCTTCTCGCTCGCCGACGGCTTGTTGCCGGGTCGCTTCCTGGGGGCGGCGGGCGCGTTCGCGCTCGCCTTGGCCTTGGGGTTCGGCTTCGAACCGGTCGTCGTCTTCTTGGAGTTGCCGGTGGACATGACGAAGTGCCTTTCGTGCGGCGGGAGTCGGCGGACATGCTGATGAACGGACGGGGAGGAGACGTCCGTTCTAGGTCCGCAGCACTTGCAGCACGTGCAGGTCGGGAGGGCGGGGGGCCGCCGGGTCGGCCCGTACGGCGAGCGGGGCCGCCGCCGGACGCGCGTCAAGCCGCGTGGGCAGCGCCTGGGGCGCCGGGTGCGGGGTGGGGGCCGTCGTCCTCGCGATCACCCCGCCCGCGCCGTGACACCGGTCGTGCCCCGGCACCGGGCACACGTGTTCCTTCGACGGGGTCTGCGGGGTGTAGGCGACGGCGACGAGATGCCGGGCCGCCTCCGCCTCCGCCTCGCCGGGGTGCATCGCGCAGCCCAGCACCGTGGCCAGCGCCAGCAGCAGGCCCAACGCCACAGAAGCGGCCCTGGTGGGGCCGCTCATGGAGGTCGGGGGCCGGTTGAACACTCAAGGAGTGTATCGGCCGTACGGGTGACGCCGTACGGGGTTACATCTCAGGGGTTACTCCTCGTACCCCTTGACCTCCTCGAACCCGTCCTCCCCGTACCCCTCCTCCTCGAACAGCGCCTCCTGCGCGTCGTCCCTCTCCTCGGTCTCCCGCAGGCGCCGATACCTGAGACCTACGACCACGGAGGTGGCCGCCGCTGTCATACCCAGGGCCACCGGGACCATCCACGCGCGGTTCGTCCGGTGGCCCAGGGCGTGGTCCAGGGAGAGGCGGCCGGGGCCCGTGACGGCGAGGCCGGTCGTGGCGAGGGCGAGGAGGCCCGGGTACTCGTAGCCGCCGGACTGCGCGAAGAAGCCGTTCGGGGCGTGGACGGCCGTCGCACCGGCCATCGCGCCGGCGGCCGCGGCACCCGCGGCGGGGGTCCCCAGGCCCAGCGCGAGGAGGGTGCCGCCGCCGGTCTCCGCGATCCCCGCGGCCAGGGCCGAAGCCTTGCCGGGCGCGTACCCCACGGACTCCATGAACTGACCGGTCCCCTCGACACCGTGCCCGCCGAACCAGCCGAACAGCTTCTGCGTGCCGTGCGCGGCCAGGATGCCGCCCGTGCCGAGCCGGAGCAGGAGGAGGCCGACGTCTCGACGGCGTGCGGTGCAGCGGGTCACGATGGCTCCCTGGGGTGACGGTGGCGGAGGGGGATACCTGCGGGGTACGCCGTTCGGGTGGTGGGCGTGCGGGGGCAGTGCGGAGGTGGGGCCCATGAGACCCGTACACCTCCGCGCCCCGATCGTCCGCGCCTTCGTCGACGCCGTCAACGCCGACGACCGCACCCGCGCCCTTCGGGACCGGGCCGACGAGGAACCGCACCGACCCGAGAACGCCCCCGCCCGGGGTTCGCGTTTTCTCACCATCGTTCTGTACGGTCCGGCCGGTGAACATCACCGCCCGGGCCTGGATCGTCGCCGACCACGACAGTGGGGAGGTGCTGGCCGCGCGCGATCCCCATCTGCGGCTCGCGCCCGCCTCGACGCTGAAGATGCTGTTCGCGGACACCTTGCTGGGGAAGTTCGCGAGGACGGAGCGGCATACCGTCCGGGGCCAGGAGCTGGCGACCGTGCCGGAGGGGTCGAGCCTCGTCGGGATCAAGGCGGGGGCCACCTACAGCGTCGAGGACCTGTGGCACGGCGTCTTCCTGCGCTCCGGGAACGACGCCGTGCGGGTGCTCGCCGCCATGAACGGCGGGATCGAGCGGTCCGTCGCCGACATGCGGGCCAAGGCCGCCGACCTCCAGGCGGTCGATACCTACGTAGTCAGCCCTGACGGGTACGACCACCCCCGGCAGTACTCCTCCGCGTACGACCTCACCCTCATGGCCCGCAGCGGGCTCAGGAGCGCCGATTTCCGGGCGTACTGCGGGACGCGCACCGCGCGGATCGGGAAGACCGGCATCGAGAACACGAACCGGCTGCTGTGCGGCTCGCACGGGGTGAAGGCGTACGCCGGGATGATCGGCGTGAAGAACGGCTACACCAGCAACGCGGGGAACACGTTCACCGGCGCCGCGACCAGGAAGGGACGGACCCTCCTCGTCACCGTCCTGCACCCGAGGAGCGGGCTCAACGCCGTGTACGAGGAGGCCCGCACCCTTCTCGACTGGGGCTTCACGCAAGGGAGTTCGGCGAAAAGCGTCGGCACGCTCACGGAGCCGCTCAGCCGGGGAGGCGCGAAGGTCTCGCACAACTCCCCGCACGGGGCGGCCGGTTCGGCGGGAGCGGCGGTCGACGACGACAGCGTGGGCTGGGGGCTGCCCGTCGGGGGAGCGGTCGCGGGGGCGCTGTTCGGCGGGGTGTACGTGCTGAGGAACCGGCGTACCAAGAAGCCTTCCGCCGAGCGGAGTTGAGCTTGTGGCAGGCGCCCCACGGCCCCGGTGCGTACCTCGCGGTCCCACGCGAGGCCCACCCCCACCCGGTGCCGTGGGGCGACTGCCTCCTCCCCCCTCGGAATGGTCTGCGGAACTCCCTCACCCAAGTGTGAAGTTCTCGTGTAGGAGAGTTGAGCATAGTTCCGCTAACCACCGCAATAGGGCGGACGAATCAATTCCGTTTGTGTGGGTCAACCGGCCCCCGCCCGCCGGGAGTTCAGCCCCGCCCGACGTACGGCATCCCCGTCGCCAGCACCGTCACGAACTGCATGTTCGCCTCCAGCGGCAGCTCCGCCATGTGCCGTACGGTGCGCGCCACGTCCGCGACGTCCATCACCGGCTCCGGCGCGATCTCCCCGTTCGCCTGGAGCACCCCGGCCCGCATCCGGTCCGTCATCTCGGTCGCCGCGTTCCCGATGTCGATCTGGCTCACCGCGATGCCGTACGGACGCCCGTCCAGGGCAAGGGACTTGGTGAGCCCGGTGAGCGCGTGCTTGGTCGCGGTGTACGGGGCGGACCGGGGGCGCGGGGTGTGCGCGGAGATGGAGCCGTTGTTGATGATCCGACCCCCTTGCGGATCCTGCCACTTCATCAGCTGGTACGCCGAACGCGCGCACAGGAACGCCCCGTTGAGGTTCGTGTCCACGACGTGCCGCCAGGCGTCGTACGAGAGGTCCTCGAAGGGCACGTTGCCGGGGCCGAACGTCCCGGCGTTGTTGAAGAGGAGGTCGAGCCGGCCGCGGTTCTCCCCCACGACTCTGAAGACGCGCTCCACGTCCTCCTCGCGCGACACATCGGCCCGGAGACGGTGAAGAACGTTGTCCGGCGCGAGCTGAGCCGTCTCCTCCAGCTTCTCCGCCCGGCGCCCCACCATGTACACCGTCCAGCCGTTGCCCACGAGTTCGAGGGCGACGGCCCGCCCGATGCCCGAACCGGCACCGGTCACCACTGCGACTTTGGAGTTCATGCCTCCGCAGCGTAGGCGGACCCCGGCGGCCAGGGATCGCCCCACTCCGCGTCCCGCGCCGCCTTGTACAGGTCACCGTGCCGCTTCGTCACGGTCGTACGCGACAGCCCGCCGTCCGCCGAGCACAGGTCGAGCAGTACCTGGCCCTTGCGGATCTGCGGGCGGCGTACCACCCGGGAGGTAACCGGGTACACCTCCTGGCGTACCGCCGCGACGTACGCGAACTTCTCGTCCTCGTACGGCAGCGAACCGCCCTTGACCTTGCGGTGCAGGGACGAGCGGCTCACCCGCGCCGAGAAGTGGCACCAGTCCGTGCCGGGGACGATGGGGCAGGCGGCGCTGTGCGGACAGGGCGCGGCGACGGTGTATCCGCTCGCGATCAGGTGGTCCCGCGCCTCGATGATCCGCGCGTACCCGTCCGGCGTGCCCGGCTCGACGATCACCACCGAGGCCGCGCCGCTCACGCCCGCGAGCAGGGCGGTGCGATCGGCGGGGGTGAGCTCGTTGAGGACGTACGACACCGTCACCAGGTCCGTGTCCTCGGGGATCCGCAGCGCGGAACCGATCCGGGCGCGCTCCCAACGCACCCCGGACAGCGCGGAGTTGGCGGCCGCGATCTCCCGCCCCAGGGCGAGCGCCGGCTCGGCCCAGTCCAGGACCGTCACCTCCCGCGCGCCGGGCCACACCGCCTCCACGGCCCAGGTCGCCGCGCCCGTCCCGCCGCCGACGTCCACATGGCGCCCCGGCGTCCACTCCGGCACCGCCTCGGCGAACGCCTCCAGCGCCGAGCACACGGCCTCGAACGTCGCCGGCATCCGGTACGCGGCGTACGCGGCGACGTCGGCACGGTCCCGCAGGATCGGCGCGGAGGTCGGGGTCGCCCCCCGATAACTGCCGATCAGCCGCTCCACCGCCCGAGCCGCCTGCCGGGGCGGCAGCCCGTCGAGGAGGGAGTCGAGGGCGGTACGGAGGGATTCGGCCGAGTTCACGGGGAGATTCTCTCAGGTCCACCACGCTGCTCGCCCCGCACAGAATCCGACCGACCTCGACCCCGCTCACCTCGACCCCGCTCACACCAGCCCGCTCGCCCCGACCCCCCGCACCGCCCGAGCCACCCGCGTCCCCGCCCGAGCCCTCGGCCCGCTCCCGCCCTGTCGGCGCCGGGGATGCACCGTGTTCGCCAGCAGCACCAGGAACGTGTCCGTGGCCCGGTCCACCACCAGCGACGTCCCCGTGAAGCCGGTGTGTCCCGCGGCCCCCCGCCCCGCCAACTCCCCCATGAACCACGCCTGATCGACCGCGAACCCCAGCCCCGGCCGGTCCAGCAGCAGGTCCACGTGGTCGGCGCCCAGGATCCGCGCCGTCCCGTACGACCCCCCGTTCAGCAGCGTCCGGCAGAACACCGCGAGGTCCCGCCCCGTCGAGAACAGCCCGGCATGACCGGCCACCCCGCCCAGCGCCCACGCGTTCTCGTCGTGCACCTCCCCCCGCAGCATCCCCCGGTCCACCTTCGCCCACGGCCGCCGCTGGTCCTCCGTCGCCGCCGCGCCGGGGCAGGGCCCGAAGTCCGTCGAGGTCATCCCCAGCGGCCGGGTGATGCCCTCGTCGACCAGGACGTCGAGGGTGCGCCCGGTGAGCCGCTCCAGCACGTGCTGGAGGAGCAGCATGTTGAGGTCGGAGTAGACGTACGTCCCCGGCGCGCTCGCCGGTTCCTCCGCGCGCAGCAGTTCCAGCCGCTCGGTGTCGTCGGCGCAGGCGTACAGCGGCAGCTCCGGCCGCAGTCCGGACGTATGCGTGAGGAGCTGGCGGACGGTCGTCCCGTATCGGCGTACGGCGTGGAAATCGGGAAGGTACGCGCTCACCCGGGCGTCGATCCCGAGCCGCCCCCGCTCGATCTGCTGGACGGCGGCGACGGACGTGAACAGCTTGGTGAGAGACGCGAGGTCGAAGGGCGTGTCCAGGGTCATCGGCACCCACTCGGACTCCGGCAACTCGACCCCGCCACCCCGCACACCGCCGCCCCGCACACCGCCGCCCGTGCCCGGCCTGCCGATGCCGCTCGGCCCGCCGATCCTGCCCGGATCACGGAACCCGCTCGGTCCGCCAACGCCGCTCGGCCCGCCGATGCCGCTCGGCCTGCCGATGCCGCCCGGATCACCGCCCCCGCTCGGCCCGCCGCCCGTACCCGGCCCGCCGATGCCGCTCGGTCCGCCAACGCCGCTCGGTCCGCCAACGCCGCCCGGCCCGCCGACCCCGCTCGGCCCACCGACCCCGCCCGACCCCCCGCCCGCCCCCGCCCCAACCCCGCCCTCACCCCCGTAAGAAGCGAACCGCACCCCCCACCCCACCGCCTCCCGCACCGCGATCACCGGCCCCCGCCCGGCGTACACCACCGCCCCCGCGGCCCACGGATGCGGGCCGGCGGTCAGTGCGTGGACCTCGTCCACCAGCAGGCTCAGCTCTCCCGCGTCCAGGCAGGCCCGCGCGGCCGTGCCGGGGCGGAGTCTCGGGGCGCTCAGCTGTCGGCTCCCTCGACCGAAGCGGCACCACGGCCCTGCCAAGGCCGGCACAGACCCACGAAGCACCCGAGCGCGATCACCGAAGCGACGACCTGGACCACGGCCATCGGCACCGCCGTATGCTCCCCGGCCACCCCCACCAGCGGCGACGCCACCGCCCCCACCAGGAACGACGACGTCCCCAGCAGCGCGGACGCCGACCCGGCGGAGTGCTTGGTGCGCAACAGCGCCAGCGTCTGAGCGTTGGGCAGGCTCAGCCCCATCGCGGACATGAGGACGAAGAGCGCGGCGGCGACCGGCACCAGCCCGACGTCCCCGAACACCCCGGCGGTCATCACCAGCAGCGCGACGGACGCGGCGGCGATCACCAGCAGCCCCACCAGGAGCACCCGGTCGAGACGGACCCGCCCGACCAGCACCTTCCCGTTGACCTGCCCGACGATCATCAGCCCGACGGAGTTGATCCCGAACAGCAGGCTGTACGTCTGCGGGGAGGCCCCGTAGATCTCCTGGACGACGAACGGCGACGCGGAGATGTACGCGAACAGCGCGGCGAACGCGAACCCGCCGGTCAGCATGTACCCCGAGAACGCGGTGTCGGCGAGCAGCCCCCGCATCGACCGCAGCGCCTCACCGACCCCGCCCTCGTGCCGCTCGGCGGGCTCCAGGGTCTCCGGCAGCCGCGCCCACACGAGGGCGGTCAGCAGCACGCCGACGCCGATGAGGACGACGAAGACGCCCCGCCAGTCCGTGAACCGCAGGATCTGCCCGCCGATCAGCGGCGCGACGATCGGCGCGATCCCGGAGATCAGCATCAGCGTGGAGAAGAACCGCGCCATCGCGTCACCGTCGTACAGATCCCGCGTCACGGCCCGCGCGATGACGATGCCCGCCGCGCCCGCGAGGCCCTGGACGAGGCGGAAGGCGACCAGCGTCTCGACGTTCGGCGCGAGCGCGCACAGCGCGGTGGCGATCACGTACACGACGAGGCCCGCGAGCAGCGGACGCCGACGCCCCCACCGGTCGCTCATCGGCCCCACGACGAGCTGGCCCAGCGCCATGCCCGCGAGGCACGCGGTCAGCGTGAGCTGCACGGTCGTGGCGGGCGCGTGCAGCGAGTCGGTGACCTCCGGGAGCGCCGGCAGGTACATGTCCATCGACAGCGGGGGAGTGGCGGTCAGCCCGCCCAGCAGCAGCGTGACCAGCAGACCCGTACGCCGCCGGCTCGCAAGAGCGGGCGACGCGGCCGTCCGCGCCGCCTCTGTCATCGGTGCCCCACCTTCGGGCATGTGCCCCTCCCTCTTCTCCCGGTCCGCCCCCTATGCTCTCAGCTCGTACGGAGATGATCGTACGAATTGCTCGGTCGGGACGGTACGGACGGAAGCGTGGGTTCGATGACGGCGGACAGCGTGCGGTGGGGAATCCTGGCGACCGGCGGGATAGCCGCCGCCTTCACGGCGGACCTGATCGACCTGCCGGACGCGGAGGTCGTCGCGGTCGGCTCCCGCACCGAGGAGGGCGCGAAGGCGTTCGCCGAACGGTTCGGCATCCCGCGCGCGTACGGCGACTGGGCGTCCCTCGCCGCCGACGACGACATCGACGTCGTGTACGTCGCCACCCCGCACTCGGCGCACCGGGCCGCCGCCGGGCTCTGCCTGGAGGCCGGCCGGCACGTCCTGTGCGAGAAGCCGTTCACGCTGAACGTCCGCGAGGCCGAGGAACTCATCGCCCTCGCCCGCGAGCACGACCGCTTCCTCATGGAGGCGATGTGGATGTACTGCAACCCGGTCATCCGCCGCATCAAGGAGGCCGTCGACGACGGGATGATCGGCGAAGTCCGCACCGTCCAGGCCGACTTCGGCTTCGTGGGCCCCTCCTCGCCGGCCCACCGCCTGCGCGACCCGGCACAGGGCGGCGGCGCCCTCCTCGACCTCGGCGTCTACCCCGTCTCCCTCGCCCACCTCTTCCTCGGCGAGCCCTCCGGCATCTCCGCGCGCGCCGTCCTCTCCCCGGAGGGCGTCGACCTCCAGACGGCGCTGGCCCTGTCCTGGGACTCCGGCGCGCTCGCCGCGCTGCACTGCTCCCTCGCCGGCGGTACGTCCGTCGCCGCGTCCATCACCGGCAGCGAGGGCCGCATCGACATCCCGTCCGGCTTCTTCCACGCCGACCGCTACGTCCTGCACCGCGTCGGCCGCGACCCCGAGGAGTTCGCCCACGACCCCGCCGAGGGCCCGGCGGCGAGCTTCCGCCACGAGGCGCGCGAGGTCATGCGGGCCGTCCGCGCCGGCGAGACCCAGTCCCCGCTGGTCCCCCTCGACGGCACCCTCGCGGTGATGCGCACCCTGGACGCGGCCCGCGACCAGATCGGCGTCCGCTACCCGGGCGAGCCCGCCTAACCTGAGCGCATGCCCAGCAGAACACCCGACGCAGGCCGCCGCAGCGAGACGTCCCGGCGTGCCATCTACGCGGCCGCCCTCGGCCTCGTCGAGGAGACCGGCTACCCGAAGACGACCATCGAGGGCATCGCCGCCCGCGCCGGCGTCGGGAAGCAGACCATCTACCGGTGGTGGGGGTCGAAGGCGGACGTCCTCCTGGAGGCGTTCCTCGACCTCGGCGAGCAGCAGGCGGCCGGCGAGGCGGCCCCGGGCATCCCGGACACCGGCGACCTCGCCGCCGACCTCAAGCTCGTCCTGCGCGCGACCGTCGACAACCTCCTCGACCCCCGCTTCGACGGCCCCGCCCGCGCGCTCAGCGCGGAAGGGCTCGTCGACGAGAAACTCGGCCGGGCCGTCGTGGCCAAGTTGCTGGAACCCAATTTCGACTTGTACGTCGAGAGGCTGCGATCCGCGCGCGACGCGGGCCAGCTGAGGCCCGACCTCGATCCCCGGATCGCCCTCGAACTCTTCGTCGCCCCCATCGCGCAACGCTGGCTCCAGCGCACGGCAGAGCTGTCCTACGGCTACACGGACACGATCGTCGACTACGCCCTGCACGGCATCGCACCCCGCTGAGAGCCCCGCCGGACGCCCCGTGTCCCGGGGTGACGCTTATGTCCCGACAAGGCACCCCGGTTCCGCACCCGGCGGGCCCATGAGGCATGCTGTGCCCACCACAGCGACGCGAGGGGACAGATGAGCGCGGAGGCGATCGGCCGGACCGGCCTGAGGGTCAGACTCACCCAGTGGCTGCGTGGGGGCACCGCCGACACCGACACCGGCGGGGAGCGCGAAGCCCTGCTGCTGGCCGTCGCCGAAGCGGGCCTGCCGCTCGCGCCCGCCGCCCACCCGGCCCCCGGCTACCGCTGCTCCTGCGACCGCGTCGGCTGTCCCACCCCCGCCCGCCACCCGATCTCTTTCGCCTGGCAGACGCAGTCCACCACCGACCGCGCCCAGGTCGAACGCTGGGTACGCCACCAGCCGCAGGCCAACTTCATCACCGCGACCGGCACCACCCACGACGTCCTCGACGTCCCCCGGCAGGCCGGCCGCGCCGCCCTCGACCGGCTCCTCGCGGCGGGCATCGAGGTCGGCCCGGTCGCCGAGTCCGACGACGGCCGCGTCCTCTTCTTCACCCTCACCCGGGGCACCCCGGACGACGAGGACGAGTGGTGGCCCTGCGAACTCGACTGCCACCCCGAGACGATGGACGAACACCCCGGGCTGCGCTGGCACTGCCGGGGCTCCTACGTTTTGGTCCCCCCGGCCCGCCTCCCCGGCGACGACGGGCAGTCGGTGCACTGGGTACGCGGCCCGGAGTACGCGCTCCCGGATCCGCTGAGCCTGCTGGAGGTCCTGACGGACGCGTGCGCGCGGTACGCGGAGGCGGAGGCGGAGGCGGGGCAGGACGCGGGGGGCGCGGCCTGGCCCCTGCGGACCTGAGGGGTAGTACCCGAGGGCTAGTACCTGAGGGCTAGTACCTGAGGGGTCACTCCCAGGCACTACCTGAGGGGTAGCACTTGAGGGGTCACTCCCCCTTCGCGCCGGTCAGCCCCTCCACCCGGCTCAGCAGCGACACCTTGCCGTCCCCGACACCCTTCATCGGGTCCACGGCGACCGCGTTCGACACGAACTCCATGGTCAGCGACTGCTTGATCTCACCGGTGGTCAGCGCCTTCACGCTCGCGTTCGGCGTGGGGACGGCCGTCCCGGCGGCAGCCGTCTGCTTCGTGTAGTTGTGCCCGGAGAAGAAGACGAGCGCGCCCCCGTCGGCGGTGCGCACCGCGACCGGCCGGTAGTCGCTGTCGTTCAGCGCCTCGTCGATGTACTGCGTCGCGAGCCCCGGCCGCGTGGCCTTGTCCCGCGTCGCCCGCAGCCCGCTCGTGTACGCCCCGTCGGCGAACTCCCCCTGCCCGGTCCGCAGGTACTCCGCGTACGCCGCGCTCAACTGGTCGGTGGACACGGCGAGTTCGGGCGAGGAGGCGGGCACCTCCTCGGCGTACCCCTGCGTGTCCCGCTTCAGCGCGGGCAACTGGCCCGGCGCGACCAGCGTCAGGAACGCCGCCTGCCACGGCTCGGCGACGTCGTTGCGGGTGAACACCAGCAGCCAGCGCGCCGACCCGCCGCGGTTGGCCTGCGCGTCGGCGACGAACCAGCGCGGCCAGCCCGCCTTCTTCGGGATCGTGACCTGCACGTCCGACAGCGCCAGCGGCTGGTGGTTCGGGTTGCCGCCGGGGCTCGTGATCTTCCCGGCCTTCAGCCGCGCCGAGTCGATGACCCCGAGCGGGCCGGTCGTGTACGCGGCGTCCAGCGAACCGTCGTACGCCTTGTCGGCCTTGTTGTACGCCGCCGTGAACTCCTGGACCGCCTTCGCGGCCTCGGCCGGGGTGGTGGTCGGGACGATCTCGCGTTCCCCGTGGACCACCACACAGCCGCCGGCCGTGAGGGACACACCGGTCAGTACGACCGCTATGAGCGCGTTCCGGTCACGCCTGCGCAGCCTGATCATCAGGTGACTTCACCTTCCTCTTCCCGGAGCCGAACCCTACCGGGGCGAGGAAGAGCGCGAGCGCCGGGACCAGGTACAGGAGCCACACCGTGACCTGGAGCACAGTCGGGTCGGGCTGGAAGTTGAACACCCCCTTCAGCAGCGTCCCGTACCAGCTGTCCGGCTCGACGGTGTCACTGATGTCGAAGGCGAGCTTGTTCAGCCCGGGCAGCCACCCGGCCTCCTGGAGGTCGTGGAACCCGTAGGCGAGCACCCCGGCCGCGACGACGACCAGCATCCCCCCGGTCCACGTGAAGAACTTCGCGAGATTGATCCGCAGCGCCCCCCGGTAGAACAGCCACCCCAGGAGTACGGCCGTGGCGAGCCCGAGTGCCGCTCCGATCAAGGGCCTCGGCGTCCCGTCCCCGGCGGCGTGCACGGACGTCCAGACGAACAGGGCCGTCTCCAGCCCTTCCCGGCCGACGGCGAGGAACGCCGTCGCGACCAGCGCCCCCGTCCCCATCGCGAGCGCCGCGTCCAGCTTGCCGTGCAGCTCGGCCTTCAGATGCCGCGCGGTACGCCGCATCCAGAACACCATCCACGTCACCAGCCCCACCGACACGACCGACAGCGACCCGCCCAGCGCCTCCTGCGCCTCGAACGTCAGCTCCTGCGACCCGAATTCGAGCGCGCACCCGAAGGCGAGGGCGATCACGACGGCCGTGGCGACCCCGAGCCAGATCGGCTTCAGCGCGTCCCGGCGACCGGTCTTGACGAGGTACGCGATCAGGATGCAGACGACGAGACTGGCCTCCAGCCCTTCCCGCAGCCCGATCAAGTAGTTGGAGAACACCGGTCATTCACCCTTCGCCTCGAACAGGGCCCGCCCCCACCAGTCGTCCGCGTCCCGGACCCCCGGCGGCACGGCGAACACCGCCGAACCCACATGCTGGATGTACTCGTTGAGCGCGTCGGTCCCCAAGTGCCGCTGGATCCTGATGAACCCGTCCCGTACGTCCCGCTGGTACGCGAGGAAGAACAGGCCCGCGTCCAGCCGCCCGAGCCCGTCGGTCCCGTCGGTGAAGGAGTAGCCCCGGCGCAGGATCGTCGCCCCGCCGTTGGAGTCGGGGTGCGCGAGCCGGACATGCGCGTCCGGCTTCATCGCCTTCAGGAACGGCGCGTCGTGCTCCTTGGCCTTGCCGACCGGGGCGCCCTCGCCCTTGTCCCGTCCGAAGACGTCCTCCTGCTCCTGGAGGGACGTCCGGTCCCAGGTCTCGATGTGCATGCGGATCCGCCGCGCGACGAGGTACGACCCGCCGGCCATCCACGCCGGGCCGTCCTTCCCGGACGCCCACACGAACCTGTCCAGCCGGTCCGTCTCGGTCCCCGCGATGTTGCGGGTGCCGTCCTTGAACCCCATGAGATTGCGCGGCGTCTGAGCATCGGGGGTCGTCGACGAGGTCTTCCCGAAGCCGAGTTGGGACCAGCGCACGACGACCTTCCCGAACCCGATCCGCGCGAGGTTGCGGATCGCGTGCACGGCGACCTGCGGGTCGTCCGCGCACGCCTGCACGCACAGGTCCCCGTTGGAGCGCGCCAAGTCCAGCGCGTCCCCCGGGAATTGAGGCAGCTCGACCAGGGCTGCCGGCCGCTGTGCGTCGAGCCCGAACTTCGCGAACAGCGACGGCCCGAACCCGATCGTCAGCGTCAGCCGCGAGGGCTTCAGCCCCAGCGCCTCCCCGGTGTCGTCCGGCGGAGCCTCCGCGAGCCCCCCGAACGCCCCCTCACCCACCGCCTTCCCGGCGGTCATCCTCCGCGCCGCCTCCGTCCAGTCCTTCAACAGCTGGACGAACTCGGTGCGTTCGGTGGTCGTCACATCGAACGCGGCGAAGTGCAGCCGGTCTTGTACGGCGGTCGCGATACCGGCCTGGTGCTCGCCGTGGAACTCGACGGCCGTGGAGGGGTCGCCGGATCCAGTGTCACCGGTGACCGCCACGGCGGTGCCGGCGGCCACGGCCCCGAGCGCGAGCCCGGCGCCGCCCCAGCCCAACAGGGCGCGGCGGGAAGGGGATTCAGTCATCGTCAGCGCCTTTACTTGACCACGGCCGCGGCGAGCTTCGACAGCGGCTCCGCCAGCGCGTTCACCGCGTCCGACAGCTCCTTGCGCTGCGCCTCGGTGACCTTGTCGTAGGAGACGAAGTCGTAGGACGCCTTGTCCGCGCGGTACTTGTCGAGGAGCGTGTCCAGCGCGGCGAACTGTTTGTCCAACTCCGTCACCAGGGACGGGTCGTTCTTCTGGGCGATCGGGCGCAGCAGCGTGTACGCCTCCTGGGCGCCCTCGACGTTCGCCTTGAAGTCGACGAGGTCCGTGTGCGAGTAGCGGTCCTCCTCGCCGGTGACCTTGCCGGTGGCGACCTCGTCCAGGAGTTCCTTGGCGCCGTTGGCCATCGAGGTCGGGGTGATGTCGGCCGTCCCCACCCGCTTCTGCCAGTCCGTGAGGTCCTTGACCAGCTGCGCGGCGAGCGTCTTCTCCTCGGCGCCGATCTTCTTGTCCTGCCACAGGGCCTTCTCCAGGCGGTGCCAGCCCGTCCACTTCTGGCCGGCCTCCAGGCCGTCCGCCCGCGTGTCCACCAGGGGGTCGATGTCGCCGAACGACTCCGCGACCGGCTCCGTGCGCTCCCAGCCGATGCGGGACGGGGCGTACGCGGCCTGCGCCGCCGTGAGGTCGCCCGCCTGGATCGCGTCCGTGAAGACCTTCACCTTCGGGAGCGTCGCGTCCGCCTGCTCCTGCGCGTACTCGCGGTATTCGGCCACGGCCCTGTCGAGGCGGGGGTCGCGCTTGGCGGTCGACTTTCCGGTCACCGCGAGGGGCTGGCGGATGCCCTTGCCCTTCATGCCGGGCTTGCACGCGATCTGGTAGTCGCCGGCCTTCACCTCCGCCGTCAGGCGCTGCTTGGTTCCCGCGCCGATGTTCTCCCGCTCCGACACGATCCGGTCGTCCGGGAACAGGAGGTACACCTCCGTGACCTTCGATCCCTTGTTCTCCACGGCGAGTTCGACATGGCCCGCCGGGATCGTCCTCTTCGATGTCTCGCACTTCTCGTCCGTCGCCGTCACCTTGACGACGTGGTCGCCGTCCTCCGCCGTGCTTTTCTCCGTGCAGCCCGTGAGGACGGTCAGGGCCGCGAGGGTCGCTGCTGCGGTGACGACGGTGAGTCTGGCGGCGGGCATACGGGGGCTCCCGGGTGGCTGGAAAAGTACGTGACGGGGCTCACAGGGTTTGGTGAGGCTCGCCTAACTTAGCCCGGGCTTACCTGGGGCATAAGGGTGCGCGCAGTGATTCACCTCTCAAAAATCGCGTACGGGTACGGGGTGGTTACGGCTGCCTAAAGCGGGCGTCATGGGAACGTCAAAGGGAGTTCAAGGGAGGGTGGTTCGGCGTGGGGTGACCAAGAGGGTGCCGTTCGTGGGGTGGGGGAGGACCTCGATGGGCTGGTCGTAGACCCTCGACAGCAGCTCGTCCGTGAAGATCTCCTTCGGCGGGCCGTCCGCCGCCACTTTCCCCCTGTGCAGTACGGCCACCCGGTGCGCGTACGCCGCCGCGAGGCTCAGGTCGTGCAGGACCACGACCACCGCGTCTCCCTTTCGCGCCCTGTCCCGGCAGATCCTCAGCACCAGCTCCTGATGCTTCAGGTCCAGGGCCGCCGTCGGTTCGTCCAGGAGCAGCAGCGGGGCCTGTTGGGCCAGGACCCGGGCCAGGGCGACCCTCGCGCGTTCGCCGCCGCTGAGCGCCGAGAACGGGCGGGTCGCGAAGGCGGTCACCTCCGTCGCCGCCATCGCCTCGTGGACCATCGCCTCGTCCTGTGCGGGTGAGGTGTCGTGCGGGGCCCTTCCCATCCGTACGACGTCCTCCACCGGGAACGGGAACGAGACCGTCGCCGCCTGCGGCAACACCGCGCGTCTCAGGGCGAGTTCGGGAGGTGTCCACTCGTTCGCCGGGCGGCCGTGGATATGTACGGCGCCCTCCGTGGCGGGGAGGTCGGCGGCCAGGGCCGCGAGGAGGGTGGACTTGCCGGCACCGTTGGGTCCGACCAGGGCGAGGAGTTCGCCGGCCCGGACGGGGAGGGTGATGCCGTGGAGGATGCGGTGGGGGCCGAGGTCGAGGTGGAGGGCCTGGGCTTCGGCGAGGGTGTCGCCGGGGGTGGGAGGGGGTGGGGGAGTGGGGTGGGGGCGGAGGAGTTTCATGGGGTTCCTTGGAGAGGTGGGGTGGGGTGGTGGTTTTTTGCATTTACGGGGGCAGGGAGGGCGTTGTGAGGGGGTGACGTGGGTGCAGTCGCGTTACGGCGTGCAGTGGTCCGGTGGTGTTGAGGGGCGGCGCGATTTTGGCGCTGGGCGGGCCGCGTGTTTTGAGAGGCGGCTACCTTTTCATGCCGGGTGCTCCGTGTTTTTTAGGGGCGCGGGGCTGTATCGATATGCGGCTCCGCCGCCTGGGCGCGACCAGCCACATCCAACCCGCACTCGGCAACGCACCCCCTAAACCCACCCCCCTTGCCGCTTCCGCGTCCGATGCAGCAGCCAGAAGAAGAACGGGCTCCCCAGCAACCCCGTCAACACCCCCAACGGCAACTCGGCGGGCGCAGCCATCGTGCGGGACGCAAGATCCCCCGCCAACAAGATGAACGCCCCCAACAACGCGCTCGCCGGTACCAGGAAACGGTGCCCCGGCCCGGCGGCCATCCTCAGCAAATGCGGAATCACCAGCCCCACGAACCCGATGATCCCGGAAACACTCACCGCAGCCGCCGTCAACAACGCGATCACCAGAATCAGCACCACCCGAAGCCGCTCCACATCGACCCCGAGATGCCGGGCGGGCCGCTCC
The DNA here is from genome assembly GCF_048159485.1 of Streptomyces sp. 4F14. Classification (NCBI taxonomy): domain Bacteria; kingdom Bacillati; phylum Actinomycetota; class Actinomycetes; order Kitasatosporales; family Streptomycetaceae; genus Streptomyces; species Streptomyces sp. 4F14. The sequence continues at coordinate 22,644 of NZ_JBLRVY010000002.1, forward strand.
CCGAGGGAGAGGAGATCGAGTCGCCGTGAGTAGAGGGGTGCGAGGGCGAGTCCGACGACCGTGCACGGCAGAACGGCCAACACCTTGGGCCAGGTGGCCTGCGAAAGAGACCCGAGCTGCCAGAACACGATCTGATTCACGGCAGCGGTATCGGCGAAGAACAGAAACAGCCCGATAAGGGCGCCGCCGAACGCGTTGACAGCGATCCCGGTAAGAATCAGGGTGACGACCTCGGCCTTCCCGTCACTCCGGGACAACGAATAAACCAGCAGCGCGGTCCCCAACCCACCCACAAACGCAAACGCCGGAACAGTCCAGGTCCCCAGAAACCCCATGCCCATGGCAATAGCGGCAACCGCCCCCACCGCAGCCCCGGAAGAAATCCCGATCACTCCGGGCTCGGCCAACGGATTCCCGAACACCCCCTGCATGAGCGCCCCCGCACACCCCAACGAAGCCCCCACGAGCAACGCCAGCACAATCCGAGGAAACCGCACATTCCACAGCACGGACTCGGCAACCCGATCCAACTCCCCACCCCAGAGCCCGACCCGATGCCCCACGGACCCGACCACATCCCCGAGCGGAATGGGATAAGCCCCGGTCCCCGCAGCCACGGGCACCAGTACGACCAACCCCACGACGAGCCCGACCCCGAGCCACCACTCCCGTCGCCGCCCTCCGCCCCCCACCCTCCCGGTTCGCTCAACAGGCTTGTCCAGCACAGCCATCCAACACCCTCCCCATCCGTTTCCGACGTCCAGATATTAGGTTAGCCTCACCTAATCAAGCCACCTCGATGACTCGAACGTCCTCATGCCAAGAGCCCGCCGCCCACCTCGACTGGTCGGCCCACGGCTGGCACGGAACGCCGCCGTGCGTGGTGCTGGCGCGTGTGCCGGACGAGGAGGATCGGCGGAGGGAGGCGGCGGATCTGATGGAGGGTCATCACACAGGAATTCAGGGCGACTTGGGCCGGCGGACCCGCCGGGACGCCCATCTCGCCCATGCCCTCGCCGCTCTCCCGTACGAAGAAGCCCGTGCCCGCTCCGGGCCCCTCCCCGGTGGAGCCGAAGCCTGGGATCGGGAAAGTGCTCGCGCGATGTTTCAATTCCCGGGTGACTGATTACGACGTCCTCCGCGTCTTCTGTGCGCCCGGCGGAGGGTATGGCAACGAACTCGGGGTGATTCGCGACGGTTCGCGAATACCCGAGCGGGAGGAGCGGCAGGAGCTTGCCGCCAAACTCGGGTTCAGTGAGACCGTGTTCGTGGATGATCCCGAGCGCGGGGTCATCGACATCTACACGCCCACGCTCCGGCTTCCCTTCGCCGGTCACCCCTGTGTCGGGACGGCCTGGCTCCTGGACGTCCCGGAGCTGGTCACCCCGGCCGGTGTGGTGGGGGCCCGGCTCGACGGGGAGTTCAGCTGGATCGAGGCCCGCGCGGAGTGGGTGCCGCCCAGGACCCTGCGCCGGTACGGCAGCGCCGCCGAGGTCGACGACCTGCCCGTGCCCCCGCCCGGTGAGTGGATCTACGCCTGGGCCTGGCTCGACGAGGCCGCCGGCCGCGTACGCGCACGCGCCTTCCCCGGCCGTGACGACGGCATCGACGAGGACGAGGCGACCGGCGCGGCGGCGATCCTCCTCACGGACCGGCTCGGCCGCGCCCTGAACATCACGCAGGGCGCCGGTTCGCAGCTCCTCACCGCCCCGCAGCCCTACGGCTGGGTGGAGGTCGGGGGCCGGGTCCTCCTGGAACGCTGACCCGCCGTCGTACGAGATGACAACCGAGGAACCGGTCCGTGATCGGGGGAAGGGCGGGACAATGGGGGTGACCGCCTGTCCGGAGTGACGGGAGTGAGGAGAACCGATGACACGTCTCCCGCTCAGGACCGTGGCCGAGATCAGGGCCGCGCTGAGGGAGGGCCGGGGGTTCCCGGGTGACCGGGAGGACTTCGAGGCGGATCTCGCGCGTGCGCTGGAGGACGCCTCGGAGGCCGAGCTGGACGCGCTGGCCGCCGTGATCGTCGACTATCGGGGGCGCATCCGGCTGTACTCGGATCCCGGTTTCGAGGACGCCCTCCAGGAGGGTCTCGACATCGCCGCGAAGATCAAGAAGGGCGAGTTGGGTTGAGCCGTGTCGTGGCCGTCGTGTCCGAGGTGGCGGCACACAGGCTGGAGGCGCTGGGTCCTGTTGCCCGCCAGGCCGTCGAAGGACTGCTGAAGGAGCTGGAGGCCGCCCCTCGGCTCGGTGTCCTGCGCCATGTCTGGTCCGACGGGCAGCAGGAGGTCTACAAGACCAAACTCGAACCCCGCGACGGGATGCCGGGCCTGGCGGTCGCGTACGTCTACCTTCCGCAACCGCCCCCGGCGGCGGCCGTGATCATAGCGATCACCCCCGACGACCCCGCCGAACCCCGGTTCTGACCCCTCACGCACTCACCGCGAACTCCTCCCCGAGCCCCCGGAACACCCCCGTGTTCAGCGCGAACGCCCGCTTGCACTCCCCGACGATCCGCTGCTTCTCCAGCTCGTCCGCCGGCACGGCGTCCAGCAGCTCCCGGTACCCCCGCTTGAACGCCGCCGGGTTCCCGATCTCCTCGAAGACGTAGAACCGCACCCCGTCCCCCTTCCGCTCGAACCCCCAGGTCCGTTCCGCCTTGTCGCGGATGATCTGGCCGCCGGAGAGGTCGCCGAGGTACCGGGTGTAGTGGTGGGCGACGTACCCGCCCGGCCACTGGGCCGCGCACTCCCGCACCCGGTCCGCGTAAGCCTGGGTCGCGGGCAGCGCCGACAGCCCCGTACGCCACTCGGGCCCCCGCAGGTGCGCGAGGTCCCGCTCCAGCGCGCTGAGCCGGAACAGCTCCGGCCGGATGAAGGGCCCGGCGACGGGATCGGCGGCCAGCCGTTCCGCGCCCGCCTCCAACGCCTCGTACACGAACCAGAGTTGCTCGGTGTAGCGGGCGTACGCGTCGACGCCCAGGCGGCCGCCCAGCAGGTCGGACATGAACGTCGAGGTCTCGGCCTCCACGTGCTGTTCGTGGGACGCGGTGCGGATGACGGTCGAGAAGGAGTCCATGGCCCACATCTTGTTAGGTAAGGCTTACCTGAGTCAATAGCTTTGCCGACGCCGCGTCGGGAAACTTGCCGACACTGTGTCGGTAAAAGCGTACAGAGAAAAACCCGGCCTCGACAGAGGAGACCGGGTCCGAAAGGAGCTACGGCAGCGTGAGGATCTCCGCCCCCGTCTCCGTCACCACGAGCGTGTGCTCGAACTGCGCCGTCCGCCTGCGGTCCTTCGTGACGACCGTCCAGCCGTCGTCCCACATGTCGTACTCGTGCGTCCCCAGCGTCAGCATCGGCTCGATCGTGAACGTCATGCCGGGCTGGATGACCGTCGTCGCGTGCGGACTGTCGTAGTGCGGGATGATCAGGCCCGAGTGGAACGAGGAGTTGATGCCGTGCCCGGTGAAGTCCCGGACCACGCCGTACCCGAACCGCTTCGCGTACGACTCGATGACCCGGCCGATGATGTTGATCTGCCGGCCCGGGCGGACCGCCTTGATCGCCCGCTCCAGGGACTCCCGCGTCCGCTCCACCAGCAGCCGCGACTCCTCGTCCACCTCGCCGACCAGGTACGTCGCGTTGTTGTCGCCGTGCACCCCGCCGATGTACGCGGTCACGTCCAGGTTCACGATGTCGCCGTCGCGCAGCACCGTCGAGTCCGGGATGCCGTGGCAGATCACCTCGTTGACGCTCGTGCACAGGGACTTCGGGAAGCCCCGGTAGCCCAGCGTCGAGGGGTACGCGCCGTGGTCGCACATGTAGTCGTGCGCCACCTTGTCGAGGAGGTCGGTCGTCACGCCCGGCGCGATGTGCTTCGCCGCCTCCGCCATCGCCCGCGCCGCGATCCGGCCGGCGGTCCGCATCGCCTCGACCGTCTCGGGCGTCTGCACCTCCGGGCCGGTGTACGGCGTCGGCGCGGGCTTCCCGACGTACTCGGGGCGCCGGATGTTTCCGGGGACCGGGCGGGTGGGAGACAGCTCCCCTGGTACGAGCAGCGACTGGCCAGACATGACCACGAGTCTAACGAGCACACATGGGGGACCATGTCCCTGGTGAAAGGAGCCCCGTGATGGCCCTCTTCAAGAAGCGCACGGCCGGCAAGCCCGGCGAATGGTTCTACTGCCTGGAGCACAAGAAGGTCGAGGAAGGCCCCGACTGCCCCGGCAAGGACCGCTTCGGCCCCTACCCCTCCCGCAAGGAGGCCGAACACGCCATGCAGACCGCCCGCGAACGCAACCTGGAGTGGGAGAACGACGCCAGGTGGAACGACGGCGCGGGGCAGGGCGAGGGCGGTGACGGGAGCGGGGGCGGCAACGACTGAGGCAGGGCGGAAAACTGTTGTCACCATGCGGGGGGTGGTGGAGCCGTCAGTGCCTCCGCGACCCGGGAGAGCCGGTCCCGGAACCGCCTGCGGCCTCGCTGCTGGACGACCGCCTGCTCCCCGGCGCCCGCGCTCACCAGGTGCTGCACGGTGTCGAGGTCCAGTTCCGCGTTCTCCGGTACGTCCAGCGTCTCGTGGGCCAGGGACTCCAGCTCGCCGCCGCCCCAGCCGAGTGTGAGGACGGTCGCCCCGGCCCTCCGCGCCGCGTGGACGCGTTCGAGGAGCGGGGCCGGTTCCGTCGGCGCCACCACCAGGAGGGTCTCGCCGCGCCGGGCCGCCTCGATCCTGCCGGGGCCGACCGCGAGGTGCGCCGGGTCGGACGGGCGCGCGGTGTGCCGTACGAGGGTCGGGGCCAGCTCGGGCGTACCGGACCAGGCGGCCTCGTCGACGAGGTGCGCGGCGAGGTGCCAGGGCTCGTACTCCGGGGTGCCGACGAGGAGCAGCCCGCCCCCGTGCGTCACCACCGAGCCCCGTAACACCTGGGCGAACCTCCTCGTCGAGGTCAGCCACTCGGTCCCGGCGAGCACTTCACGCAGCAAGGCGACACGTACGGCGTCCATGGGGCGCAGCCTGCCGCAGGGGGCGGGGGCCGGTCTCGGGTACTACGGGTATTCACCCGTCCGGGGATCACGGACGTAGGGTCGGCTCATGACCTCTACGGACAGTGCAGACAAGCCCGCCCCCAAGGACCCCTGGGACCTTCCCGACGTCTCCGGGCTGGTCGTCGGCGTGCTGGGCGGGACCGGGCCGCAGGGCAAGGGGCTCGCCTACCGGCTCGCGAAGGCCGGCCAGAAGGTGATCATCGGCTCGCGGGCCGCCGAGCGCGCGCAGGAGGCCGCGGCCGAGCTGGGCCACGGCGTCGAGGGCGCGGACAACGCGGAGACCGCCCGCCGCAGCGACGTCGTCATCGTCGCGGTGCCGTGGGACGGGCACGGCAAGACGCTGGAGTCCCTGCGCGAGGAACTCGCCGGGAAGCTGGTCGTCGACTGCGTCAACCCGCTCGGGTTCGACAAGAAGGGCGCGTACGCGCTGAAGCCGGAGGAGGGCAGCGCCGCCGAGCAGGCCGCCGCGCTGCTGCCGGACTCGCGGGTCGCCGCCGCGTTCCACCACCTCTCGGCGGTGCTGCTGATGGACCGGGAGATCGCGGAGATCGACACCGACGTCATGGTCCTCGGGGAGGAGCGGACGGACGTCGAGATCGTCCAGGCGCTCGCCGGGCGCATCCCCGGCATGCGGGGTGTCTTCGCCGGGCGGCTGCGCAACGCGCACCAGGTGGAGTCGCTGGTCGCCAACCTGATCTCCGTCAACCGGCGGTACAAGGCGCACGCCGGGCTGCGCGTCACCGACGTCTGAGCGGATGGGGGACACTGGTTCGTCGTAACGCACCGGTGTCCCCCGACAGGAGCCCATGGCCATGCCCCGCCTCGCCCTCTACGCCCTCGCCGTCTGCCTGCTCGCCGTGGCGGCGGCCGTCGTCTCGTTCGTCCAGGGCAGCTTCCTGGGCATCGTGTGGGTGCTGATCTCGGGCGTCTCGTCCAACATGACCTGGTACTACTGGCGGCGCTCGAAGGCTAGTTGACCGAGCAGAACTCGTTCTCGCCCTGCCAGAAGCGGTACAGCTCCTGACCGCAGTACGTCGAGAAGTTGTCGATGCCGAGGCCGCGCAGGATCGCGTCGATCACGTCGAAGAACCCGTCGTTGATCGACGGCACCCACAGCACCGCGAACACGAACAGCAGGCCGAACGGCGCGAACGGCTCCACCTGGCGCTTCACGCTGTACGGCAGCCAGGGCTCGATCACCCCGTAGCCGTCCAGACCCGGCACCGGCAGGAAGTTCAGGATCGCGGCCGTCACCTGGAGCAGCGCGAGGAACGCCAGCGCGAAACGGAAGTCCGCCGGCACACCGTCGAGGGCGTCCAGCCAGAAGGGCGCGGTGCAGACGACCGCGAACAGTACGTTCGTCAGGGGCCCCGCCGCCGAGATCAGGCTGTGCCGCCAGCGGCCCCGGATGCGGTTGCGCTCGATGAACACCGCGCCACCGGGCAGGCCGATCCCGCCCATGATCACGAAGATCACGGGGAGGACGATGCTGAGCAGGGCGTGCGTGTACTTGAGCGGGTTGAGCGTCAGGTACCCCTTGGCCCCGACCGTGATGTCCCCGCCGTGCAGCGCCGTCCTGGCGTGCGCGTACTCGTGCAGACACAGCGACACGATCCACGCGGCCGTCACGAACAGGAACACCGCCACCCCGGGCGTCTCCGCGAACCCCGTCCACGTGGCCCACCCGGTGACCGCCGTGACGGCGAGGATGCCCAGGAAGACCGGGCTGATCCGCCGGTCGCTGTGGCGGGAGGTGGTGCTGGTCATGGGGCCGGGCTCCTGGGTAGGGCGGGATGTACGGGTAGACCGTACAGGTGGTGTGTGACAAACGGACCGTGGGTGGATGAGGGTTCCCGCCGGGGTGGGGGCTTCGGGGAGCGGATCGAGATCCCCGTCGCCGGGCAGGTGCTTGTGCTCGGCTCCTCCGAGTTCAAGAGGATCTGAAGCTTCCGAAACCCGGAGGCGCGTCGGGGGCGTCCACAAGGACAATGGAACCCGTGCGTTACTGCGTCCTCGGCTCTACTCAGGTTCTGCGTCCCGACGGCACCGCGTTGGCGGTGGGCGGGGCGCGGCTGCGTGCGTTGTTGACGGTGCTGGTGCTGCGGGCGGGGCGGACGGTGCCCGTGGGGTCGCTGGTGGAGGAGGTGTGGGCGGGGGAGCCCCCGGCGGACGCGCAGGGGGCCTTGCAGGCGCTCGTGGGGAGGCTGCGGCGGACGCTCGGCGCGGAGGCCATCGTCTCCGTGGACGGCGGATACCGGCTCGCCGCGGGCGCCGACGACATCGACCTGTTCCGCTTCGAACGCCTCACCGGCGACGGCACCCGCGCCCTCGCCGACGGCGACCCCGCGAAGGCCGCCGTCCTCCTGGAGGACGCCCTCGCCCTGTGGCGCGGCCCCGCGCTCGCCGACCTCCCCGACCGCTCGGCGGAAGCGGCCCGCTGGGAGATGCACCGCCTCGACGCGGTCCGCGCCCGGCACGCCGCCGCCCTCGCCCTCGGCCAGGCCGAACAGATCCTCCCGGAACTGACGGCCCTGTGCGACACGCATCCGCTGGACGAACCCCTCCACGCCCTCCGCCTGCGTGCGTTGCGCGACGCGGGGCGTACGGCGGAGGCGCTGGCGGCGTACGACGAGGTGCGGGGGGTGCTGGCGGACCGCCTGGGCACGGACCCGGGGGGTGAACTCCGGGCGCTGTACATGGAGTTGCTGAATCCCCGGGATGTCGCGCGGTCGGGGGGTGCTGCTGGGGGGCAGGAGAAGAGAGCTGGTGCGAGGGCGCCTGGCCACCAGGGGTCTCCCGGTCGATCGGGGGCGTCCGGTCATCACGGGTCCGCCGGCCGGTCGGGGACGTCCGGTCATCACGGCTCTTCCGGTCATCACGGCTCTTCCGGTCACCACGGGACGCCCGGTCACCACGGCTCCTCCGGAACCCCGGACCGTTCAGCACCCGGCGCAGACCAGCCCGCGCCCGCCGACCGCCTCGTACCCCCCGCACCCCCCGGCCACGTCATACCCCCACCCCACCCCGGCGTCTCCGGCTCCCTCGTCCCCCCAGCGCCTCCCGGCTCCCTCGTCCCCACCCCGCACACCTCTGGCAACCTCCGCGCCCGCCTCACCTCCTTCGTGGGCCGCGAGGCCGACATAGCGGCGATCCGCGCCGACCTCACCACCGCCCGCCTGGTCACCCTCCTCGGTCCGGGCGGCGCCGGGAAGACCCGTCTCTCGCAGGAAGCCGCCGAGACGGTCGCCGCCCGCGACGGGGTCTGGCTCGCCGAACTCGCCCCGGTGTCCGACCCGAACGCCGTACCCCAGGCCGTGGTCACGGCGGTCGGCGCCCGCGAGACCGTCCTGTACGGCGCCGGCGCCGAGGAGTTCAGGGCGGTGGGGGAGCGGCACGACGACCCCGTGGAGCGGCTGGTGGACCACTGTTCACGCCGCCGCATGCTGATCATCCTGGACAACTGCGAGCACGTCGTGACGGCGGCAGCCCACCTCGCGGAGGAACTCCTCGCCCGCTGCCCGGAGTTGACGATCATCGCGACGAGCCGTGAACCCCTGGGCGTGGCGGGCGAGTTGCTGCGCCCGGTCGAACCCCTCCCGGAACCGGTGGCGTTGCGCCTGCTCGCGGACCGGGGCACGGCGGCCCGCCCGGGCTTCCGTACGGCCGACGACCCGGAGGCGTGCGCGGAGATCTGCCGCAGACTCGACGGCCTCCCGCTGGCGATCGAGCTGGCGGCGGCCAGGCTGAGGATTCTGACGCCCCGTCAGATAGCGGACCGCCTCGACGACCGCTTCCGCCTCCTGACGTCGGGCAGCCGCACGGTCCTGCCCCGCCAGCAGACCCTGAGGGCGGTCGTGGACTGGTCCTGGGACCTGCTCGACGAGGACGAGCGGGACGTCCTGGGCCGGCTGTCGGTCTTCGCGGGCGGCTGCGACCTCCCCGCCGCGGAGGCGGTCTGCGGCCCGGCGGCCCTGGACGCACTGGCCTCCCTCGTCGACAAGTCCCTTGTGGTGGCGGCCCCTTCACCGGACGGCCCGATGCGCTACCGCCTCCTGGAGACGGTCGCCGAGTACGCGGGCGAACGCCTCACCGAGGCGGGCCGCCGCCCGGCGGCCGAGCGCGCGCACCTCACGTACTACCGCGAACTAGCCCGCACCACCGAACCGTTGCTGCGCGGCCCGCGTCAGGGCGAGGCGATCCAGCGCTACCAGGCGGAGTACGAGAACCTGCGTACGGCGCTGCGCCGGGCGGTGGACGCGGCCGACGAGCAGGAGGCACTCAGCCTCGCCCACTCCCTGATCTGGTACTGGCAGATGCGCGATCTGCGGATCGAGGCCCGGAACTGGTTCAAGGAGGTGATGGAGCTGGCCCCGGACCCCTTCGCGGGCCCCGAACCGCAGCGCGCCGAGCCGGTCTGGCAGCGGGTCACGGCCCTGCCCCCGCCGTTCACCGGGGAGTTCCTCGCCGAGGCGCGGCGCGGCGCGCACCTCACCCATCTCGCCTACATGGACACGGAGCTGGAGCTCTGGCAGACCCCGGAGGCGGAACGCAAACTGGTCCTCATCAAGGACAGTTACCGCCCCGGCCTGCCCCAACTGTGCTGGATCCCGGGCCTGCACGCGTTCTACGCCGTGATGCTGAGCGGCGACATGGAGATGGTCCGCGAGGTCCTGGACGCCAACATCCGGATCTGCCGCGCCCATCCCGAGCTGGAATGGGACCTGGCGTTCTGCCTCCAGCTGCGCGGCAACTTCCTCGCCAACCGCAGCGACTGGGCCGGTGACGGCGCCCGTGACGCGGACGAGGCGCTGGACATCTTCCGCCGGCACGGCGACTCCTGGGGCGCCGCCGAGTCGCTGTCGGCGCGCGCGGAGGCGTACGAGCGGCTGGGCCTGCACGACAAGGCCGCCGCCGACTACCGGGAGGCCATGGTCCACGCCGAGAACCTGGGCGCCCGGGCCCAGTTGACGATCCTGCGGGTGCGGTACGCCAACGTCCTCCTGGAGAGCGGCGACCCGGTCGAGGGCGCGCGGGGCGAGGTGATCCTCCGCGAGGCGATCACGGATGCCGAGGGGTACGTCAACGAGGCCCGCCCGGCCGCCCGGCTCTTCCTCGCCGCCTGGCTCGGGGAGACCGGCCGCCGAGCCGAGGCCCGCGAGCAACTCCGGCTCCTGCGGCAGGACTTCGCGCTGGCCTCGTTCATGGTCTTCGAGGCGTTCATCGACGGCCTCGAAGCCTGGCTGGACGCCCGCGACGGTCTGGTCGACCAGGCCCTCACCACCGTACGCAGAGCGCTCAGCGCCTCCGGGGCGCCGCTGTCGATGGTCATCGCGCCGCATATGCGGGCCCTGTATCTCTGTACCGCCGCGTACGTCCTGACCTGCGCCGACGATCCGGAGCGCGCCGCCGACGCGGCCCGTTGTCTGGGGGTCGGCGACGCGATGCTGCCGCCCGGTCACGTCCGGATGCGCGCGGAGCGGATGCAGCGCGAGGACGCGGAGGCGCAGGCCCGCCGCCGGCTCGGCGACGCGGCCTACGAGTCGGCGTACGCCGAGGGCGGCGGCCTCAGCTACGAGGAGGCTGTCGCTCTGATCTGACGTGCCGTCAACCTCAGGTCTTCGTACGGAACTTGTGGATCGCGACCGGTGCCATGACGGCGGTGATCGCCGCCGACCAGCCGAGCGTGATCCACAGGTCGTGCGCGACCGGGCCGCCGACCATCAGTCCGCGCGCCGCGTCGGCGAGCGTGGACAGCGGGTTGTACTCGGTGAACTTCTGGAGCCAGCCCGGCATGTCGCCGGTCGGGGTGAAGATCGACGAGCCGAACTGGAGCGGGAACAGCACCAGGAAGCCCATCGCCTGCACGGACTGCGCGTTCTTCATGATCACGCCGAGCGTGAGGAACACCCACATGATCGACGAGGCGAACACGGTCGCCAGGCCCACCGCCGCCAGCAGCCCGCCCGAGCTGGTGATGTCGAAGCCGACCAGCACCGCGACGATCATCAGGACGGCCGTCGCGAACAGCATCCGCACCAGCTCCACCGCGATCTTCGCGAAGAGCACCGAGCCGCGGCCGATCGGCAGCGACCGGAAGCGGTCCATGACACCGGAGTTGAAGTCCTGGCTGAAGCCTGTCCCGACGCCCTGTGAGAGGGTCATCGACATCATCGCGATCATGCCGGGTATGACGTACTGCACGTACTGGTCCTGGCCGCCGCCGAGCGCCTGGCCGATCGAGCCGCCGAAGACGTACACGAACAGCAGGGTGAAGATCACCGGCATCAGCAGCGCGTCGGCCATCGACTCCGGGTCCTGGCGGATCCACAGCAGGTTGCGGCGGATCAGCGCGCCGGTGTGCCGCAGATGGGACCTGAGCGGGATGCGGTCGTCGGTGAGGTGGACGGTGGCGGCGCTCATACGGCGACCTCCTCGCGGGGTTCGGCGGGCGTCGGGTCCTGGGCGGCACTGGCGCGGTGGCCGGTGATCGACAGGAACACCTCGTCCAGGCTGGGCAGTTCGGTGGAGATGGCGGAGATGGTGATGCCGCGCGCGGTCACCGCGCCGACGACGGCGGTGAGTTGCTCGTCGCTGAGGATCGGCACCAGCAGCGTGCCGCTCTGCGCGTCGACCGTCGTCTGGGCGAGGCCGGTGATACCGAGGTCGTCGAGCATCCGCGCGAGCGGCTCCAACTCGGCGGATTCCAGGGGCTTCACGCGCAGGGTCCGGCCGCCGACCTTCGCCTTCAGCTCGTCCACCCGGCCCTCCGCGACGACCTTGCCCCGGTCGACGACGGTCAGCTCGGACGCCAGCTGCTCGGCCTCCTCCATGTACTGCGTGGTGAGCAGGACGGTGACGCCGTCGCCGACCATCCGCTTCACCTCGTCCCACACCTCGTTGCGGGTGCGCGGGTCGAGGCCCGTCGTCGGCTCGTCGAGGAACAGGACCGCCGGGGAGCCGATCATCGAGGCGGCGAGGTCGAGGCGGCGGCGCATCCCGCCGGAGTACGTCTTCGCCGGGCGCTTGGCGGCCTCGGTGAGCGAGAACCGCTCCAGCAGCTCGTCCGCCCGCGCGCGGGCCTGTTTGCGGGGCAGGTCGAGCAGGCGCCCGATCATGTACAGGTTCTCCCAGCCGGGCAGCTTCTCGTCCACGGACGCGTACTGCCCGGTCAGGCCGATCACCCGGCGCAGCTGCCGGGGCTGGCGCAGTACGTCGTACCCGGCGACCGTCGCGTCCCCCGCGTCGGGCCGCAGCAGCGTGGAGAGGATCCGCACGAGGGTGGTCTTCCCGGCGCCGTTCGGCCCGAGCACCCCCCGCACGGTTCCTTCCCTGACCTCCAGATCGACCCCGTCCAGCGCCTTGGTCTCGCCGTAGTGCTTGACCAGCCCCCGTACGGTGACGGCGCTTCCCCCGCCGTTGAGGTTGATGTCGGTTCGCTTCATGTCCGCCACCCTGACAGGCGGCACCGACAAAGCACCGACAGACGACCGACAGCCCGCCTACGGAGCTATCCGCGCACGTACCGCGTGAGCGTTACCCCGTTCGTGAACGCGGTCCGCTCGGCCGCCTCGAACACTGTCGGGTCGAAGCCTCCCTCGAACGCCGCAATACCGTCCCCGGCGACCACCGGATAGCTCTTGATCACCAGCTCGTCGATCTCCGGCAGCAACTGCCCCGCGAGCTTCCCGCCCCCGCACAGCCAGATGTCGAATCCGGTCTCCTCCTGCTTCAACTCCCGTACGAGAGCCAGCGGTTCACCCGGTACGACGGTGACGTCCGGGTGCGTGGCGGGGTCCAGGGTGCTGGAGACGACGTACTGCCGCAGATGGGCGTACGGACTCACGATCCCGGCGTCCAGGGCCGGCCGGTAGGTGCCCAGCCCCATCAGGACCGTGTCGTAGCGCTTGTTGGGTACGCCGGTGAGGCCCGCGCCCTCGCGCATCGCCGTCGGGACCGTGTCCGGGTACAGGGAGTTAGTACCTGAGGTGTACGCCGCGGCCTGTTCGGCGTCGCCGAAGGGGAAGAAGTCGTACTCACCGGCGGGGCCCGCGATCCGGCCGTCGAGGGTCAGGGCGACGTAGTACGAGAGCTTGCGCAAGCTGGTCAACTCCAGTCGTAGTACTCTGGGTGTAGTGGTTCTCGGTGCTGGACGAAGTTAGTACTACACATGGAGTGGTGTCAATGGCGAGACGGAACGACGAACGGCGCGTCGCCCTCATAGACGCCGCGCTGGAGGTCCTGGCGAGGGAGGGCGCCCGGGGCCTCACCTTCCGCGCGGTCGACAAGGAGGCCGCCGTACCCCCCGGCACGACCTCCAACTACTTCCTCAACCGCGACGACCTGCTCACCCAGTCCGGAGCCCGCGTCTACGAACGCCTCCAGCCGGACGAGGAGACCATCACGCGCCAGCGCGAGGCGGGCCGCGACCGGGAGTCGTACACAGCCCTGATGCGCGAGCTGGTCACCCGCGTCTCCTCCTTCCGCACCGGCTACCTGGCCCTCCTCGAACTCCGCCTCGAAGCCACCCGCCGCCCCGCCCTGCGCACCCTCCTCACCACCCGCGTCCGCGCGGACGTCGACGCGAACATCGCCTACCACGAAGCCTCCGGCCTCCCCGGCGACGCCACCGCCGTCAAACTCCTCATGCTCACCCTGAACTGGCTGATCGTCGAACAGCTCACCCTGCCGGACGTGTTCGGCGAGGAGGAGCGGGAGGAGCTGGTGACGGCGGCGGTCGAGAGGATCGTGGGGGCCGCCGGTCCTTGAAGGGGCTCGGGCGTGGGTACGTCATGATCATGCCGAGACTGATCGACACCCCCGGATACCCCCGCTTCTGGACCGCCTTCGCCGTCTCCGCCCTGGGCTCCCAGATCACCGGCCTCGCCCTCCAGATCCTGGTGGCCGTCACCCTGAGCGCGAGCGCCACCGAGGTGGGGGTCGTCAACGCCGTCCGGTGGCTGCCGTATCTGCTGTTCGGGCTGGTGGCCGGGGTGCTGGTGGACCGGTGGCGGCGCAAGCCCGTCATGGTGGGCACGGATCTGGCGCGCGGGGCCGTGCTGGCGCTGATTCCCGTGCTGTACGGCCTCGACCTGCTGACCATCACGACCCTGTGCGCGGTCGTCTTCGTGTCCGGCGTGCTGAGCCTGCTGTTCGACGCGGCGAGCCAGTCCTTCGTGCCCCGGCTCGTGCCCGAGGCGCAGCTCAACTCCGCGTACGCGCGCACCGAGCAGGCGTCGGCGGTGGCCGGATCGGCGGGACCGCTGCTCGCCGGGGTGCTGGTGCGGTGGCTGGGAGCACCCCTCGCAGTCCTGGTGGACGCGGCCAGTTACGTCGTCTCCGGGCTCCTCCTCGCCACCCTCAAGGCCGACGACCCCGTTCCCGAGAAGAGTGAACGGCGCAGTCTGGCGGGGGAGTTGAAGGAAGGTGTCCGATGGGTTTACCGGCATCGGACCCTCGCCCCCATCGCCCTCACCTCCCACGCGATGCTGCTGTTCAACTCCATGGTGTCGACGGTGTTCGTGGTCTTCGCGCTGCGTGAACTCCGGGTCGGGGGCTTCGGGTTGGGGGTGACCTACGCGTGCGCGGCGGTGGGGTCGGTGCTGGGCGGAGCGATATCCGGGAGGATCGCGCGACGGCTCGGCGTAGGACCGACCTTGGTCGCCTTCCGCGTCGTGGCCGCCGTCGGCTGGCTCCCGATACCCCTGGCACAGCAGGGGAGTTGGGCCGTCCCGACGGTCTGCCTCGCCTTCTTCGCCGTCTCGTTCGCGATCTCCGTGGAGAGCCCGGTCGAGCTGGCCTACCGCCAGTCGGTGACCCCGGACCGGCTACGAGGGCGGATGAACGCCACCATCCGGTCGTTCAACTGGGGGATGGTGGCGGTGGGAGCGCCGGTCGGGGGACTGCTGGCGGACGGGGTGAGCTACCGGTTCGCCCTGTGGGTGGGGATCACCGGAGCCGTCGCACAAGCGGTCGCGCTGGCGTTCTCCCGGGTCGGGGAGGCGGCGTACGCCGACCGCTAGTGCCGTACGGCCTCGGCCTGTTGCGGCATGTGGGTGGCCACCAGGCGTTCGTGGCCGTGGTGTCGGGGACCCCGGCGCAGGTCGACGGCGTACGCGGCCGCCGCGACTCCCAGGCCCAGGACGGCGAGTGCGGCGCCCGCCACCGCCGGCGACGTCACGCCGAAGCCGGCCGCCAGAGTGAGACCCCCGATCCAAGCGCCCCCGGCATTGGCCAGGTTGAAGGCGGCCTGGTTCGCGGAGGACGCCAGGGACGGGCCGGCGGAAGCCTTCTCCATGACCATCAGCTGGAGCGGCGACCCCGTGATGAATGCGGCAACTCCCAGCAGCGTCACGGCAAGTGCCGCACTCCACTGCGCCGACATCATCACCGGGAACAGAGCCAGAACGGCGGCGAGGGACGTCATGCCGCCGAACAGGGTGCGGCGCAGGGAGTGGTCCGCGAGGCGGCCGCCGACCAGGTTGCCGATCGTCGCGCCCACGCCGAAGAGGGCCAGCAGCAGGGTGACGCTGGTCTCGGCGTAGCCGGCGGAGTCCGTGAGCATCGGGGTGACGTAGCTGTACGCCGAGAAGAGGGCGCCGAAGCCGGCGACCGTCGTGCCGAGGGCGAGCCAGACGGGGAGGGACCTGAGGGCCTTGAGTTCGCCGCGCAGGCCCGTCGTGGGGGCGGGGGCCTCGCGGTCGTACGGGATCAGCGCCGCCAGCGACGCGATCGCGGCCACGCCGATCACGCTGACGCCGAGGAACGTGGCCCGCCAGCCGAGGTGCTGGCCGACGAGGGTCGCGGCGGGGACGCCCGCGATGTTGGCGACGGTCAGGCCGAGGAACATCAGGGAGACGGAGCGGGCCTTGCGCTCGGGGGCGACCAGCGTCGTCGCGACGACCGCGCCGACCCCGAAGAACGCGCCGTGCGGCAGGCCGCTCAGGAAGCGGGCGGCGAGCAGCGAGTCGTACCCGGGCGCGAACGCGGACAGCGCGTTGCCGGCCACGAAGAGGACCATCAGGCCGATCAGGACCCGGCGGCGCGGCATCCGGGCGGTGAGGGCCGCGAGCAGCGGGGCGCCGATGACGACGCCGAGCGCGTACGCGGAGACGAGGTGGCCGGCGCTGGGGACGGAGATGCCGAGGTCGTCGGCGACGTCGGGCAGCAGGCCCATCATCACGAACTCGGTGGTGCCGATGCCGAACGCGCCGATGGCGAGGGCGAGCAGGGCGAGGGGCATGGCGGAGGGACCTTTTCTCAAGAGGGCGCACCAGAGGGCACAGGGGAGCGGTACGTTCATCGTACCGCTAGTTTGTTCACCTAAGAAACAAAGCCCTCGGTGCCGCTATTCCTCGGTGCCGCTACTCCCTCGTGAGATCCACCCGCGCCGCCACCGGCAGATGGTCACTCCCCGTCTCCGGCAGCGTCCACGACGACACCGGCTCCACCCCCTGCACCATGATCTGGTCGATCCGCGCCATCGGGAACGACGCCGGCCAGCTGAACCCGAAGCCGCTCCCCGCCGCCCCCTGCGTGGACCGCATCTGCGACGTCACCGCGTTCAACGACCGGTCGTTCATCGTCCCGTTGAGGTCACCCAGCAGGATCTTGCGCGGCAACCGCTCGTCCGCGATGGCCTCCCCGAGCGCGTCGGCGCTCTTGTCCCGCTGCCGGGCCGTGAACCCGGCCTCCAGCTTCACCCGCACGGACGGCAGATGGGCGACGAAGAACGCGATCTCCCCCTCGGGCGTCCGCACCGTCGCCCGCATCGCCCGCGTCCACCCCAACTTGATGTCCACGGCGGAGACTTGACTGATCGGGTACTTGCTCCACAGCCCGACCGTCCCCTCCACGGCGTGGTAACGGTACGTCGGCGAAAGGGCCTTCTCGTACGTCTTCACCGCCGACGCCTTCAGCTCCTCCAGCGCCAGGACGTCCGCCCCGGCCGCGGCCACGTCCCGCGCCGTCCCCGCCGGATCCGCGTTGTCCGCGTTCACGTTGTGCGTCGCGACGGTGAGGTCACCGCCGGAGCCCGTCCGGTCGATGACGAGCCCGCCGAAGAGGTTCAGCCACACGGCGACCGGCAGGACCGTCGCGATCAGCGCCGTCGCCGACTTGCGGACCAGCGCCAGCACCAGCAGCACCGGCACGAACACCCCGACCCACGGCAGGAACGTCTCGATGAGGCTGCCGAGGTTGCCGTACCGGTTCGGGATGTGCGAATGCAGCATCATCACGCCCGCGATGACCACCGCGAACACGGCGAGCACGATCCCCCGCCGCCAGATCCGCCGGTCCCCGCGCCAGCCGGAGGTCAGCCGGTCCACCAGGCGCCGGATCCGGGCTCCCCGACGTTCGGGCCCCGGCCCGCCGTCCGCCGTCTCCGTCAAGTACGCCTGCTGCGCCATACCGTGTCGCCTCACTGCCTGCCGTGCACACCGTCCGTCCCCCGTGTGTATGACCCTAGGGGATGAACGGCTCCGATCCGGCCGTCCCATGACGGCCGTATGGAGACTTGGACGAGGCCGGGGGTGTCAGGAGTTCCGTCAGTGCTGCTCGGGGCGGGGTCTGTGACCGAATACGGACATTCCGAATTCTCACCGGGGACCGACGGGACGTGTCCCTGTGTGCGCGCTGTTTTCCGGCCGTTTCTCCGGTCTGCTGACGGGTCGTACGACTGGTGCGGGTCGTAGCCCTTCGAGCAGAGTGTCCACGACGTCCTCCGCCAAACCCTCCGGGAGGTCCGCGTCGGGGCGCAGGATCGAGCGGGTCAGGAGGGGGCCGACGAACAGGTCGTTGATCAGGTTCAGGTCGAGGTCGGTGCGGAGTTCGCCGTTCTCCCGGCCCCGGCGCAGGACGTCGAGGCCCATGCGGCGGCGGGGTTCGATGACGACGCTGTGGTAGAACGCCCAGAGTTTCGGGCTGCTCTTCATCTGCGCGTGCACGCTGTAGAGGATCGCCGACGAGCGGTTGGCGAGCCCTCGCAGGCGCAGCGCCTCAAGGAGGGTCACCAGGTCGTCCCGCATGGAGGTGCCGGGGAGTTCGGGGTCCTCCGGCTCCGTCGCGCGGATCACGTCGACGAACAGTTCCTCCTTGTTGCTCCAGCGCCGGTAGATCGCGGCCTTGCCGACGCCGGCCGTGCGGGCGATGCGCTCGATCGACAACTCGGCGAGGGAGACGCCGTCTTCGAGGAGCTTCATCGTGCCCTCGATGATGGCGCGCTCGACCGCTTCGCTGCGGGGGCGGCCGCGAGGTGGGGGGGCCTTGCCGGTGTCAGTGGTCATCTGGGGATTTTCGTTCATGTGGGGGGACGGGTTTGTTCGTGGGTGCGGGTCCGCTGTGGTTGCTCGCGCCCGCGCGGCGGTAGCCGCACATCGACACAGCCCCGCGCCCCTAAAAGCACCTGCTCCTAGCCCTTCTTGGTCAACTCGCCTTCCTGCTGTGCCCCTTGGGCGTCCGTCTGCGGCTTCCCGGGCAAGAAGAGCGCCACGACCACCGCGCCGATCACCGCGACCCCCGCCCCCCACACGGCGGTGACATGCATCGCGTGCAGGAACGCGTCGTCCGCCGGACCCACCAACTCCCGCCCCCGCGGCCCGAGTCTCGCCGCCACCCCGAGCGTCGCCTCGATCGACTCGCCCGCCGTCTCCCGCAACCCGGCCGGGAGCGCCGTCAGATGGTCCTGGATCCCGTTCCGGTACGACGTCGACAGCACCGAGCCGAGTACGGCGATCCCGAGCGCGCCGCCGACCTGGCGGAACGTGTTGCTGAGCGCGCTCGCCGAGCCCGCCTTCTCGCGCGGCAGAGCCTGCATGATGACCACGGACGTCGGCGTCATGATGTGCGCCATGCCGGTGCCCATGAGGAAGAACACGACCTCCAGGAGCCAGATCGGCGTGTCCTCGTCGAACGTCGCGAACGCGAGCAGTGTCCCGGCGATCACCACGAGCCCGCCGGTCGTCGTCGCCTTGTTCCCGAACCGGTCGACGACCAGCCGGGCCCGCGGCGCGAAGATCATCTGCGCGACGGCCAGCGGCAGCATCAGCAGACCCGTCTCCAGCGGCGAGTACCCGCGCACGCTCTGCGTGTAGAACACCGAGAAGAACGTCACGCCCATCAGCGCGAAGAAGACGAGAGCGATCGCCGCGATGGCCGCCGAGAACACCTTGTTCTTGAAGTACGTGATGTCGATCGACGGATGGTCGCTGCGCTTCTCGTGCAGCACGAACCCGGTCAGCACCGCGAGCCCCGCGACGATCGTCACCAGCACCGTCGTATCGGTGAAGTCGGCCAGCTCGCCGCCCTTGATGATCCCGTACACCAGAAGTACCAGTCCGACCACGGAGAGTACGACCCCCACCGGGTCGATCCGGCCGGGACTGGGGTCGCGCGAGTCGGGGACCAGCCACACCATCAGCGCCACCGCGACCAGCACGATCGGGACGTTGATCAGGAACACCGAACCCCACCAGAAGTGGTCGAGGAGGACCCCGCCGGTGATCGGCCCGATCGCGATGGCGAGACCCACGCCGCCCGCCCAGATGCCGATCGCCTTCGGCTGCTCCTCGCGCTCGAAGACGTTCATCAGGACGGCCAGCGTCGCCGGCATCACGAACGCCGCGCCCAGCGCCATCAGCGCCCGGAACGCGATGAGTTGACCCGGCGAGCCGGACTCCGCGGCGAGCGCGGAGCCGATGCCGAACACCGCGAGCCCGCCGAGCAGCACCTTCTTGCGGCCGACCCGGTCGCCCAACAGCCCGGCGGAGAACAGGAGTCCGGCGAAGACGAGCGTGTAGGCGTTGATCGCCCACTCCAACTCGCTCTGCGTCGCGCCGAGTCCGACCGGGGCCGGGGTGGAGATGGTCTTGATCGCGACGTTCAGGATCGAGTTGTCGAGCACGACGATCAGCAGGCTCAGCATCAGGACGCCGAGGATCGCCCAGCGCCGTCTGTGGACGGCTTCCGGTATGCGGGGCCCTGCGGGGGCGGCGGGAGTGGTCATACTTCCGAGCGTAGGTCCCATTCCGATACGGCACCGATCCGTATCGTTAATCCTTACCCGTCTCTTACCCGCCGGGGGTGCTCTGGCCCCCGTAGTCCTCAGGTGCGACCATGGGAGTGATCCGGGGACGCCGTACGGGCGCTTCGAGATGACAGAAGGAGCCGTTGCCATGACGCAGCTTTCGGCTGCCCAGACCAAACCCACCGACGGCAGCAAAGCGCTGTACGGGGGGAAGGGCACCCGCCGCATCACGGTCCGCGACATCGCCCTCGCCAAGGAGCGCGGCGAGAAGTGGCCCATGCTCACCGCGTACGACGCGATGACCGCGTCCGTCTTCGACGAGGCCGGGATCCCCGTGATCCTCGTCGGCGACTCGGCGGGCAACTGCCACCTGGGCTACGAGACGACCGTACCCGTCACCCTCGACGAGATGACCATGCTCTCGGCGGCCGTCGTACGCGGTACGACGCGCTCGCTGATCGTCGGCGACCTGCCCTTCGGGTCGTACCAGGAGGGGCCCGTCCAGGCGCTGCGCTCCGCGACCCGTCTGGTCAAGGAGGCCGGGGTCGGCGCGGTCAAGCTGGAGGGCGGCGAACGCTCCCACGAACAGATCCGCCTCCTCGTCGAGTCCGGCATCCCCGTCATGGCCCACATCGGCCTCACCCCCCAGTCCGTCAACGCCATGGGCTACCGCGTCCAGGGCCGTGGTGAGGAGGCCGCCGCCCAGCTCCTGCGCGACGCCAAGGCCGTCCAGGACGCGGGCGCCTTCGCCGTCGTCCTCGAACTGGTCCCGGCGGAGATCGCCGCCGAGGTCACGCGGGTCCTGCACATCCCGACGGTCGGCATCGGCGCGGGCCCCTCCACGGACGCCCAGGTCCTGGTCTGGACCGACATGCTCGGCCTGACCTCCGGCCGCGTCCCCAAGTTCGTCAAGCAGTACGCCGACCTCCGCAAGGTGATGACCGACGCGGCGAAGGCGTACGCGGAGGACGTGGTGGGCGGAACGTTCCCGCAGGAGGAGCACTCGGTGCACTGAGGGGGTGGGCCGGCGGGTGGTTGAGGCGGTGAGTGGCTGAGCCACTCGGCCACCCGACCACTCGGCCACCCGACCACTCGGCCACCCGACCACCGTCTGGCTGAGCCATCGAGTGGCTGAGCCACTGAGCCATTCCCGGCACAACGAAGCAGCCCGCCGATCCTCCCCCCGTCGGCGGGCTGCTGTCGTGTGTGGTCGCCCGGTGTCAGACCGACTCCCGCCACCCGTTCGTGATCGGCAGTCGGCGGTCCTTGCCGAAGCCCTTCGCCGAGATCTTCGTGCCCGGCGGGTACTGGCGGCGCTTGTACTCGGCCGTGTCGACCATGCGGAGGGTCTTGACGACGAGTTCGCGGTCGTAGCCGGCGGCGGTGATCGCGTCGGCGCCCTGGTCGCGGTCCACGTACAGCTCCAGGATCGCGTCGAGGACCGGGTAGTCCGGCAGGGAGTCCGTGTCGACCTGGCCGGGGCGGAGTTCCGCGCTCGGGGGTTTCGTGATCGAGTTCTCCGGGATCGGCGGGGTCTGGCCGCGCTCGGCGGCAGCCCGGTTGCGCCACTGAGCGAGGCGGAAGATCGACGTCTTGTAGACGTCCTTGATCGGGCCGTACGCGCCGACCGAGTCGCCGTAGAGGGTCGAATAGCCCACCGCCAGCTCGGACTTGTTGCCGGGGGCGAGGACGATGTGGCCCTCCTGGTTGGAGATGGCCATCAGGAGCGTGCCGCGCAGCCGGGACTGGAGGTTCTCCTCGGCGAGCCCGGTCAGCTCCGTGGACGCCATGTACGCGTCGAACATCGGCGCGATCGGCACCGTACGGAAGTTGAGGCCGGTCCGCCGCGCCAGCTCCGCCGCGTCCCCCTTGGAGTGGTCCGAGGAGTACTTGGACGGCATGGAGACGCCGTACACGTTGGCCGCGCCGACCGCGTCGCAGGCGAGCGCCGCGACGAGCGCGGAGTCGATGCCGCCGGAGAGGCCGATGAGGACGGACGTGAAGCCGTTCTTCTCGACGTACGCCCTGAGACCTACCACCAATGCCGAGTAGACCTCCTCGTCGTCGTCGAGGCGCTCGGCGTACGCGCCGGGCATCGTCGGCTCGTACGACGCGACCGGGTCCCCCGAGAGGACCACGCGGTCGATGCGCAGACCGTCGTCGACCACGCCCGTGGGAGCGTCGTCCGAGGCGGCCGGCAGGTCGAGGTCCAGGACCACGCACCCCTCGGAGAACTGGGGCGCCCGCGCGATGACCTCCCCGCTCGCGTCGACCACGATCGAGTCGCCGTCGAAGACCAGCTCGTCCTGGCCGCCGATCATCGCGAGGTAGGCGGTCGTGCAGCCGGCCTCCTGCGCGCGCTTGCGGACCAGTTCGAGGCGGGTGTCGTCCTTGTCGCGCTCGTACGGCGAGGCGTTGATGGACAGCAGCAGACCCGCTTCGGCGGAGCGCGCGGCGGGCACCCGGCCGCCCTCCTGCCAGAGGTCCTCGCAGATCGCGAGGGCGACGTCGACGCCGCGCACCCGGATCACCGGCATCGTGTCGCCGGGCACGAAGTAGCGGAACTCGTCGAAGACGCCGTAGTTGGGGAGGTGGTGCTTGGCGTACGACAGCGCCACCTCACCGCCGTACAGCACCGCGCCCGCGTTGCGCGGAGCGCCCGCCGGCTGGCCGAACCTCGGCTGGGCGGCGTCGGAGCGGTCCAGGTAGCCGACGACGACGGGGAGTTCGCCGAAGCCCTCCTCGGCGAGGCGGGCGGCGAGGGAGCGCAGGGCCGTACGGGACGCCTCCACGAAGGAGGAGCGCAGGGCGAGGTCCTCGACGGGGTAGCCGGTCAGCACCATCTCCGGGAACGCCACGAGGTGCGCACCCTGCTCGGCGGAGTGCCGGGTCCAGCGGAGGACCGCCTCGGCGTTGCCGGTGAGGTCGCCGACGCGGGAGTCGATCTGGTTCAGAGCGAGACGAAGTTGAGGCACGTTTTTCAGTGTAATCGTCAGAGCGACGCGATGGGGTGGTGCGAGGTGTCAGCCACCTCACGCCACCCCATCGGGAGAGCTACCTCAGAAGAGGTACCCCGGGAGCACTACCCCAGGAGAGCTACTTCTTCTTGTACGACTCCACATAACCCTTCGCGGGCGAGCCCACGCCGGTCACGTCGTCGTACCCCTTCACGGCCGACAGCGAGCTGTCCTTGCCGAGGCTGCGCACGGACGTCGTGATGCCGCCGGTCGCGTCGTACCCGTTGACGAAGTCGAGGCGGGCGACCGCCAGGCCCTTGCCGGTCGGGTTGTCGGTGACGTCGTGGTACGCCTTCGTGCCGTACCGCGCGTAGATCTGCGGGTTGGCGAAGCCGATCGCCTTGCCGCCGCGCGCCTGCTGGGCGAGCGCCTGGACGGCGGCGATGACCGGCGCGGCGAGCGAGGTGCCGCCGATGCGGTACTCGCTGTACTGCTGCGAGCCGTCCGGGAAGGTCTGCGTCTGGCCGACCTTGAAGCCGGTGTTGGGGTCGGCGATCGCGGCGATGTCCGGGAGCACGCGGTTGCCGGCGGCGCTGTTGGCCTTGGCGAGCGCGTCCGGGACGACACCCTTCTGGTAGAAGGGCTCGGCGACGGTCTTGCTGGTGCCGCCGCCCGCGCCGGAGGTGAACGCGCCGGGGAAGCCGGTCCAGCTCTTGCCGTCGGCCGACAGGGTCGCCTTCTGGGTGCCCCAGCCGGTCTCCCACAGGTACTTGTCGCCCTTGCCGACGGCCAGCGAGGTGCCGCCGACGGCCGTCACCCACGCCGAGTTGGCCGGGCTCTCGACCTGCTTGGTGCCGCTGCTGACGACCTCGTCGCCGTCGTCACCGGACGAGAAGTAGAAGCCGATGCCCTCGACCGCGCCGAACTGGAACGTCTGGTCGTAGGCGGCGGCCAGGTCGGGCGTCTGCTGGTCCTCCAGGCCGGCCCAGGAGTTGGAGACGATGTCGGCGAGGTGGTTGTCGACGACCTTGTTGAGCGCGTCGAGCAGGTCGTCGTCGTTGCAGGAGGCGCCGCCGACGTACGTCACGTTCGCGTCCGGCGCGACCGCGTGCACGGCCTCGACGTCGAGGGTCTCCTCGCCGTACCAGCCGGCCGCGTCGCACTCGTCCTTGGAGGTGTGCGTGTACGTCTTCGGCAGCACCTGCGTGAGCTGGCCTGTCTTCCACTTCGCGTCGCCGTGCGCCTTGGCGTAGGTCTGCGCGTCGAAGGCGATCGTCGGGGAGGCGAAGGCGTCGGTGATGGCGATGCGCACGCCCTTGCCGGTGTACTTGCCGGCGCCGTACGCGGCCCGCAGCTGCTTGCCGGTGTACCCCTGCACGGCGTACGGGATCTTCGAGCCGTACGCGTCCGGCAGGGTGGAGGCGATCTTGGAGCCGTAGTACGAGGAGAACGGGCCCGCGTTCTTGAACACCGTGGACGGAGCCGGGAGCTGGTCCTTGGCGTCGGCCCGGTGCGGCGCGTTGTCGAGACCGGTGACGGTCAGGACGGCGTCGTTCAGGGTCGCCGGGACGGAGGCCGCCTTGGCGGGGGCGCGGTAAGTGTGGCCGCTCTTCGTGTAGTTGTGCAGCTGGGTGCCGAACGCCCGCTCGGCGGACGCCACATCACCGCTCACCGACACGTAGTGCTGGGTGGTGCCGGTGACTTGGAGACCGGCCTTGGTCAGCCACGCCTGGACCGCGGCGACCTGGGCCGGGGTGGCCCCGAACCGGGCCTGGGCCTGCTGGGCGCTCAAGTAGGCGCCGTACGAAGCCGAGTCCGGGTCGGAGACGGACTTCGCGAGGGCGGCCAGGCCCTGCGCGTCGCGGCCCGCGAGGTAGACCCGGGCGGAGACCTGGGCGCTGTCGGCGGTGGCGCCCTTGTCGGCCTGCGCGGTGGCCCACGCCGGCTTGGTCCCGGCCAGCGTGTCACGGGCCGGGGCGTCCGCGGCGTGGGCCGCGGGTATGCCGAGCGCCAGCGCGCCCGCGACCATCGGCAGCGCCGCCGCCAGGCTCACTCCGGCGCGCAGCGCGGCACGGTTGGATCTCATGAGACCCCCTGTCATGTGGTTCGACGACGAGAGCGGATCACTCGACGTGCCGGTCACTCTCGCGACGAACGGTTCATGCCAGGGGAATGCGGGAACCAAGAGGGAACCAAGTGCGGTTCTTCTGGGGTGATTTGGCGGATATCTCCGTGAACTGTAGGGAAAACCCTACGGCCTTGCCGCCGCCCCTCGCTCCTTGAGCATGTCCGCCATCAGCTGGATCTCCGACTCCTGCGCCGCGACCATGCCCTGGGCCAGGCGTTTCTCCACGCCCACCGTGCACTTGGAGACACAGCCCTCGGCCATGTGCACGCCGCCCTTGTGGTGGTCGGTCATCAACTGCAGGAAGAACACCTCGGCCTGCTTGCCGCTCAGCGAACGCAGCTTGTCCAGCTCGGAGTTGGTGGCCATCCCGGGCATCAGCGCGCCGTCCTTCCCGGAGGCCATGTTCCCCATGCCCATCCAGGTCATCGGCTCCTGCGACGACACCTTCGGCAGCCCCCACAGGTCCAGCCAGCCGATGAGCATGCCCCGTTGGTTCGCCTGCGTCTGCGCGATGTCGTAGGCGAGCCGGCGGACCTCCTCGTCGGAGGTCCGGTCCCGCACGATGTACGACATCTCCACGGCCTGCTGGTGGTGCACCGCCATGTCCCGCGCGAACCCGGCGTCCGCCGAGTCCGCCGCGGGTACCGACAGCGTCCGCCCGGCGCCGTTGTCCTGCGCCACCGCGTACGTGATGCCGCCGGCCGCCAGCAACGCGGTGACCGCCGCGCCGGTCAGGATGGGTCCGAGCTTCACTTCGCCAGCCCGCCCGTGCACGCGGCGCCCGGCTCCGGGGTCTGCTCGCCCTGGACGTACTTCTCGAAGAACTTGTCGACGTTCGGGTCGCTCGCCGCCGTCACCGTCCGCTGGTGGCCCCACGCCGTCAGCATGATCGGGTCGGCCTGCTTGTCGTCCGGGCTCATCAGCGTGTACGGCGTCTTCCTGACCTTCGCGGCCAGCGCGTCCACGTCGGCCTTCGGGGCCTTGGAGTTGTACGTCACCCACACCGCGCCGTGCTCCAGCGAGTGCACGGCGTTCATGTCGTTCAGCGCCTTCGGGTACACGTCGCCGTTGCAGTTCATCCACACCGCGGCGTGGTCACCGCCGACCGGGGGCACGGTCGGGTACGTCACCTTCTTGGTCACGTGGGTCCGGCCCAGCGTGCCCTTCCACGTCTTCACCCCGTCCGAACCGGTCTCGAACTTCCCCGAAGCCTTCGCGTCGGCGACCGCCTTCGCGTCGTTGTCGTCCTTGTTCTTCTGGATCACGAACACGCCGCCGGCGACGAGCCCGGCGACCACCACCACACTCCCGGTGATCATCAGCAGCCGGCTGCGCCGCTCCCGGGCCTTCTCGGCCCGCCGCATCTCCTCTATTCGCGCCTTGCGCTCGGCGCTGCCGGTCTTCTTCGCGGATCCCATGGGTGTCTGTCCTTCTCGGGGCAGGGGCGGTGGGGGGTGTTCGAGGCGTTCGAGTGGGCTGATCGTAATGCGGGAGGAGGGGGGTGGTGTAGAGAGGGCGCGGCCAAGGACGGAGGTGTCCGGGAAGCGCCGGTGCGAATAGCCGGTTATGTAACACCCTGGGTGATACGGAAGTAGTACCCCTCCGGACCGACGGCCTCACCCCCACCCTGAGAGCTACGTGCCCGGCGGGCATTACGGATACCGGTTCGAGCAGGCAAGATGGGGACCGGAGTCGTACACCTGGCGTATGTGAGGCGTTCAGGTCCGGGTCGGGCGGGCGATCATGGTCTGCAACGCGCATGAAATGGTGTTGTGGTGTGATGCTCGGGTGCCCGACCGCCTCCCGAAGGGACGAGGGGCCGGCGGCCTGACCAGCAAGGATGGGGAAGCGGAAGATGGACAAGCAGCAGGAGTTCGTGCTCCGGACCTTGGAGGAGCGCGACATCCGGTTCGTACGCCTGTGGTTCACGGACGTACTGGGCTTCCTCAAGTCCGTGGCCGTCGCGCCGGCCGAGCTTGAGCAGGCGTTCGACGAGGGCATCGGCTTCGACGGCTCGGCGATCGAGGGCTTCGCCCGCGTGTACGAGTCCGACATGATCGCCAAGCCCGACCCGTCCACCTTCCAGGTCCTGCCCTGGCGGGCCGAGGCGCCCGGCACGGCCCGGATGTTCTGCGACATCCTCATGCCCGACGGCTCGCCGTCCTTCGCGGACCCCCGGTACGTCCTCAAGCGCGCCCTCGCCCGCGCCTCCGACCTGGGCTTCACCTTCTACACCCACCCCGAGATCGAGTTCTTCCTCCTGAAGGACCGCCCCCTCGACGGGTCCCGCCCCACCCCCGCCGACAACTCCGGCTACTTCGACCACACGCCCCAGAACATCGGCATGGACTTCCGCCGCCAGGCGATCACCATGCTGGAGTCCATGGGCATCTCGGTGGAGTTCTCCCACCACGAGGGCGCCCCCGGCCAGCAGGAGATCGACCTCCGGTACGCCGACGCGCTCTCCACCGCCGACAACATCATGACGTTCCGCCTGGTCATGAAGCAGGTCGCGCTGGAGCAGGGTGTGCAGGCGACGTTCATGCCGAAGCCGTTCTCGGAACACCCCGGTTCCGGCATGCACACGCACCTCTCGCTCTTCGAGGGCGACCGCAACGCGTTCTACGAGTCCGGCTCCGAGTACCAGCTCTCCAAGGTCGGCCGCTCCTTCATCGCGGGCCTCCTCAAGCACGCGGCCGAGACCTCCGCGGTCACCAACCAGTGGGTCAACAGCTACAAGCGCATCTGGGGCGGCACGGAACGCACCGCCGGCGCCGGCGGCGAGGCCCCCTCCTACATCTGCTGGGGCCACAACAACCGCTCGGCCCTGGTCCGCGTCCCCATGTACAAGCCCGGCAAGACCGGCTCCGCCCGCATCGAGGTCCGCTCCCTGGACTCCGGCGCGAACCCGTACCTGGCGTACGCGCTGCTGCTGGCGGCCGGCCTGAAGGGCGTGGAAGAGGGCTACGAACTCCCGGCGGGTGCCGAGGACGACGTCTGGGCCCTCTCCGACGCCGAACGCCGCGCCATGGGCATCGAGCCCCTCCCGCAGAACCTCGGCGAGGCCCTCACCCTCATGGAACGCAGCGACCTCGTCGCGGAGACCCTCGGCGAGCACGTCTTCGACTTCTTCCTGCGCAACAAGCGCCAGGAGTGGGAGGAGTACCGCAGCGAGGTCACGGCCTTCGAACTGCGGAAGAACCTGCCGGTGCTGTAAGGACGGATATGCGGGAGCGGCCCACCTCTCAGTGGGCCGCTCCCGGTTTCCTCAGGCGGGCCCGGGATCGAAGATCTCGTGCCCGCCGACCCGGCGCCAGACGATGTGCCGTTCGCCCTCGCGGAGTTCGTCGCCGTACTGCCAGGTGGCGCGTCCGTCAGGGGCCCACGTCATTTCCATGACGGGGTGTTCGCCGTCAGGGAGCCGTACTCCCTGGACCGGCTTGACCCGGAGGCCGGGCCGAAACCGCCCTGTGGTCACGTCTGGTACGAACTTGTTCCGGACGGTGTCCGCGAACCGTGTCCGCTCCGGAGCGGTGAGTCTCCGGAAGTCGCGGTCGAAACGGGCGGTCGTCTCGAAGGTCGGCAATAGGGCCTCCAGTGCGGTCTGCTCAGTTCTCCTTGCCGAGGTGCGCGAACATGTCGTCCACGTCCTCGTGGCGGGTCGTGCGCCCGGCCGCGATGTCCTCGCTCGCCTCGCGCTCACCGGCCTGCCAACGCCCCGTCCAGAACCATGCCTGGTCGGTGCGGATCTTCCTCAGTCCGTGCACCTCGACGACGCCGGCGTCGTCGATCTCGAACTCAAGCTCGTCACCTGGGGAAACCCCCAGTGCCTCGCGTACGCCCGCGGGCAGCGTCAACTGCCCCTTCTCGCGCACGCTGGCCTGGAATGTCACCGAAGCCATGGGCGACCTCCCTCGTGTGTTTTCTCTCCGACTTCAAGGCTACTCCAGAACTGCCCACTTTCCAACTCTCCGACTTTCCTACTCTCTCGCTCTCTCACCCGCCCGCCGAGATGAACGTCGGGGACACGGCGGCGGTGCTGATGCGCCTCGGAGCCCCCGTCCCGTCCGCCCCTGTCTCGTACAGGTCCGCCCCGTAGTCCCCAGGTAGGGCGTAGACGACGGTGTGGTCGTCCTTCCAGACCGCTTGGTCATCGACGCTGCGGGACTCCGCGAGGGGGGTTTCGCGCAGGGTCGCCAGGTCGAGGGCGTACAGGCGCCACGGGGCGTCCTTCGAGAGGCCGGGGACGCGTTTTTTGTACGCGATGCGGGTGCCGTCGGGGGAGAGGGACGGGCATTCGACGTTCTCGTGGAGGGTGGTCGCCGTGCGTTTGAGCAGGTCACCCCGGATCAGGTACGTCTTGCCCTTGGTGGCCATGGTCGCGTAGAACGTGCGGTCGTCCCTCGCGAAGGTCACGCCCCAGAAGTTGACGTCGGGGGAGGTGTACCGGTGGCCGTTCTTGATCACCTCGAAGTCCTCCAGCGTCGGGATGAGGGCGCCTGTGCGGGTGTCCACGATCGCCGTGCGGGTCGAGAAGTTCGTGCCCGCGTACGAGTCGCCGCCGACGAAGGCGGTCCATGCCGCGAAGCGACCGGTGGGGGAGACACGGGCGCGGGAGGGGATGCCGGGGACGTCGTACCGGGAACGTTCACGGAGCGACGCGTCCAGGATCAGCGCGCGGTACGTGTCGGAGACGGCGCCGTGAACTGCCTGGAGGCATACGCCGGTTGAGGCGGCGGCGTAGAAGCGCAGGCACTTGACGCCGGACGCGGTGCGGGGCCCGGCGGGGTCGGTGGCCGGCACCGATGCCACCTCGTCGCGGTGCGGCCCCCACGCCATGTTCCGGAAGACCATGCGGCCGGGCGAGGCGAGCGACACCGTGCCGGACGTGACCGGGGGTCCCCCCGCCTGGACCTGGTCCCGCCGCTCCGCGCGGGCCGACGCGTGCAGCACGGACGCGACGGCGACCCCCGCCAGTACGAGCACCGCACAGGCCAGCACCAGGAACCGGTTACGCACACTCATGTCGGGTCTCCAGGTCGCAGCAGGGTCAGGGAGGCCACCGCGCACAGCGCCAGCACCAGCGTCGAGACACCGAGCGCAGTCCGGTCCCCCCACCCCGTCCACAGCGCCCCGAACCCCAGTGAGCAGGCGAAACGCGCGAGCGCCTGCCCGGTCTGGACGAGCGCGAGCCCGGACGAGCGCAGTTCCTCGGGCACGCTGTCGGAGGCGGCGGCCATGAGGACCCCGTCGGTGGCGGCGTAGAAACAGCCGTGCAGGAGCAGCACGAGATACGGCAGCGCGGGACTGTGCAAGGAGGTCAGCAGGACGACGTACACCGCGAGCAGCGCCGCGTGCCCGGCGAGGAACACGCGCCACCGCCCGACCCGGTCCGCGGCCCTGCCGAGCGGCAGCGCCAGCAGCAGGAACGCCGCCGCCGTACCGAGCGGGAGCAGCGCGAACCAGCGGTCGGGGACGCCGAGCCGGCGTTGCAGCAGCAGGTAGACGAAGGAGTCGCTGACGGTGGCGAGCCCGAGGAAGAGCGCGCAGATCGCCGTACGGCGCAGGGTGCGGTGCCGCAGGAGGGCCAACGCCGCGCGCAGGGTGGGGCGTTGGGCGGGGGAGGGGACGCGCTCGGTCCGGCCGCCGGGCACGAACAGGACCAGGATCAGGACCCCTGTCACGGCGATGCAGAAACTGACGGTGAAGACGGCGTCGTACCCGTCGACCGTGGCCCGCAGGATCAGGAAGGCGGCGAGGGGGCCGAGGAGCGCGCCGGCCGTGTCCATCGCGCGATGTACCCCGAAAGACCTACCCCGGTTCTCGGGGGTGGAGGAGAGGGAGATGAGCGCGTCCCGGGGTGCGGTGCGCAGCCCTTTGCCGGTGCGGTCCGCCGCGAGTACTAGTCCTATGGGGGTAAGCGTGTGCACCAGGAGGAGCAGGGGCTTGCAGGCCGCCGAGATGGCGTAACCCAGCCCCGCCACCCACTTGTGGCGCCCGCCGCCCCGGTCCGCGAGATGCCCGCCGATCAGGCGTACGACGGCGGAGAAGCCGTTGTAGACGCCGTCGAGGAGCCCGAAGCCGAGCGGGGAGAGGCCGAGGCCCGTGACGAGGTAGAGGGGGAGGATCGCCGTCACCATCTCCGACGACACGTCCGTGACCAGGCTGACCGTGCCGAGCGCGAGCACGGTGGGGGCGACCCGCGCCGCCCCCACCGTCGCGGACGCCGGCGCCCGGTCCGTCGTACTCGCGCGGCTGTCCGCTACGTACACCTCAGGACGCCCAGATCCCGGTGATGTCCTCGGCGTCGGCCGCGTTGCCCGCGTGAGTACTAATACCTTGGGTGTCCTCGATGGTCCGCAGCAGGTCGTAGTGGTTGTAGGTGGTGGAGGACGACGACCCCGGGGTGACCGGCTGGCCGTACAGCACCGTCGGGATGCGGTTGCCGGAGAGGCGGTTGTCCTCGTCGAAGGTGACGACGAGGAGGCTGTTGTGGGTCTTGGCCCAGGTCGCGTACGCGCCCAGGTTGTTCTTCAGCCAGGTGTCACCGGTCGACACCGAGCAGTCGTGCATGTCGCTGCACAGGTTCGGGACGACGAAGGAGACGTCCGGCAGGGTCGTGAAGTCGGCCGGGAACTGCGCGAACGTCTTCGCGGTGGAGGCCGGTACGTTGCTGAACCCGAACCACGGGTTGTGCTTGCGGGCGTACTTCCCGCTGCTGCACGTCGTCGAACCCTGGCTCGGCAGCGTCTCGTTGTAGCTCGCCCAGGTGCCGCCCGCCGCGATGACCTCGGAGGCGAGGTTGGGCGCGGAGGAGAAACCGGGGGTGTAGCAGCTGTCGTCGGTGACGCCCTGCGTCGAACCCGAGAACAGGGCGAAGTAGTTGGGCTGGCTCGGGTGGGTCTCGCCGTAGGACTGCGAGAGGTTCGCGCCGCCGGTCTTCAGCGAGTTGAGGTACGGCGCGCTGGAGGAGCCGATGACCTGGCTGTAGGCGTGGTTCTCGAAGACCACGACGACCACGTGGTCCGGGCTGGGTACGGCGCCGGCGGCGTGCGCGGAACCGGTGGCCCCGATGCCGGTCCACAGGCCGAACGAGGCGGCGGCGAGGGCGGCGGAGGCGGCGAGGGCCGTGCGGACACGGCGGGAGAGGGTACTGCCGGACACATCATCCTCCGGTGGGGGGAGTACCTGAGAGCTACGGGCGGTACGGAGCTGGCGGTGCGGGCAGAGCATGTACACGCCATTAAGCTGCGCGGCGACATCGCCCGTCCAGGGGGATGAAGAGCGCGTGAACGGATGGCATGCCCTCCGCTCTGTGAGACGCGGCCGCCGGACCGGGGCTTGTCTCCACCCCGGGAGTTAGTCTCGAAGTCTCGTACGACCTTGATCAGACCGAAGGAGGCCGGGGATGACGGCGCCGGGGCGCAGAAGCAGTACCTTCTCCCGTCTGCTGCGGCACGGGTTCACCGACCCCTCCGCCGCCGAACGCCTCCTGGACGGCGCCGAGCTGGCCGCCGTCCGCAACGACCCGGTCCTCCTCGAAGCCCTCGGCGCCACCGCCGACCCCGACCTCGCCCTGCACGGCCTCGTCCGCCTGCTGGAGGCGCAGCCCACCCCCACCGCCCGCCGGGAACTGCTGGACACGGTGATAGCGGCCAAGCCCCTGCGCGACCGCCTCCTCGGCGTGCTCGGCGCCTCCGAGGCCCTCGCCGACCACCTCGCCCGCCACCCCCGCGACTGGGAGGCCCTGGTCACGTACGAACCCCGGGATCTCCACCCCGGGGTGGAGGAGTTCGAGCGGGGTCTCGCGGAGGCCACCGACCCCGTCTCCCTGCGCGTCGCCTACCGCCGCTGCCTCCTGTCGATCGCCGCCCGCGACGTCTGCGGCACGACCGACATCACCGAGACCGCCGCCGAACTCGCCGACCTGGCGACAGCGACCCTGCGCGCGGCCCTCGCCCTCGCCTGCGCCGCCGCCCCCGGGGACGCCGCCGCCTGCCGGCTCGCGGTCATCGCGATGGGCAAGTGCGGTGGCCACGAGCTGAATTACGTCTCGGACGTCGACGTCATCTTCGTCGGCGAGGCCGCCGACGGGGCGGACGAGGGCAAGGCCCTCAGGTCCGCGACCAAGCTCGCCTCGCACATGATGCGGATCTGCTCCGAGACCACCGTCGAGGGCACGATCTGGCCGGTCGACGCCAACCTCCGCCCCGAGGGTCGCAACGGCCCCCTCGTCCGCACCCTCAGCAGCCACCTCGCCTACTACCAGCGCTGGGCGAAGACCTGGGAGTTCCAGGCCCTCCTGAAGGCCCGCCCGGTCGCCGGCGACCTCGACCTCGGCCGGAGTTACGTCGAGGCGCTCGCCCCGATGGTGTGGCAGGCGTCCGAGCGCGACAACTTCGTCACCGACGTCCAGAAGATGCGCCGCCGCGTCGTCGAGAACATCCCCGCCGCCGAGGTCGAACGCGAACTGAAACTCGGCCCCGGCGGCCTCCGGGACGTCGAATTCGCCGTCCAGATGCTCCAGTTGGTGCACGGCAGGGCGGACGCCTCCCTGCGCAGCGGCACCACCCTGGACGCGCTGCGGGCGCTCGCCGAGGGCGGCTACGTCGGCCGCGCGGACGCCGTACAGCTCGACGAGGCGTACCGCTTCCTGCGCTCCATGGAGCACCGCATCCAGCTCTACCGGCTGCGCCGCACCCACCTCGTCCCCGAAGGCGAGGAGGACCAGAGGCGGTTGGGGCGCTCGCTCGGGATGCGGTCCGAGCCGGTCACCGAGCTGAACCAGGAGTGGAAGCGCCACTCCGGGGTGGTCCGGCGGCTGCACGAGAAGCTGTTCTACCGGCCGTTGCTCGACGCGTACGCCGGGCTCGGCCCCGGCGAGTCCCGGTTGAGCCCCGAGGCGGCCCGCGAGCGGATGGTCGCCCTCGGCTACGCCGACCCGGCGGCGGCCCTGCGGCACCTGGAGGCGCTGGCGTCCGGCGTCTCCCGCAAGGCGTCCATCCAACGGACGCTGCTGCCCGTCCTGTTGGGCTGGTTCGCCGACTCCGCCGACCCGGACGCCGGCCTCCTCAACTTCCGCAAGGTCTCCGACGCGCTCGGCAAGACCCCTTGGTATCTACGCCTGTTGAGGGACGAGGGCGCCGCCGCCGAGAACCTGGCCCGCGTCCTGTCCGCCGGCCGCCTCGCCCCCGACCTCCTCATGCGGGCCCCCGAAGCGGTCGCCCTGCTCGGCGACGGCGACGACCTGGAACCGCGCGGGCGCGGCCAGTTGGAGCAGGAGGTGCTGGCCGCCGTCGGCCGCGCCGAGAGCGGCGAGGCCGGGGTGCGTGCCGCGCGCGGCGTCCGGCGCCGCGAACTCTTCCGGACGGCCGCCGCCGACATCGTCGACTCCTACGGCACCGAGACCAAGCCCGCCGAGGCCGACCAGGGCGCCCTGGTCGACCGGGTCGGCGCCGCCGTCTCCGACCTCACCGCCGCCACCCTCGCCGGCACCCTGCGCTCCGTCGTCCGGGACGGCTGGGGCGACACCCTGCCGACCAGGTTCGCCGTCATCGGCATGGGCCGGTTCGGCGGCCACGAGCTGAGCTACGGCTCCGACGCCGACGTCGTCTTCGTCCACGAAGCCCGCGAGGGCGTCGACGAGCGGGAAGCCTCCGAGGCCGCGAACCGGGTCGTCTCCGAGATGCGCCGCCTCCTCCAAGTGCCCAGCGCCGACCCGCCGTTGCTCATCGACGCCGACCTGCGCCCGGAGGGCAGGTCGGGGCCGCTGGTCCGTACGCTCAAGTCGTACGAGGCGTACTACCGGCGCTGGTCGCTGGTCTGGGAGTCGCAGGCCCTGCTGCGGGCCGAACCCGTCGCCGGGGACGAGGAGTTGGGGCGCAGGTTCATCGACCTCATCGACCCCCTGCGCTACCCCGCCGAGGGCCTCGGCGACGACGCCGTCCGCGAGATCCGGCGGCTCAAGGCACGTATGGAGTCCGAGCGGCTGCCGCGCGGCGCCGACCCCAAGCTGCACGCCAAGCTCGGGCCCGGTGGGCTGTCCGACGTCGAGTGGACCGTGCAGTTGCTCCAGATGCGGTACGGCTGGGCCGAGCCCGGCCTCAGGACGACCCGCACCCGCGAGGCCCTCGCCGCCGCCCGCTCCGCCGGGCTGCTCGGCACGGAGGAGGCCGAAATCCTGGACGAGGCATGGGTGTTGGCGTCCCGGGTGCGCAACGCGGTGATGCTGGTGCGGGGGCGGGCCGGGGACACGTTCCCCACGGAGGCTAGGGAACTCGCCGCTGTGGGGCGGTACTTGGGGTACGCGGCCGGTCATGTGGGGGACATGCTGGACGCCTACCGGCGAACCACGCGGCGGGCGAGGGGAGTTGTCGAGGAGCTGTTCTACGGCGGGTGAGGGCCACTCCGGCGAGGATGACGGCCATCCCCGCCAACACCCTTGGCGTCAGAGGCTCGTTCAGCAGCAGCGCGCCCAGCGTCACCGACACCACCGGAAGCAGATAGCCGACCGTCGCCGCGCTCGTCGGCCCCTCGTCGGCGATCATCCGGTAGTTGAGATAGAAGGTCACGCCCGTCGCCAGCACGCCCAGTGCCAGCAGCGCCAACAGCCCGGTCACGTCGGCCTTCACGGGCCCCGCGAAGGGCACGGCCAGCGAGCTCCAGGCGGTCGCCGTGAGGAGCTGGGCCGCCGAGACGGCGAGCGGGGCGTCGTTGGGGGTGAGCGTGCGGGCCATGTACGTGAACGCGGCCGCGTAACTCGCCCCCGCTCCCAGCAGGAACAGCGCGTTTCCGCTCAGCAGCGTTCCGCTCTGCCAGGGCGCGAAGACCAGCAGCACCCCGCCGAAGCCCAGCACCAGCCCCGACACGCGGCGGTTCTCCGCACTGCCAAGGAGCAGGCCGATCACCAGTGACCACAAGGGAGTTGTCGCGTTCAGCACCCCCGCCGTGCCCGAGTCCACCGTGCGCTGACCGAGGCTGAACAGGGCGAACGGCACCGCGTTGCACAGCAGCGCGGCGACCACGAGATGCCCCCACGTCCGGCGCGAGCGCGGCAGCCGCTGGCCCGCCCGCCACGCCAGCGCCAGCAGCACCGCCGCGCCCAGCGCGCAGCGGCCGATGGTGATCTGCGCCGGGGTGAGCCCGTGGTCCAGGGCGAGCTTGATCCAGAGGAAGGCCGAACCCCACAGCAGAGCCAGGGCCGCCATACGGAAAGTAGGCATGCCCTCAACGGTCGCCGCCCCGACCCGTCAGGACAAGTGAAAGATTACGGAGCTACCTTTAAGCTGGACTGCATGATGGATGTCCGGCGCCTCCAGGTCCTCCGAGCCGTCGTGCACAGCGGCTCCGTCACCGCCGCCGCGCGCGCCCTCGACTACACGCCCTCCGCCGTCAGCCAGCAGATCGCCGCGCTGGAGAAGGAGGCCGGTACGGCCCTGCTGGAGCGTGTCGGACGCGGTGTACGGCCCACCGCCGCAGGCGTGTTGCTCAGCGAGCACGCCGAACTCGTCGCCCGCCAGCTCGACTTGGCCGAGACAGCCCTCGCGGACCTCCTCGCCGGCCGCACGGGACGCCTCGCGGTGCACTACTTCGCGACCGCCGGCGCCTTCCTCGTCGCCCCCGCCGTCGCCCACGTCCGCCGTGAACACCCCGGCGTCCGCGTCGAGTTGAAGCTCGCCGACGACGCGCAGAACCTCGCGGCGGTCCGCGACGGCCACGCCGACGCCGTCCTCGTCGTGGGGGAGGAGCAGTGCGCGGGCGTACGGGTGACGCCCCTCCTGGACGACCCGTACACCGTCGTCCTCCACCCGGACCACCCGGCGGCCCGCCTGGACACCGTTGACCTGGCCTCCCTCGCCGACGAACCCTGGGTCGGCAGCGAATGGCCGGGCCCCTGCCTCGACGCCCAGCTGGCCGCCTTCACCAACGCCGGATTCCGGCCCCACTTCGTGGTGGACAGCGAGGACTACGTCACCGCCCAGGGCTTCGTCGCCGCCGGCCTGGGCGTCGCCCTGATCCCCCGCCTGGGCCTCGGCGGAGCCCGCGACGACATCGCCGTACGCCCCCTGGCAGCCCCCTCGTCCGCCCGCCGGATCTGCGTCGGCGTACGCGAGAACACGGAGCTGACGCCGGCACTGCGAACGTTCGTGGAGGCACTCGGGAGGGCCGCTGCCCCTCGACGGGAGCGGTAGGCGGCTGACCGTGGGCGATGCGGGGTTCTTGGCGGGCGTGGCGGCGGGACGCCGGCCCTGACCGGCCTGCTGAGCTGCGGCGGGAGCGGTAGGCACGCGCCCGGGGCAGCCGCGCGGGAGTTCTCGGCGGAGGCAGAGGCCGAGCGCCGCTCCCGGCCGGACGGCCACCGAGCCTCATCGAGGCCGGGGCGTCGCCGTGTCCTGGGCTCGGAGTCCCCGGCCCTGTCGCCTCGCGCCTCTCCTGGGCTTTCGGGCTGGGCTCTGCCGACGCTCCCGCTTCGCCCGGGACGCTGTGGAATCCGAGCCTGAGACCGGACCCGGACCCGGACCCGGACCCGGAGCCCGGGACTGGGGTGCCGTCGTCCCTCAGAGCCGGGCCGCCGCCGACCCCTCGCCCCGGGCCTCGGCCGAATCGGCG
Source organism: Streptomyces sp. 4F14 (assembly GCF_048159485.1). NCBI lineage: Bacteria > Bacillati > Actinomycetota > Actinomycetes > Kitasatosporales > Streptomycetaceae > Streptomyces > Streptomyces sp. 4F14. Next base: position 60,408 of record NZ_JBLRVY010000002.1, read on the forward strand.
CCCTGCGTCTTGCTCCGGACCGCAGCCAAGCCGTTGCCCTGGGCTGCGGTGGATGGGCCGTCGCCCCCGCCTGCCGTGGGCGAGTCGCCGGTCCGGCCGCTGTCCCGGCCCCCGGCCCTGTCGAGCCCCGGCTCCTCGGCGGCCTCCGGTGGTACCCCTGGAGCGGTTCCCGTTGTTGTTCCGCCGGATGCCTTCCGGGTACCGCGCTTTCCCGGGATCCTCGCCAGCATCCCCCGCACCACCTCCAGCGCCGGAGCGCCCGCCGCGACCGTCTGGGGCAGGCGGTACGGGGACGTCCCGTACACCGCCCACGCCACGAAGAAGCCGAAGGTCAGACAGAGGATTCCGCCCACCGCGTCGAGCCAGAAGTGGTTGGCCGTGGAGACGATGACGATCAAGGTGGCCGTCGGGTAGAGGAGGCCCAGGACGCGGACCCAGGGCAGGCGGGCCAGGAAGAAGATCGTCAGACCGCACCAGAGGGACCAGCCGATGTGCATGGACGGCATCGCGGCGTACTGGTTGGACATGTTCTTGAGGTCGCCGGAGGCCATGGAGCCCCAGGTCTCGTGGACGACGACCGTGTCGATGAAGTCGCCGCCGGTCATGAGGCGGGGCGGGGCGAGGGGGTAGAAGTAGTACCCCACGAGAGCTACGGCGGTGGTGGCGAAGAGGACCAGCCGGGTGGCCGCGTACCGCCCGGGATGGCTGCGGTAGAGCCAGACCAGCACCCCGAGCGTGACGACGAAGTGCAGGGTCGCGTAGTAGTAGTTCATGCCGACGATGAGCCAAGTCACCGAGTTCACGGCGTGGTTGACGGACTCCTCGACCGCGATCCCGAGATGGTGCTCCATCCGCCAGATCCAGTCGGCGTTGCGCAGCGCCTGCGACTTCTGCTCCGGAACCGCGTTGCGGATCAGCGAGTACGTCCAGTAACTCACCGCGATCAGCAGGATCTCGAACCACAGACGCGGCCGCCGGGGCCTGCGCACGCGCCGTCGGGACTTGGCCGTGACGGAGGAGGGAACGGCCGTTTCCCGGCCTTCCGAAGATGTCACGGTTACGTCACCCATAGACATGAAGTCTGCCAGAAAAGCGCTGTCCCCCGATCATCCCCTGGGCCGGTTCGACCCGCACGTTCTACGGCGCGTGTACGGGTCCGGCCTCCACCTCAGGGACGAGCCGTACGGTCCCCTGGTACCGATGCGGTAGACCCGCGTACGACGAGCTCCGGCATGAACACGAACTCGCTGTGCGGCGCGGGCGTACCCCCGATCTCCTCCAGCAGCGTACGCACCGCGGCCTGCCCCATCGCCGGCACCGGCTTGCGGATCGTGGTGAGCGGCGGATCGGTGAACGCGATGAGCACGGAGTCGTCGAACCCGACCACGGACACGTCACCGGGGACGGTCAGCCCGAGCTGCCGGGCCGCGCGGATCGCACCGAGCGCCATCATGTCGCTGGCGCAGACCACGGCCGTACAGGACCGCTCGATGAGCGCGGTGGCCGCCGCCTGCCCGCCCTCCAGGGTGTACAGGGAGTGCTGGACGAGGTCGGCCTCGACGGTCTGCGCGGGTAGTCCCAAGGTCTCATGCATCGCCCGCACGAACCCCTCGATCTTCCGCTGCACCGGCACGAACCGCTTGGGCCCGAGCGCGAGCCCGATCCGGGTGTGCCCCAGCGAGGTGAGGTGGCTGACGGCGAGGCTCATCGCGGCCCGGTCGTCCGGCGAGATGAACGGCGCCTGCACCTTGGGCGAGAACCCGTCCACGAGCACGAACGGCACGCCCTGCGCCCGGAGTTGCTCGTAGCGCTGCATGTCGGCGGTGGTGTCCGCGTGCAGTCCGGAGACGTAGATGATGCCGGCCACGCCCCGGTCGACGAGCATCTCGGTGAGCTCGTCCTCGGTGGAGCCGCCCGGCGTCTGGGTCGCGAGGACGGGGGTGTACCCCTGGCGGGTGAGGGCCTGGCCGATGACCTGGGCCAGCGCCGGGAAGATCGGGTTCTCCAGCTCGGGAGTGATGAGGCCGACGAGGCCCGCGCTGCGCTGCCGCAGCCGTACCGGACGCTCGTACCCCAGGACGTCGAGCGCGGCGAGGACGGACTCGCGGGTGGTGGCGGCGACGCCCGGCTTTCCGTTGAGGACCCGGCTGACCGTCGCTTCGCTCACCCCCGCCTGCGCGGCGATGTCGGCCAGCCGTGTGGTCACAGGGGTGGACTGTACCGGCCAGGTGTCCCCTTGTGCACCGCTCGGACGACGGGGACGGCCTACGGGCCGCCCGCGTCCCGCTTGCTGTGTCATCGGGCCCCCTCGGGAAAGTGTCAGCAAGAGCTTGCAGAGTCTTTCATACCGCGGAAGAACCCGCTCGACCCCTGGAAACAAGGGTCTCACAGAGATCCTCCCCAGGTCACGCGCCGATAACATCGCGGGTTTCTTGCATTTTTTTGCTGCAAGGACTTTCGCAACGCTTGCGGCCTTGTTACGTTCCCTGACGCCCGGCAGGCACGGGCTTCGACCCAAGGAGAGACTCATGCGGCGTGGCATAGCGGCCACCGCGCTGGTGGCGTCCGTCGCCCTGACGGCGACGGCGTGCGGCGGGGACGACAGCGGCAGCGACAATTCCGGCCCGACCACCATCACCTGGTGGGACACCTCCAACGCCACCAACGAGGCGCCCACGTACCAGGCCCTCATCAAGGAGTTCGAGGCCGCCAACAAGGACGTCAAGGTCAAGTACGTCAACGTCCCCTTCGACCAGGCGCAGAACAAGTTCGACACCGCCGCCGGTGCCTCCGGCGCCCCGGACGTCCTGCGCTCCGAGGTCGGCTGGACCCCCGCGTTCGCCAAGAAGGGCTACTTCCTGCCGCTCGACGGCACCGAAGCCCTCGCGGACCAGGCCAAGTTCAAGCCCAACCTGCTCGAACAGGCCAAGTACGACGGCAAGACGTACGGCGTCCCCCTGGTCACCGACACCCTCGCCCTCGTCTACAACAAGGCCCTCTTCGCCAAGGCCGGCGTCGCCGCCCCGAAGACCTGGGACGAGCTGAAGACCGCCGCGTCAACCATCAAGGACAAGACGGGCGTCGACGGCTACTGGGGCTCCACCCAGGCGTACTACGCCCAGACCTTCCTGTACGGCGAGGGCACCGACACCGTCGACGCCACCGCCAAGAAGGTCACCGTCGACTCGGCGCCCGCGAAGAAGGCGTACGGCACCTGGCTCTCCCTCTTCGACGGCAAGGGCCTGCACAAGGCCGACACCACCGTCGACGCGTACGCCCACATCCAGGACGCCTTCGTCAACGGCAAGGTCGCCGCGATCATCCAGGGCCCGTGGGAGATCACCAACTTCTACAAGGGCAGCGCCTTCAAGGACAAGGCCAACCTCGGCATCGCCACCGTCCCGGCCGGCTCCACCGGCAAGGCGGGCGCCCCGACCGGCGGCCACAACCTCTCCGTGTACGCCGGCTCGGACAAGGCCCACCAGAGCGCCGCCCTGAAGTTCGTGAACTTCATGACCTCCGCCAAGTCCCAGTCCACCATCGCCCTGAAGAACTCGACGCTGCCCACGCGCGACGACGCGTACACCGCCGAGGTCAAGACCGACCCGGGCATCGCCGGCTACCAGACGGTCCTGGCCGCCGCCCAGCCCCGGCCCGCGCTCCCCGAGTACAGCTCCCTGTGGGGCCCCCTCGACACCGAACTGCCCAAGATCGCGGGCGGCAAGGAGTCCCTCGACAAGGGCCTGTCCACCGCCGAGACCGCCATCGCCAAGCTGGTCCCCGACTTCGGCAAGTGAGCTCCGCGTGGCCGCCGGATTCCCGTACCCCGGGGGAGGGATCCGGCGGTCACCGGTCTGCCGTAACGCTCCGGTCGTAACTCTTTGGTCGTAGTACCCCTGAACCGTCAGAAGGTGTCGCAATGACAGTCGCCATCGACCGAGCCACCGGCCGTAAGAGGCCCGGCGAACCGGCGCCACGGCCCGGCCTGGGCCGGCGTCTGAAACGGAGCTACGACCGGTACTGGTACGCGTACGCCATGATCGCCCCCGTCGCGATCGTCCTCGGCGTCCTCGTCGTCTACCCCCTGGTGTACGGCTTCTACCTCACCCTCACCGACGCCGACAGCCTCAACACCGCCCGCACCATCGGCGCCAACCACATCGACGCCACCTACAAGTTCATCGGCCTCGACAACTACGCCGACATCCTCTGGGGCGACACCGCCTACGACCGCTTCTGGTCCCACTTCATCTGGACGATCGTCTGGACGGCCCTCTGCGTCGCCCTCCACTACACGATCGGCCTCGGCCTCGCGCTCCTGCTCAACCAGAAGCGCCGCGGCCGCACCCTCTACCGGCTGCTGCTCGTCCTCCCGTGGGCCGTACCGACGTTCGTCACCGTCTTCGGCTGGCGCTTCATGCTCGCGGACGGCGGCATCATCAACTCCGCCCTGGACGCACTCCACCTGCCGCAGCCGCAGTGGCTGGAGGACACCTTCTGGCAGCGGTTCGCCGCCATCATGGTCAACACCTGGTGCGGCGTCCCCTTCATGATGATCTCGCTCCTCGGCGGCCTCCAGTCCATCGACAACTCCCTCTACGAGGCTGCCGAGATGGACGGCGCGAGCCCCTGGCAGCGCTTCCGGTACGTCACCCTGCCCGGCCTGCGCTCGGTCTCCTCCACCGTCGTCCTGCTCGGCGTCATCTGGACGTTCAACCAGTTCGCCGTGATCTTCCTGCTGTTCGGCAACACCGCGCCCGACGCGCAGATCCTCGTCACCTGGGCCTACTACCTCGGCTTCGGCCAACAGCCGCGCGACTTCGCCCAGTCGGCCGCGTACGGCATCCTCCTGCTCGGCATCCTCGTCGTGTTCACCTCGTTCTACCGGCGCTGGCTGAACCGCAACGACCCGCAAGTCGCGCTCTAGCGAAGGGAGTTACCCCGTGACCACCGCTGCAAGCACCCCCGTCCGGCAGCGCGGCCGAAGCGGCCCGCTGGCCTCCCTCGCCTCGCACTCCATCCTGGTCCTGGCGAGCGTGATCGCCCTCTTTCCGGTCGCCTGGCTGGTGTTCCTGTCGCTGGGCCCCGACAAGGACGACTACCTCCACCCCGGCCGCATCTGGTCGAAGATGACCTTCGACAACTACAGCTTCGTGCTCCAGCACACCAGTTTCTTCGACTGGCTGAAGAGCTCCCTCATCGTCTCCCTCGGCACCACCGTGCTGGGCGTCTTCGTCGCCGCCACCACCGGGTACGCCGTCTCCCGCATGCGCTTCCCCGGCTACCGCAAGTTCATGTGGCTGCTGCTGATCACCCAGATGTTCCCGGTCACCGTCCTCATGGTGCCGATGTACCAGATCCTCGCCGACCTCCAGCTCATCGACACCTACCTCGGCCTGATCCTGGTCTACTGCACGACCGCCGTCCCGTACTCGGCATGGCTGCTGAAGGGCTACTTCGACACCATCCCCTTCGAGATCGACGAGGCGGGACGCGTCGACGGCCTCAGCCCCTTCGGCACCTTCGCCCGGCTGATCCTCCCGCTCGCCCGGCCCGGTCTGGCGGTCGCCGCCTTCTACAGCTTCATCACCGCGTTCGGCGAGGTCGCCTTCGCGACGACGTTCATGCTCGACGACAAGAAGTACACCCTCGCCGTCGGCCTCCAGAGCTTCGTCAGCGAGCACGACGCCCAGCGCAACCTGATGGCCGCCACCGCCGTCCTCGTCGCGATCCCGGTCTCGGCGTTCTTCTACCTCGTCCAGAAGAACCTGGTCACCGGTCTGACAGCGGGCGGTACAAAGGGCTGATCGTCAGCGACACAACCCGCGCTTTTCCCGAAACTCCCGCTCGTGGCCTGCCGGTTGTTGATACCCATGGTCACGAGCGGGGCGGCGGCCGTAGGGGTCCATCCGACCCCGCTGACCCCTGCGGCCGCCCCATCGTCCGCACTTCCGCCCGATCGACCAGCACAAGGACGCCATGAGCCAGCAGCACTCCGCAGCCGACCAGGCCCAGGTCACCGCCACCGTCGAGGCGAGCCGCCCCGACTGGTGGCGGGAGGCCGTGATCTACCAGGTCTACCCGCGCAGCTTCGCCGACGGCAACGGCGACGGCATGGGCGACCTGGCCGGCGTACGCGCCCGCCTCCCCTACCTGCGCGACCTGGGCGTGGACGCCGTGTGGCTCAGCCCCTTCTACGCCTCCCCGCAGGCCGACGCCGGCTACGACGTCGCCGACTACCGTGCCGTCGACCCCATGTTCGGCACACTCCTCGACGCCGACGCGCTGATCCGCGACGCGCACGGACTCGGCCTCAGGGTCATCGTCGACCTCGTCCCCAACCACTCCTCCGACCAGCACGAGTGGTTCAAGCGGGCCGTCGAGGAGGGTCCGGGCTCGCCGCTGCGGGAGCGCTACCACTTCCGGCCCGGCAAGGGCGCCGACGGCGAACTCCCGCCCAACGACTGGGAGTCCATCTTCGGCGGGCCCGCCTGGACCCGGCTCCCGGACGGCGAGTGGTACCTCCACCTCTTCGCGCCCGAGCAGCCCGACCTCAACTGGGAACACCCCGCCGTCGGCGACGAGTTCCGCTCCATCCTGCGCTTCTGGCTCGACATGGGCGTCGACGGCTTCCGCATCGACGTCGCCCACGGCATGGTCAAGGCCGCCGGGCTCCCCGACATCGGGGGCAGCGATCAGGCCAAGCTCCTGGGCAACGATGTCATGCCGTTCTTCGACCAGGACGGCGTCCACGACATCTACCGGGCCTGGCGCAAGGTCCTCGACGAGTACGCCGGGGAGCGCATCTTCGTCGCCGAGGCGTGGACCCCGACCGTCGAGCGCACCGCCAACTACGTCCGCCCCGACGAACTCCACCAAGCCTTCAACTTCCAGTACCTGTCCACCGACTGGGACGCCGGGAAGCTCCGCGAGGTCATCGACCTCACCCTGGAGTCGATGCGTCCCGTGGGCGCCCCGGCAACCTGGGTCCTCTCCAACCACGACGTCACCCGCCACGCGACGCGCTTCGCCAACGAGCCCGGCCTCGGCACGCAGATCCGCCTCGCCGGGGACCGTGAACTCGGCCTGCGCCGCGCCCGCGCGGCCACGCTGCTGATGCTGGCCCTCCCCGGCTCCGCCTACGTCTACCAGGGCGAGGAGCTGGGCCTGCCCGACGTCGTCGACCTCCCCGACGAGGTCCGCCAGGACCCCGCCTACTTCCGGGGCGCCGGCCAGGACGGCTTCCGCGACGGCTGCCGGGTCCCCATCCCCTGGACGCGGGAGGGGAGTTCGTACGGCTTCGGCGCCGGCGGCAGCTGGCTCCCGCAGCCCGCGAGCTGGGGCGAGCTGAGCGTCGAGGCGCAGACCGGCGTGGCCGGGTCCACGCTGGAGCTGTACCGGTCCGCGCTGGCCGTCCGGCACGAGCACCCCGACCTCGGGGCGGGGGAGTCCGTCGAGTGGCTGCCCTCGCCCGAGGGCGTACTCGCCTTCCGGCGGGGGGAGTTCGTGGCGTTCGCCAACACCACGGGGGATGTGGTGAGCGTTCCCGAGTACGGGCGGGTCCTGCTCGCCAGCGGTGACTTCGACGGGGTGAGCGTCCCGGCGGACACGACCGTGTGGTTCACGGCGAGCTGACGGTACGACGACGGCCCGGCCCTCTGTTGTGAGAGGGCCGGGCCTTGTCGGTGCCCGTTACTTCCAGGTGTCACTGGTCGTGTAGCCGGCCGAACTCCCGGTCGTGTACGTCCGGTTGGTACCCGACTCCCAGGTCACCGTCCCCGACGCGTCCTTCTTCAGGTACTTGTACTCGAAGGCGGTGCTCTTCGGGACAATCACCCTCTTCGACCAGGTCGGGTAGGCGGCCGAGGAGAGCGGGATCGCGTCCGCCGTGTTCCAACTCCCCAGCGAGGCGAGGGAACCGACGACGTAGACGTTCGTACCGGAGGCCGTCGTCGCCGTCTCGTTGAACGTCACGTCCGTCGCGTTCGCGTCGGCGAGGTTCCACGAGTTGTTCAGGGTGAGCGCCGAAGTCCCGGCCGTGGCCGCCCGGTTGGCGTTGGACTCCCAGGTGACCGCGCCGGAGGAGTCCTTCTTGATGTACTTGTACTCGAAGGACGCGCCGGCCGGGACGGACACCGTGCCGGACCAGACCGGGTAGCCGCTGGAGGAGAGGGCGACCGCCTTGGACGGGTCCCAACTCCCCAGCGCCGCAATGGATCCGACCACGTAGACGTTGGTCCCGGAGGACGTCGGCGCGTACGCGTTGAAGGTCGCGCTCACGGTCGTCGAACCGCCGCCACCACCGCCTCCGCCCGTGCAGGAGGAGATCGGGCAGGTGTACGACGCGTTGTAGAAGGCGATGGCGTTCTTCGCCGGGATCGTCAGGCTCGCGTTGCCGCCCGAGACGGTCACCGTGCTGTTCCCGCCGTCGATGACGTTCTTGTACGTCCCGTCGGCCATCCCCGTCGCGAACGTGTAAGTCGCCGCCGAGGAACCGTTGTTGAGCGCGAAGAACCCGGCGCCGCTGCGGCCGAAGCCGATCACGGACGACGACTTGGTCTGCCAGTTGGAGACGGCGGCCGTGTTCGCGGCGTTGTGCCAGGACACCATGCCGACGACACCGGTGTCGCGGTTGAGGCAGTACCAGCCGTTGGCGCAGTCCGTGTTGGTCACGAACCCGCCCGAGTTCGGCGGCGCCTGGTCGCTCTGCGTGAACTGCCAGCCCGCGTACACCGTCGGCGTCGACCACTTGTAGGCGAGCTGGAAGAGGTTCGCGAGCCGGTAGGCGTCGCCGTCCTTGTACGACAGGTGCAGGCCGTTGCGCTCGGTGTCGTGGTTCGTGACGAACGACACGGAGTTGTCGGCGGGCAGGATGCCGGACGAGGGCAGGGACTCCAGGTCGGAGACGTTGCCCTGGAACGCCGACTTCAGCTTGCTCGCGTACGTGAAGTCGAGGACGTCACCGGAGGCGTAGTAGTCGGCCGGCTGGGGTGTCGAACCCGGGTACACCTCCTGGAAGACGTACGGGTCCGTGCCGGACGTCGTGTCGGTGAGCTTCGACTCGATCGCCGCGAGGTCGGCCTCGGGGATGTGCTTCGCCGCGTCCACCCGGAACCCGTCGACGCCGAGGGCGAGTTGGGAGTTCAGGAAGTTCGCGATGCCGGTGCGGACGTGGTCCGTGCCGGTCTTCAGGTCGGGCAGGCCCAGGAGTTCGCAGTTCTGGACCTGGGTGAGGTTGCCGTAGTCCTGGATGGTGAGGTCGGAGGTGGGGCAGCTCGACGCGTCGTGGTAGTCGGCGCGGTCCCACTCGGGGGTGTCGTACTTGTTGGTGAGGGTCGTGCCGTTGTACCCGGTACCGGTCTGCGCGCCCGTGTGGTTGATGACCGCGTCGGTGTAGACCTTTACCCCTGCGGTATGACAGGCGTTGATCATCGACTGGAACTTCGCGGCCGTACCGAACCTGCTGTTGAGGTTGTACGAGTACGGCTGGTAGACGTCCCACCAGTAGAAGGACGACTGCTTCAGCGACTCGGAGGGCGGCGCGACCTGCACGGCGCCGTACCCCGCCGGACCCAGTACGTTCGTGCACTCGGAGGCGACCGAGTCCCAGTTCCACTCCCACAGGTTGGCGATGACATCGCCCTTCCTGGTGGTGTCGGCGTGGGCGGAGGCGGTGGGGAGGGCGACGACGCCGGCGAGCGCGAGCGCGCCCGCCGCGGTGAGGTGCAGGGCGCGGGGGAGGACACCCGGGGGGTGGTGTCGGTTCATGTTGCGGCTCCGGAACATGAGGGATCACTGTTCAACAATTCGTGAGACTGGGGCAGTTGTGGCGGGCACGTCAAGGCGCGGGATGCAAATTCTTTCTGTCGGTTGCAAGCATCTTGCTGTAAACCTTGCGTGAGCGATACGGTCACGCGGGGTCGGACCCGCCGTAACCGCCAGGCAATCGCTAGGAGTTCCCGCCCGTGACACCGAGATGGTTCCGGACATCGAGACGGTCCCGGCGGATCGCTGCCGCCGCAGTCGTCGCCGTCACCGCCGCGCTCGTTCCACCCGTCGCCGCCCACGCGGCCACCCCGCCCCCGCCGCCGTCGGACGCGAAGCTCGCCGCCGAGCCCGCCCGGCACGACGCGACGCGGGAACAGTTCTACTTCGTCCTCCCGGACCGGTTCGCGAACGGCGACACCGCCAACGACCGTGGCGGGCTCACCGGTTCACGGCTCAGCACCGGCTACGACCCCACCGACAAGGGCTTCTACCAGGGCGGTGACCTCAAGGGCCTCACCCAACGCCTCGACTACATCAAGGGCTTGGGGACGACGGCGATCTGGCTCGCGCCGATCTTCAAGAACCAGCCCGTGCAGGGGACCGGCGCCAACGCCTCGGCGGGCTACCACGGTTACTGGATCACCGACTTCACGCAGGTCGACCCCCACTTCGGCACGAACCAGGACCTCACCACCCTCATCTCCAAGGCGCACGCCAAGGGCATGAAGGTGTTCTTCGACGTCATCACCAACCACACCGCCGACGTCGTCGACTACGACCCCCAGTCCTACAACTACCTTTCCAAGGGCGCCTTCCCGTACCTGACGAAGGACGGCCGTCCCTTCGACGACGCCCAATACGCCGACGGCAGCCGGAAGTTCCCGGAGGTCGACGCGGACTCCTTCCCGCGCGTCCCCAAAACCAAGAGCACCACCAAGGTCCCCTCCTGGCTCAACGACCCGACGATGTACCACAACCGCGGCGACTCCACCTACGCCGGCGAGTCCACCACCTACGGCGACTTCTCCGGCCTCGACGACCTGTGGACCGAGCGTCCCGAGGTCGTCAGCGGCATGGAGAAGATCTACGAGCGCTGGGTGAAGGACTTCGACATCGACGGCTTCCGGATCGACACCGTGAAGCACGTGAACATGGAGTTCTGGACGCAGTGGGCGACCGCCCTCGACGCGTACGCGGCCAAGCACGGCCGCGCCGACTTCTTCATGTTCGGCGAGGTCTACTCCGCCGACCCCGACATCACCTCCCCGTACGTCACCCAGGGCCGCCTGGACGCCACCCTCGACTTCCCCTTCCAGGAAGCGGCCCGCCAGTACGCCTCCCAGGGCGGCAGCGCGCAAGCTCTTGCACGGGTTTTCGGCGCCGATCACAAGTACACGACCGACAAGGCGAACGCCTACGAGCAGGTCACCTTCCTCGGCAACCACGACATGGGCCGGATCGGCACCTTCATCGAGCAGGACAACCCGAAGGCCACCGACGCCGAACTCCTCGCGAAGGACAGGTTCGCCAACGAGCTGATGTTCCTCAGCCGGGGCAACCCCGTGGTCTACTACGGCGACGAGCAGGGCTTCACCGGCGCGGGCGGAGACAAGGACGCCCGCCAGCCGATGTTCGCCTCCCGCACCCCCGACTACCTCGACGACGACCAGATCGGCACCACCCGCACCCACGCGAGCGCCGCCTACGACCCGACAGCCCCCCTCTACCGCCAGATCGCCGACCTCGCCCGCCTCCGCAAGGCCAACCCGGCCCTCACCGACGGAGTCCAGACCGAGCGGTACGCGGAGCGGGGCAGCGGCGTCTACGCGTTCACCCGGAGCGACCGGCACACCGAGTACGTCGTCGCCTTCAACAACGCGACCGAGCCGAGGACGGCGACCTTCACGACCTCGTCCTCAGGTATGAGCTACCGGGGTATCTACGGGACTACATCCACGGTCCGCTCCGACGAGGCCGCCCGCGTCACCCTCACCGTCCCGCCGGGCAGGGCGGTAGTACTCAAGGGGGGTCTCGCCCAGCCGACGACGACTCCGACGATCACCCTGACCGCACCGCTCGCCGGAGCCACCGGCACCGTCACCCTCACCGCCGACGTCACCGGCGGACAGCTCAACCGCGTGATCTTCGCCGCCCAGACCGGCAACGCCCCCTGGCAGACGCTCGGTTCGGCCGACCACGCCCCCTACCAGGTCACCCAGACCATCACGGCGAAGCCCGGAACCCCCGTCCGCTACAAGGCGGTCGTCGTCGACTCGGCCGGCCGCAGAGCCTCGGCGACAGCGTCCACGACCACCGGCACTCCGCCCACCGAGCAACCCCCGACGGCGAGTTCACGCGACTACGCGATCGTCCACTACAACCGCCCCGACGGCGACTACGCGAACTGGGGCCTGTACGCCTGGGGCGACCTGGCCGACGGCGAGGCCACGACCTGGCCCGCGAGCCACCCCTTCACCGGCCGCGACGCCTACGGCGCCTTCGCCTACGTCAAGCTGAAGCCCGGCGCCTCGAACGTCGGCTTCCTCGTCATCGACAAGGACGGCACCAAGGACGTCGCCACCGACCGCACGATCGACGTCACCAAGACCGGCGAGGTCTGGATCGAGCAGGGCAAGCCCGACGTCCGCACCGACCGCCCCGACTACCCCGCCCAGGACAAGTCCAAGGCGATCCTCCACTACCACCGCGCCGACAACGCCTACGACGGCTGGGGCCTGCACGTCTGGACAGGCGCCGCGAACCCCACCGAATGGTCGTCCCCGCTGAAGCCGGCCCGCGTCGACGCGTACGGCGCGGTCTACGAGGTCCCCCTCAACCCCGGCGCCACCAGCCTGAGTTACATCCTCCACAAGGGCGACGACAAGGACCTCCCCACGGACCAGTCCCTCGACCTCACCGCCAACGGACACGAGGTGTGGCTCTTGAACGGCCAGGAGAAGTACCTCCTCCCGCAGCCCGCCGGCCTTGCCGCCGCCCTCGACCTGACCACCTCCAAGGCGATCTGGATCGACCGGAACACCCTCGCCTGGAACGGCGGCGAGGCCGCCGCCTCCACCCAGCTCCTGTACTCCCACGACGGCTCGATCAAGGCCGACAACGGCACCCTGACCAGCGACGACGAACGCTGGCTCCGGCTCGCCAGGACCACCCTCACCGACGCCCAGAAGGCCAAGTACCCCCACCTCAAGGACTACACGGCCTGGACGATCGACCCCCGCGACCGTGACCGCGTCCGCGACGCCCTGCGCGGCCAGGTGGTCGCTTCCCAACGTGCTGCCAACGGCGCTGTCCTGGCCGCGACCGGCGTCCAGATCGCGGGCGCCCTCGACGACCTGTACGACGCCACCAAGGCCAAGCTCGGCCCGACGTTCACCAACAACCACCCCACGCTCGCCGTCTGGGCCCCCACCGCCCAGTCCGTTGCCCTCGACCTCGACGGCAAGACGGTCCCGATGAAACGGAACGACACCACCGGCGTCTGGTCCGTCACCGGCACAAAAGCCTGGAAGAACAAGCCCTACCGCTACATCGTGAAGGTCTGGGCCCCCACCGTCCGCCAGATCGTCACCAACCACGTCACCGACCCCTACTCCGTAGCCCTCACCGCCAACTCCGAGCGCAGCCTGATCGCCGACCTCGACGACAAGTCCCTGACCCCGCCCGGCTGGACGACCTACACCAAACCCAAGGCCGCCCCCCTCAACGCCGCCGAGATCCAGGAACTCCACATCCGGGACTTCTCGATCGCCGACCGCACATCCCAACACCCCGGCCAGTACCTGGCGTTCACCGACAGGAACAGCGACGGCTCCCAGCACCTCCGCGAGCTGGCGAAGTCCGGCGCCAACTACGTCCACCTGCTGCCCGCGTTCGACATCGCCACCATTCCCGAGAAGCACGCCGACCAGGCCACGACGGACTGCGACCTCGCCGCCCTGCCCGCCGACTCCGAGAAGCAGCAGGAGTGCGTGGCGAAGATCGCCGCGAAGGACGCCTACAACTGGGGCTACGACCCGTACCACTACACGGTCCCCGAGGGCTCGTACGCCTCGGACCCGGACGGCGTAACCCGTACGACCGAGTTCCGCCGCATGGTGAAGGCCCTCAACGACGACGGGCTGCGGGTCGTCATGGACGTCGTCTACAACCACACGGCCGCCGCCGGACAGGCCGACACCAGCGTGCTCGACAAGGTAGTACCCGGGTACTACCAGAGGCTGATGGCCGACGGCAGCGTCGCTAACTCCACCTGCTGCGCGGGCACCGCGACCGAGAACGCCATGATGGGCAAGCTGGTCGTCGACTCGGTCGTCACCTGGGCCAAGGAGTACAAGGTCGACGGCTTCCGCTTCGACCTGATGGGCCACCACCCCAAGGCCAACATCCTCGCTGTCCGCAAGGCGCTCGACGCCCTCACTCTCCGGAGGGACGGAGTGGACGGCAAGAAGGTCATCCTCTACGGCGAGGGCTGGAACTTCGGCGAGGTCGCCGACGACGCCCGCTTCGTCCAGGCCACGCAGAAGAACATGGCCGGCACCGGCATCGCCACCTTCTCCGACCGGGCCCGGGACGCCGTGCGCGGCGGCGGCCCCTTCGACGCCGATCCCGGCGTCCAGGGCTTCGCCTCCGGCCTCTACACCGACCCCAACTCCTCGACGGCGAACGGCACTCAGGCCGAGCAGAAGGCCCGCCTCCTGCACTACCAGGACCTCATCAAGGTCGGCCTGACCGGCAACCTCGCCGGCTACCGCTTCACCGACACCGACGGCCGCGAGGTCACCGGCGCCCAGGTCGACTACAACGGCCAGCCGGCCGGATACGCGGCCGACCCCGGCGACGCTCTCGCCTACGCCGACGCCCACGACAACGAGTCCCTCTTCGACGCCCTCGCCTACAAACTCCCCGCCCGCACCAGCCCCGACGACCGCGCCCGCATGCAGGTCCTCGCGCTGGCCACGGCCCTCCTCTCCCAGGGCCCGGCCCTCTCCCAGGCCGGCAGCGACCTCCTGCGCTCCAAGTCCCTGGACCGCAACTCCTACGACAGCGGCGACTGGTTCAACGCGATCCACTGGAACTGCGCCGACGGCAACGGCTTCGGCCGGGGCCTGCCACCGGCTGCCGACAACGCCGACAAGTGGCCGTACGCCAGACCCCTGTTGGCCACCGTCAAGGTCGACTGCCCGCAGATCCAGGGCACTTCGGCCGCCTACCGCGATCTGCTGAGGATCCGTACGACCGACGAGGCGTTCTCGCTCCGTACGACGGCCCAGGTGCAGTCGGCCCTGTCGTTCCCGCTGTCCGGCACCGCCGAGACCCCCGGAGTGATCACCATGCGCCTCGGTGACCTGGTCGTCGTCTTCAACGCGACCCCCACCGCCCAGGAGCAGAAAGTGAACGAACTCGCCGGTACGGGCTACCAGTTGCACCCTGTTCAGCGGGCGGGGGCGGACTCTACCGTGAAGAGGGCGCACTACGAGCGGAATTCGGGCACGTTCGCCGTTCCGGGGCGCACGGTAGCGGTTTTCTCCCGAACAGCCTGACGGCA
This sequence comes from Streptomyces sp. 4F14, assembly GCF_048159485.1. NCBI lineage: Bacteria > Bacillati > Actinomycetota > Actinomycetes > Kitasatosporales > Streptomycetaceae > Streptomyces > Streptomyces sp. 4F14. The sequence continues at coordinate 75,742 of NZ_JBLRVY010000002.1, forward strand.
CAGTACCTTGTCGAGTGCAAGAGATCGGTAAGTGCGGCTCGCCTCGCGCATGCGCAAGGAGAGGAGACGGCCGTCGACACGCAGCAGACCACCGAGAACGGCGCCGCGACCGTCCTGGTCGTCGACGACGTGGCGGCCAGCCGCTACGCCATGGGCGCCGTCCTGCGCCGCGCCGGTCATCAAGTCGTCGACGCGGCAAGCGGATACGAGGCGCTGCGCGAGGTCTCCGTACGGCTGGGCGCGGGGACGCCGTTCGACGTGGCGCTCGTGGACGTCGGGCTGCCGGACATGAGCGGCTTCGAACTGTGCCGGCGGCTCAAGGCCACCCCGGGGACCGCCGGGCTGCCGGTCGTGCACTTCTCGGCGGCGGCGGTCGCGCCCAGCGACCGGTGCCGGGGGCTCGACGTCGGCGGGGAGGCGTATCTCACCGTCCCCGCCGACCCGCTGGAGATCCAGGCCGTCGTCAGGGCGGCCCTGCGCGGGGCGCGCACACGCGGCGAGGCAGAGGAGACGGCCCGCCGCCTCGCGATCCTCGCGGAGTCCATCGTCACCGTCCAAGGCGCCCGCGACGCACAGGAGTTGGCGGACGCGGCGGCCGAGGGCGCGGCCCGGCTGACCGGCACCCCGGCCGTCGTCCTCGTCGTCGGCGCACGCGGCGAGGTGTACCGGGGGCTGCCGCACGGCCGGTCCCTGGTCGTGGCGCCCGGCACGGACGCCGACGAGACCGTCGTCCGGCTCGTCACCCGGCTCGCCGAGGGGCGGGGCGGGACACGCACCGTGGTCGTACCCGGCGCGCTGTGGCCGCCCGGCTACTTCCGGAAGGGGGCGCGCGACGACGCCCGGCTGATCCTCGCGCCCGCGCCCGAGGGCCGTACGCCGGTGTGCGTGGCGACGCCCGCGCCCCCGGCGCACGCCCCCGACCCCGGGGACGACGGACTGCTCGCCCGGCTCGCCCAGGCCACCGCGCTGGCCGCCGAACCGCTGCTGATGTACCAGGTCGAGCGACATGTCGCGCTCACCCTCCAGCACAGCTTCCTGCCCCGCCCCGCCTCCCTGCCCAAACTCCCCGGCGTCGACGTCGAGGTGCGGTACGTCCCCGCCTCCCTGGAGGCCGAGATCGGCGGCGACTTCTACGCGGCGCTGCCCACCGACCACGGGGTCCTCACCGCCGTCGGCGACGTCGTCGGCCACTCCCTGCACGCGGCGACGGTGATGGTCGAGATACGGCACGCCCTGCGCGCGTACTGCATCGAGGACGACGACCCCGGAGTCCTCGCCGCCCGCCTCGACCGCGTGCTCCAGCGCTACCACCCCGACTTCACGGCGACCGTCTGCCTCGCCCTGGTCGACCCCGACACCGGCCGGGTCCGCATCGCGAACGCCGGACACCTCCCCCCGCTGGTGATCGCCGACTCCGCCGCCGAGTACGTCGACGCGGCGGGCCCCCTGCTCGGCCTCGGCCTGCCCAGACCCACCCCGACAGAGATCAAACTCCAGCGCGGACAGCGCCTGTTGATGGTCACCGACGGACTCATCGAGACCCGCGGCACCGACCTCGCGACCTCCCTCACCCGCCTGCGGACGGTCGCCGCCGGCGCCCCCGAAGGGCTCGGCACCCTCTGTGACCTGCTCCTCGGCTGCTTCGCCGACGGCCGCGAGGACGACATCGCGATGCTGGCCCTGCGCCTGAGGTGACCGTCGCGCACCCGGTTAAGGTGACCGGAGCCGAGTCGCCCACCGAGGAGCCCCGCATGCCCCAGATCACCGTCGACCACTCCGCCGAGCTCACTTTCGACCACCCCGCCTTCGCCCGCGCCCTGCACACCGCGGTCGTCGAGATCGCCGCCGCCAAGCCCGAGGCGTGCAAGACCCAGTTCCGCGCCGCCGGACACACGGCGTTCGGCTACGAGGAGGAGGGCCACGCCGTCGTCCACGTCACCCTCGGCCTCCTGGCCGGCCGCACCACCGAGGTCAAGGCCGAACTGACCGCCGCCGTACTGGAGTTGCTCAAGGAACACCTCCCCGCCGAGGGCTGGGGCACGGTGCACGCCTCCGCCGAGGTCCGCGAACTGGACCCGTCCTACACGAAGGCCCAGTGGTAGCCCCTGGGCCCCGACTCCCTTACGGCGCTCACGACACCAGCTCGATCAGCCGCGTCGCCAGCAGGCCGAACGGCCCGTCCGCCGGCTCGCCCGTCAGCATCGGGCGCAGCAGCTCCTTCAGCTCGTCGTCGTACGCGGCCGTCACCGCCGTCAACGCGGCGAAGTCCTGGACGAGCTGGAGCTGGAGCTCCTCGCGCGGGATACGCCGGCCGTCCAGCCAGATCAGGGCCGTCGACTCGGCGAGGGAGATCCAGGAGCGGACGAGGAGCTCCAGCCGGGCCGGCGGGTCGGTGACCCCGAGGTGGGAGAGGATCTGCTCGTACGCCTCCTGGCGCACGGAGTTGATGAGCGCGTTGGTCGTCGAGGAGCCCACCGCCGGGCCGCCGCGCAGGAGCGCCGCGAACCCGGGGCCGTGGTCGTCGACGAAGTCGAAGTACCGCCGCATCACCCTCAGCAGCCGGGTGCCCAGGGGGCCTTCGTGCGGCTCCACGAACCGGCTCGCCAAGTCCTCCGACGCCCGCTTCAACGCGGCCTCGTACAGGCTGACCTTGCCGGGGAAGTAGTGGTAGACGAGCGGCCGTGAGATCCCCGCGGCCGCCGCTATCTCGTCGATCGACACCTCGTCCGGGGACCGCTGGGCGAACAGTTCGAGCGCGACGCCGATCAGCTGCTGCCGTCGCTCCTCGACACCCATCCTTCGACGCACCCCGGTTGTCATGACGCCAACTTTACCGAGCGACACCCCTCTCCAACCGCCCGGACCGGCAAGGCCGTTCACATATCGAGCACGAGACGCCCACCGCGCGCCCGCGACACGCAGACCAGCATCGAGTCGGCGCGCTCCCGGTCGGTGAGGAGTTCGTCCCGGTGATCGACCTCCCCCTCCAGGACCCGCTGCCGGCACGTCCCGCAGAAACCCTGCTCGCAGGAGTAGAGCGTGTCCGGCAGCTCCGCGCGCACGGCGGCCAGCACGGACGTGTCGGCGCCGACCGTCAACACCCGTTCGCTGCGCCGGAGTTCGACCTCGAAAGCCACGTCCCCCGCCAGCGCCCCGGCCGCCCCGAACCGTTCGAGGCGCACCCCGGGCACCCGCTCCTCGACCGCCGCCGCCAGTCCCTCGGGCCCGCAGCAGTAGACAGCCGTACCCTCCGCCAACTCGCCGAGGAACGCGTCGAGTTCGCCCCGCCCCTCGACCACTGTCGCGCGGCCTGCACCGAGCTTCTCGACCTCCTCCAGGAACGGCATCGACGCCCGCGACCGCCCGCAGTACAGCAACCGCCACTCCACGTCTTCCGGCAGCGCCCGCAGCATCGGCAGGATCGGCGTGATCCCGATCCCGCCCGCCACGAACGCGTACGCGGGCGCCCCGGCGACGAGCGGGAACCGGTTGCGCGGCCCGCGCACCTCGACCTCCACCCCTTCCCGCAGCTCCTCGTGCACCTCCCGCGACCCGCCCCGCCCGCCCTCGACGAGCCGCGCGGCGACGGTGTACGACGAGGTGTCGTCGGGGTCCCCGCACAGCGAGTACTGCCGCACGAGCCCCGAGGGCAGCACGAGGTCGAGATGCGCACCGGGCTCCCAGCGCGGCAACTCACTGCCTGCCAACCTGAGTTGGACGACCCCCTCGGCAACCGCCTCCCGAGAGGCGACCCGCAGCCGCACCCCCCGAGTCCGAGGCCGCCCCGACACCGGCTCCTCCAGCGCCGGCATCGGCCACAGCGGCGACGCCTGGATCCGCCGCCGCAGCGAACGCCTCACCAGCAGCGCGACCCCCGCGACGGCGACGGCCGTCAGCGGCCGGGGCGCCATCAGGACGCCCTCTTCGCGGCGGCGAGCGCGGCCGGGGAGGTCGCGAGATACGCGACGGCCTGCGCGGTCGACCCCTCCTGCGAGGGGTGGTACGAGCGGCCGAGGTAGGTCGGGATCGACCTGAGGATGTCGCCGGTAGCGGGCAACGTCCCCTGCCTGCCGCTCAGATAGAACGCCTTCACCGACGCCCTCCCGTCCACCAGCGTCGGATCGTTCTCCATGAAGAACCGCACCCCGCGCTGCCACAGGAACACCAGCGCCCCGAACGCCGTCGCCCAAGTCCGCGCCCGCCGCCGGTAGTTGCCGTCGACGTGCATGAACAGGTCGAAGGCGACCGACCGGTGCTCGACCTCCTCCGCACCGTGCCAGCGCAGCAGGTCCAGCATCATCGGGTCCGCGCCCCGCCGGTCCAGCTCGTCCGCGTTGAGCACCCAGTCCCCGAGGAACGCCGTGTAGTGCTCGATGGCGGCGATGAACGCGACTCGCTCCAGGAGCCACCACTTCCGCGCCCGCCCCGGCGGCAGCGTCCGGTCGCCGAGCAGCTTCTCGAACATCCAGTCCACCTGCGCGGTGTACGGCGTCGGGTCGAGCCCCTGGTCCCGCAGGTGGGGGAGGACCTCGTCGTGCGCCTGCGAGTGCATCGCCTCCTGCCCGATGAACCCGACGACGTCCGCGCGCAGTTGCTCGTCCCGGATGTACGGCAGCACCTGCCGGTACACGTGCACGAACCACCGCTCGCCCGCCGGCAGCAGCAGGTGCAGCACGTTGATCGTGTGCGTGGTGAAGGGATCCCCCGGCACCCAGTGCAGCGGGGTCCCCTCCCAGGAGAACGACACCTTCCGCGCCTTGAGACCGACCCGCTCGCCCTCGACCGGCCGGGGCCCGTGCTTGTTAGACATGATGTCAATGTACTGACGGGTAGAGCCGGGGTGAACCCCCGTGCACACCCGAATATCGGCGACGGCCTACCGCAGCACCTTGACCGCCTTCCCGCCCTTCAGCGTCCCCTCCAGCCCCGCCTGCACCCCTTGCCCGGTCCGTACGGCGAGGAGGTTCCCCTCCGCCTTCACGTTCACCCCGCCCGTCGTCCGCAGCGACGCCGTGTCCTTGTCCCCGGCGGCCAGCAGGTACCAGTGCCCGCCCTTCGACTTCCACAGCGCCCCCGCCAGCACATGCGGATCGCGCGGCCCGCACGCCGGAACGTCCGACGCCTTCGCCACGACCGCCCCGAACAGCCCGCCCGGCGTGTGGAACTGGGCCAGCGCCCGTGTCCCGTCACCCCGCCAGGTCTCGGCGCGCGTGCACACCCAGTCCGCCGACCCGCTCCCGTCCGGCAGCCCCTGCCGCGCGAACTGCCAGGCGTTCACGGCCCGTACGCCGAGCGCCCGCGCCTCCCCGAGCGAACACGCGTACGGCGCCCACGTCTTGAGCGCCTCCGCGCCGGTCGCGTCCTTCACCGCGCCGGGCCGCCCCGAGGTGAGCCGCGCCGGAACCAACTCGCCGAGGTCGCTGAGGAGTTGACGGCCCTGCCCGCCGGTCAGCTCCAGGACGTTCCAGCCCGTGCAGGCCCCGGTCCTCGTCGCCGGGCTGACCATCGGGGACGTCACACCCTTCGTCAGCGTCAGGTCCATCACCCCGGCGCCGGGCTTCGACAGATCCCGCTCACCGGCCTTCGTGACCCAAGGGGCGGTCAGATAGCGGACGTTGCCGTCGGCACGGCTCAGCACCACCGCACCCGCCTCCGCGCCGGACGCCCCGTCCACCCGCGCGAAGTCCAGCGCGGCACCGGCCGTACCGTCCTTCGGCTCGGCGTAACGGGCGATGCGCAGCCCGTCGTACAGGATCACCAGGCGTACGTTGTCGACGGCGCCCGCGTACAGGAGCTGGGGCGGGCCCGCGGGGCCGCCGGTCGGGGTGTCCGGGGTCGCGGAGACGTGGACCTGCTCGCCGGGGCGGGCCCAGACGGCCAGCGCGCGGCGCAACAGGGCCTGGTCTCCGGTGAGTTCACCGCGCGCGGGCCACGCGGAGAAGTCGGCGCGCGCCGACGTCCGCCATGCGACGGGGGAGACCTTCAGGAGGCGTCCGGGGTCCAGCGCGGCCTCCGCCGCCGGGTTCTGGGCGTACGCCGGGGCCGCCGCGCCGTCCGGACCCCAGCCGCCGCCCGGCAGCACCACCAGCACCCCGCACACCGCGAGCGCGGCCCCCGCGGCGAGCGCCGCCCGGCCGTGCTGGCGGCGCCGCATCAGGTCCGTCGGCCGGGCCTGGAGCACACAGGGGTCGAAGCCGGGGGAGTCGAGGAGCGTGAACTCCCCTTCCACCTCGCCCGATTCACGCAGCGCCGCATCGACCGCGGCCACCCCGCACTCCCCGAGCACCTTCCGTACGTCAGCCTCCGGCAGCTTCTCCAGACCGCGCAGCGCGTACGCCGCGCGCGCCGGGCCGTCCAGCTCCGACAGCCGCTGCTCCAGGGCGAGTTCGTCGGCGCCGCCCGAGCGAGGGAACAGCCGCAGCCCCCACACCTGGGGCAGCAGCGGCGGGAACTGCGCCCGCTTGGGCCACGCCCGGCGCCTGAGCGGCAACCCGGCCTGGAGGGCCGTACGCACCACCTGGAGGCGGACGTACGCGTACCCGGGGTCGCCGTCCCGGCCCTCCCCCACGCTCGACTGCGCTCGCGCGGGGGGACCCCCACTCTGGACCGGGATCACCGGGGCCGAAACCGTGCGGCGGGGCAGGGCGCGCTGGACGAGGGCGTGGGCGGTCAGGACACGGCGCCCGCGCGCGAGCGTCGGAGGCAGCACGACGTAGGCGAGCCGGACGAGGCGCGGGTAGTGCTCGACGAGCGCGGCCTCGGCCTGCTCCACGTCGAGCGCGGGACCGGAGCGGGGGGAGCGGGCGGGGCGCTGGGCGACATCCTGTGACTGCACGTCCCCAAGAACGAGCGTCCCGGCGGGAGGTCACCGCCGGTCGGGTGAATCCCCCCTACGGGGACGCCCGTTCGAGGAACGTTTCAGCACGGCCGACACACCCCGCCGCCTCAGCTCCCCGGTTCCACCAGCGCCCGCGCATAGTTCGCCATCGACCTCTGATAGCGCGGCAGATGACCCGCCAGCGCCCCCAGCACCAGCGCCAGCCCCTCCCGGTCCCGGCCCAGGCTCGACAGGCACAGCGCGAGGCAGGCCCGCACCGCGTCGTCCAACTCGTCCGACGGCGCGTCCAGTTCGGGCGTCAGCAGCTTGACCCCCTCCTCGGCCCGGCCGACGTTGCGCAGCGAACTCGCCAGCTGGACCTTCGTACGACGTTTCCGGTAGCCGTCGAGACCGAGCGCGAGCGCCTCCTCGTACAGCGGAACCGCCTTGTCGGAACGGCCCGTCGAGTCCCAGGCGCATGCCTGCTCGAAGGGGGCGACGGGGTCGCCCGGCGGCAACTCGGCGGTGAGGGCGTCGATCACGGCACGGAAGTCGGCGCCCTGCTCCTCCGTGTACTCGTCGTACGTCCCCCACGCGGCGGCGACGCGGTCTTCCCAGTCCTGGTTCATGGAGGTCACTGTGGCACGCGAGGGTGAAGAACCGTGTGTGAATAAATGACCGGTTGAGTGGTTCGCGCACCCCGGGCCGTATCCAGGGGGAGGTCTCTCAGGGAGGAACTGGACAGATGAAGCTGACCCGACCGACGCTCGCGGCCCTGGCCGCCGCAGCGGCGCTGACGCTGGCGGGCTGCGGATCCGGCGGGGACGACAAGGCGGACGCCGTACCCGTCGCGGCGACCGGCAGCCTGGAGCAGCTCGCCGCGAAGGTGGACTGCAAGCCGAACATGCAGACCGACGCCGACGAACTGCGCCAGGCCATCTGCAAGACCACCGACGGCAAGTTCATCCTCCTCACCTTCGCTACCGACCGGGGCCAGCGCGAGTGGATCAACGGCGCGAAGGACTACGGCGGTCACTACCTCGTCGGCCGCAAGTGGATCGCCGTCGGCGACGAGACGAAGACGGTCGACACCCTGCGCAAGACGCTCGGCGGCGACATCGAGGAGGGCACCGACCACTCGGCGCACGTGGAGGGCTCCGCGAGCCCCACGCACTCAAGTCACTGAAAGCACGAGAGAGCCGGCGGTGGGGATTCCCACCGCCGGCTCTCTCATGTACCTGGGCTCAGGCGACTACTGGCACTTGCGCCCGGTGTTGATGCAGTTGACCATCTGGTTCATCGTGTTCTGCGAGAAGAAGTTGATGAAGTCGTTGTGGTCGGTGATCGGCTTGTGCAGGTTCTCCGGGAAGGAGTCCACCGCGTAGGCGTTCTTCACCTGGCCGTTCTGGATCTGCGGACGCGGGACGTTGTAGACCAGTCGGACCTGGAGCTGGGGGATCGCCTTGAAGCCGTTGGCGCACTGGCCGTTGCCCTGGACGAAGGCCACGTGCGTACGGTGGTTGGCGGAGTCGATGTTCTGACCGTCCCAGCAGCTCTGGAAGAAGGTCGTACGGACCACCTGGCTGCCCTGCGGGCAGATCGGGTACTTGTCCTTCAGCTGCACCTTGTTCTCGAAGCCGGTGCAGGACCAGTTGGCGTTGGCGTTGCCGTTGCCGTTCACGAACGCCTTGGCGTCACCGGTGATGATGCGCAGCGCGGACGGCATCGCGACGACGTTGCCGCGCTTGTTGCCGACGAACTTCAGCTGGGCCTGGACGGGCTGGAGGATCTTGCCGACGTTGCCCTCCTTGCCACCACCGTCGTTGTTCTGGTCGAAGTCCTGCGAACCGTCCTGGACGCGCAGCACCGGCCAGAAGTACGAGGACTTGTCGCCCTGGTTCTGGCAGCTCGTCTGCGCGTTCGCCAGCTCCTGGTCGGACGCGAAGGCGTCGTTCGACTGGTTGCCGACGTAGTCGTGCAGGTGGTGGGCGCCGTTGGCGACACCGGGGGCCACGATCACGTTGTCCGTGTTGTGGTTGTCGTTGCCGTTGGTGCCGCACTTGGTGGTGAAGGAACCGCGCGAACCGCCGCCGCCGTTCGCGGCGAGGCCGTTCTGGCCGACACCGATCTGGGCGTTGTTGCCGGCCTTCGTGATGTCCACGAAGTCCGCGGCCACCGGGCCGTTGCCGCCCTGACCGCCACCGGCCTGCTGGCCGCCGTTGTTCTGGCCGCCGTTGTTCTGACCGTTGCCGTTCTGGCCGTTCTGACCATTCTGGCCGTTCTGACCGTTGTTGTTCTGGCCGTTGCCGTTCTGGCCGTTGTTGTTGCCGTTGTTGTTCTGGCCCCCGTTGTTCTGGTTGCCGTTGTTGTTACCGCCGTTGTTCTGACCGTTGTTGCCGTTGTTCCCACCGGCATTGGTGTTGGCAACCTGCGGCGTGCACGCGGCGAGCTGGCTGATCGAGTTGTCGAACTGCCCGCCCACACGCTGGATGTTGATCCGGATGCGGTCGATCGTCGCGGCCCGCTTCTCCTTCAGCGGCCCGGTGATCGCGTTCTGCACGAACCCCGAGTCCTGCGCCTGCGCCTGCCGGGTGGAGGCGAGACGGGCGTAAGCCTCGGTGATCTGCTTGTCCAGCAGCGCCAACTCCCTGTCGACGCCCTGACGCGCGTTCTGCGGCACGTTCGTCAGCCGCTGGCCGACGTCGGGGCAGGCGATCGTCGCGACCTGGGCACCAGCGGCCTTGACCTCGTTCTGGCCCGAGCCGTTGGACGATTCGTGCGCCGAAGCGTAGAAGTTTGCCCAGATCAGCCCGCCCCCACCGAGCGCTAGGGCCGCCGACGCGGCTATGGCCTTGTTGGCCATCGACGAACGGCGTTTACGTGTGTTGCGTCCCATGGAACTCCTCTGACTTCCTTGCGGGGCAGCGAGGCGCCCGACAGGAGTGAAGCGGCGTCGTTCAGTACGCACGCCGGCTCAGAGGTGTTCAGCCGTCTCAGAAATTCCTGAGAGATTCGTGGGAGCACGGAAGGGTGTTATTCCCCCAACACCCGCACAAGTAACCCGAGTTGCCATGATCAACGATCTCGGTCCAGGAACGCCAGCACCGCCAGTACCCTGCGGTTGTCGTCGTCCGAGACCTCCAGACCCAGTTTTGTGAAGATGTTCGCTGTGTGCTTCGCCACAGCCCGCTCGGTCACCACGAGCTTCCCCGCGATGGCCGCGTTCGACCGGCCCTGCGCCATCAGCTCCAGCACCTCCAGCTCCCTCGGCGTCAGCCGCGCCGGGAGCCTGTCCTCCCCACGCCGCGCCAGGAGTTGCCGGATCACCTGAGGGTCCATCGCCGTGCCTCCCGCCGCGACCCGCCGTACCGCGTCCACGAACTGCTCCGCGTCGAACACCCGGTCCTTCAGCAGATACCCCACCCCGCCCGTGCCGTCCGCCAGCAACTCCCGCGCGTAGAGCTGCTCCACGTGCTGCGACAGCACCAGCACCGGGAACCCCGGCCGCTCCCGCCGGGCCCGCAGCGCGCACTGCAGGCCCTCGTCCGTCAGCGTCGGCGGCAGCCGGACGTCCACCACCGCCACGTCCGGCTTCAACTCCCGCAGGGCCCGCTCCAGTTCCGGACCCGTCTCCACCGCCGCCGCGATCTCGAAGCCGAACGCCTCCAGCAGTCGTACGAGGCCGTCCCGCAGCAGGAACAGGTCTTCGGCTAGGACAACACGCACGGAATCTCCATCGTGGCCATCGTGGGGCCGCCCAGCGGGGAGCTGACGGCCAGGACGCCGTCGAATGTACCCAGCCTGCGTTCCACTCCGGCGAGCCCGGAACCGGCGCCGACGGCCGCGCCGCCCCGGCCGTTGTCCGTGACGGACACCCGCAACAGGCCCTCGCCGTGGTGCACATCGACCCAGATCCGGTCCGCGCCCGCGTGCTTGACCGCGTTCGTCAGCAGCTCGCTCACCGCGAAGTACGCCGCCGACTCGACGGGGGCGTCCGCGCGGCCGTCCAGCTCCACCGTCACCTCCACCGGCACCGGCAGCCTCAGCGCCAACGCCCGTACGGCGTCCCCGAGTCCGCGCTCCGCCAGCACCGGGGGATGGATGCCCCGGACCAGGTCCCGCAACTCCTCCAGCGTCTCCACCGAGTTGCGCCGCGCCTGCGCGAGCAGCTCCTTCGCCCGCGCCGGATCCCGCTCCACCAGCGCCTCGATCGTCCCCAGGTCCATGCCCATCGCGACGATCCGGGCCTGCGCGCCGTCGTGCAAGTCCCGCTCGATACGCCGGAGTTCGGCGGCGGAGGTGTCCACCGCGTCCCGCCGGGTGTCGGTCAGGACCCGGACACGCTCGGTGAGTTCGGTGTGGTCGGCGCCCAACACGGCCCGGGTGAACCGGAAATGGGCGGCCAGGAGGGCCGGGTTGTTACGGAGCACCACGTGCAGCAGGATCACCCCGAGTACGGCCGCCGCCAGCGACGTCGGCAGGTTCGACACCGGGACGAACGCGTACCAGTACGGGTCGTCGCCGTACACCTTCCACAGCCCGAACGGCATCGCGAGCCCCTCGACGGCGTAGAAGGCGAGCAGGGCCGGCAGCAGGGCCGTCACGAACCCCGGGACGAGATCCGCCGCCAGCCACCGCACGTCCCGCCACGTCTGCGGATCCCCGAGCACACCCGTCAGCCGCCCCCAGATCCCGCCCCGCGCCTCCCGGTAAACGGCCGGGATCCGCACCCCGCCCCACTCCCGCGCGATCTCCCGCCGCTTGCCCGCGTACTCCCGCACGGCGTGCAGCACCGCCGGCGTGGTCACGATCCCCACCCCGACCGGTATCAGGGCCAGCGAGACCAACGTGACGACCAGCAGGAAAACGCTCACCGGCAGCATCGACGCAGCGATAGCCAGCCCCTGCACAGCCGCGAGCAGCGCGCCCCGCACCCGTCCCCGGGTTGTTGTGATGTCCATGCGCCCAGTCTTCAGGCCGGGGGAGCGCAGGTCACTGGGGTAAGGGCCCGGGGCGGGGGGTGGTGGTAGGTACACCGTGGGGGAGAGGGGGGTACGACCGGCCGCCCGCGCCTTCGCCGTTCGGCTGGACCGAGCGCCCGCGCCCTCGCCGTTCTGCGGACCGAGCCCCCCTCTCCCCGCCCCCTCACCCCGCCAGCACCCGCGCCTCCACCTCCTCCGTCACCCCGATCGTCAGATCCGGCCGCCGGGGCACCTCGCCCCCGAGGGTCTCCAGCCACGCCCACGTGTCCGCGACCGTCTCCTCCACCGGCCGGCACACCAGGCCCGTCCCCACCGCCCGTGACACATCGGCGGCGTGCAGCGCGTCGTGCATGTCCGTGCCCGGCGGCACCCACACCGGCAGCTCCGTCCACGGCTTGATGCCGGCCGCGACGATCCTCTCCGGGTCGGTCCAGCGCAGCTCCGCGGAGGAACCTGTCACGGAGACGCAGGCGTCGAGGAGTCGCCCCATGGTCGCGTGCCCCTGGGGACTGACGAGGTTGGCCGGACCGCTCACCCCACCCTCCACCGCGCCCAGCACCCACGCGGCGAGATCGCGCGCGTCGATGTACTGCAACGCCAACTCCCGTGGCCCGGGCGCGAGTACGGCCCCGCCCCGCGCGATCCTGGCCAGCCACCAGGGAAGCCGCCCGATGTTCTCGTACGGCCCGAGAATCAGCCCGGCGCGCGCGAACACCGACGCCTCGGCCCCGAAGGACTCCAGCACGGCCAGCTCACCGCCCCGCTTGTCCCGCGCGTAGTCCGTGAGCCCGGCGCCGGGATCCCCCTCGACGACCCGGGCGCCCTCGTCGTACCCGGCGGGCGGCGCCCATGCGTAGACGGACAGAGTGGACACGTACGCGTACCGCCCGGCCCGCCCCCGCAGCAGCCGGGCCGTGTCCTGTACGGCCCTCGGCTCCCGGGCCCACGTGTCGACGACGGCGTCCCACGTCCCCGTCGCCAGCGCGGACAGCCCGCCGGCGACGGTCCGGTCCCCGGCGAGCGCCCGCACTCCGTCGGGGACCCCGGCGGACCCCCGGTTGAAGACATCGACCTCCCACCCCCGGGCGAGAGCCGCCTCGACGACGGCCCGTCCCACGAACTGCGTACCACCCAGCACGAGAAGTTTCATGGGACGGACTCTGCCCGCGATCACTCCCGAACGGAACAGAACTCTGCCGACAGCAGAGACGCCCTAAGGGGCGCGGGGCCGTGTGTGATGTGCGGCTACCGCCGCGCGGGCGCGACCAGCCACAACTGAGCCGCACTCGCCCGGCAACAGTCCCCGTCACCCCACTGGGCGGCCCCTCAACCCCCGGTGGGCGGCGTGTACTTGTACCCGACCCGCCGGACCGTCTGGATGGCCTGCCGGTGCCGCCCCAACTTCCGCCGCAGCCGGGCCACATGGACATCGACGGTCCGCCCGTCCCCGACATGCCCGTACCCCCACACCGTGGTGACGAGCTGATCCCGGGTGTGTACCCGGTGGGGGTACGCCACGAGATGCGCGAGCAACTCGAACTCCAGGTACGTCAGGTCGAGTTCGGCCCCGTCGACGGAGGCGGTCCGCTGGACGGAGTCGATCCGCACCAGCGCGTCCGCCTGCTCCGCCCCGGGCTTCGCCTCCCGCACGGCCACCGGCAGGAACGGCGGCTGCTGATCGGCGGGAACCAGCACCAGGTACCCGACCATGGGCGGCTGGCCGGGCAGCGAGGGAAGCGTGTGCTGCGGCGCCGGCAGCCAAGTGGCCCCCGGCGGAAGGAAGTCGGCGATCTCCACGACCTCGTTCGGATCGACGGCACGCAGCCGATGCCGGGCCGAGGACGCCGCGACCGGCGAGGGCAGGGAACTCAGGGGACGAGTGGGGGCAGTAGCCATGAGACGTCAGCTCTTTCGCGCGAGAAGTTCGTCAGGAGGACGTACCTGTTCGCGTCGGCCGAAGACCGGGTTGTACGGCTTTAGAGGGCCGGCGCGTTCACCGCGCGACAACACACCCGATCGAAGTCGTGATGCTGACGGGAGGGCCAGAACGGCTCAAGGTCATGGCGACCCGTCGCATCGCACTTCTGGAAGCTGGCCATGCCCTTATTGAAGCAGACCCCGGCCCGTTGCAGGAGCCCGCTCTCACAGGTTGGACGCTCCCTTGACCAAAACCGGCACGTGACCAGAACCGGCACGCGAAAAGGGCGCCCCTGCGGCAGGGGCGCCCTTCACGAGTTCAGCAGGGGTCAGACCTGGCCGGCCTTCTCCAGCGCGGAGCAGCACGTGTCGACGAGGAGACGCGTCACCACGTACGGGTCGACGTTCGCGTTCGGGCGGCGGTCCTCGATGTAGCCCTTGCCGTCCTTCTCGACCTGCCACGGGATACGGACGGAGGCGCCGCGGTCGGAGACACCGTAGGAGTACTCGTTCCACGGGGCCGTCTCGTGCAGACCCGTGAGGCGGTCGTCGATGCCCGCGCCGTAGTTCTTGACGTGGTCGAGCGGCTTGGAGCCCTCGCCGAGGGACTCGGCGGCGGTGATGATCGCCTCGTACGTCTCGCGCATCGCCTTCGTGGAGAAGTTCGTGTGCGCGCCGGCGCCGTTCCAGTCGCCCTTCACCGGCTTGGGGTCCAGCGTCGCGGAGACGCCGAAGTCCTCGGCCGTACGGTAGAGCAGCCACCGCGCGATCCACAGCTGGTCGGCGACGACGGTCGGGGCGAGCGGGCCGACCTGGAACTCCCACTGGCCGGGCATCACTTCGGCGTTGATGCCGGAGATGCCGAGGCCGGCCTTGAGGCAGTTCTCCAGGTGCGCCTCGACGACGTCACGGCCGAAGATCTCGTCCGCGCCGACACCGCAGTAGTAGCCGCCCTGGGGCGCCGGGAAGCCGCCCTTGGGGAAGCCGAGGGGGTAGCCGTCCTTGAAGAACGTGTACTCCTGCTCGATGCCGAAGATCGGCTCCTGCGCGGCGAACCGCGTCTCGACCTCGACCAGCGCGGCACGCGTGTTGGACGCGTGCGGGGTCATGTCGATGTCCAGGACCTCGCACAGGACGAGGATGTCGTCGCCGCCGCGGATCGGGTCCGGACAGGTGAAGACCGGCTTCAGCACACGGTCCGAGGAGTGCCCCTCGGCCTGGTTCGTGGAGGACCCGTCGAAGCCCCAGATCGGCAGCGTGCCGAGCCCGCCGAACGCGTCCGTGACGATCTTCGTCTTGGAACGCAGCTTGGCCGTCGGCTCGGTGCCGTCGATCCAGATGTACTCAGCCTTGAAGGTCACGGGCCACATCCTTCGGGGGTATGTCTTGGCGCACTTGCGGGTGCTGCGGCGCTACGGCACTGGGGCACCGCGTCGAATACCGGCACCCTGTCAACAGGCGGTTTCCCGCCCATTGCCCGAGTGTGAACCCCGTGTTACCTGGGTGTTCTGTGACGGGATTCACGGAGGTGAGGCCCGTGTTCCGGGGCAGCGCTCAGATCCACCGCCACCTCCGCTCCCGCCGGTACCTCCGCTCCCACCTCGCCTGCCGGTCCCGCCGCGCGCGGTACCCCTGGTACGTCGTCGGCCGGGCGGTCCTCGCCTCCTCGTCGGAGTCCGACCGCTTGCTCAGGAACAGGTAGAGGCCCCCCGCGACCAGCCACCACAGATGGTTTCCGAAACCGAGCACGACCAGCACACCGACCGCGCCCACACCGATGATTCCCATGACGGATCTCCTCCCTCACCCCTCCGGGTTCCCCCGCACGGCGTATGTATCAATGGGCCCATGCCAGAGCTGACTTCTTTCGCGTACGACCACGGCGACGACGTCCTCAGCGGAGTGCACGGCGGCCCGCTCACCGCCCCCGCCGCAGCCGTCCTCCTGCACGGCGCCGGACGCGGCAGCAAGGCCCGACTCCTCCCACTGGCCGGGGAGTTCACGGCACACGGAGTCCAGGCCCTCGCCCTCGACTTCACCGGCCACGGCGAAAGCACCGGACAGCTCAGGGAGTTGAGCCTGAGACGCCGCTTCGAGCAGGCGGTCGCGGTCATCGACGCGTACGTACCCACCCAAACCCCCCTGATCCTCGCCGGGTTCAGCATGAGCGGCCAGACCGTGGCCGACCTCCTAGCCCACTACGGCGAACGCGTCACGGCGATCGCCCTCGGCGCCCCAGCCGTATACGCCCCCGAAGCCTGGACCGAACCTTTCGGCGAGGGCACCGGCCGCTTCACCGAGATCATCCGTACGCCGGACGCCTGGCGGCGTTCGTCCGCACTGGAGACGCTGCGCGGCTTCACCGGCCGCGCCCTGCTCCTCGTACCGGAGGCCGATGAGGTGATCCCGCCGGAGGTGACGGAGGCGATCGAGGACGCGCTGACCGCCCGCGCCCAGTACAGCAGGGTCGAACTGACCGGCGCGGACCATCAGTTGGGCATCTGGTACCGGGATCACGCCGAGGCGAGGAGGGAGTTGGTGACCGGCCTCCTCACCGGCCTCGCCGACCGGGGCTGGACGGCGACCTGGGAGTGGCTGGCGAAGCGGACGGGCAAGACCCGGGTCGCCGACAAGCCCCTGAAGGGCGGCTGGAGTTCACAGATGCGCCGCGTGACGCTCACGGACGACGTCGTCGTCCTGCGCAGCTTCGTGAAGCCCTTCTTCCGCGAGCACGCCCCCGGCCTCCTCCAGCGCGAGGCGGACATCCTCACGCTGCTCGCGGAGGAGGACGGCATTCCGGCGGCGACCCTTATCGGCGTGGATCCCGACGCCACCCACTGCGACCACCCCTCCCTCGCGATGACCGCCCTCCCCGGCCAAGTGCGTTTCGACGAGGACGACTTGGAGCCCCGCCTCGACGCGCTCGCGGCACTCCTCGTACGCATCCACGCGGTCGACCCCGCCGAACGCCCCCGCCCCTACCAGGCATGGACGTCCGCCGAGCGCGTCCGGGTCCCCGAGGGCGAGCCGTGGGCCCGTGCGGTGGACCTCATCCGCCGCGAACCCCCGGCGTACGAAGGGTGTTTCCTGCACCGGGACTTCCACCCCGGCAACGTCCTCTTCCACGGCGGCAAGGTCAGCGGTGTCGTCGACTGGGTCGAGACCTCCTGGGGCCCGGCCGACCTGGACGTCGCCCACTGCTCCACCGCCCTCGCGCTGCTGCACGGCGCCGAGACGGGCCTCGGCTTCCGCGCCCGATACGAGGCCCACGGCGGACGTCGGCTGGCCCCCGGCGCCGACCATCTCTACTGGCGGCTCCTGGACTGCCTCCACTACGCCGGCGACGCGGCCAAACTCGCCGGTCCCTGGCGGGAGTCGGGCCGCACCGACCTGACCCCCGAGGTGCTGGGGGAGCGGATGGAGGCGTACGTCCGCGGCCTGATGGCAGCGTACGCATGAGAAGGCCGGGCGCCCCGAACTCGTGGCGCCCGGCGGTCAGTTCACCGCGAGTACCGCATCAGCGCCCGCACCATGTGGCACGTCGTGTCCGACGGCGGGTGGATGCCGATCCGCTCGGCCGTGGAGCGGATCCTCTCGTTGCGGGCCTGGTTCGGGACGAACACGCCCGAGTCGAGCAGGGCGATGGCGAGGCGCATGGCCTTGAGGCGGCGGTTGTGCGAGATGTACCACTCACGCGGGCGGCCCGCGGGCAGCGGGTGCTTCTCGACGGGGGCGTACGGCAGATCGAACAGGACAGCGGACACAGGCGGACCTCCCGTTGTCAGGACGCCGCCGGGGATGTGTCGAAACCCCCCGGCGACACCCTCGAACACTGCTTCTATTCTACTACCCGCCACTGACAAAAGCCCCTGATCAAAGGCCATTTGAGGGGCCTCCCGGCGCTTCTGCGGGGGTACCGTGGGGCGCATGGAGATCTGGATCAACCCCGCCTGTTCCAAGTGCCGCAGCGCCCTCACGATCCTCGACGCGGAGGGCGCCGACTACACCGTCCGCCGCTACCTGGAGGACGTCCCGAGCGAGGCCGAGATCACCGAGGTGCTCGGGCGGCTCGGCCTGGAGCCCTGGGACATCGTCCGCACCCAGGAGGCCGCCGCGAAGGAACTGGGCCTCAAGGAGTGGCCGCGCGACGAGGCGTCCCGGGGCCGGTGGACCGCCGCCCTCGCCGCCCACCCCAAGCTCATCCAGCGGCCCATCATCACGGCCGACGACGGTACGGCGGTGGTGGCGCGGACGGAGGAGGCGGTACGGGGGACGCTGGCGAAGTGAACTGAGTGACGGGGCGGGGGAGTTACGTACTGAGGGGCGACACAACTTCATAGGTCCCGTCGCTCGCGGCCACGAGCGGCGGGACCGTCTCCGTGCGGAGCCCGGCCGGCTACACCCCCGGCGCACCCCACACCGGGAACCACCGGCTGAGGTCCTGCTCGACCCTCAGGTCGTTCACGAGAGCCGCCTTGACCCGCAACTCCAGCGCGTTGTCCCTGCGTTGGGCGTCCCCCAGCGGGGCGAACGGGTAGAACGTGCCCCGCTTGTAGAGGTACACCAGCGCGAGTCTTCGCCCGTCGGCGTCCGTGAACCCCGCGAGCGAGCACAGGAGTTGCGGCCCGAACCCGTTGACCTCCATCGAACTGTTCACCGCGTGCAGGTCGTTGACGAGCGCGGCGAGGTCGTCGGGGGAGCGCCGCGAGACGAGCCAGGAGTAGCCGTACGTGTCCCGGGTCAGCTCGACCGGCGGCCCCGTACGGTCCGTGTCCGCGTCCAGGAGCGCCTGCACCTCCCGGTGCGTCTGGTCGAACGCCGCGCCCTCGACCGTCGCGAAGCACACCGCCCCGACGCCGGTCGGCATGAGCCCGGCCGCCGCCTCCAGGGTGACCGCCGCCGAGGGCAGCGCGAAGAGCTGGTCCAGGTCGGGTACGACCGGCTTGGTCCGGCCCAGCAGGATGTCCAGCAGCCCCATCAGTCCGTCTTTCCCAGTGGTTCACCCAACTCGGTGGAGATCCTGCCCAGTTGCTCCAGCCGCTGGTCCAGGCTCGGGTGGGTCGAGAAGTACTTGGCGAATCCCGGCTCCGAGCCCAGCGCCGGGGTGAAGTAGAACGCGCTGAACGCCTGCGCCGTCCGCAGGTCCTTCGAGGGGATGCGCGCCATGTCGCCGTCCACCTTCGTGAGCGCCGACGCCAGCGCCGAGGGGCGGCCGGTCAGCAGGGCCGCGGCGCGGTCGGCGGCGAGTTCCCGGTACCGGGACAGAGCGCGGATCAGCAGGAAGCTCAGCGCGTACACGGCCATCGAGACACCCAGCACGGCGGCGAAGACGGCGATGGTGTTCTGGTCCTTGCGGTCCCGCCCGCCGAACATCTGCGAGTACAGCGCGAACCGCACGATCAGCCCCGCCATCACCCCGAGGAACGAGGCGATCGTGATCACCGCGACGTCCTTGTGCGCCACGTGCGACAGCTCGTGCGCGAGCACACCCTCCAACTCCGCCGGCTCCAGCCGCCGCAGCAGCCCCGTCGTCACACACACCACCGCGTTGTCGGGGTTGCGCCCCGTCGCGAACGCGTTCGGCATGTCCATATCGGATACGGCGACGACGGGCTTCGGCATGTCCGCGAGCGCGCACAGCCGGTCCACGACGGCGTGCAGCTCGGGATACTCCTCCCGCTCCACGACCCGCCCGCGCATCGCGAACAGCGCGATCCGGTCCGAGAACCAGAACTGGGCGCCCAGCAGCGCGGCCACGACCACCACGACCAGCACCCACGACTTCAGCAGCACGATCAGGGCAGCGACGAACCCCACATACAGCAGCCCCAGCAGGAACATCGTGACCGTCATCCGCACGGTCAACTGCCGGTCGCTCCGAAAACGGCTCCGCATCTGCATCACCCCGCAGTCAGGCACTCGCCCCACTGCCCAGTGTGCTCGTGACCACCCCATGAACGGTCCCTGAACAGCCCCACTCCAGGCAAAGGCTCCCGCGGGCCTCTAGAACCCCTGGAACCCGCTGTACCCCAGAGCCAGGATCGCGACGGCGATACTCCCGAACACCACCACCACGGACACCCAAGGCCCCCGCCGCACGACAGGCACCCGCAACCGCCTACGCCGCCTGGCGGGCTCCCCCCGGAACGGCACGGCCTCCGGCGGCTGGTCCTTCCACTTCGCCGCCAGCATCCGCGCCCGCGCCGACGGCTCCTTGTGCTCGGCCCCGTCGGCCCACCGAAGATCGAACTCCCGTTCCTCGTCAGCCATACGGAAACGATACGACGGCACCCCCGCCCTGAGGAACTGCTGTCAGGGCGGGGGTGCCGTCGTGAAGAACGGTCCGGTCACACGTCGTAGTACAGCTCGAACTCGTGCGGGTGCGGACGCAGCTGCAGCGGCGCGATCTCGTTCGTGCGCTTGAAGTCGATCCACGTCTCGATCAGGTCGGACGTGAAGACGTCGCCGGCGAGGAGGAACTCGTGGTCCGACTCCAGCGCGTCGAGGACGGCGTTCAGGGAGGTCGGGACCTGGGCGACGCCCGCGTGCTCCTCGGGGGCCAGCTCGTAGAGGTCCTTGTCGATCGGCTCGGCCGGCTCGATCTTGTTCTTGATGCCGTCGAGGCCCGCGAGCAGCAGGGCGGAGAAGGCGAGGTACGGGTTGCCGGAGGAGTCGGGCGCGCGGAACTCGACGCGCTTGGCCTTCGGGTTGGAGCCCGTGATCGGGATACGCATCGCGGCGGAGCGGTTGCGCTGCGAGTACACCAGGTTGATCGGGGCCTCGAAGCCCGGGACCAGGCGGTGGTAGGAGTTCACCGTCGGGTTGGTGAACGCCAGCAGCGACGGCGCGTGCTTGAGGATGCCGCCGATGTAGTAACGGGCGGTGTCCGAGAGGCCCGCGTACCCGGCCTCGTCGTAGAACAGCGGGTCGCCGTTGGCCCACAGCGACTGGTGGACGTGCATGCCCGAGCCGTTGTCGCCGAAGATCGGCTTCGGCATGAAGGTCGCGGTCTTGCCGTTGCGCCAGGCGACGTTCTTCACGATGTACTTGAAGAGCTGGAGGTCGTCGGCCGCGGCGAGCAGCGTGTTGAACTTGTAGTTGATCTCCGCCTGGCCGGCCGTGCCGACCTCGTGGTGCTGGCGCTCGACCTTGAGGCCGGACTTCTCCAGCTCCAGGGAGATCTCCGCGCGCAGGTCGGCGAAGTGGTCCACCGGGGCGACCGGGAAGTACCCGCCCTTGTAGCGGACCTTGTAGCCGCGGTTGTTCTCGACCGCACCGGTGTTCCAGGCGCCGGCCTCGGAGTCGATGTGGTAGAAGCTCTCGTTCGCGGCGGTGGAGAAGCGCACCGAGTCGAAGACGTAGAACTCGGCCTCGGGACCGAAGTACGCGGTGTCCGCGATACCGGTCGACGCGAGGTACGCCTCGGCCTTCTTCGCCACGTTGCGCGGGTCACGGGAGTACTGCTCGCCCGTGATCGGGTCGTGGATGAAGAAGTTGATGTTCAGCGTGGTGTCACGGCGGAACGGGTCGATCTTCGCGGTGTCGAGGTCCGCGCGCAGTGCCATGTCCGACTCGTGGATGGCCTGGAAACCGCGGATCGACGAGCCGTCGAACGCCAGCTCCTCGTCCGGGTCGAACGCGTCGACGGGCACGGTGAAGTGCTGCATCACGCCCGGCAGGTCGCAGAAGCGGACGTCGACGAACTTGACTTCCTTGTCCGCGATCAGCTTCTTGATGTCGTCGGCGTTCTGGGACATCCAGCTCCTCCTACTCCCGGCCGTTTCCCGGGCCGGGGTGGTAGTTCGTTCGTGCGGCCAGTGCGGTGGCACACGCTCGTCCCGACCCTAGGGACGGGTGATTTCTCGGGCGTGACCCATTTGTTTCACCGAAGTTAACCGGACCCCGCCGCCCTGACCACACCGCCCTGACCACACCGCCCGCCCCACCCGGCCGCCCGGTTCCACCCCACCTGTCGGCTTCCCCGGACCCGCCCAGTACCGTGGACGGGTGGACAAACGGCAAGCACTCGGATCCTGGCTCTCCGGACCCCGCGCGGCCCTGGAGGAAGCCGGTGTCGACTTCGGCTACCGGGGCAAGGACCTCGGCCTCCCGGAGGACGGCCCCGGTTCGCTGGCCCGCCCCGGCCGCCGGCTCGGCGCGCTCGCCGTCGACTGGGGCCTGAGCGTCTTGATCGCATACGGCCTCATCACGGACGGCTACTCGCCGGCCACCAGCAACTGGGCCCTGCTGGTCTTCTTCCTCCTCGGCGCCCTCACGGTCACGACGATCGGCTTCACCCCCGGCAAACGCCTCTTCGGCATCCGCGTCCTCCACCTGCCCACGGGCACGGTCAACCCGCTACGGGCCCTGATCCGCACGGTCCTGCTGTGCCTGGCGATCCCGGCGCTGGTCTGGGACAAGGACGGCAGGGGGCTGCACGACAAGCTGGCGAGAACCGTCGAGGTACGGATCTGAGCCACCCCGAGATACGAAGAACCCCGGAGGGAGTCTCCGGGGTTCTTTCGTGCCAGAAGCGTGCCAGAAGCGGTCCTAGCGGTCCTAGCGGCCCTTGGGCCCACCCTTCGGCAGCTTCATGCCCTTCGGCATCGGCCCCTTGGGAAGCGGCATGTTGGACATCAGGTCCCCCATCGCCTTCAGCCGGTCGTTCGTCGCCGTGACCTGCGGCCCGGTCAGGACCCGCGGGTACTTCAGGAGCGTCGTCCGCAGCTTCTTCAGCGCGATCTGCCCCTCCTCGACCCCCACGATCACGTCGTGCACCGGAACATCCGCCACGATCCGGTTCATCTTCTTCTTCTCGGCGGCCAGCAGAGTCTTGACCCGGTTCGGGTTGCCCTCGGCGATGAGGACGATCCCGGCCTTGCCGACAGCCCGGTGGACGACGTCCTGGCTGCGGTTCATCGCGACGGCCGGCGTAGTCGTCCAGCCCCGCCCGATGTTGTCGAGGACGGCGGCGGCGGCCCCCGGCTGCCCCTCCATCTGCCCGAACGCGGCCCGCTCGGCCCGCCGCCCGAAGACGATCGCCGTACCCAGGAACGCCAGCAGGAAACCGAGGATCCCGAGGTAGATCGGGTGATCGATCCAGAAGCCGATCGCGAGAAAGACACCGAAGATGAGGAGGAAGACGCCCGCGAGCACCAGGCCGATCGTCTTGTCGGCCTTACGGGTCATCTTGTACGTCAGGGCGATCTGCTTCAGTCGCCCGGGGTTCGCGGATGCTGCCGCGCTGTCACTTCTCGCCATGCCAGAAGTCTACGTGCCCCCTGCGGGGCCCTCGCGCTCAGGGACGGACGGAGCTGACCGCTTCGAGGACGCGCTCGGCCTCGACCCGGTCCTTGGCGCGGCGGCGGTCCTCCAGCACGGAGGTCCACGCGTTACGGCGGGCGGTGCGCTGTCCGCTGCTCAGCAGCAGCGACTCGACGGCGCGCAGGGCGTCGGTGAAGGTCGGGATGGCGGTGGCACGGACGGGTGCGGCCTGCATGGTGAGGTCCCCCCTCGGAGCGGCTTTGGGTATGGGCCTACGTGATGTGACATCAGCGTCACTGATTGGTGTTACCAGGGCGTGACCGACCGGTCAAACACCGATGAAACGTTGATACGACCCCGAAAACTTTCAACGCGGCCCCGGCAACGCCCTCAACTGCGAGGACGTCCGGGGCCGCGTCGTCTCGGCCATTACCGGCGAGTAGGTTCTTGTGCGGGAATTCACACGGCTGGAGTTACGAAAGGGGAGTCGGCCAATCCGATGGTCGGAGCGTCACACGGCCTGCGAGGCGATGTACGCACCCCGCTTCTCGACGGCCATCTGGTAGAGCCGCCCGGCGCGGTACGACGACCGCACCAGCGGCCCCGACATGACCCCGGAGAACCCGATCTGCTCGGCTTCCTCCTTCAGCTCCACGAACTCGTGCGGCTTCACCCACCGCTCGACGGGGTGGTGCCGTACGGAGGGCCGCAGGTACTGCGTGATGGTGACCAGCTCGCACCCGGCGTCGTGCATCTGCTTCAGCGCGTCGGTGATCTCCTCGCGGGTCTCACCCATGCCGAGGATCAGGTTCGACTTGGTCACCAGGCCGTAGTCGCGGGCGGCGGTGATGACCTTCAGCGAACGCTCGTACCGGAACCCGGGCCGGATCCGCTTGAAGATCCGCGGCACGGTCTCGACGTTGTGCGCGAAGACCTCCGGCCGCGACGCGAAGACCTCTTCGAGCAGCTCCGGTACGGCGTTGAAGTCGGGCGCGAGCAGCTCGACCTTCGTACGCCCGTCCGCGCGGCCCGCCGTCTGCTCGTGGATCTGCCGCACGGTCTCGGCGTACAGCCACGCCCCGCCGTCCTCCAGGTCGTCGCGCGCGACGCCGGTGATGGTGGCGTAGTTCAGGTCCATCGTGACGACGGACTCTCCGACCCGGCGCGGCTCGTCCCGGTCCAGCGCCTCGGGCTTGCCGGTGTCGATCTGGCAGAAGTCGCATCGCCGGGTGCACTGGTCGCCACCGATGAGGAACGTCGCCTCCCGGTCCTCCCAGCACTCGTAGATGTTGGGACAGCCGGCCTCCTGGCACACCGTGTGCAGCCCCTCGCTCTTCACGAGGCCCTGCATCTTCGTGTACTCGGGACCCATTTTCGCCCGGGTCTTGATCCACTCGGGCTTGCGCTCGATGGGGGTCTGAGCGTTACGGACCTCCAGGCGCAGCATCTTGCGTCCGTCGGGTGCAACTGCGGACACGACCGGCTCCCTGTGCTTCGATTCTTCGGCGTACACCAGGGTACGCCCGTGCTTATCGGGCCCTGCTGAGAGCCCCAACCTCAGGTCGCGAGGGTTTGATTCCCGCCGAAGGCGGAGCTTTGTCTTTTAGGGGCGCGGGGAACTGCGCGAGCAACCACGACGGCGCCGCACCCGCCAGACGGCATCAGGCACCACCCCCTACGGCGTCAAACCGCGGCCCGCTCCACCTCACGCGGCTTCAGCTCCGCCTGCTCCAGCACATCCCTGAGATGCCGCTCAACCACCGGCAGCACCTCGGCGATCGTCACATCCCGCCCCAGCTCCTCCGCGAGCGACGCCACCCCCGCGTCCCGGATCCCGCACGGGATGATCCGGTCGTACCACTTGTTGTCGGGGTTCACGTTGAACGAGAAGCCGTGCATCGTGACCCCCTTCGCGACCCGGATCCCGATCGCCGCGATCTTCCGGTCCTCCCGCCGCTGCCCCGCGTTGGAGGGCGCGTACTCGGGCCCGTTCATCCGGGGGTCGAACTCCTCGTCGGTGAGCCGGGGGTCGAAGTCGAGGGACAGCCCGCCGAGGGACGGCCGCTGCTCGACGGGGTCGCCGAGTATCCACACCCCGCTGCGCCCCTCGACCCGGGACGTCTCGATGCCGAACTCCGCGCAGACCCGGATCAGCGCGTCCTCAAGCCGCCGCACATGCGCCACGACATCCACCGGCCGGGGCAGCTTCTGGATCGGATACCCGACGAGCTGCCCGGGCCCGTGCCACGTGATCTTCCCGCCGCGGTCCACATCGATCACCGGCGTCCCGTCGAGCGGCCGCTCACTGTCGACCGTCCGCCGCCCGGCCGTGTACACGGGGGGATGTTCAAGGAGCAGCACGGTATCCGGTACCTCGTCGAGGAACCGCGCCGCGTGCACCCGCCGCTGCTCGTCCCAGGCGACCTGGTAGTCGACCGCCCCGTCCCCGAACCCCATGCGGACGAACCGCAGCTCACTCACGGCAAACGCCTCCTCGACCTGGTAAGGCACGAAACGCCTCCACGCCACTGTACGACTGCCCCGCCCGCGTCAGCCCGACGGCCAATCCTCACACGATCGGATGAATGCCCCCCGGATAGTGCGACCGCTTGCTCACGCTCCGCTACATTCGCGCCGTTCACGAGGCCAACTGGGCTGCTCACAGGCAATCCGGGCACTTTCATCCGGGCACGTCACATGCCCGGAAGGCAGGAGACCGCACCGCAGATGACGGACCGACCCGCGCCGCGCACCCCCAACCGCCAGCTCGCCGCGCTCATCGCAGAAGCGGGGTTCTCCAACGCAGGACTGGCCCGCCGGGTCGATCAGCTCGGGCTCGAACACGGCCTGGACCTCAGATACGACAAGACGTCGGTGACCCGCTGGCTGCGCGGCCAGCAGCCGAGGGGTACGACGCCGGCGCTGATCGCCGAGGTCTTCACGAGGCGCCTCGGCCGCCGCCTGACCGCCCAGGACCTCGGCCTCGACGCCTGCGCCCCCGTGTACGCGGGCCTGGAGTTCGCCGGCACCCCCGAGGAGGCCGTCGACATCATCAGCGGCCTGTGGCGCAAGGACTCCGGCAGCCACGCCGAACTCCGCAAGATCGCCTTCACCCCGGCCGGCCTGGTCGTCCCCAGCCGCGACTGGCTGATCGGCCGCCCCGACGACAAGGTCGCCCGCGCCGAACCCCACCCCCGCATCCCCCCGCAGGGCCGCCCGGCCGTACCCCGCCAGCGCGAGCGGGGGGACCGGGGTGAACGGGGCGTCCGCGTCACCGGCGGCGACATCTCCGCCCTGCGCTCGGTCGGCGAACTTTTCCGCGCCCTCGACAGCCGCTACGGCGGCGGCCACGCCCGCCAGGCCCTGGTCCGCTACCTGGAGCACGAGTGCGAGCCCATGCTGCGGGGCGTGTACGGCGAGCAGACGGGCCGCCGCCTGTTCGCCGCCGCCGCCGACCTCACGCGCCTGGCGGGCTGGACGTCGTACGACATCGCCGCGCACGGCCTCGCCCAGCGCTACTTCGTCCAGGCCCTGCGCCTCTCCCAGGCGGCGGGCGACCGGGCGTACGGCGCGTACGTCCTCGTCACGATGAGCCGCCAGGCCGTCTACCTCGGACACGGCCGCGAGGCCGTCCAGTTGGCCCGCGTGGCCCAGCAGGGCGTGGGGGCGGCGGCCGCGCCCACCGTCCAGGCCCTGCTGCACGCGGTGGAGGCGCGCGGCCACGGCGTCCTCGGCGAAGTCCGGGCCTGCACCACGTCGTTGGTGCGCGCGGAACGCGCCCTGGAGGCGTCGAAGCACACCGGCGCGGAGGAAGTCCCGTACTGGGCCCGCTTCTTCGACGAGGCGCAGCTCGCCGACGAGTTCGCGCACTGCCACCGCGACCTCCACCAGTTCCGCGCGGCGGCCCAACACGCGGAACGCTCCCTGCACTTGAGGCCCGCGACCCAGGCCCGCAGCCGCCTCTTCTGCCGTGTGGTCCTCGCCACCGCCCGCCTCTCCCTCGGCGAACTCGACCAGGCGTGCCGCCACGCGGCGGAAGCGGCGGGCCAGGCCGCCGAGATGCGCTCCGCGCGGGCCGTGGAGTACGTCCGCGACTTCGAACGGAGGCTGGAGCCGTACAAGGACGCGGCGGCGGTGCGGGGTTACCGGGAGAAGGTGGCGGCGCTGGGGTGAAGTCGGCGTGCCGGGCGGCCCGTACGGACCGCCCGGCCGGGCCTCACCGGAACAGGCCCATCGCCTCCCGGAACTGCGCGTACGCCTCCCGGTACCGCTTGACCGCGACCAGGAACGTCGCCCGGTCGGTCAGCGCCCGCGCGAGCCACGCCGGATCGCCCAACTCCCGCGCCAGCTCCACGGACCGGTCGAACAACGGGGCGAGACGCTGCTCGACCCGGACCCTCGGACCGCCGTGGCACAGCGCCGACCGGATCGCCAACCGGTGCTGTACGACGGCGAGTTCGGCGAGCGGCGTGTCCGGTTCGGCGGCCGCGCGCGCCAACTCGTCGAGCCCGGCGGCGTACGTGTCGCGGACGTCGGGGGACCAGTCGGAGACGTGAGAGCCGAACGCCGGTGCGGGCGAGTCGACGGGCTCCAGGGAACGGGACGACAGGGCGAGGAGCGTCGTCCAGAACGACAGCAGGTCGCTCCAGCCGCGGCGCTCACCCGACTCGCCCAACTCCCGCAGCAGGCCCAGCGCTTCGGCCCGCACGGCGTCCGCGCCGACCGTCCCGGCCATCCGGGAGTGCCGCACCAGCGCCCACACGGTGACCGCCGCCGACCCCTCGCCCTTGGCGAGCTTCCCGCGCTGGACGTCGACGAGCCGCCCGAACGCCTCCGACGCCGCGCCGTGCTCGCCCGCCGCGTCGAGTTCGGCCGCCCACCGGGTCAACGCCCAGAAGGAGTCGTCCACTTCACGCCCGGCCACCTCCGCCGCCGCCGCGTGCCGCCCCTCCTCGGCGAGCACCACGGCCAGCCGTCCGCTCCCGTACGCGCGACTGTCCACCTGCCCCCGCTCGCACCCCTC
This sequence comes from Streptomyces sp. 4F14, assembly GCF_048159485.1. Classification (NCBI taxonomy): domain Bacteria; kingdom Bacillati; phylum Actinomycetota; class Actinomycetes; order Kitasatosporales; family Streptomycetaceae; genus Streptomyces; species Streptomyces sp. 4F14. The sequence continues at coordinate 103,745 of NZ_JBLRVY010000002.1, forward strand.
CCGTCCGACGTCCGCCGCCTCCCGGCACACGGCGAGCCCTTCCTCCCGCCGCCCCGCCGCGAACAGCTCCCTCTCGTACGCCCCCAGCGCCCGCACCAGCACCTCGGTCCGCCGAGGCTCGGCCACGCCGATCTTCCGGGCCGCCTCGACGGCCTCCCCGCACAGCGCGAACACGATCTCCGGCCGCCCCTGGAATTCCCGCGCGTACGCGTACGACACCAACGCCGTGGCCAGCTTTCCCAGATAAGCCCGCGGGCTCACCTGCGCCAGTACCCGGTACGCCTGTACTTCCTCCCGCAGACTCCGCCTCCCTGATCCGAGCAACAACGTCCGAGCCCTCAACACCGCGTCCTGATCAACCGACTTGGAGTTCGCCATGCGGAAGATTCTGAATGCGGGAAATGCCTCGAACAAGGCCGGACAACTGTGCTGTCCGTCCTACGAAATCCTCGGCTGACCTGTCATGATGGGGACGGTTCACTTCTCGCGCCCCATTCACCGGCGCCACCCTGGAACATTAGAGGTTCCCGGCCCCCAGCACTTCCCGGACAGTTGCCCTCACAAGCAGGACGACCGAAAGGAAGCGTGGGGGAAATGGCAGGGAAATTCGGCTGGCCGGCGCGCAGGACCGCCGCGGCGGCGGCCCTGACGGCGGCGGTGGCCCTCGCCCCGATGATCGCCGTCTCCGAGGCCCAGGCCCTGGGCAACAACCGCGAGGTCCCCCGGAGTTGCGGCACCAACCGCGTCTCCAGCGGCTTCACGGGCTCCTACAGCTGGGCCCAGACCACCAAGGCGTCGGGGAGCTGCGCCGGCCGCCTCAGCGCGGCGCTGGAGCGCAACAACGGCGTGTGGACGACACGGGTGTACGGGAGCAGCAGCAGCGCGTACGCCACCGACACCAACAACGGCATCGCCGTCCGCTACGGCCTGCACTGGGGCTGCGACAACTGCAACGTGACCCGGTCCTGACCCGTGCGCGCGACGACGATCCTCGTCGCGGGAATCCTGTCCGCCGTCGTGGGCTGCGCACCGGCCCCCGACGGCGGGCGGGACACCGCGCTCCCCGGACAGCAATGGGCCCTCCAGGACGGAAAGGTCACCGCGGCGGAATACCGCACGGCGATGAACCGCTTCGTCACCTGCGTACGGGACGCCGGATATCCCGTGACCGACCCCGTGATCAGCCCCACGGACAATCTGACGCTGATCTACGACATCACGCCGAACGGCGACGCGGACACCTACAACAAGGCCGTCCAGACCTGCAATCTCGACCACCTTTCCCTCGTCGAACCGACCTACGTCGAGGCACAACCCCAGCTGATGGCAGCCCCTTTGAGAGCGGCCGTCGCCAACTGCCTGGCACGGCAGGGCGTCCGGGTGACGTCCAAGGAGCGCAACCTCGCCGACTTCGCCGCCTCCGCCCACAGCGAGACGAAGGTCGTCGACTGCGTGACGAGCCAACGCGCCCGCGTCTACCCGGCGTTGCCCGCCGCCGTCCCCCTGCGCTTCTGACGGCCGCTACGCCGCCTCGCGCACCGTCGCCGGCGGATCCGCAGGCTGCGAGGCCCCGGCGGCTCCCAGCTCGGCGATCAGCGCCGTCGCCGCCCGGTGCGCCGAGTGCAGCGCGCCCTGCACGGTGCTGGTGTCCCGGTGGTCCCCGCAGACGTACAGGCCCGCCAGCAGCCGGACGGCCCGGCGCAGGTCGTGCGGCGGGCGCATCGCCGGGACCGCCTCGGCGGTGTGGTGGACGGCGAGGGTCTCCCAGCGGGACGTGGACGTGCCGTACAGGCGCGCGAGGTGCGCGCGGACCGCGGTGTCCAGGTCGTCCGGGGGAGTGCCGAGGACCGTCGAGGAGATCAACGCCCGCCCGGCGGGCGCCCTGTTGGGGTCGACCTCGCTCATCACCGCCGTATGGGCGACCGGCCCGCCGCGCTCCGCGTCCAGCAGCAACGAGGTGCCGGTGTCGGGGAGTTCGTCGGTCGTGTGGTGGACGACGGTCACCGGGTGGAACTCCGGCACCCGCAGCCCCGGCAGCAGCTCGGCCGCCGTCCGCGCGTCCGTCGCGAGCAGCACGGCCCGGCACCTGAACTCGCCGTGCTCGGCGGTGGCGACGGTGGTGGTGGAGACGGACGTGACGCGAACTCCCGTACGCACGAACCCCGTTGGCAGCGTGGAGGCGAGCAGTTCGGGCAGCGCGTCGGCGCCGCCCTCCGGCACGCACAGCCGCCCCGCGACGAACGACCGCAGCGCGAGGTCCGCGCACCGGCTGGACGTCGTCAGCTCCGGGTCGCAGAGCAGGGCGGCGAGCAGCGGCCGCAGGAACGCGTCCACCGTACGGCCGGGCAGCCCCCGCGCCGTGAGCGCCTCCCCGGCGGGGGACTCGGCGCGGGCGAGGAGCCGCTCCACGGGGACGGACGCGAGCCGGGAGAGCGCGCCGCGCAGCCGCGCCTGGTCCATGGCCGACCCGAGGGGCCCGCCGTACCGCACCTCGGCGCCGCCCACCCCGGTCCGAGGGGCGCTCGCCAGGGCGCGTACGACATCGAATGCGCCCCTCGCGCCCCCTACTACGGAGCCACCGGCGCCCACCAGCGCACCCCCCACGACCGCCGCCCGCGAGCCGCCCTCGGTCTCGGATCCCCACGACGAGTCCTGCGCGCGGCCGAACCCGCGGACTCCTCGCCCGCCTCCGAGATCGAGCCCCCGAACTCCCCGCACGCCGCCCTGACTCAGCCCCAGCCCGCCCCGGACTCCCCCCGCACCCCGCGACCCGCCGGCCCCCCTCCGGCCGCCCGGCTCCGCCCCCCGAACCCCTCGCGCGCCGACCGGAGTCGTCACCCGCACCCGCCGCCCCTCCCCGTGCACCAGCACCCCCGGTGCGAACGGCCGCAGCACCAGACCGCCCAGACCCGGCGTCATCGCCAGCTCCGGATACGCCGTCGACAGCAACTGCCCGATCCGGTCCAGCCGGAACCCGTCGACCTTCTCGGTCGCCATCCGCCCCCCGACCCCGGGGGCGGCCTCCAGTACGCACACCGACAGTCCTGCGCTGGTCAGCCGCTGCGCCGCGGACAGCCCGGACACCCCGGCCCCCACGATGACGACATCGACCTTGTACGCGGGCTCAAGCACGTGCCCCTCCTCGCGGATTGCGCCGAGTCGAAGACGTCATGCCCTCAACTGGCCGTAGGGATACCCGAGTTCCGCTTGAGGGTAGGTCCATGCCCGGGGCGGGTCAGCTCGCGCACACACCGGGCACGGGCGCACGCAGGTCGCATGGCCCTAGCGCAGGGCGGCCCGTACGGCGTCGTCGATCCCCGGGAACGCGAACCGGAACCCGGACTCCAGGAGCCTGCCGGGTACGACCCGCGCGCTGCCCAGCACGTCCCCGGCCATCTCGCCGAGCACCACCTTCAGCACGGGGGCGGGGACGGCGAACACCTTCGGCCGGTGCAGCACGCGGGCCATCGCGTCGGTGATCTGACGGTTCGTCAGCGGCTCGGGTGCGGTGAGGTTGAACGGCCCCTCCAGGTCGCCTCGTTCGAGCAGGTGCCGGATCGCCGCGACCTCGTCGTGCAGCGCGATGTACGACCAGTACTGCCGCCCGTCGCCCATCCGCCCGCCAAGTCCCGCCTTGAACAAGGGGAACAGCTTCCCCCAGGCACCTCCACCCCGCGCCACGACCAGCCCCGTCCGCGCGAACACCGTCCGCACGCCGGCCTGTTGAGCCGCCTCGGTCGCCCCCTCCCACTCCACGCACAGCTCCGGCAGGAACCCCGAAGCGGCCGGCGCGCTCTCGTCGACGGCCCGGTCCCCGGTCTCCCCGTAGATCCCGATCGCGCTCCCGTTCACGAACACGCGCGGTGGCTCGTCCATCCCGGCCACGGCCTCCGCGAGCGCCCGCGTCCCGTTGACCCTGCCGTCGCGGATGGTCTTCTTGTACGCCTCGGTCCACCGCCGGTCCCCGACCCCGGCCCCGGCGAGATTCACGACGGCGTCGACGCCGGCCAGCCCGGCGGCATCGACCCGCCCCGCCTCCGGCTCCCACGCCACCTCGCCCGGCCCGGCGGCGGCCCGCCGCACCAGCCGCAGCACCTCGACCCCGTCGGCCTCCAGGGACCGCACCAGCGCACTTCCGATCAGACCGGACGCGCCGGCCACAGCAACTCGTCGCATACGCCCATCCTGCCCCCGACCCCCATAAAATCTCCGTTTGAACCTTCAAGCACCAGCTTTTGGCCGGGCCCCTACAGTGACCCCATGCCCTTGCGCATCCGCCCCGCCGCCCCCACCGACGCGCCACTCCTGGCCCACCTGGACCACCACGCCTGGTCCCGCCTCCACGCCGTCATGCCGAAGCCCGCCGTGGGCGCCCCCTTCTTCGACGACCGCCACCACCCTGACGACTACCTCGTCGCCACCCTCGCCGACCACCTCGTCGGCTTCATCCGCCTCGCCCCCGCGTTCATCGAAGCCAGCGCCCACGTCCGCCAGATCCAGGGCCTCGCGGTCTCGGAGTCGGCGCGGGGGAACGGCGTAGGCCGCGCACTGGTCCGGGCGGCGATCGAAAAGGCCCGCACGGAGGGGGCCCGCCGGATCACCCTCCGCGTCCTGAGCCACAACACCCCTGCCCGGAGGCTGTACGAGGGGGAGGGCTTCGCGGTGGAAGGGGTACTGCCGGGAGAGTTCCTGCTGGACGGCGAGTACGTGGACGACGTCCTGATGGGCCGGGCACTCTGACGGAACCTCAACTCCCTTCCTGACCCGGCAACTTGAGCACAGCCCACACCACCTTCCCGACCCCCTCCCTGGACCCCACCCCCCACTCCTCGGCCAACGCCTCCACCAGCACCAGCCCCCGCCCGCCCTCGTCCCACTCCCCGGCATGCCTCAACACGGGCTGCTCGTCACTGGCGTCGGCGACCTCGATCCGCAACTCGCCCTCGGCGAGGGTGACTTCGACCAGGATCTCGCGCCCCGGCAACGTCCTCGCGTTCACGGCGTTGGTCGCCAGCTCCGAGAGCAACACCTCCGCGTCGTAGGCGAGTTCCCCACCGATCCGCCACTGGACGAGCTGCCGCCGGAGGTCGTCGCGGGCGCGGGCGACGCTGCGGCGGTGGCCGGGGTACTGGTGGGTGGCGGTTCGCGTGGACATCGCGTTCGCGGGCATGGCTCATCCCCTTTGTTCCGGGTGGCTTGCGCTACGCAATGAAGCTAGCCGTGTTCGAAACGTGTTCACAACCTGCTTGGCTCGCAAATTTGCATTAGATCAGGTGTTCCATCTGTACCCAGGTGCATCAACGCGGCAGACTCTCCAGCACAGTTGAAGGGAGACGGGACATGCCCGTTGGGGGAAAGCCGACCGTGCGCAGCCGCAGGCTCGGCGTAGCACTCCGCCGCCACCGCGAGGCAGCCGGCCTCGACCAGGCGGCTGCCGCCGAGGCCATCATCAAGTCGGTCAGCAAGGTCAGCCGGGCGGAAAGCGGCCACGTGTCCGTGTCGGCGCTGGAGGTGCGCACGCTGCTGGACCGGTACGGGGTGACGGACGAGAACGAGCGCGACCGGTTGGTGGGTTGGGCGCGGACCAGTAATGAGCGGGGCTGGTGGGTCGACTATCAGGACACGCTGCGTCCGGACTACGCGGACCACATCACGCTGGAGAGCGATGCGACGTACATCCTCGACTGGGACCCGGTTCTGATCCCGGGCCTGTTGCAGACGGCGCAGTACGCGGACAAGGTCATCACCATCGGCCCGAAGTTCCTCCCGGAGGACAGGGTGGCCGAGTTGGTCGAGGTCCGGATGCAACGGCAACGTCGGCTCGACGAAGGGGAGGTGCAGTACACGGCGATCCTCTGGGAGCCCGCGATCACCGCGTTGGCCGACGGCTCCGAGGTGTACGTGGACCAGTTGCAGCATCTGCTGAAGGTCGGGCGCCGCCAGAACGTAACGCTCCAGATCCTCCCGTCGTCGGCGTTCCTGACCGCGACGATGTCCGGGGCGTTCACCGCCTTCTCGTACGGAGTGGAGCCCTACGCGGAGGCCGTGGCTGTCCAAACTTCCTCGAACACGGCCGTAGTTGAGGCTCCGGACGACCTGGCCCGCTACGCCAACGTTTTCGATCGGCTACGCTCGGCAGCACTGTCGCCTACGCAGTCCGCCCGCCGGATCCGCCAGGCGCTGGACAACAAGGACCAGCAGACGTAAGAGGTGCCGTGACCCCCGAGATCGAGTTCGTCAGCGAGTTCCGCAAGTCGTCGTACTCGGCCCAGGAGAACGCCTGCGTCGAACTCGCTCTCACCTCCCTCGGGGGCCACGCCGTCCGCGACAGCAAGCACCCCTCCGGACCAGTCCAGTTCTTCGGCTCCGAAGCCTGGACGACTTTCTTCGAGTCGATCCGATCGCCCCGCTAGCGGCCCCGAACTCGCCTGATCTCAGTGAGTGTTCGGCGTGCTTCCTCTCGGGTGTCCGGGCGTGGTGCCGGTACGGTCGGGCCGGCCAAGTCGTACCCGGTGAGTGACCGTGGTGGGACCGTGGACCAGTCGTCCCGCCGTACCGCCGCGATGTTCCCCTCCACGTGCGCTCGTTCGTTCTGCCAGTCGTCGGGCGGGGCCATCAGAATCCGTAGAGCGTGTTCGTCGTCCCATACCAGCTCCAGTATCTGCCTTCCGAGTTCGTGCTCGATGAGCGACCGGGTCTCGCCGGTCCCGAAGTGCAGAAGCAGTAGCTGCCCGTCGAAGAAATAGCCGCCGTCGTACCGGCCGGTGCCGATGGCGAGCGGCGGGAGCCGGGGGTGGAGGGCCAGCGCCCGCACGGGGAAGCGTGAGTGTGTGAGGGCCCGGCAGCTCAGGTCGGACGTGGCGAAGACCGCGACCGGCGCCGGGATGTCGTACTCGCTTATACCCGCTACGGCCAGCAGGCCACGGCGCTCGTCCAACTCGGCCACGGCGGGATCACCGACTGGGGAGAAAGGTTCGGTGCTGGGTGCGGTCATCTCTTGATCCTCCGTTGTCAGTGCCCCCCTGCATCATGGCCGTATGCGTGCGGCTCGGTTGATCAAGATGGTTCTGTTGCTTCAGGGGCGGCCCTATATGAGTGGGGCTGAGCTGGCTCGGGAGCTGGAGGTGTCCGAGCGGACTGTGAGCCGGGATGCGGAGGCGTTGTCAGAGGCGGGGGTGCCTGTGTATGCGGAGCGGGGGAGGGGTGGCGGGTATCGGCTGATCGGGGGGTATCGGACTCGGCTGACAGGGCTCGGGAGGAGTGAGGCCGAGGCGTTGTTCCTGAGCGGGGTACCGGAGGCGCTGCGGGGGATGGGGCTGGAGGATGCCGCGTCGGCGGCGCGGATGAAGGTCGCCGCCGCGCTGGTGCCGTCGCTGCGGGACGCGCCGGGGAACGCGGCGCAGCGGTTCCATCTGGACGCGCCCGCGTGGTTCCGGGAGCCGGCGGTCCCGGAGGGGCTCGCGGCGGTGGCGCAGGGGGTGTGGGGCGACTGGCGGATCAAGGGGGTGTACCGGAGGAAGGACAGGCTCGTCGAGCGGGAGCTGGAACCGTACGGGCTCGTGCTGAAGGCCGGCGTCTGGTACCTGTGCGCGCGGGCCGACGGCACGTTCCGCATCTACCGGGTCGAGCGTTTCGAGTCCGTGGACGTGCTGGAGGACCGGTTCGAACGGGACGCCGGTTTCGAGCTGGCCGCGTTCTGGGAGGCGCAGGGCGAGTCGTTCGCGAGGTCGCTGTGGCGGGAGGAGGTCGTCGTACGGCTGTCTCCGGAGGGCGTGCGCAGGCTGCCGTACGTGGTCGATCCGTTGACGGCGCGGGAGGCGCTCGCGGGGGTGGCGGCGGGCGGCGAGTGGGTGACGGTCACGCTGGGCGTGGAGTCGCAGGACGTGGCGTTCACGCAGTTGCTGGGGCTGGGCGCGGAGGCGGAGGTCGTGGCGCCCGGGGAGTTGCGGGAGCGGTTCGTGGGGGTGGCGGGGAGGTTGGGGACGCTGTACGGGGAGGGGTGAGGGCATGGCACCGGCCCGTCAAGATCCCGCCGATCCCGTCACTCCAGGTGCGTCCAGCCCCCCGAAGCACGATGCTGGTGCCGTGATGGACGAGACGGAGTTCTGGGAGCTGGTGGACGTCGCTCGGGAGGGTGCCGAGGGGGACCCCGAGGAGCAGACGGACCTGCTGGTCGCGCGGCTGCTGGAGCGGGACCCGGAGGCCGTCCTGGACTTCGCCCGTCACTTCGAGGCGCGGTACAACCGGGCGTACCGGTGGGATCTGTGGGGCGCCGCCTGGGTCCTGCTGGACGGCGTGAGCGACGACGCGTTCGATTTCTTCCGGTGCTGGCTGATCGGCCAGGGCCGGGACGTCTTCGAGGGCGCCCTCCACGACCCGGACTCCCTCGCGGAGCTGCTCGGCGACTTCGACGAGGAGATCGACGGCGACGGCGAGGAGCTGGGGTACGCGGCGGACGAGGCGTACGAGCAGCTCACGGGCGTGGTCGCACCGGACCTCGGCATTCCGCCGGCCCCGCCGGAGCCGGAGGGCACGCCGATCGACTTCGAGAACGAGGCGGCGCTGGCGGAGAGGTACCCGAGGCTGTGGGGGCGGTTCAAGGAGTGACGGGGCGTACGGCGCGAGTGGGTGACGCGCTGGTTCCCGACGGCCGCTCCGCCCCCGGACCACCGCCGCGCGCTCTTCTCACACCCGCCCCCTCCACGCCCCGCTCCTCACGCCCCAACGCTTCACGCGCCCCCCTCACGCCCCCACCGCCCGCCTCCGCGCGCTGTCGCTCGGGATGTACCCCTGCTGAGTCTCCGCCTTGAGCACCGCGTGATGCATCGGCGCCCGGTTCGCCTGGTCCAGCGCGGACGCGGTCGTCGCCGCCGGGCCGAGGACGACCGCGACGACGGCGCCCAGCACCGCCCAGGGGCTGCGGGTCCAGCTCTTCGTCTGCGGTGTGCGGTGCTCGTTCATGTTCCCCGGCCTCCCTGTCGGCTTGTGTCGTGCATGACGTTAGGCACGGGGAATGGGAGGACGCTGAAGGCCGCCTGAGACGTTCCTGTGAACGCCCGCCCCTGCAACTCGGCGGCGCGGGCGCGGATTTGGGGCAGGAGGTCCATCAGTGCGAGGCCGGGGCAGGTGGTCATGTACCCGTCCTTGTGACCGGCGATCACGGGGAGGTCGGCGGTGGTGCCGGAGGCGTACCGGCTGTACCCGCTCGTGGAGGTGAGGCGCGCGAGCCCGCGGGGGTCGACGTCGGACAGCCCGAGTTTCCAGGCGGCGAGCGCGGCGATGGCCTCGGTCATGGCGGGCGGGACCGGCGTCCCGGAGGTGAACGTGCCGAGCGCGGCGATACCTGTCGTCCGGTGGTTGAAACCCTGCGTGTGCGCGCCGGTGACCGCCCGGTCGACGCCGCCCGCGCGGCCCTCGTAGATGGTCCCGCAGCGGTCGACGACGAAGTTGTAGCCGATGTCGTCCCAGTCCCGGACGCCGGTCTGGCCCGCGCGCAGGTAGCGGATGGTGCGGGGCGCGTCGGCGCAGTCGTACCGGTTCGGGGAGTCGGTGTGGTGGACGAAGACGGCGACGACCTTGTCGTCGTAGCGGGGCGCGGGCTGGGCGCGGGGGCCGTCGAGCCAGGCGGCGCGGGGGACGATGCGGGGGCGGGGCGCGGTGTGCGGGGCGGGCCGGGGCTTCGCCGCGGTCGCCGGGGGACGGTCGACGCCGGACGCGCAGAGGCCGAGGGCGGCGACCGCGGCGAGGCCGGGAACGCAGGCGAGGAGCCTGAGCCGGCGTGTCCAGGAGCGGGCCGGGGGTTTGGAGCGGCGTCCGTTGCGCATGGTCTTACTGTCGGTTCGTCGCACTGCGGGCGCGATGTGCGGTGTGCCACTCGGTGGAACCAACGTCCCGTTCCGGGCGTTTCCCGAGGTACACGCACGCGTGGCCGGTTTCGATCACTCGTGCGGGTGCGGCTGATCAAAAGGGCCCTTCCCCCACGTATTCATGGGTTCGAGAGAAAGGCGGCTCCGTGGACCTGCTCGACATCCTGCTGGTGCTGGTCGTACTGGCGTACGCCGGCTCCGGCTACCGCCGCGGCCTGGTGGCCGGCTGCGTCTCGCTGGCCGGCTTCGTCGGCGGCGCGGTCATCGGCGTCTGGGTCCTGCCGTGGGTGATGAAGCTGGTCACACCGGGTACGACAGCGGCGACGGTCACCGCGGTGTGTACGGTCCTGGTGCCGGCCGTCGTCGCGCACAGCCTCGCCGGGCGGCTCGCCCTGCGGCTGCGCCGCGAACTCGACCAGGGCCCGCTGCGCGTCGCCGACGGCGTCGGGGGCGCCGCCGCCAACGCCGTCGCCGTCCTCATCGTCGCCTGGGTCGCGGCCAGCGTCCTCGGCGCGTCCTCCTCGACCCTGGTCACCTCCGCGATCCGCGACTCGCGCCTCCTCGGCACGGTCCAGGACGCCATGCCCGACACGACCCCCGCCTGGTTCTCCGACGCGACCTCCGCCCTCACCCAGGCCGGGTTCCCCCAGGTCTTCAACCCCTTCGAGAACGAGTCCACGGCCGAGGTCGCGAAGCCCACGGGTGACAGCGTCACGGCCAGCGCCACCAACGCGGCGAAACTCAGCACGGTCAAGATCGAGGGCGCGTCCGGCGACCAGGGCCGCGAGGGCAGCGGGTTCGTCTACTCCCGCGAGCGCGTCATGACCAACGCCCACGTCGTCGCCGGCATCGACCGTCCGACGGTCCGGATCGGCGGGGTGGGCCGTTCCTACGACGCGCGTGTGGTGTTGTTCGACCCCGACAAGGACGTCGCCGTCCTGTACGTCCCCGGCCTGCGCGCCCCCATCCTCCGCTTCGACGACGACGCGTCCCGGGGAGACCAGGCCGTCGTCGCCGGCTACCCCCAGGACGGCGACCTCAACCTCCAGGCGGCCACCGTCGCCAACCGCGTCAAGGCCACCGGCCGCAACATCTACAACGACGCGACGGTGACGCGCGAGATCTACTCGATCCGCTCCACCGTCCGGCCCGGCAACTCCGGGGGGCCGCTGCTGACCACCGAGGGGCGGGTGTTCGGGGTGGTCTTCGCGCGGTCGACGTCCGATGACGAGACGGGGTATGTGCTGACGGCGGACGAGGTGGCGTCGGATGCGGAGAAGGGGGTGGGGGCTACGGAGCGGGTGTCGACCGGGGAGCTCATCACATCGTGACTCTGACGGAACGACCCGATCCATCGTGCCGATTACCTACCTTCCGAAAGGGAGGTACAGAATTCCCGCGGCTACCACCGAGACGGTGAGCACCGCCGAACTGCGGAGCAGGAAAGCCGCAGCACGAATTCGACGATCTGAGGCATGACCACGGGATATCGCTGCCTTGGCCATGTAATGCACGGCTAGTCGGGTCACGGTGAGACCCGTGGTCAAGGATGCTCCGATCAAGACCGCAGCCCCTGCCGATGCGCCGACCCAACCGGTGGTAGGGGTGATCAGAAAAAGGAGCGCGATGAAGGTGCTCGACAGGAACCAGCAGAAGCCACTGAATCCCATGAATGATTCAACCCGGCCCCATTCTTCTTCGGTCTCGACCGACAGCGGCCCCGGATTCGACCTGACCGTGTCCCAGGCCAGCGCCAGTTCCTCCGTGCCGGACATCTCTGCGGGAGCGTGGAGCCGGTTGCCGATCTGATCGAGCAACCACCCTGCCAGCGCATCAGCGGACTTCGCCAGGTCCAGGCCGCCACTGCCCTGGGGACGGGCTTGCATAAATCATCTCTCCTTTGAGTTGAGCGACGCTGACGCCAGTCACCATAGGTTCCGTATCCGTACCAGCGGTCAAGGCGATTCGCTTTCACGCGACGGTTCTTCAACCACCTTCCGCGCGGCGACGGACAGCCCCATGCCGACGCGGTCGACCATCTTGCCCCAGCCGAACCGACCGTTGAGGTCGGCGGACACGGCCTGCTTTCCGCCAGGGGGTTCTCCCCACCCCCGGACGGGGGATGGCGTGATGGCTCAGGGGCGTCTCGGCCGACACCATGGACCACATGAGCAAACGATCACTCAAAACCGTCGCCGTTCTGCTCGCGGCAGCGCTCTGTGGAGGTGTCGCCGCCGTCACCCCCGCTCAAGCGACCCAGCCGGAGGGCAAGTTGAGGGGAGAAGTGGAACGCGTCCTCAAGGAGGCCGGGTTCGTCGGGATCTCCGTCGAGGTCAGGGACGGGGACAGGCGTGTCCGGGCGCGGGCCGGCACGGCGGAACTCGGCACCGACAAGCCGGTTCCGTACGGCGCGAACTTCCGCGCCGACAGCGCGACCAAGCCGTTCGTCGCGACCGTCGTCCTGCAACTCGCCGCCGAGGGACGGCTGTCACTCGACGACACGGTGGAGAGATGGCTGCCCGGAGTCGTCGAGGGCAACGGCAACGACGGCGGCAAGGTCACCCTGCGCCATCTCCTCCAGCACACCAGCGGCCTCCACAACTACACGAACGACATGGACTACGACGCGGCAGGTTTCGAGGAGCACCGGTACGAGCACCTGACGCCGGAGCAACTCGTCGCGGGCGCGATGCGCAGTGCGCCCGACTTTCCGCCGGGCGAGCCCGGGGACCCCGAGCCGGAGTGGAACTACTCCAACACCAACTACGTACTCGCCGGGATGGTCATCGAGCGGGTCACCGGCCGGAGTTGGCGGGAGGAGGTGCGGGACAGGATCGTCCGGCCGCTCGGGCTCACGCGGACGTACGCCCCCGGTGACGACCCCACGCTCCCCGCACCCCACGCGCACAACTACCACCGCTTCCCCGGCTCGACGGGCTGGACCGACACGACCGTACGGAACATGTCCTGGGCCGACGCGGCGGGCGAACTGGTCACCTCTCAGCGGGACTTGGACCGTTTCTTCACGGCGCTGCTGAAGGGACGTCTGCTGCCGCCGGCGCAGCTCGCCGAGATGCGGCGGGTCGTGCCCGCCGGCGCCGATTTCCAGATCGCGTTCCCCGGGCTGCACTACGGGCTCGGGCTGATGCGGCAGCCGCTGGAGTGCGGGGGTTATCGGTGGGGGCACGGGGGCAGCGCGGAGGGGGACTTCGTGCGCAACGGGTTCACCGAGGACGGCCGCAGGAGCGTCGTCATCACCGCTTCGGGATCCGTCCCCGAGGAGGGGCCGCTGCTGCGAGCCGAGGCCGCTCTCCAGAAGCTGACGGACACCGCGTTGTGCGAGGGCGTCAAGTAAAAAGACCGGGCCCCGGCGGCAACTCCCGCCGGGGCCCGTCCAGTTCGGGTCCTACAGACCGTAGCGCTCCCGCGCCTCCTTCACGGCCGTCGCCTTGATCTCACCGCGACGGGCGAGCTGGGCGAGAGCCGCGACGACGATCGACTGCGCGTCGACACCGAAGTGCCGGCGAGCGGCCTCGCGCGTGTCGGAGAGGCCGAAGCCGTCCGCGCCGAGGGACGAGTAGTCCTGCTCGACCCACTGCGCGATCTGGTCCGGCACCTGCCGCATGTAGTCGGAGACGGCGAGCACGGGACCCTCGGCCCCCTGAAGCGCCTGCCGGACGTACGGCACCCGGTCCTCGCCCCGCAGCAGCGCCGCGTCGGCCTCCAGCGCGTCGCGCCGCAGCTCGGTCCAGGACGTCGCGGACCAGACGTCGGCGGCGACACCCCACTCCTCGGCCAGCAGCTTCTGCGCCTCCAGCGTCCAGTGGATCGCCGTACCGGAGCCGACGAGCTGGATGCGCGCGGCGTTGGCGGCCGGCGAAAGGCCCGCCGACTCCGCCGTGTTGAAGCGGTACAGCCCCTTGACGATGGCCTCGTCGATGCCGAGCCCGGCCGGTTTCGCGGGCTGGGGGAGGGGCTCGTTGTAGACGGTGAGGTAGTAGAAGACGTTCGGGTCCTCACCGGGCGCGGCCTCGCCGTACATCCGCCGCAGACCGTCCTTGACGATCACGGCGATCTCGTACGCGAACGCGGGGTCGTACGTGAGGGACGCCGGGTTCGTCGCGGCGATCACCGGCGAGTGGCCGTCCGCGTGCTGGAGGCCCTCGCCCGTCAGGGTCGTACGCCCGGCGGTCGCGCCGATGAGGAAGCCGCGGCCGAGCTGGTCGCCGAGCTGCCACATCTGGTCGGCCGTACGCTGCCAGCCGAACATCGAGTAGAAGATGTAGAACGGGATCATGGCCTCGCCGTGCGTCGCGTACGACGTGGCGGCGGCGATGAAGTCGGCCATCGAACCGGCCTCGGTGATCCCCTCGTTGAGGATCTGCCCGTTGGTGGCTTCCTTGTAGTACATGAGCTGGTCGCGGTCGACGGGCTCGTACGTCTGCCCCTTGGGCGAGTAGATGCCCAGCGACGGGAACAGCGACTCCATGCCGAAGGTCCGCGCCTCGTCGGGCACGATCGGCACCCAGCGCTTGCCGGTCTCCTTGTCACGGACCAGGTCCTTGACGAGCCGCACGAACGCCATGGTCGTCGCCACGTTCTGCGAGCCGGAGCCCTTGTCGAAGGACGCGAACGCCTTCTCCGAGGCGGACGGCAGCGGAGCCAGAGCGTGCGTACGACGCGCCGGGGCCGGACCGCCGAGGGCCGCGCGGCGCTCCTGGAGGTAACGGACCTCCGGAGAGTCGGCGCCGGGGTGGCCGTACGGAACCTTGCCGTCGACGAACGCGCTGTCCGGAATGGGGAGTTCGAGCAGATCGCGCATCGTCTTGAACTCGTCCACCGACAGTTTCTTCATCTGGTGGTTGGCGTTCTTCGACGCGAAGCCCGTGCCGAGGGTGTGGCCCTTGACGGTCTGCGCGAGGATCACCGTCGGAGCGCCCTTGTGGGAGACCGCCGCCTTGTACGCCGCGTAGACCTTGCGCGCCTCGTGCCCGCCGCGCGAGAGGTGGAAGCAGTCGAGGATCTTGTCGTCGCTCAGCAGCTTCGCCATCTCGACGAGCGCCGGGTCCTTGCCGAAGAAGTCCTGGCGGATGTAGGCCGCGTCCCGCGTCTGGTACGTCTGCACCTGCGCGTCCGGCACCTCACGCAGCCGGCGGACCAGCGCGCCCGTCGTGTCCAGCGCGAACAGCTCGTCCCACGCGGTGCCCCACAGGGACTTCACGACGTTCCAGCCGGCGCCCCGGAAGCGGGCCTCCAGCTCCTGCACGATCTTGAAGTTCGCGCGGACCGGGCCGTCGAGACGCTGGAGGTTGCAGTTGATGACGAAGGTCAGGTTGTCCAGGCCCTCGCGGGACGCCAGCGTGAGCGCCGCCGTCGACTCCGGCTCGTCCATCTCGCCGTCGCCCAGGAACGCCCACACGTGCGAGGCGGAGACGTCCTTGATGCCGCGCGCGGTCAGGTAGTGGTTGAAGCGGGCCTGGTAGATCGCCGAGATCGGGCCGAGGCCCATGGAGACCGTCGGGAACTCCCACAGCCACGGCAGGCGGCGCGGGTGCGGATACGAGGGCAGGCCGTTGCCGCCCGACTCCTGGCGGAAGTTGTCGAGGTGCGCCTCTGTGAGACGGCCGTCCAGGAAGGCGCGGGCGTAGATGCCGGGGGAGGCGTGGCCCTGGATGAAGAGCTGGTCGCCAGAGCCGGGGGCGTCCTCGGACTCCTTGCCCTTGAAGAAGTGGTTGAAGCCGGTCTCGTACAGCCACGCGGCCGACGCGAACGTCGCGATGTGGCCGCCGACGCCGTACTTCGAACCCCGCGTCACCATGGCCGCCGCGTTCCAGCGGTTCCACGCGGTGATACGGCGCTCCAGCGCCTCGTCACCGGGTACGCCGGGCTCGGCCGCGGTCGGGATCGTGTTGACGTAGTCCGTTTCGAGCAGCTGGGGCAGCGCGATGCCGGTGCCCTCGGCCCTCTCCAGCGTGCGCCGCATCAAGTAGGCGGCCCGGTGGGGGCCGGCGGCCTTCGCGACGGCGTCCAAGGACGCCTGCCACTCCGCAGTCTCCTCCGGGTCACGGTCGGGGAGCTGGTCGAGTGCGCTCGGCTGGATGGCGTTGGGGTCGGTCATGTCGCCGCCTTCCTCAGTCGAAGGGGGGTGCCCTTGGTCTTTGGCAGGACAGGGCGTCGGACCTCGGTGGAGGTCCAACGGGGACTCTAACTCCCTGATCGATGATCGATCAAAGGGGGGAAGGGTAAAACTTCCCGAAGGAGGGAAAGTGGGCACGGGGTGTCTCGAAGCGGGACACCGGGTGCCGCAGAATTTGGCGGTTTGCGCAGGTGAGGGGTGCGTTCTGTAGTTCGGCGGCTACAGGTTCGCTGTGGTTGCTCGCGCAGTTCCCCGCGCCCCTAAAAGACAAAAGACTCGCCGCAGCCACGTCTTTTCAGGGGCGCGAGCAGCCACGACGCACCCGCACCCGCCACGTCACCGCCCCCACCCCACCCCTCACGCGCTCGGCGCACACCCCAGCACATGTGCCTTCACCAGATCCGCGATCCTCGGATCACGCCTCTTGAACGCCGCCACCAGCTCCTCGTGCTCCTCCGCGTACGACTGCTGGACCGTCCCCAGCCAGCGGATCGACAGGGCGGTGAAGACCTCGATGCCCAGGCCCTCCCAGGTGTGGAGGAGGACCGAGTTGCCGGCCGCCCGTACCAGCTCCCGGTGGAACGCGACCGTGTGACGGACCTGCCCCGTGCCGTCGGAGAGGCGGTCCGCCTCGTACAACGCGGCGACGTGAGGTTCGAGGGCGGAGCAGTCAGCGGCCAGCGTCTCCGCCGCCAGCTCCGCCGCGATGGCCTCCAGGCCCGCCCGGACCGGGTAGCTCTCCTCCAGGTCCGCCGCCGTCAGGTTCCGTACGCGTACGCCCTTGTTGGGGGCCGACTCGATCAGCCGGAGCGACTCCAGCTCGCGGAGAGCCTCCCGCACCGGCGTCTGGGACACCTCCAGCTCCGTGGCGATCCGGCGTTCCACGATCCGCTCGCCCGGCTTCCAGCGCCCGCTGACGATCCCCTCCACGATGTGCTCGCGGATCTGTTCGCGCAGCGAGTGGACGACGGGCGCGGTCATGTGGGCTCCTCAAGACGTTTGACGTTTAGACAATAAGGCCGGGAGCCGCCGCAGGCAGGGCACGTGGGCGCCCTTTTACGCAGGTGAGACGAGACTTACATGGAGCCTACGGGGAGAGACGACGAAGCCCCCGCCGGAGGATTTCCGGCGAGGGCGGCGACGTACAGCAAAAAGATCAGAGCCCGAGCTCGACCTCGAACTCGCCCGCTTCCAGGATCGCCTTGACGGCGGTCAGGTAGCGCGCCGCGTCCGCGCCGTCGACCAGGCGGTGGTCGTAGGAGAGGGTCAGGTAGGTCATGTCGCGAACGGCGATGACCGTACCCTCCTCCGTCTCCAGGACGGCCGGCCGCTTGACCGTGGCACCGATGCCGAGGATCGCGACCTGGCCCGGCGGCACGATGATCGTGTCGAAGAGCGCGCCACGCGACCCGGTGTTGGAGATCGTGAAGGTCGCCCCGGACAGCTCGTCCGGCGTGATCTTGCTGGCGCGGACCTTGCCGGCGAGGTCGGCGGTGGCCTTGGCGATACCGGCGATGTTGAGGCCGCCGGCGCCCTTGATGACCGGGGTCATCAGGCCCTTCTCGGAGTCCACCGCGATCCCGATGTTCTCGGAGTCGAAGTAGGTGATGGTCCCCTCGGCCTCGTTGATCTTCGCGTTGATGACCGGGTGGGCCTTGAGGGCCTGGGCCGCGGCCTTGACGAAGAACGGCATCGGGGAGAGCTTGACGCCCTCGCGCGCGGCGAAGGAGTCCTTGGCCTGCCCGCGGAGCTTCATCAGCTTGGTGATGTCGACCTCGACGACCGAGGACAGCTGCGCCTGCTCGTGCAGCGCCTTGACCATGTTGTCGCCGATGACCTTGCGGATGCGGGGCATCTTGACGGTCTGGCCACGCAGGGGCGACGCCTCCAGGACGGGGGTCGTCTTCTTCGGGGCAGCGGCGGCGGCCGGGGCTGCGGCGGGGGCCGCGGCGGCCTTCGCTGCCTCGGCGGCGGCGACGACGTCCTGCTTGCGGATCCGGCCGCCGACACCCGTGCCCTTGACGGCGCCGAGGTCGACACCGTTCTCGGCGGCGAGCTTGCGGACCAGGGGGGTGACGTACGCACCGTCGTCACCGGAGGTGGCGGCGGGGGCCGGGGTGACCGGAGCGGCGGCCACCGGCGCGGGGGCCGGGGCGGCGGCGGGCGCCGGGGTCGGCGCGACGGCGACCGGCGCGGGGGCGGCGGGGGCCGGAGCCGGGGTGGGCGCCGGAGCCGCGACCGGCGCGGGGGCCGGGGCGGCGGCCGGAGCCGGGGCGGCAGCGGCGGGCGCGGCGGCCGGAGCGGCACCGGGAGCACCGATGACGGCGAGCTTGGCGCCGACCTCGGCGGTCTCGTCCTCGCCGACGACGATCTCCAGGAGGACACCGGCGACGGGCGCCGGGATCTCCGTGTCGACCTTGTCGGTGGAGACCTCAAGCAGCGGCTCGTCCTCGGCGACCTCCTCGCCGACCGACTTCAGCCAGCGGGTGACGGTGCCCTCGGTGACGGACTCACCGAGCGCGGGCAGGACGACGTCCGTACCCGACGCGCCACCGGCGGGAGCGGCAGCGGGCGCCTCGGCGGCGGGGGCCGGGGCGGCGGGCGCCTCAGCCACAGGGGCCGGGGCAGCCGGGGCGGCGGCCGGAGCGGCCTCGGCGGCCGGCGCCGGAGCCGCTGCGGGCGCCCCGGTGCCGTCGTCGATGATGGCCAGCTCGGCGCCGACCTCGACCGTCTCGTCCTCGGCGACCTTGATGGACGCGAGGATGCCGGACGCCGGCGCGGGGATCTCGGTGTCGACCTTGTCGGTCGAGACTTCGAGCAAGGGCTCGTCGGCCTCGACGCGCTCACCCTCGGCCTTGAGCCAGCGGGTGACGGTGCCCTCGGTGACGCTCTCGCCGAGCGCCGGAAGGGTTACGGAAACCGCCATGGTTTCGGTTGCTCCTTACGAGTTGCGGAAAGTCTGTGTCGTCGCTTCGGTGACCGAGGGTCAGTCGTGCGCGTGAAGCGGCTTGCCGGCCAGGGCGAGGTGGGCCTCGCCGAGCGCCTCGTTCTGCGTCGGGTGGGAGTGGATGAGCTGCGCGACCTCGGCGGGCAGCGCCTCCCAGTTGTAGATCAGCTGGGCTTCGCCGACCTGCTCACCCATACGGTCGCCGACCATGTGGATGCCGACCACCGCACCGTCCTTGACCTGGACGAGCTTGATCTCGCCGGAGGTCTTGAGGATCTTGCTCTTTCCGTTGCCCGCGAGGTTGTACTTCAGGGCGACGACCTTGTCCGCGCCGTAGATCTCCTTGGCCTTGGCCTCGGTGATGCCCACGGAGGCGACCTCGGGGTGGCAGTACGTCACCCGGGGCACGCCGTCGTAGTCGATCGGGACGGCCTTGAGGCCGGCCAGCCGCTCCGCCACCAGGATGCCCTCGGCGAAGCCGACGTGCGCGAGCTGGAGCGTGGGGACCAGGTCGCCGACGGCCGAGATGGTCGGGACGTTGGTGCGCATGTACTCGTCGACCAGGACGTAGCCGCGGTCCATCGCGACGCCCTGCTCCTCGTAGCCGAGACCGGCGGAGACGGGGCCGCGGCCGACGGCCACGAGCAGGACCTCGGCCTCGAACTCCTTGCCGTCGGCCAGAGTGACCTTCACGCCGTCGGCGGTGTACTCGGCCTTCGAGAAGAACGTGCCCAGGTTGAACTTGATGCCGCGCTTGCGGAACGCGCGCTCAAGAAGCTTGGAGGAGTTCTCGTCCTCAAGGGGGGCGAGGTGCTTCAGACCCTCGATGATCG
This sequence comes from Streptomyces sp. 4F14, assembly GCF_048159485.1. Taxonomy (NCBI): domain Bacteria; kingdom Bacillati; phylum Actinomycetota; class Actinomycetes; order Kitasatosporales; family Streptomycetaceae; genus Streptomyces; species Streptomyces sp. 4F14. The sequence goes on from NZ_JBLRVY010000002.1 coordinate 123,527, forward strand.
TGACGTCCGCACCGAAGGACTTCCACGCGGAGGCGAACTCGACGCCGATGACACCGCCGCCCAGGATGATCGCGGACTGCGGGACGCGGTCCAGGACGAGGGCGTGGTCCGAGGAGATGATCCGGTTGCCGTCGATCTCCAGGCCCGGCAGCGACTTCGGCACGGAGCCGGTCGCGAGGAGGACGTGACGGCCCTGGACGCGCCGGCCGTTGACGTCGACGGAGGTCGGCGAGGAGAGCCGCCCCTCGCCCTCGATGTACGTCACCTTGCGGGACGCGATGAGCCCCTGGAGGCCCTTGTACAGGCCCGAGATCACGTCGTCCTTGTACTTGTGGACGGCCGCGATGTCGATGCCCTCGAAAGTGGCCTTCACACCGAACTGACCGGCCTCGCGGGCCTGGTCGGCGATCTCTCCGGCGTGCAGCAGGGCCTTGGTGGGGATGCAGCCGTTGTGCAGGCAGGTACCGCCGACCTTGTCCTTCTCGATCAGGGCGACGTCCAGACCCAGCTGCGCCCCGCGCAGGGCCGCGGCGTAACCACCGCTGCCACCGCCGAGGATCACTAGGTCGAAAACGGTGCTGGCGTCGTTCGCCACGTCACGTCCTCCATGCATGTGCGCCGTACGCCGGTCGTCACTGACCGGCAGGCGGCTGGTGTCCGGCCGCTCATTGCTTCGGCCCTTCGGTGGGGGCCCTGTCCTGCCGGACCCCATCCTCGCACTTGTGGGACGTGGACGAGACACGGGGCTGGGGTGTGAGACACCACACGGGAGGGGTGCTCGGGTCGTCCCCCGAGCACCCCTCCCGCTGGGCGAACCCTCAGCCCAGGTCGCCGGCGGCGGTCAGCTCGGCGAGACGCACCAACGTCCGTACGGCCGACCCCGTCCCGCCCTTGGGCGTGTACCCGAACGGCCCGCCGTCGTTGAACGCGGGTCCGGCGATGTCGAGGTGCGCCCAGGTGATGCCCTCGCCGACGAACTCCTGGAGGAAGAGCCCGGCGACGAGCCCGCCGCCCATCCGGTCACCCATGTTCGCGATGTCGGCGGTGGGGGAGTCCATGCCCTTGCGCAGGTGGGCCGGGAGCGGCATGGGCCAGGCCGGCTCGCCGACCTCCTCGGCCGCGTCGTAGACCGCCGTACGGAACGCGTCGTCGTTGGCCATGACGCCGAACGTCCGGCTCCCGAGCGCCAGCATCATCGCGCCGGTGAGGGTCGCGACGTCCACGATGGCGTCGGGCTTCTCCAGCGAGGCCGCCCACAGCGCGTCCGCGAGGACGAGCCGCCCCTCCGCGTCGGTGTTGAGCACCTCCACGGTCTTGCCGCTGAGCATGCGCAGCACGTCCCCGGGCCGGACCGCGGTCCCCGACGGCATGTTCTCGGCGAGCGCCAGCCACCCGGTGACGTTCACCTCCAGTTCGAGCCGCGCGGCGGAGACGACGGCCGCGAACACGGCGGCGGCCCCGCTCATGTCGCACTTCATCGTCTCGTTGTGCCCGGCGGGCTTCAGCGAGATACCACCCGAGTCGTACGTGATGCCCTTGCCGACGTACGCGAGGTTCTTCGCGGCCTTCGGGTGGCTGTACGACAGCTTCACCAGCCGGGGAGCGGCGGCCGACCCCCCGCCGACGCCGAGGATCCCCCCGTACCCGCCCTCCGTGAGCGCCTTCTCGTCGAGCACCTCGACCTTGAACCCGTGCGCCTTGCCCGCGTCGACGACGAGCGCGGCGAACGCGGCCGGGTCGAGGTCGTTGGGCGGCATGTTGATCAGGTCCCGCGCCCGGTTCAGCTCCTCGGACACGGCGACGGCACGCGCGAGCGCCGCCTTCTGCCCGGCGTCCCGCGGCTTGCCCCCGAGCAGCGCGGCCTCACCGAGCGGCCCCTTGCCGTTCTTCCCCTTCGGGGACTCCTTGTACGTGTCGAAGGAGTACGCCCCGAGCAGCACGCCCTCGGCGACCGCCCCGACCTCCCCGGCATCGCCCAGCGGCAGCGCGAACGCGGCCTTCTTCGTCCCGGCCAGCGCCCGCGCGGCGGACCCCGCGGCACGCCGCAGCGCCTCCGCGTCGTACGCGGCGTCCTTCGCGGGCTCCGCGCCCAGGCCCACCGCGACGACGAGCGGTGCCTTGAAGCCGGCCGGCGCGGGCAGCTTCGTGATCTCGCCCTCGGCGCCGGACGCGCCGAGGGTCTCCAGGACGGTGGCGAGCTTGCCGTCGTAGGACTGGTCCACGGCTTCCGCGCCCGGTGCGACGACCGGGCCCTTCGCGCCCTTGGCGACACCGATCACGATCGCGTCGGCCCGGAGGCCGGGCGCCGCGGCGGTGCTGAGATTGAGAGCAGTCACGGTGGTGATTTCTCCGCTTCCGAATAGGAGAGTGCTGTGGCCGAACGGGGTGGGTCGACCGGGCCCGGCGGACGACCTTAGGTCGGCCGGGGGCGCACGGCTTCGCCGGGGTCTCTCCCGTCGGCGCGGCGAACCGACGCGACAGATCCCGTCAAGAGCGTACGCGGGTGTGCGCGTCCGCTCGTGCCCCCGTGCGTTCACCTCCGGGTGAAGCCGTGGCCATGAATGTGTCCGGGACGGGGGATCATCACGGGGAACGCCGCCGCACAGTCTGGAGCCGGTCCCTTGAGACGCGCCACCCTCGCCCTTCTCCCGCTGCTCCTTCTGGTGGGCTGCACGAGTGCGTCGGGTACCGACGAGGAGGACCCCGCCCCCGCCCCGACCGCGGCCCCCGCGTCGCCGGACGGCCGCTGGCAGCCCCGGCCCGGTGTGGACTGGCAGTGGCAGCTGAACGGCAAGCTCGACACGTCCGTCGACGTCCCCGTCTACGACATCGACGGCTTCGACCAGACCGCGGCCGTCGTCACCGCGCTCCACGCGAAGAACCGCAAGGTCATCTGCTACCTCTCCACCGGCGCGTACGAGGACTGGCGTCCCGACGCCGCCGACTTCCCGAAGTCCGTCATCGGCAAGGGCAACGGCTGGGAAGGCGAACGCTGGCTGGACATCCGCCAGTTGAGCATCCTCGAACCCCTCATGACCAAGCGCCTCGACATGTGCAAGGAGAAGGGCTTCGACGCGGTCGAGCCGGACAACATGGACGGCTACCTCAACGACACCGGCTTCCCCCTCAAGGCCGAGGACCAGCTCGCCTACAACCGCCTCATCGCGGGGCTCGCCCACGACCGGGGCATGTCCGTCGGCCTCAAGAACGACATGGACCAGATCCCGGACCTGCTCGCCGACTTCGACTTCGCGGTCAACGAACAGTGCGCCCAGTACAAGGAGTGCGACACCCTCACGCCGTTCATCGAGGCGGGCAAGGCGGTCTTCCACGTGGAGTACGAACTGCCGACGAGCAGGTTCTGCGGGGAGTCGAAGAGGCTGAGGTTGAGCTCGCTGGAGAAGAAGTACGAGCTGGGGGCGTGGCGGAAGGCGTGCTGACGGGGTGACGACAGGAGGGAGTGGGAGGTTGTGCGGGAGCCGGGAGCCGGGAGCCGGGAGCCGGGAGCCGGGAGCCGGGAGCCGGGAGCCGGGAGCCGGGAGCCGGGAGCCGCGTCTTTTAGGGGCGCGGGGAACTGCGCGATCAGCCACGATGGCGCCGCACCCGCCACTCAACCATCCACCCCCCCCTCGATCCCGCGCTCAACCCACCGTCATCACCACCAGACTCACCACCCCCGCCACCTCCGCCACCCCCCCGAACACATCCCCGGTCACCCCACCGAACCGCTCCCTGCACCGCCGCAACAACAACTCAGCCGCCCCCACTCCCAGAACGGCGGCCGGAAGGGCTGTGAACACCCCGGCCCACCACCCGACCGCAGCCGCGAGCACCCCCACCGCACCCCCGACCCCCCACACCCACCGCACCGGCACGACCCCGGCGACCGCCGCCCCCAACCCCTCCGGGCGGGCCGCCGGAACCCCGGCCCGCGCCGCGAACGTCAGCGCCAGCCGAGCCACCACCGCGGACAGCACCACCGCGAACCCACCCCGAACCCACGACTCCTCGTACAGCCGGGCCACCGCCGCCACCTGCCCCAGCAGCACGAACACCAACGTCAGCACCCCGAACGGCCCGATGTCGGACTGCTTCATGATCCGCAGGGCGTCGTCGGCGGGCTTCCCGCTGCCGAGCCCGTCGGCGGTGTCCGCGAGCCCGTCGAGGTGCAGCCCCCGGGTCAGCACCGCCGGTACGGCCACCGCCGCGACCGAGGCCACCATGGCCCCCGTACCCAGCGCCAGCAGCCCCCCGCCGACAGCAGCCGCACATCCGCCGACCACGAGCCCCACGAGCGGCGCGCACAGCATCCCGCCGCGCGCGGCGTCCCGGTCCCAGCGGGACACCCGGACCGGGATCACGGTCAGCGTGCCGAACGCGAACCGGACGCCGTGGGGGAGGAGACTGTCGGGCATCGAGGGCATCGGCGCAGATTATCCGACGGTCGCACCGGGGCCCACCGTCAGCACCGAGGCTCACCGCCGACAGGGATAAAGTGCGCACATGGGACATTGGCTCCAGCGGAACATCGTAGAACCGGGCAAACTCCCCCTCCTCCTCGCCCTCACCGCCTTCGTCCTCACGTTCCTCCTCACCCGCCTCGTCACCCGCCTGATCCGCGCGGGCAAGGGCCCTTTCGGCAACGTCAAGGCGGGCGGCCTGCACATCCACCACGTCGTTCCCGGCGTCGTCCTCACGGTCATCGGCGGCTTCGGCGCGATCGCGACCGGCCGGCAGGGCGTGGGCGCGGGCGCCGCCGCGATCTGCTTCGGCATCGGCGCGGGCCTGGTCCTCGACGAGTTCGCGCTGATCCTGCACCTGGACGACGTGTACTGGTCGGAGGAGGGCCGCAAGAGCGTGGAGGTGGTCGTCCTGACAGCGGCCCTCGTCGGACTGGTCCTCCTCGGCTACTCCCCGCTCGGCGTGAACGACCTCTCGGACGACGAGGTCGCGGGCAGGGGCGTCGCCCTCACGACCGTCGTCATCAACTTCCTCCTCTCCCTCGTCGCCCTCGCCAAGGGCAAGGCCCGTACCGCGATCTTCGGAGTCATCGTCCCCACGGTCGCCCTGATCGGCGCGGTCCGCCTGGCCCGCCCCGCGTCCCCCTGGGCCCGCCACTTCTACACCCGCCGCCCCCGCGCCAGGGCCCGCGCCGAACGCCGGGCCGCCCGCAGCGACCGCCGCTGGTCCCGCCTGCGCAGGGGAGTGGAGGAACTGGTCGGCGGCAAACCGGACCCGTCGTCCCACGAACCGACGTCGTCCCGCTGACCGACGTGGTCCCGCGTTCTCTGTCCCCACCGGCCCGCGAGCCCGTGCTCACCGCCACCCCCCGACCTGCGCTCCCACCCCTCCCGCACCCCCACCAGCACCCCCACCGCGACGATCGCCGCGACGTGTTCCTTGCCCGCCAGGTTCGCCTTGACCGCCACCTCCGCCACCATCGCCAGCACCACCACCGCCCCCGTGGCGTACGCCCGGTACCGCCAGGCCAGGTACACCGCGAGCCCCACGACGGCCGCCGACGGCCCGGTGTCGACGACCTGCGCGTCCGAGGCGGGCAGCCCCAGCACCGGCACATCGGGACCGAGCGCGATGCCCGCCCGCGCGTACAGCGTTCCGGCGAGCGTCGCCGTGTACGCCACCACCAGCGTCCGCCCCCGGCCGATACAGATCTCCGCCAGCCCGAACACCAGCAGGATCTGCGCGAGCGCCCCCCAGACCGGCAGATCGAGCGCGGGCACGAAGAGCGAGAGCGGCGTACGCAGGAGGGCGAGGGGCAGGGGGTCCGCCGCGCGGACGGCGCCGAGGTCCTGGACGACCTGATAACCCCAGTCGAGATTCTGTACGGCTTGCAGCACCGACGTCGTACAGACCGCCGCGACCGTCATCACCGGCACGGCCCACCGCCGCCGCACGGCGAGCCACAGCGGACCCCACTCGGTCCGGGCCCACCGGCCGAGCGCGTTCACCGGCGGCCTCCCGGCCACCATCCCGGCACGTCCAAGAATCCCTCCGCCCTGGCGGAAGCCCACCCGATCCGGGGCAGGTCCGCGCTCTTCTCGAAGAGCAGGAACCGCGGCTCCCAGATCGGCCGGTACTTCGCGTTGGCCCGGTAGAGCGACTCGATCTGCCACCACCGGGAGCAGAAGCTGAGCAGCGACCGCCACAGCCGCAGCACCGGACCGGCCCCGATCCGGGCCCCACGTTCGAAGACGGAACGGAACATCGCGAAGTTGAGCGAGACCTGAGTGATCCCGAACTCCCGCCCCCGCCGCAGGAGTTCGATGACCATGAACTCCATCAGCCCGTTGTCGCCGTCGCGGTCGCGCCGCATGAGATCGAGCGAGAGCCCGTGCGGCCCCCACGGCACGAACGACAGCAGCGCCCTCGGCGCACCCCCGGCGTCGAAGCACTCGACGACCACGCACCGCCCGTCCTGCGGATCCCCCAGCCGCCCCAGCGCCATGCTGAACCCGCGCTCGGTGGCCCCGTCCCGCCACTCCTCGGCCCGCCGCACGACCCCGGCCAGCTCACCGCCCGGCACCTCCTCGTGCCGCCGGATCCGTACGGTGTACCCCGCCCGCCGCACCCGGTTGTACGCCTGCCGCACGGTCCGCATCGCCCTGCCCTCCAACGTGAACTCGTCCACCTCCACGATCGCCTCGTCCCCGAGTTCCAGCGCGTCGAGCCCGTGCCGCCGGTACACGTTCCCGGCCTCCTCCCCGGCCCCCATCACCGCCGGGATCCACCCGTGCGCCCGCGCCTGCGCCAGCCACGGCCCGATCGCGCCGGGCCACGCCTCCGGATCCCCCAGCGGATCTCCCGACGCCAGCGAAACACCCCCGACGACCCGATAAGTGACCGCCGCTTTGTACGTCGGCGACCACACCACGCTCTTCTCCCGGCGCAGCGAGAAATAGCCGAGAGAATCCCGCTCGCCGTACTTGCCGAGGAGTTCCCGGAGCCGTTTCTCGTCCTCGTGGCCCAGCGGCTCGACGACCCGGCGCGAACGGAACGCGGCATACAGCACGGCGAGCACGAGGACGGTGCTCACCCCGTCGACGGCGGCATCGGCCCACCACCACAGCAGCCCGCCCCCGCCGACCAGCGCCACGAGCCGCGGATTGGCCCGGTCCCCCTTGGCGTAGAACTCCCGCCGCCCCAGCAGCAGCGCCGCCACGAATCCGGCGGTCACCCCGAAGGAGACCCAGTTCTGCGGATGGCGCCGGACCTCGGGCAGGAAAAGGGCCACCGAGAACAGCAGCAGAAAAGCCCCGCCGAGCCCCAGGTTGAGAATCCAGGCGGCCCGTTTCCGCCTCCGCATCATCACGGCGAGAAAGGCGGCGAAAACCCCGGAGGAAAAGCCGGAGGTCAGCAGATAAGGCGTGAAGAGATCAGCCTGATTGTGCTGCCGGACACCCTGCCCCAGCGACTCCCACACCGCGCCGAGGAAGTTGACGCACGCAACCACCCGCAGATACCAGACAGCCACCGCACCGGCCCGAACGCTTCCCATGCGTCGGGATGCTATGTCCCGTTATGCGGAAATTATGCAAGGGGCGCGGCCCGGCACCACCGAACCGCGCCCCTTCCACGCCCCTACTCCTCGGCGGCCCCGGCGGCCCCGGCGGCCTCGACCGCCTCATCCACCGGCTTCTCCACGACCGCCTCCGGCAACTCCGCCGCCAACGCGGCGGCGGCCTGCACCAGCGGCAGCGCCAGCACACCCCCGGCCCCCTCCCCGACCTGCACGTTCTGTTCGAGGAGCGGCTCCAGGGCCATCCGGTCCAACGCCTTCGCCTGCCCCGGCTCACCCGTCCGGTGCGCCGCGAGCCACCAGTCCGGCGCCCGGAACGCGACCCGCTGCCCCACCAGCGCACACGCCGCCGCCACCACCCCGTCCAGCACCACCGGCAGCTTCCGTACGGCGCACTGCAACAGGAACCCCGTCATCGCCGCCAGATCCGCCCCGCCGACCGTCGCGAGGAGCTGAAGCTGATCGCCGAGCACCGGCCGGGCCCGGCGCAGCCCGTCCCGGATCGCCGCGCACTTCCGCATCCAGGCGAGGTCGTCGATGGCCAGGCCGCCACGCCCCGTCACCACGGACGCGTCCGTCCCGCACAACGCGGCGATCAGCACCCCCGCCGCCGTCGTCCCGCCCACGCTCACATCACCCAGCACCACCAGGTCGGTCCCCGAGTCCGCCTCCTCGTCGGCGACCGCCACGCCCGCACGGAACGCCGCCTCCGCCTCCTCCAGGGTCAGCGCGTCCTCGACGTCGAGCCGCCCGCTGCCCCGGCGCACCCGGTGGCGTACGACATCGGCGGGGAACAGGTCCGGCTCGCAGTCCAGGGACATGTCCACCACGCGCACCGGCACCCCGGCCCGCCGCGCCAGCACCGAAACCGGGCGGCCACCCTCCAGGACCGCCCGCACCAGCTCCGCAGCGCTCCCCGCGGGCCGCGCCGAGACGCCGAGTTCGGCCACCCCGTGGTCCCCGGCGAACAGCACCACACGAGGACGGTCCACGGGGCGCACCGGGACCGAGCCCTGCGCCGCCGCCAGCCACTCACCCAGGTCGTCGAGGCGCCCCAGCGCGCCGGGCGGCACGACCTGACGCTCACGCCGCGCCTCCGCGTCGCGCCGTACCCCGCCGTCGGGGCGCTCGATCAGATCGGTGAAGTCGTCGAGATTAAGCGAGCTCATTCGCCGAACAGTACCGGCCCCGGTCGAACAGTTTCCGCGCCACATCTCCCCGCCGGGGGTGCGGCGTCGTTGCACGCAAGATCGCGATCCCATACGTTCCGTTTCGCGAAGATTGTCGCCCACTGGGGAGCACTCATGACGGACGTCCAGGAACCCCGCCGCGACGACTGCCCCTGGTGCGGCTCGCAACGGCTCCCCGAGGGGGGCTTCGCCGCATGCGCCGACTGCGGACACGTGGTCCGTACGTCCGCCGGGGGCCCCACTGGTGTACGGGGAGCCCTCCTGGAGCGTGTCCTCGCCGCCCGCACGACCCGGCGCCGCCTGCGCGCCACCGCCCTCACGATGACGCCCTTCCCGGAACCGGAGAGCTGGCTCGACATCGGTACGGGGGCCGGGCGCTTCCCGGAAGCGGCGAAGGAGTTGTTCACGTACACGTCCTTCGACGGCGTCGACGCGACGTCCCGTGTGGACCGGGCACGCTCGGCGGGCCGCGTGGAGGAAGCCCACCGTGCGCTGAGCCCCGCCCTCGACTCCCGCTACGACGTGATCACCGTCCTCCACCACCTCCAGCACACCCCCGACCCCCGGGCCGAACTCTCCGCAGCCCTCCGCGCACTCCGCCCCGGCGGCCACGCCCTGTTCGAACTCCCCGACCCCGCTTGCGCCTTCGCGCCCCTCCTGGGCAAGTGGTGGCTCCCCCACGACCACCCCCACCACCTGATCCCCCTCGACAACCTCCGCACGGAACTGGAGTCCCAGGGCTGCGACATCATCACGACGGACCGCCGCGGGGCACACATCCCGTACGACGTATCAACGGCGCTGGCTCTGCTCCTGACGAGCCACGTCCCACCCCGCCTGTTGCCCCTGACAAGACCCCTCACGGCCCTGGCAACAGCGCTGGACCACAGCCTGGCCCCGATCCTGCGCCGGACCCGCTTCGCGAACACGTACAGGGTGATCGCGAGAAAGAGGAAGGGGGTGGCATAGGTGGTGATCCGGCTGCGGCCCGGTGGGGGTTGGTCGCGCAGTTCCCCGCGCCCCTAAAAGCAAAAAACTGAGCGCAACCCCTGTTCTTTTAGGGGCGCGGGGAACTGCGCGACCAGCCACACTCCACCCGCACTCGCCCCACCCCCTCAGCCCCGCAGGACCACCGCCTGCCCCGCCACCACCAGCACCACCTGTTCGCACTGTCCGGCCACCCCCGCGTTCAACCGGCCCAGCTCGTCCCTGTACCGCCGGCCGGAGGCCGTTGACGGGACGATTCCCGAGCCGACCTCGTTCGAGACGAGGACCACGGGGCGGCGGGTTTCCCGCAATGCCTCCAGCAGTTCGGCGGAGCGTTCGCGGAGGGATTTCTCGCCGCCGTCCGACCAGACCGCGTCGTCCCACGCCCCGACGGAGTCCATCGCGTCGGTCAGCCACAGGGAGAGGCAGTCGATCAGCAGGGGCGGGCCCTCCGAGGACAGCAGGGGCACCAGGTCGCAGGTTTCCGTCGTGTGCCAGGAGCCCGGCCGGCGTTCGCGGTGGAGGGCGACCCGGGACGCCCACTCCGTGTCACCCCCACGCGTCCCGCCCGTCGCGACGTACAGGACGTCCGGGAACGCCTCCAGCCGCCGTTCCGCCTCGACGGACTTCCCGGAGCGCGCGCCGCCGAGGACGAGGGTGCGGCGGGGTATGTCGGGTACGTCCTCGTAGACGCCGACGGAGAGGGTCGTACCGTCGGGGACGGCCCGCGCCCCCGCCGCCGCGAGCCGGCGTCGCAGCTCGCGTCCCGGCGGGACGTCGTGGTCGAGGTGGACGGCGATGACGTCGGTGGTGGCACCGACGGCTCCCACGGCCCGGAGCCGGGCGAGCGCGTCGGGCCGCCCCACGACGTCCAGCAGGACCATGTCGTACCGCTGCTCCCCGTCGTCGGAGAGCCCCGCGGGTGCACCGCCCGGCGGCAGGTACAGGAGCCGTTGACCGTCGGTGCCGGTGACGGCGTACCCCGTCCCCCCGGCGTCCATCGCGACGGCCCGCACCCGATGGCCCGTCAGGAGGGCCAGCTCCCGCCCGTCGGGGACGCGGCCGGGGCGGGGGAGCCCGAGAGGGACCTCGACGGCGGGCCCGTCGTGGGGGTGCGACAGCAGCACCTGCCGCACACCTCCGAGCGACTGCCCGGCCCGCGCGGCGACGAGCGCGACCCCGGGCGTGAGGTCGAGCAGCAGGGCCCCGTCGACGAGGACGGAGGTGGCCGCCCGGACGTCCGCCCCGAGGGACACGGCACAGACCGCGCAGGCACAGCCGGGGCGGGGGAGTCCAGCGGGGGCACCGGTACCGAGCAGAGTCAATTCCACGGGTTGATTTTCACCCGGAGGAGAAGCAACCGCACGAGCAGCCCTCCACCGGCGCCCGGCCGAACAAACAACCCCGAAGCCCCCTACGCCGCACTCCCCGAACCGCATACTCTGGGCCACCGGACCAAGATCAGACCCCGGTCACACCAGGAGGCGTACATGGCGGCATGGACGTGGCGGTTCGAGAAGGCCGACGGGACGGAGGTCCAACCCGCCGTGGAACCGGAGGAGTTCACCACGCAGGGGGACGCCGAGTCCTGGATCGGAGAACAGTGGCAGGCCCTCGCGGACGGCGGCGCCGACCAGGTCCGCCTGTTCGAGGACACCACGGAGATCTACGGCCCGATGAGCCTGCACCCGGCCGGCTCCTGAGCGGTGACGCCACACCGCCCGGTGGACACTCACCGGGCGGTGACCCGGGACGTCAGCCCCGCACCCCGCACAGATGGACCAGCGCGGCGACCCGCCGATAGGGGTCCGTCCGCCCGGCCCGCTCCTCGGCCGCGAGCAGCGGGCCCAGGTCCGCGGGGATGACCGCGTCGTCGGGAGCCGCGTCGGTGAAGACCCGGACGCCGTACCACGCCTGGAGCGGCGCCCCGATCCCCCCGAGCGCGTCGGTGAGCGTGGCCAGCCGGTCCGCGCGCACGTCCAGCCCGAGCCGGTTCGTGTAGTCGACGGAGTCGAACGCGGCCATCGCGGTGGCCCAGTCCCCGGACAGCCCCGGCCGCATGGCCAGCGCGTCGCCGTTGCGGACGAGCAGGGACACCATCCCCCCGGGCGCCAGCATCCGCCCGAGCCCCGCGAGCAGCGCGTCGGGATCGGGGACGTACATCAGGACCCCGTGGCAGAGCACGATGTCGAAGCTGCCCGGCAGGAAGTGGACCCCGGTCTCCCGGCCGTCGCCCTCTATGATCCGCACCCGCTCCCGGATCCCGTCGGGCTCACGCGCGAGCGCCTCGCGGGCCGTCGCCAGCATCAGCGGACTGCGCTCCAGACCGGTCACCTCGTGCCCGAGCCGGGCCAGCCGCAGCGCCTGCGTGCCCTGGCCCATCCCGACGTCGAGGACCCGCAGCCGCCGCCCGACGGAGTACCGCCCGGCTATCTGCTCGTCGAGCTGGCGTGCCACCAGTTCCTGTCGTACGACGTCCCGCAGCCCGCCCAGCCGGTCCAGCCAGGCTTCGGCCGCGTCCCCGGAGAACGACGGCGTGGCACTCAGAGCTTCGCACCCCGCTTGACCTGCGGCTTCGGCAGGCGGAGCCGGCGAACCTGGAGGGAGCGCATGAGGGCGTACGGAACGGCGCCCTTGTGGCGCTCCTCCGGGAAACGGGCCGTGAGCTGCTTGCGCAGCCGGAAGCTGATCACGAACGAGTCGAGCACGATCAGCACGATCAGGACCAGCCACAGCAGCAGCGACAGCGTCTGGAGCTCGGCGACCCGCACGATGCTCAGCGCGAGGATGACGACCGCCATCGGCAGGAACGTCTCCGCGACGTTCAGCCGGGAGTCGATGAAGTCGCGGGCGAACTTGCGGACCTTGCCCTGGTCGCGCGCGGGCAGGTAGCGCTCGTCGCCCCCGGCGAGGGCCTCACGCTGCTTGTCCAGCGCGCGCCTGCGGTCCTCGCGCTGGCGCTTGGCCGCCTCCTTCCGCGTCATCGGCGTGTTGGCGACGCTGCGGCGCGTGGAGCGGGCCTCACTGCGCTTCGGCGTGGGCCGGCCCTTCGGGGCCTGCGGGTCTCGGGGCTGAGTGGAGTCGGTCAGCGACGCCTCGTCGGCGGCGGCCTTCTCGTCCTTGGTGGCACGGCTACGGAACACAAAACCCAAGGGTAAGCGTTCCGGGCGCATGGACCCCAGTCGGGCGGGGAACGATCCGGCAACGCCGGTCGTCCTGTAACCAAGGGGTCCACCTACTCCTTACGCCGGATCGGGGGCGGGCGCAGTCGTCCTTGGGGAGGAGCGCATCCGTCCCGGAACAGTGCGTCAATGGAGGCAGGGCCCGTACTGTGGGTTCTGTCGCAGATCGTGAGCCGGAGTCTGTCAGAAGGGGGCGCGCGAAGCCCATGAGCGGTGTCATGAAGCGTATGGGGATGATCTTCCGCGCGAAGGCGAACAAGGCCCTTGACCGGGCCGAGGACCCGCGCGAAACCCTCGATTACTCGTATCAGAAGCAGCTGGAGCTGCTCCAGAAGGTCCGCCGGGGAGTCGCCGACGTCGCGACCTCCCGCAAGCGCCTGGAACTCCAGCTCAACCAGTTGCAGTCCCAGTCGTCCAAGCTGGAGGACCAGGGCCGCAAGGCGCTCGCCCTCGGCCGTGAGGACCTCGCCCGTGAGGCGCTGTCCCGCCGCGCCGCGCTCCAGCAGCAGGTCACCGACCTGGAGACGCAGCACTCCACCCTCCAGGGCGAGGAGGAGAAGCTCACCCTCGCGGCCCAGCGCCTCCAGGCCAAGGTGGACGCCTTCCGTACGAAGAAGGAGACCATCAAGGCGACGTACACCGCCGCCCAGGCCCAGACCCGCATCGGCGAAGCCTTCTCCGGCATCTCCGAGGAGATGGGGGACGTCGGCCTCGCGATCCAGCGTGCCGAGGACAAGACCGCCCAGCTCCAGGCCCGCGCGGGCGCGCTGGACGAGCTGCTCGCCTCCGGCGCCCTCGACGACCCCACGGGCCTCGCCAAGGACGACATCCAGAGCGAGCTGGACCGCCTCTCCGGTGGTACTGATGTAGAGCTGGAGCTCCAGCGCATGAAGGCCGAGCTGGCGGGCGGTCCCTCCGCCTCCCAGCAGGCCATCGAAGGCGGCGCAGGCCAGTCCCAGCCCCAGCAGCAGCCACAGGACACCCCCCGCTTCGACAAGCAGTAGGGGGGCCACGCCAAGGAGGGCGTCATGATCGTACGGATCATGGGAGAGGGGCAGGTGGAGCTCTCGGACTCCCACCTCCCCGAACTGAACAAGCTGGACGACGACCTCCTCGCGGAACTCGAATCCGCCGACGAGCAGGCGTTCCGCCGAACCCTGACAGCCCTCCTGGACGCGGTCCGCACCCTGGGCACCCCCTTGCCCCCCGACGCCCTCCACCCCTCCGACCTGATCCTCCCCGCCCCCGACGCGACCCTCGAAGAGGTCCGGGCCATGCTCAACGACGACGGCCTGATCCCGGGCTGAGGTGTGCGGCAGCGGGCGCGACCGATCACGAACAAGCCCCACCACCCCCGATGACGCCCCACCCACCCCCGCCGTACCTTGGCAGCGTGAGCACACGCACGCGCACCCTGGACAGAGCCCGCGGCGGCCTCAAGGCGCACCCGCTCGCGCTTGACGCCACTCTCGCCGCCGGCGTTCTCGTGTGCATGCTCGCCGGCAGCTTCGTGGACCCGCACGGGCAACAAGGTGTCAGTTGGGCGATCCGCACCCCCGACCCCCTGAGCCTCGTCCTCATGACGCTCGGCGCGATTGCGCTGATCTTCAGGCGAAGGGCTCCGATCCGGGTGCTCGCGGCGACGTCCGGCGTAGCTCTCGCGGAGTGTCTGACGGCCGGCGACCCGAGGGCGCCGGTGGTCATGTCGGCGGTGATCGCCCTGTTCACGGTCGCCGCGACGACGGACCGCTCGACCACTCTCCGCCTGGGCATCCTCACGGTCACGGTCCTGACCGGCGCCGCGATGCTGGCCGGCCCCCTCCCCTGGTACGCGCAGGAGAACCTCGCCGTGTTCGCCTGGACCGGCATCGGCGCGACGGCCGGGGACGCCGTACGCAGCCGGCGGGCGGTCGTGCAGGAGATCAGGGACCGCGCGGAGCGGGCGGAGCGCACGAGGGAGGAGGAGGCGCGGAGGCGGGTCGCGGAGGAGCGGCTGCGGATCGCCCGGGACCTGCATGACGTCGTGGCGCACCACATCGCGCTGGTGAACGTCCAGGCGGGAGTCGCGGCGCACGTCATGGACAAGCGCCCCGACCAGGCGAAGGAGGCCCTCGCGCACGTCCGCGAGGCCAGCCGCTCGGCGTTGAACGAACTCCGCGCGACAGTGGGCCTGTTGAGGCAGTCCGGAGATCCCGAGGCCCCCACCGAGCCCGCCCCCGGCCTGGGCCGCCTCGACGACCTTGCGGACACCTTCCGCAACGCGGGCCTGAAGGTCGAGGTCGCGAGGGCGGACCAGGACACGACGCTCCCCGCAGCCGTGGACCTCGCCGCGTACCGGATCATCCAGGAGGCCCTCACGAACGTACAGAAGCACGCGGGCGGCAACGCGAAGGCGGAGGTCAGCGTCGTACGGGTGGGACCGAACGTGGAGGTCACGGTCCTCGACAACGGCACGGAGACGGACGGGCGGCCCGCCGAGGCGGGCGGTGGGCACGGGCTGCTCGGGATGCGGGAGCGGGTCACCGCGCTGCGCGGGACGCTGACGACCGGCCCCCGCTACGGCGGCGGCTTCCGGGTCCATGCGATCCTGCCGGTCAAGACGACCAGCAAGGCGGAGACTGCGCTATGACACCGATCCGGGTCCTGCTCGCCGACGACCAGGCGCTGCTGCGCAGCGCGTTCCGGGTGCTCGTGGACTCGGAACCGGACATGGAGGTCGTGGGGGAGGCGTCGGACGGCGCGGAGGCGGTACGCCTGGCGAAGGACGAGCGCGCGGACGTCGTCCTGATGGACATCCGGATGCCGGGGACGGACGGGCTCGCGGCGACGCGGATGATCAGCGCGGACCCGTCGCTCGCGCACGTCAGGGTGGTGATCCTGACGACCTTCGAGGTCGACGACTACGTCGTGCAGTCCCTGCGCGCGGGCGCGTCCGGCTTCCTCGGCAAGGGCAGCGAGCCGGAGGAGCTGCTGAGCGCGATCCGGGTCGCGGCGGGCGGCGAGGCGCTGCTGTCGCCGGCCGCGACGAAGGGCCTGATCGCGCGGTTCCTCGCGCAGGGCGACGACGACCCGGGCGACCCGGTGCGCGAGGCCCGCCTGGAGGCGCTGACCGTCCGCGAGCGCGAGGTCCTGGTGCAGGTCGCCGGGGGCCACTCGAACGACGAGATCGCCGAGCGGCTGGAAGTGAGCCCGCTGACCGTGAAGACCCACGTCAACCGGGCCATGGCCAAGCTGGGCGCCCGCGACCGGGCCCAACTCGTCGTCATCGCCTACGAATCGGGGCTGGTACGCCCGAGGGTGGAGTGACGTTCGTACGCTCGTACTGCGGGCGGAGTATGCGGCGGATAAGGAACGGGACCTCGGGGCTACACAACCGCCCCGGGCGATGAACCAGGGTTATGGGGGCCCGCACTTCTGCCGCTCCCAGAAGAGAGAACTCCCGCCCTATGTCCTGGCTGTCCAGGTTCAGTCTCGCCCAGCGTGCCCTGATCGGGCTGATGTCGCTGGTCGCGCTCGTCTTCGGGCTGATCGCGATACCCCAGCTCAAACAGCAGCTCCTGCCCACCATCGAACTGCCCATGGTGTCGGTGATCGCGCCGTACCAGGGCGCCTCTCCCGACGTCGTGGAGAAGCAGGTCGTCGAGCCGATCGAGAACAACCTCGAAGGCGTCGACGGCATCACCGGCGTCACCTCCACCGCGAGCGAGGGCAGCGCCGTCATCATGGCGTCCTTCGACTACGGCAACGACACGAAGCGCATCGTCGCCGACGTCCAGCAGGCCGTGAACCGCGCCCGCGCGGGGCTGCCGGACGCTGTCGACCCGCAAGTCGTCGCCGGGTCCACGGACGACATCCCCACGGTCGTCCTGGCCGTCACCTCGCAGAAGGACCAGCAGGCCCTGGCCGACCAGCTCGACTCGACGGTCGTCCCCGCGCTGCGGGACATCGACGGCGTCGGCCAGGTCACCGTCACGGGCGTCCGCGACCTGCGCGTCACGGTCACGCCGGACGACGCGAAGCTCGCGGCGGCCGGTCTGACCGTCCAGTCCCTCGCGCAGGCCCTCCAGGCGGGCGGCGTCACCCTGCCGGGCGGCTCCTTCGACGAGGCGGGCGCGAACCGGACGGTCCAGATCGGGGGCGGCTACACGTCGGTACGGCAGATCGCCGACCTCCGCATCCCCGGTAAGTCCGTCAAGGTGAGCGACATCGCCGCCGTCCGAGAGGGCGAGGCCCCCGCCGACTCGATCACCCGCACCGACGGCAAGCCCAGCCTCGCCGTATCCGTCACCATGGCCCACGACGGCAGCGCGGTCAGCATCTCCAACGCCGTCGAGGACAAGCTCCCCGCGCTGCGCAAGGACCTCGGCGCCGAGATCACCGTCGTCAGCGACCAGGGCCCGGCCGTCTCCAAGTCCATCAAGGGCCTGACGACCGAGGGCGCGCTCGGCCTGCTCTTCGCGGTCATCGTGATCCTGGTCTTCCTCGCGTCGGTGCGTTCGACGCTGGTGACGGCCGTCTCGATCCCGCTCTCCGTGGTCCTCGCGCTGATCGTCCTGTGGACCCGCGACCTGTCGCTGAACATGCTGACGCTGGGCGCGCTGACGATCGCCATCGGCCGGGTCGTCGACGACTCGATCGTCGTCCTGGAGAACATCAAACGGCACCTCGGCTACGGCGAGGAGCGCCAGACGGCGATCCTCACGGCCGTCCGCGAGGTCGCGGGCGCGGTGACGTCCTCGACGCTCACCACCGTCGCCGTGTTCCTGCCGATCGGGCTGGTCGGCGGCATGGTCGGCGCCCTCTTCGGCTCCTTCAGCCTCACGGTGACAGCGGCCCTGCTCGCGTCCCTGCTGGTGTCCCTGACGGTCGTACCCGTCCTGTCGTTCTGGTTCCTGCGCGCCCCCAAGGGCACCCCCGAGGACGCGGCCGAGGCCCGCCGCGTCGCGGAGGAGAAGGAGGAGAACAGCAGGCTCCAGAAGGCGTACGTCCCTGTCCTGCGGTTCGCGACGGGTCGCCGTCTGCTCAGTGTGGGGATCGCGGTCGTCATCCTGCTCGGCACCTTCGGCATGGCACCGCTGCTCAAGACCAACTTCTTCGACCAGGGCGAGCAGCAAGTGCTCACCGTCAAGCAGGAGTTGAAGCCGGGTACGAGTCTGGCGGCCACGGACGCCGAGGCGAAGAAGGTCGAGGCGCTGCTCGCGCGGACCGAGGGCGTCAAGGACTACCAGGTCACCATCGGGTCCTCCGGGTTCCTCGCGGCGTTCGGCGGGGCGACCGACAGCAACCAGGCGTCGTACCAGGTCATGCTGGAGGACTCCGCGTCCTACGACGACGTCCAGAAGCGCGTCGAGGACGGGATCAAGAAGCTCGACGGCGCCGGGACGGTCACCGTCTCCGCCGGGGACGGGTTCGGGGCGCAGGACCTCAGCGTCGTCGTGAAGGCGTCCGACGGGGACACGCTGCGCACGGCGTCCGAGGAGGTCCGCAAGGCGGTGGCCTCGCTGGACGACGTCACGGACGTCACCAGCGACCTGTCGCAGAGCGTGCCGCGGATCTCGGTCAAGGCCAACTCCGAGGCCGCCGCGGCCGGGTTCGACGACCAGACGCTCGGTCTCGCCGTCGCGCAGGCGGTACGCGGTACGACCGCCGCCAAGGCCGTCCTCGACGACACCGAGCGCGATGTCGTGATCACCTCCGCGAAGCCGGCGAAGACACTGGCCGAGCTGCGGGCGCTGTCGCTGGGCGCGGTGAAGCTCGGTGACGTGGCGACGGTCCAGGTCGTCGACGGCCCGGTCTCCATGACCCGCATCGACGGCCAGCGCGCGGCGACCGTCACCGCGAAGCCGACCGGCGACAACACGGGCGCGGTCAGCACGGCCCTCCAGTCGAAGATCGACGCCCTGAAGCTGCCCGAGGGCGCGCGGGCGGAGATCGGCGGTGTGACCTCCGACCAGGACAGCGCGTTCAAGAACCTCGCCCTTGCCATGCTGGCGGCTATCGCGATCGTCTTCATGCTGCTCGTGGCGACGTTCCGCTCATTGGTTCAGCCACTGATCCTCCTGGTCTCCATCCCGTTCGCGGCGACGGGAGCGATCGGGTTGTTGTTGATCACCGGCACCCCGATGGGCGTCCCCGCGATGATCGGCATGCTGATGCTGATCGGCATCGTGGTGACGAACGCGATCGTCCTGATCGACCTGATCAACCAGTACCGGGCTCAGGGGTACGGCGTGGTCGAGGCGGTCGTGGAGGGTGGCCGCCACCGTCTGCGCCCCATCCTGATGACGGCGTTGGCAACGATCTTCGCCCTGCTCCCGATGGCCCTCGGGGTCACCGGCGAGGGCGGCTTCATCTCGCAGCCGCTGGCGGTCGTGGTGATCGGCGGGTTGATCACGTCGACGCTGCTGACCCTCCTCCTCGTCCCGACGCTGTACGCGATGCTGGAACTCCGTAAGGAGAGGCGGGCGGCGAAGAAGGCGGGCACGGTGGCTGAGGAGAGGCCGGTGGAGGAGCCGGTGGGCGTGTGACCCAGAAGGGCCGGGTTCCTTATACGGGACCCGGCCCTTTCCCATGCTCAGAGGAACTCGGTGGTCTCCAACTCGAACCCGAAGGGCTCGGGGAGGGGGAGGGGTTCACCTCCAGGACCAGGGCCACGCCGTCGGGAGGCATCCAGATGTCGGCGCCACGGTAGAGGCGGAGCGCTTGGGGAGTGAAGGTGCCGTCCGGAACCACGAGGTCCCTCGAAGCGTTGCTCCTCAGATCCAGGCCCTTGTTGCCGGAGAACTGCATGTCGACCCGCGATTTCCTGATCACCTGGCCCACGATCAGGCCGATGCAGTCCTCGTGGTCCCCGTCCGGCGGCGGCGTCACAACGATCTCCCCTTCGATCAGCTCGGCCCGGAAACTCTCCGGAATACCCAGCGCGAGGAAGCCCTCCAGCAGAACCTCTGCCATGTCACGTCCCTCCCTCTGTCGCTCGCCAGACTGGAGCACCGGTAGATCACTTGTCCGGGAGATCGGGAACCGGTCCCTCGATCGTGGAACCCCGCGTGCTTTGCATATCCTGTGACCTCGAACTGCTTTGCGGGTGAGGGGTGAACGGGGCGGTGGCACTGCGCGAGGGCGACCCCGAGAAGCTCGGCGAGTATGTGATCGTCGACCGGCTCGGGGCCGGGGGCATGGGCGTGGTGTATCGGGCCCGTTCCCGTTCCGGGCGGGAGGTCGCCGTCAAGGTCGTGCATGACCAGTACGCCGCCGACGCGGTGTTCAGGGCGCGGTTCCGGCAGGAGATCGCCGCCGCGCGGAAGGTGAGCGGCGCGTTCACGGCGGCTGTCGTCGACGCCGATCCCGATGCCGATCGGCCCTGGATGGCGACGCAGTACGTGCCGGGGCGTTCCCTCGCGGCCCGCGTCCGTGATGACGGGCCGCTTCGGGGCATCGAACTGCGCCGCCTGGCGCTCGGGCTGGTGGAGGCGCTGCGGGACATCCACCGGGCCGGGGTCGTCCACCGCGATCTGAAGCCCGCGAACGTCCTGATGGCCGACGACGGCCCCCGGGTCATCGACTTCGGCATCTCCCGGGCCGCCGAGAACCAGCAGCTCACCGAGACCGGCCACATGATGGGCACGCCGCCGTTCATGTCCCCGGAGCAGCTCACGGACGCGCGTACGGTCGGCCCGGCCTCGGACGTGTTCTCCCTCGCCGCGCTCCTCACGTTCGCCGCGACGGGGAAGGGCCCCTTCGACGCGGACAGCCCGTACATAGCGGCGTACCAGGTCCTCACCGACCCCCCGGCCCTGGACGGCGTGCCCGAGGCCCTGCACGCGACGCTGGTCCACTGCCTGGCGAAGGACCCGGCCGAGCGCCCCGCCCTCGACGCGCTCGCCCCCACCCTGGCGACGGCCCTCCCGGACGACGACGGCCCGGACGAGATGCCGACGGTCCCGCACCGCCCGCCGGACCCGGCCCCGACCCAGCTCCCGCCGGTCGCCGCACCGCCCGCACCAGCGCGGCGCCGAAGACGCCTGCCCATGCTCGCCGGGGTCGCCGCCGTCCTCTCGATCGCCCTCACGGCGTACGTCGTGGGCCCGTTCGGCGAGAAGGACGACACCGCGAAGCCGTCCCCGTCCCCCTCGCCGACCCGCTGGGAGGCCCTCCCCGCCGGCTGGAAGCCCTGGCAGACGACCGTGTACGCGACGGCCGCCGCGGGGGTGAAGCAGACGACGCGGCCGAGCACCGCCGACTACACGTACCCGTCCTGCGTCCTCGACCTCGGCTCCGTCTACTGCACGGGCAACAGCACCCTCCCCGTCCGCATCGACGCCGGGACCGGCCGCATCCTGTGGCGCGTCGACCCCCTGCCCTCCGGCGTCACGGCCGACCGCTACATCGCCCAGGTCATCGGCGTGCACGACGGCGTCCTGCTCCTGAACGAGACCACCAACGACCGCGCGGGCAACGTCACCACGGACCAGGTCACCGCGTACGCCACCGCCGACGGCGAACGCCTGTGGACCCGCCCCGTCGACGAGGGGTACGCGCACCCGACCCTCGTCGGCGACCTGGTCCTCCTGCCGAGAGGCGGGTCCGTCACGGCCCGCGACCCGAAGGACGGCAAGGCCCGCTGGAGCACGACGCTCCCCTCCGGCTACGGCTGCGACTTCCACGCCGGCTACATGGACTGCACCAACCACCGCTCGCCGTCCGGCCCCGACCGCCGCCTGTACACGGTCGACCCCGCCGACGGCACGACCAGCCGCCTGCGCTCGGCCCCCTCGGTCGACTCCTGGTACGCCGGCCTCCTCGACGGCCGGCCGCTGTACATCGAGCGGAGTGACCAGTCCGACTTCTCCCAGAGCCGCTACACGAAGATCTTCGCCATCGACCTGACGGCCGACAGCATCCGTACGACGCCCCTGGCGCAGCAGCAGGGCGGCATGGCGGCCCTGGCCGACGGCGCCCTGACCTTCGCGACGTCGAGCGGCCGGGTGACAGCGGTCGACCCCCTCACCGGCAAGCAGCTCTGGCAGACGGCGACGACCCTCGAACACCCCGGCAGACCCGTCTTCGACACCCGGTCCACGCTCTTCCTCACCACCGCCAGCGGCAGGGTCGCCGCCCTGGACTCCCAGACCGGCACGCTCCTGTGGGAGACCCGCCCCCGGGTGACCGTCCCCAGCATGGTCGGCGGCATGTCCCCCGACGCGCTGCTCGGCCACGGCCCGTGCCTGGTCCTCACCCCCGAGGGCACGCTCTTCCGGATCGACCCGGCGAACCCCGGTAACTGACCGGCTGAGCGCCCTCACCGATCGTCAGCCTCTGGCCTGAACATGACTCAACAGTCAGGTCCGGGCGTGCCACGCTCTTTGCCGACAGTCCGGCGCCACGCGGACCGGGGGAACCGCTCTGGCGGCAGGCATGTTTCCGGCTGCGCCGGGCGGCTCCCTGAACCTGTGAGTTCCTCTTTCCCGACCAGAAAGCAGGGCAGTCGCATGGGAAATCCACTACGTCGCATCCCCCGCCTGATGGCTACGGCCACGCTCGCTGCCGTGCTGGCCGCGGTACCGGGCATCGGCCTGTCCGCCCCGGCCTCCGCCACTACGGACACCGTGGCCGCGGTCTCTCCGTACGGCTCCTCCATCGGCTCGGCCAGAAACGCCGACGGCAGACTCGCGCTCTTCGGCACCAACAGCGCCGACAACATCTGGCACCGCGCGCAGACCAGCATCGGCGGTTCCTGGAACGCGTGGACCCAGTTCGACGGCGCGCTCCGCTCCATCGCTGCGGAGACCAACGCGGACGGCCGCATCGAGGTCTTCGGCGTCAACGGCGCGGGCCAGATCTGGCACCGCTCGCAGACCACGCCCGGGGGTTCGTGGTCTGCCTGGGTCCAGTTCGACGGCGCCCTGTCCTCGATCGCCGCCGCCCGAAACGCCGACGGCCGCCTACAGATCTTCGGCTCCAACAGCGCCGGTCAGATCTGGACGCGCTCCCAGGTCTCCATCGGCGGCGCCTGGTCGAGCTGGGTCCAGCTCGACGGCGGCCTCTCCCAGGTAGCGGCGGAAACAAACGCGGACGGCCGCATCGAACTCTTCGGCGTCAACAGCGCGGGCCAGGTCTGGCACCGGTCGCAGACCACGCCGGGTGGTTCGTGGTCGGCCTGGGTCCAGTTCGACGGCGCCCTCGACTCCATCGCCGCGGCCCGCAACGCGGACGGCCGCTTGCAGATCTTCGGCTCCAACAGCGCGGGTCAGGTCTGGACGAGGTCGCAGGTCTCCATCGGCGGCGCGTGGTCGAGCTGGGTCCAGCTGGACGGCGGCCTGACGCAGGTGGCGGCCGAGACGAACGCGGACGGCAGGATCGAGCTGTTCGGGGTCAACAGTGTCGGGAACATCTGGCACCGCTCGCAGAGCACGCCGGGTGGTGCGTGGTCGAGCTGGGTGCAGTTCGACGGGGCGCTGAGGCCGTAGCAGGCTGATCCGATGCGGGGCAGTGCTGTTGACGGCGCTGTCCCGCATCGGCTTACGGCTTGAGAGGGGCCACCGAAATCCCTTTGCCCAATAGAACACCCGTACGTAATCTGATCCGGCGCCGAGCGGATCTTGACCACTTCTGTTCGGGTGTTTGGTAGTTGGTGACCGGGGGGTTTCTGTGCGTTCCAGACCTATTGCTTCTCTGCCTCGTAGACGGGGGTTGTCCACTCGTCTGACGCTTCTGCTGGGTGCCGCCGCGACGTTGGCGTCGCTGGTCGTGCGGCCCGAACTCGCCGTGGCCGATACGGCCGTGGCGAGTTCGAGTGATCGGCCGGACGACTGGTTCGAGACGACGGCCGCTGAGCAACTGCGGTTCGACCAGTGCCTGATGAACGACGCTGTGCGGCTGGGCGGGCGACAGATGCACGACTTCGCGCAGGGGGCGCTGAACCAGACGCCGGAGAAGCTGCGTGAGATGGCGACGCTGGACGGTGCTCATAACGGTCCGCTGAGGCAGGTGAACGAAAAGGACAAGGCCGCTCGCGAACGTGATGTGAATCGCTGGGACACCGTCATGAAGGGGTGGGAGGCCCCGGTCCAGGGGCTGGAGACCCCGGGCGGGTTCGCTTCCAGTGCCGACTTCGAGGAAGTACCCGACTACACCGACGAGGGTGGGGACTTCTACGACCAGGCGGGTTTGGGAAACTGGGCTGCGGCTGTCAACTGGACCAAGACGTTCGACTTCTACGACCCGACCACGGAGTTCGACGCCGCGACGCGGAAGGCCGTCGTGGATCTCGGCACTCCGCTGTACACCAAGGAGTACGACCCCGCCACATGGGCCCGCTACTACTACGAGAAGCAGGCGTTCGAGTACCTGCTCGACGGGTCCGACGGTAGTGGCGCCGACGACGCCCGGATCTTCCTCGCGTCCGGCGGCTGGTCCGCGACCGCACCGGAGCCGGGGACGGCGGAGTACCGGATCGCGGTGGAGGACCTGAAAACCCGGTTCGCGGCGTGCACCTGGCGCGATCCCATCGACCCGAACAAGGCGCTGCGCGCGGTGGAGGACACCGCGGCGGCGGAGTGGCAGCAGGAGATCGCTTCCCAGGCCGTCCAGCGCAACCAGATCCTGACCGCCGGCCGGGACGCCAGGCAGGCGCTGGTCACGGGTGCCGAGACGATGGCTGATCTGCTGGGCCAGTCGTGGACCGCCGACCATCTCGCGCGCTGGCAGGACTACTGGAGCCCCGGAGGTATCGGCCCGATCGGGGAGGGCCGCGTCGTCGTCCAGGTGGAGGCGGCCAAGGGCAAGTGCCTGGACGTCGCGAACGCGGGGACGGCCAACGGCACTCCCGTACAGCTCACCACCTGCAACAAGAGCGTCGCGCAGAACTGGCAGCTCGTCCCGTACTCCGGCGGATTCTCCCTGCTGAACCCGAACGCGGGCAAATGCCTGGACGTCTCAGGCAGCAACCCCGCCAACGGCACGAAGATCCAGCTCTACACCTGCAACAGCAGCCCGGCCCAGCAGTGGAAGTTCGACATCCGCGCCGGGGGCGAGCTGCGCAACGCCGTCACCGACAAGTGCCTCGACCTCGCGAACTTCACCAACGGAACCGACGCCCGCCTGTGGGCCTGCACCGGAGGCAACTCGCAGAAGTTCCGGGTCGTCCCCACGGAACAGAACGGCAAGGTCCCCCCGGCCGCCCAGTTCGACCAGGCCAAACGCGGCATCACGGCCGCCCAGGCCCAGGCGAAGAAGCAACTCGCGGTCCTGAAGACCCAGTTGGAGACCGCCCGCAAGGCCGCCACCGCATCCGACACGGCCGTCCAGACCGCGTACGGCATCGCGGACACCACCGGCGCCCCACGTGGCCGTGGCCTCCTGGCTGCCCAGCAGAAGGCGCAGGTCACCAAGGGCGTGGTAGCCGCGCTGACGGCGATGGTGAAGGCGGGCGAGACGGCCGAAGCGGCGACGCGTGCCTCTGGCGCCGACAGCCAGACCATCGCGCAACGGGCCCTGGCACAGGCCGCCCAGTCGAAGGCGGAGTTCCGTCGGGAAGCCGCGCGCACGGCCGAGTTGCAGGCGAAGGCGGCAGCGGACGCCGCGAAACTGCACCGCGACAACGCGAAGAAGGACAAGGAGACGGCCGAGGCGAAACTCGCCGTCGCGCTGAAGGCGGAGGGCGACGCGAAGGCCGCCGCAGCGGACGCGCACGCCAAGCGGCTCGCCGCCGAGGCGGAGGAGAAGACGGCCCTCGCGGAGCAGAAGAACGCCGCCGCGAAGCAGGCCGAGGCGAACCAGTACAAGCAGACGGCCCAGACCGAGGCCGCGAACGCGCAGACGTCCCGGGAGCAGGCTGAGGCCGCCGAGGCGACGGCTTCCGCCCGCCGCGACGACGCGGTGAAGGCCCGCGACAACGCGAAGGCGAAGCGGGACGACGCGTGGGAGGCGGAGCAGAAGGCCGACGCCCTGCGCGCGAAGGCGGACGCGAAGGAGGCGTACGCGCAGTCCCTGGACGCCGGGGACGCCGCTGATGCGGCGCGGGGTGCCGCCGACGAGGCCGACCGGCACGCTGGAGACGCGGAAGCGGCGGCGGGCCGTGCCCGTACAGCCGCCGACGCGGCCACCCAGGCCGCAGCCGACGCCGACGCCGCAGCCACCCGCGCGGAGGCCGCCGCCAAGCGGTCCCGTGCGAACGCGGACGGCGCCCAGGCGGCGAAGCTGCGGGCCGACGCGGCGGTGAAGACGGCGACGTCGGCTGTCGCGGACGCCATCGAGGCGGCCCGGCACGCCGCCGAGGAGGCCGACGCGGCCGTCGCCCAGGCCGCGAAGGCGGAGGCGCTGGCGCGTACGGCTCGGGCAGAGGCGGGCGCAGCGCGCGAGGAGGCCGCGAAGGCTCTGGCCGCCTCGGCGAAGGCGGCAGGCTTCGCGTACGTCACCGCCCAGGCCGCCGCCGACGCCGGCGCGGCTGCCGCCCAGGTCGCCGACCCCGCAAACGACGCGATCCAGATCGGCTCCGCCTACCAGGAGAAGGACTCGGTCGCCTCCCTGGTAGTCCTGACCGGCCAGGCATCAAAAACGATCGCCGAACAACAGAAGGCCGTAGCCGACGCCCACGCGAAGAACGCCGCCGCCGAGGCCGCAGCCGCGAAGAACCTCGCCGACCAGGCGAAGGGCGACGCGAAACAGGCGTACGTCCACGCGGCGAACGCGGCAGGGTACGCCTCCACGGCCCGGGGCTACGCCAACGAGGCCCTCGGATACTCAGCGGACGCGGCAAAGGCCGCCGCAGCGGCCTCCACGTCCCTGACCCGCACGGTCGAGTACGACCGCCAGGCGACCGCGGACGCGACCGCCGCGGACGCCGCCGCCGGCCGTGCGGAGGGGTACGCCACCTCGGCCCGCGCCTCCGCCGACCAGGCGGCGCTGGACGCCTCCGCCGCACGGGCCGCCGCCGCTGAGGCCGAGCAGGCGGCGAAGGACGCCCGCGCCGCCGCCGACCGGGCGAACGTGGCCGCGACCGAGGCCGAGCAGGCCGCGAAGGACGCGGACAAGTACGCGAAGGAGGCCCAGGAAGCGGCTGACTCCGCCGAGCGGAAGGGTGCCAACGACCAGGTCAAGAACGGCGCCGGTACCGGTCTCGGCGGCATCTTCTACGTCGTCGACGAGAACGACGTCGAGGTCACCGACGCCAAACAGGACAACCCCTGCGAGCTTCCGCCGGGCATCGGCACGAGCTGCACCGTCACCTTCACCTTCACGTTCAACGCGAAGGTCGACTTCTACCTGTGCACCAACCCGGATGTCCCCGCCACGGAATCCGGCTGCCCGACCGCCGACACGGTGTTCCTGTCCACCCAGCCCTACAAGGGCCTGACCAAGAAGGTGACCCGCACCTTCAGCCAGCTCGACATCCTCAAGGGTCTCATCGAGACCTACCTCACGATCGGCAAGGACCTGCTGGTCCAGGACTTCATCGACTGCTGGCACGGCAGCGCGGGAGGTTGCGCCTGGGCGGCTTCGAACTTCATCCCGGGCAAGGCGTTCGGCAAGGTTGCCGAAGGCATCCGCGCGCTGGATGCGGCCATGCACACGGGTGTCGGAGTGCGTGACGCGTTCAAAGCGCTGAAGGCCCTGGACGGCATCGACCCGGCGACCATCGCCAAGATCGAAGGCGCGGTCAACGTCTACGAAGACGCGGTCACCGCCTGCCGCCGCAACAGCTTTCCAGGCGTCACCGAGGTACGCATGGCGGACGGTTCCCGCAAGCCGATCCGCGACATTCGGGTCGGTGACATGGTTCTTGCCACGGACCCGGAATCCGGCCGGACTGTCGCTCGCTCTGTGACCGATACTTTTCGGCACGACACTCGACGACTGCTGGACATCACCGTAGCCAGCGGAGTGCTCACCACCACCGTGGGACATCGCCTCTACGCCGAGGGACGCGGTTGGACCATCGCCTCTGACCTGAGGGCGGGAGACCTCCTGCGCGCTTCGGACGGCATGCTGCTGACCGTGACCGCGTTGAAGGACCGGTCCGGGCTGGCGCCGCACGAGGTGTACGACCTCACAGTGGACGAGTTGCACTCGTTCTACGTGGCCGCTGGGGGCGACCGTCCGCAAGACGTTCTTGTCCACAACTGCACCGATATCGTGGGCGATGAGGGTATCGAAGGGGCCCATACGCTGGGGGATCATGTCAGACCCGATGACGAGGCGATGGTGCGGAAGGCGAGGGGATCACAGAGAGGCATTGCGACGCGCTGGGCCAGCGAGGACATCGCAGCGCAGGCCGTCGACATGGCCATGCAGCAGTGGATCGCCCAGCCCGGCAAGGCGCAGGAGCTGGCGGACTGGACGATCAAGCAGGCTCAGCGGATCGGGAAGAGGCAGCCCTTTATTCCGACCCGCGATCTGAAGACCATCCGCTGGGACGTCAGGAACATGCCGGGCCCTCTCGGGAAGAAGTGGGTCGTAAGAGGAGATGACGTGGAGGTTCACGACGTTGAGAGCAACGTCGTTGTCATTCAGTTGAAATACGTAGGAAAACCCCACAAGGGTAAGTACGTCGTCTACACCTCATACCTGGAGGGCTGACCGTGATACCGGAGGACTCGTACTTCGAGGACGACAACGTTGAGGACATCGGTCTCACGTGGGTGGCCTCGAAGCGGAGCGTGTTCGATGCTCTTTCGGCGGAGGATGCCGAGCGTTTCCTGTCGGACGGCGGCCCGGACATGATGTGGCTGCACTTGGCCGAGACCGCGGTGGACACGTTCGACCGGACGAAGGCGCGGCAACTCGGGCAGGACATCGACCGGCTGACAGGCTCTCCGCTTTCCGAAGACACCCTGCACACGGTGTGGCTAGGGGCCGTCCATGGCTGCTTCGACCCGGCCGAGCACGGTCTGGACACGCGGGCCTGGCTGAATCGGATGAGGGCGGTGTGGCTGGCGCGTGTCCGCCAGGACGACCCGGACTTCGTTCCTGCACCGCCGCGACCTGTACGCGACGAGGAACTTCGGCGAGCCGTTCTCCGAGCCGTCGAGCTGGTCGCGGGCGATCTCGACCGGGCGCTGACGGACGAGCGTCTGTACGGCGTCCCGGTGACCGGCTTTGTTCCTGCTCTGGAAGCGGTCGTCGGCCAGGCATGTGCCGATCTCGGGTACCGGTTGTTGCTGCGCGCGATGAAAGAGTATTTCGTGAGGGTCGAGACACCGGTCTATGGCACCTTCATCGCTCTGGGAAAGCGCTTCGGCCATCCGCCGGTTCTTGTGGGAGACAACCTCAACTACCAAGACTGAGGCGGGGAGAGACTGCTGACTGGATGCTGGACCGGTCAGTTCGTGCCGGAACTGGAGTTCTCAGGGGAGTACTTCTTCCACTGGAAGTCAGGGGCCAAGATTCCCAGCCGCATCGACCGGTAGGCGTTTGAGTCCTGGAAGACGTGCTACTGGAAGAACCGAGCGAAAGAGATCGCTGGATGACGGCTGCGGTCGAAGCAAGTGAACGGGCCATTGTGCTCATCCGTGCGAATGGTGATATTGCCCATCATGCCGAAGGCTGTGACGGGCAGACGCTGGCAGCCGCCGAGCGTGCGTTGGGTCTGAAGTTCCCTCCGTCCTGTCGTCGTCTCATCGAGGAGTTCGGTACCTGGGACGTACCCCCGAAGGAATTCCTGGGTGTCTACCGGACTCCTGCCAGAGGGGACACCTTGCTGGGGTCGGTCGCGCAGACCTTGGAGGCCCGGACTGCTGTGCGGCTGCCGAGGCACCTGCTGGTCGTCATGCTCGACGATGTGTGGTCCTTCGTCGTCCTCGACACTTCTCAGACTGACGAAGACGGCGAGTGTCCGGTATTCGCGTGGAATCCCGGTGTTCCTGAGGGCGGACTCATGGACGGCTGAGGAAGGAAGGGGGAGGGCATGGGTGACCCGTACTCGGACGTGGTCGCTTCCGGTGGCCTCGGGGCGGCTGCGGGGACGCGATATCGGAGTGCCGAACTGGGCCATCGATTACGTCACGGTCGCGACGACGAGGGGGTATATGTCGGTCGATCCAGCCGACGGGGAGCGTCTCTTTCGTCTGCGTGTCCACATTCCCGGCTTTGCTTGGGAGATCGGGGCTACGGACGACCTCGGGCTCCTCGTCGACGTGATCGCCGCGTGGCGGGACGGGGTGGCGCTCGACGTGTTGGCTGCGGAGTTCGAGTTCCTGGAACTGGAGGAATTCGCCGGAGCGCTCGACAGAGGTGAGCCGACCTCCTCACAGTGGGCCGACCTTCTGTCCTCCGACGACGACTCAGGAGACCTTCTGCGCCGTCTCCACGCGGATGAGGGACTGCGGACCATGTTCCCGACGATCACGCACCGTGCCGTACGCCTGCGAGTGGATCCGATGGACTGGAGAAGCCATCACGTCCTGGTGTACGAGGTGGACACGGAGCGTTACATGACTGAAGGGCCCGGAGCGCCCCGGGCAGAGGTGCCGGCCGGCGACCTCATCCGTCACTTGAGGGCGGCCCTGGACGAGGGGCAGTGATTGAGTCAGAAGTGCGATGACATGCGGTTCATGGGGAAGGGGCGACCGACCTACGTCGAGCTGGGTTACTTCGGAGACTTCGGACTCACTGGCCTGACAGAGCAGTTGAGTTCCTGCTCCGACGCCGACTTTCCGGCCGCGCTCACGATCACCGCTGACCTGATGGACGGGTTCGGCGACGTGGAACCCGTCGCACTCGGGGAGGACGTGCGGCGTTTGCTGGGTGGGGTGTTGGCGGAGGTGACTCTTCACAGGGTATGGGTGGCTGCGGTTGGGCGGGGTTTTGATCCAGTCGAGCACGGCGGCATGGATACCTCTGCCTGGCTGAGGGCTGTCTCGGAGCTGGCCAAGGACCGCCTCCGCCGGAACAGGCGCTCTGACACCCCGCTTCCGGTTCAGCCGGTACGGGACGAGGACCTGTGCGAGGAGATCGTGGCGGAGCTGCGCGGGCTGAGCGCGGATCTGGCCTCGGACCTGGAACAGGTGGTCGTGCTGGCCGACGCCGATGTCGGCTTCCGGCTCTTCCTGCGAGCCTTGAAGACGCACTCCGTGTGTGTCTCGAAGGAGCGTTACGACAGGTTTCTCGGCCTCGGTGAGCGGCTTGGGTACCCGGTCGCGGTAGTCCGGGACGGTCTCACCGTCGACTGGCCGCCCATCGACACCACGCACCGTCAGACGTCGTGGGACTTCGGGTTCTCCCGTCTTGCCGGAAACGCTCACCAGGACTGGCGTCCCGAAGCCGCCGCGGACGAGGTCCACAGGGTGGCTGACACGGACGAACCCCTTCAGTCCCCGGGGGCGTCGGCCGCTCTGCTGCTGGAGGACGCGCTCCGGCTGTTGCGCTCCCCGTTGCCCGACAACGTGATCACCGAGTTGTGGATCGCCGTATCGGACGCGGCACTTCGCATCGACGGACGCGACTGGTTGCGGCTGGTCACGACCGTCTGTGAAGAACGGCTGCGGGAAGTCGCCCCCGCGTACACCCCCGTGATCCCGCCCGTTCGAACAGACCTGACGGACACGGTGCTGGCTGAACTGAGGGAGATCGCGCTCGTAGTGGGAGACAAGGCCATCAGCCCCTACTGGCAGCCGCTTCCCGCCGCGAACGCCATGACCGCACTGGAACAGGTCATCGAACGGGTCGATCCCGATCTCGGGTTCCGGCTCTTCCTGCGCGTGCTGTGGACACTGTCCGTGCGGATCACGCGGGAGCAGTACCAGCGGTACGCGGCGATCGGGGAGCAGTTCGGATACGGCGAGTATCACGTCAGTGACGTCGAGCAGCTGGTCGAGTAGGCGGCGATACGGCCGGGTCCTGGGGCCCGGCCGCTCGTTCTCGGCTATGCCTTGAGGGAGCTGATGAAGGCGTCCCAGACCGGCGTTGGGACAGTGAGCATGGGGCCGCCGGGGTTCTTGCTGTCGCGGATCGGTACGAGGCCGGGGGAGTGGTCGGCGACCTCGACGCAATTGCCGTTGTTGCTGCCGCTGTAACTGCTGCGGCGCCAGCGGGGGTTGGGCGGCATGAGGTCCCCTAGGACTTGAGGGAGCGGACGAACGTGTCCCAGGCGAGGGTTGGGACAGTGAGCGCGGGGCCGTGAGGGTTCTTGCTGTCGCGGATGGGGACAACACCGGGGAAGTCCTCACTGATCTCGACGCAGGCTCCCCCGTTGGCGTTGCTGTAGCTGCTCCGGCGCCAGCGGGCGGCGTTCAGCTCGGGGGTGTAGCGCATTTCTCGTAGTCCTCCATCGCCTGTTGGATCAACTCCGCCGAGTCTTCCGGAGGGAGAGCCTTGGAACGGAGCACTTCGTACCGCCGTCGCCACTTCTTCACCGAGTCCCGGTCCTCGTAGAGGCGGCCGACCTCGATGCCCTCCTCGTAGGCCACAACAGAGTTGTTGGGAAGAGCCAGCAGGTGCAGGGCGCCCCCCATCAGGTAGTGCGCACCGGCGCTGAAGGGCATGACCTGAACCTTGCTCTCCGCAGTATCCACGTGTTCAAGCAACCGAGCCAGTTGGTTGAACATGCACTCCGCACCGCCCAACGGCCGCCTGAGGACTGCCT
This sequence comes from Streptomyces sp. 4F14, assembly GCF_048159485.1. Classification (NCBI taxonomy): domain Bacteria; kingdom Bacillati; phylum Actinomycetota; class Actinomycetes; order Kitasatosporales; family Streptomycetaceae; genus Streptomyces; species Streptomyces sp. 4F14. The sequence continues at coordinate 156,005 of NZ_JBLRVY010000002.1, forward strand.
CGTCGATGATCGCCCAGCGCAGCGGAGGTTCTGCCGCGCGGAGGCGATCCTGCCGGGACAGGCGGGCGTTGACGAGTTCCTCCACCTTCTCCGAGGACAGTTCCTCCTGGAGCCGGAACTGAGCTGTGCAGTACTCCCGAGTCTGCAGCAGCCCGGGGAAGACCTGCGGATCGTAGGTATCGATCCCCTCCGCCCTCGCCTCGAAGTCCATGAACCGCCGGTACTGGTCCGGATGCGCCTCCCTCTTCGCCAGCTCATACAAGTTGCAGTACTTCTCCCCCGTCCCGAACGCCGCGTCCAAGTGCGGCGGCAGATCCGGCGGCGGCATCAACTCCGCCGTCTCCACCCTTGCCAACGTGCTCTTGCTCGACGCGACGATCCCCGCGAGCTGGACGAGGGACAGGCCGGCGATCTCGCGGTCCCTCCTCATCTCCGCTCCGAAGTAGTGCCGGGCCGAGAGGAAAGGAGTCAGCTCATGCGGCGTGAACGTCATTGTTCGAACCCTCTCTTTCAGCCGGTGTCCCATTCTCAACGGCGGGACCGGAAAGCCCGGTTGGGATATCTGCCGGACAGCAATGATGGTGGCACAGAAGGTGACCCGGCGAAGGAAAGAGAGAAAAGAACGTGCGAGATTCGAGTGGACGTCCGATGAGGCTCCTGCCGTGGACGTCGGACACGGGGATGCCCTGCTATCTGAGCACGGACGACCCCGACAGCAGGATGAGCCGGCTCGCGGACAGGGTGGAGGCCGAACTCCTGGACTCCGCGAGGGATGTTCTGGGCCACGCCAAGGAGCTGCTGCGGGGACAGGCGCCCCTGCGCAGGGAGTTGACCTTCGCGGGGGCGCAGCTCGCCGCCGCGCTGGAGGACACGCTGAGGATCGCGAAGAGCCGCGGGGGACGGCTGACGCCGGAGGAATAGCAGAATCGTTGGCCAAAGCTCATGGCCCACAAAAGGAAACGCACAGGGCGCCCCCTCGAAAAAACCGAGAGAGCGCCCCGCGTACTGAACGAAAACCCTTTACGGCAGCGCCAGCATCCGCTCCAACGCCACCTTCGCGAACTTCTCCGTCTCCTTGTCGACGGAGATCTGATTGATCAGCTTCCCGGCGGCGAGGGATTCCAGCGTCCACACGAGGTGGGGAAGGTCGATCCGATTCATGGTCGAGCAGAAGCACACCGTCTTGTCGAGGAAGACGATTTCCTTGCCCTCGGGGGCGAACCGGTTGGCGAGCCGCCGGACGAGATTCAGCTCCGTACCGATGGCCCACTTGGAACCGGCGGGCGCGGCTTCGAGGGCCTTGATGATGTACTCCGTCGAACCGACGTAATCCGCCGCAGCCACGACCTCGTGCTTGCACTCGGGGTGGACGAGGACGTTCACGCCGGGTATCCGCGCCCGCACGTCCTCCACCGACTCCAGCGAGAAGCGCCCGTGCACGGAGCAGTGCCCCCGCCAGAGGATCATCTTCGCGTCGCGCAGCTGCTCGGCGGTGAGCCCGCCGTTCGGCTTGTGCGGGTTGTAGACGACACAGTCGTCGAGGGACATCCCGAGATCCCGGACGGCGGTGTTGCGCCCGAGGTGCTGGTCGGGAAGGAAAAGGACCTTGGTGCCCTGCTCGAAGGCCCACTCCAGCGCACGCTGGGCATTGGACGACGTACAGATCGTCCCCCCGTGCCGCCCGGTGAACGACTTGATGTCGGCGGACGAGTTCATGTAGGCGACGGGCACGACCTGATCGGCGATCCCCGCCTCGGTCAGCACGTCCCAGCACTCGGCGACCTGCTCGGCGGTAGCCATGTCGGCCATCGAGCACCCGGCGGCGAGGTCGGGCAGGACGACCTTCTGGTCGTCGGAGGTCAGGATGTCCGCGGACTCGGCCATGAAGTGGACGCCGCAGAACACGATGTACTCCGCCTCGGGCCGAGCGGCGGCGTCCCGCGCGAGCTTGAAGGAGTCGCCCGTGACGTCGGCGAACTGGATGACCTCGTCGCGCTGGTAGTGGTGGCCGAGCACGAAGACCTTGTCGCCGAGCTTCTCCTTGGCCGCGCGGGCCCGCTCGATCAGGTCGGGGTCGGACGGCGAGGGCAGGTCGCCGGGACACTCGACGCCTCGCTCGCTCCGGGGGTCGGCCTCGCGGCCGAGCAGCAACAGGGCGAGCGGAGTCGGCTGTACGTCGAGTTCCGTGGTCTGGGCGGTGGTCACGGCACGCACCCTTTCTACTTTTCGTCGATCTGACGTTATCTATGATAACGCGATTAGTGTCACCTTGACGATGGTCATAGCGTCGATGTGACATGAATCCCTGCGACGCCGCCAATCGCGCCGAACGAGGCGTTTTCCGTGCCGCGAGCCATGTGCGAGCATGAAGAAGAACGGCCAGACCCGGAATGAATCCGGGACCCCGTCGGTTGCAACCGTCGGCAAGCAGTCTCCGTACAACCCGGGAGAGATGTAGATGTCCGTATCGGACGAGACCAGCACCGCCACCGACGGCATCATCCTGAGTGACGCCGCCGCGGCCAAGGTCAAGGCCCTGCTCGACCAGGAAGGCCGGGACGACCTCGCTCTGCGCGTCGCCGTGCAGCCCGGTGGCTGCTCCGGCCTGCGTTACCAGCTCTTCTTCGACGAGCGCTCGCTCGACGGCGACGTCGTCAAGGACTTCGGCGGCGTCAAGGTCGTCACCGACCGCATGAGCGCCCCGTACCTGGGTGGCGCGTCCATCGACTTCGTCGACACGATCGAGAAGCAGGGCTTCACGATCGACAACCCGAACGCGACGGGTTCCTGCGCCTGCGGCGACTCGTTCAACTAAGCGGTACGAAAATGGCGGCACCCCCTGAAGAAGGGGATGCCGCCATTTTTCCGTACGCGATTACCGCACCGTTTCCGGCAGCCGCGCCCCGGGCTTCACGATCGGAATCGCCGCCCCGTCCGACCCCACGACCTTCCGCTCACCGAGCGCCTTCTCCAGCTTGACCGTCCGGTCGTACTCCTTGGCGATCATGATGCAGACCTTGTCCTGCCACGGCGTCTCCGTCACGGTGACGGTCACCTGCGCGTCCGTCTCCTTCGCGCTCACGCTGTAGTCCCCGCACACCCCGCCCGTGAACCGCACGGTCAGCTCGTTCCCGGCGGCGGTGTACCCGTCGACCTTCACGTTCCGGGGCATCGACTTCCCCGGCGAGGAAGGCGCCGGAGTGGCCTCCCCGGCAAGGTACTTGGGATCGACGGCCGGATAGCTGACGACGTACGGCGTCACCGCGTCCACGGTGAACATCCAGGACGGCACGAGGAGTTGCTTCCCCTGCGAGGTGTGCGCCGCGAGCCCGAACACGGCCCCCGACACCTTCGCGACCGACTGCTTCGGCCCCTCGGTCGTGGTCGTCTTCCCGCACGGCTGCTCCAGCCGGTCCTTCAGCGGCATCGGCGTCGCGCACCCGCCGATCCCCATCCGATGCGTGTTCCCCTGCGCCGAGTTGAGCAGCTCCAGCGTCCGCGCGGCGCTCAACACCGGGTAGGACGCGCCCTTCTCGGGCGCCGCCAACTGCCCTGTCCCGCTGACGACTTCACCCTGGCCGTTCACGGTGATCCCGGTCGTCCACCCGTTCGTCGGCAGCTTCCCCAGCACCGGGTCCGCGTTGACGACCCGCTGCGCCCCGGCGGTCTGGCTCGCGTCGATCTTCGCGTCGCCCTGCCCGACCGCCTTCAGCACCGGCTCGGCCGCGTCCTTGGCGGCGGCCTCGCTGACGGGGTCGGCCGTCGTGTCCAGCGGCTGCTTCGGGCAGGTCGTGAGGCCGACGCAGTTGTCCGTGCCGGGGGCGTACCGGATGAACGTCCACATGCCGGGGGCGGTGCGGTTGACGCGCAGGACAGGGCCCGTGCCGTCCTGGCCGCCGCCGATCCGCCAGGCGGAGCCCTCCACGACGGGGGCCCCCTCGACGCCGAGCGCCTTCGCGAGGCGCGTGACCTCCGACTGGTCCACATCCCCGGTCGCCCAGTAGACGGGCGCGGACGTCGGGCCGTCGGGGAGGGTACCGGTCGCCCGGTACGTCGTCCCGTACGGGTTCGGCTCGCCCGGCGCGATGCCGTTGCCGCCGCTCCCGGCGCCCGGTGCGGTGTACCCGTCCAGCGCGAGATTCGGCGGCGGAGCGTCGTCGTCCGCGTCACTCTGCGCGGGAACCCCGGCCTCCTTCTTCCCCTCCGGCCCGGCGGACGCGTTCGACGCGATCAGCGCACCCCCCGCACCGACCAGCAGAACAGCGGCGGCAGCGATGGACACGATGAGAGCGGAGGGCCGGCGCTTACGAGGGGCACCGATGACGTGTACGTCGCCGTCGGTGTCCCCCGCGTTGTCGCCGGGCGCCTCGGCGGGGGCCTCCTCGACGGGGCCGAGACGCCGGATCCGGCCGGTGTCCTCGACCACGACATCGTCGTCCGGGGTGGCGGCGCGGGCCTCGTCCTCGGCCTGAGCCTCCTCGCCGGGGGCCTCCTCGACCGGGCCCAGCCTGCGGATCCGGCCGGCGTCGTCGTCCTCGGCCTTCTCGGTCTCGGCCGTGGCTTCCTCGGCTTCCGGCGTCTCGGCCTTCGCCTCCTCGGCCTCGGCCTTCGCTTCCCCGGGCTCCGGCGTCTCGACCTCGGCCTCGGGCTGCTCGGCCTCCGGCCTCGGTGACGCGGTGCCGTCGTGGTCGGGTCGCTCGGTGTTCACCGCATCGCTCCTTTTGCTGCGCAACTGTTCCGTGGGGGCGGCAGGCGGGGCGTACCCCGCCTCCCCTTTACGGGGGACAGCGATGGGACGCAGCGGGGGAGCGCGCGGTTCCCCTGGGATGCGCCCCGGATCAGTTCCCGTAGTCGGGCATGGCGTCCAGGAGGCGCGCGGAGGCGGCCGGGACGCGCACCCCGTGGATCCGCGACGGCGAAACGGGCCGGTCGGAGGACTTCTCGGGAGCCGCCCAGTGGGGGACCATACGAGCGCAGTCGCCGCGCAGCGCCGCGAGGTCGCCCTCGTGGTCCGCCGGAGCCGTTGTCAAGGACCGTTCGAAAGATGTCATGTCGCACGGTAGGCATGATCGACCTCGCCGGGAAAGATCTACTATCGGGTAGTTTCGCCCGCTTCTGCGGCCTCACCCGAACGGGTAGCGTGAACTGTCAATTCGCCTCCCCCTCTGGAGAGACCCCGCCGTGCGCATCGCAGTCACCGGCTCCATCGCCACCGACCACCTCATGACGTTCCCCGGCCGCTTCGCCGACCAGCTCGTCGCGGACCAGCTGCACACAGTCTCGCTCTCCTTCCTCGTGGACCAGCTTGAGGTCCGCAGGGGAGGCGTCGCCGCGAACATCGCGTTCGGCATGGGCCAGCTCGGCACGGCCCCCGTCCTCGTCGGCGCGGTCGGCGCGGACTTCGCGGAGTACCGGGCCTGGCTCGACCGGCACGGCGTCGACACGCAGTCCGTGCATGTCTCCGAGACCCGGCACACCGCCCGGTTCGTGTGCACCACCGACGCCGACCACAACCAGATCGGCTCCTTCTACGCCGGCGCGATGAGCGAGGCGCGGTTCATCGAGCTGAAGGCCGTCTCCGACCGGGTCGGCGGCATCGACCTCGTCTCCATCGGCGCGGACGACCCCGAGGCGATGCTCCGCCACACGGAGGACTGCCGGACCCGGGGCGTCCCCTTCGCCGCGGACTTCTCCCAGCAGATCGCCCGCATGGACGGCGCCGAGATCCGCTCCCTCCTCGAAGGCGCCACGTACCTCTTCTCCAACGAATACGAGAAGGGCCTCATCGAGACCAAGACCGGCCTCTCCGACGCGGAGATCCTGGAGAAGGTCGGCCACCGCGTGACCACGCTCGGCGCGCGGGGCGTCCGCATCGAGGCCGTCGGCGAGCCGGTCATCGAGGTCGGTGTCCCCGAGGAGGAGCGCAAGGCCGAACCCACGGGTGTCGGCGACGCGTTCCGGGCCGGGTTCCTGTCGGGGCTCGTCTGGGGGGTCTCGAAGGAGCGGGCCGCGCAGGTCGGGTGCATGCTGGCGACCCTCGTCATCGAGACGGTGGGGACGCAGGAGTACACGCTGGAGCGGGGGCACTTCCTGGAGCGGTTCGCCAAGGCGTACGGGGAAGAGGCCGCGGCTGAAGTGCGGGCTCACTTGAGTTAAGAGGGTTCGTTGTCGGGTGCGCGTGGGCTGTGGCTGGTCGCGCCCACGCGGCGGTAGCCGCAGATCAGATACAGCCCCGCGCCCCTAAAAGACAAAAGCATCACCGCACCCGGCGCACCTGATACGCCGTTCCCTCTGCTCCTACGTACTCATTGCCTGTCATCTCGCACCAAGCCGGAATGTCCAGGCGGGCCGCCTCGTCGTCCGCCAGGACCGTGACCACCGTCCCCACCGGCACCCCCTTGATCGCCTTCGCCAGTTCGATCACCGGGATCGGGCAGCGCTTGCCCAGTGAGTCGACGACCGTGCCCTGGACCGGCGCCACCTCCGCGCCGAGCTTCTCGCGGACGCCGGCGACCACTCCCGGCAGTACATCGAGGAACCTCTCCACGTCCGCCTCCGCCACGCCCGTCGGCAGGGAGACCCGTACGTTTCCCTCGCTCAGCACGCCCATCGCCTTGAGGACATGGCTGGGCGTCAGGGTGTCGCTGGTGCACGACGACCCGGAGGAGACGGCGAACCCCTCGCGGTCCAGCTCGTGCAACAACGTCTCCCCGTCGACGTACAGACAGGAGAACGTCACGATCCCCGGCACCCGGCGTTCGGGATCGCCGACGACCTCGACGTCGGGGACGACGCGGGCGACCCGTTCCCGGATCCGCGCCGTCAACTCCCGTACCCGTACGGCCTCCGCCGCGGCCTCGGCCCGTACGGCCCGCAGCGATGCAGCCGCCGCGACGATCGCCGGCAGATTCGCGAACTCCTCGTCCTCCCGAGGCGCGAACCGCACCCCCTTCCGCACGGCGAGCACCCCCACACCGGCGGGACCACCCCACTTCCGGGCGCTGCCGGTCAACACGGACCACCCCTCTTGGACAGCCCCCCACCCCAACGACTGGGCGGCATCCACCAACAAGGGCACGTCCCCACACACCTCGGCCACCTCGGCCACCGGCTGCAAGGTCCCCACCTCATGATTGGCGTCCTGCAAACAGGCCAACGCGGTGTCAGCCCGCAGAGCCTCCCGATAAGCCTCGACCCCGACGGCCCCCAACCGCCCCACCGGCACCTGGGTGACCTCCCCACCCCACCGCTCGGCCATATGGAGCACGGAAGAGTGCTCGACGGATGACACGATCAGGTGACCCCCCACGCGCCGCCGCCCCTCCAACACCCCCGCCATACCCACCTGCACGGCCCGGGTACCGGACGAGGTGAACCGCACCTCATCGGCCCGACACCCCATGGCGTCAGCTACGGCCTCCCGAGCGGCATCGAGAAGCACCCGGGCTTTCCGCCCCTCCCGATACAACTTCCCAGGATCAGCCCACCCGTCCTCCAAAGAGGCCAACAGGGCCTGACGGGCAACGGGATGGAGAGGAGAACCGGAAGCGGCGTCAAAGAAAGGCACCGGCCCACGCTAACGCCCCCTGGGGCGCGGGGCTGTGTCTATTAGCGGCTCCGCCGCGGGGCGCGATCAGCCACAAACAGCCCGCACCCGCCAAACCAGCGAACCACCCGAGTTACTAGGCACCCCTCCCCGCGAACCCCCGGAGGGCGTCGGCTAGGGTTTGGTCCGCATAAACATCCAAACCCCTGCCCGACGCAGGGCGGCGCCCGGCCACCGACCACCGACGGAGTCAGGCCGCAGCCAACCCGCGCGGGCGAGACTCTCGGGAAGGCGCTACGTGAGTCCCAACGGCTCCGACCGCTCGCCGCGGCGCCCGATGCGGCGGAAGCTGCTCCAGGCATTGACCGCGGGCCTGGTCCTGGCGACCGCCACCGGTTGCACATCTAAGGACTTCCCCCGCCTTGGTATGCCCACCCCCACGACGGAAGAGGCTCCGCGGATCCTCTCCCTGTGGCAGGGGTCCTGGGCGGCCGCGCTGGTTACCGGCGTGCTGGTGTGGGGCCTGATCCTGTGGAGTGCTTTCTTCCACCGGCGCAGCCGCACCAAGATCCAGGTTCCGGCGCAGACGCGTTACAACATGCCTCTTGAGGCGCTCTACACGGTCGTTCCGATCGTCATCGTCTCGGTCCTCTTCTACTTCACGGCGCGGGACGAGTCGAAGCTCCTCAGCCTGGAGAAGAAGCCGGACGTCACGGTCAACGTGGTCGGTTTCCAGTGGAGCTGGTGCTTCAACTACGTCGAGAACGTCCCCGGTTCCACCGGCGACGCGAAGACCGACGAGAACCTGGACGCGATTCCGGACCGGTTCAAGAAGGACTTCCCCGCGGACGCGGGCGGCGTCTACACCTGCGGTGTCCCCGGTGAGCGGAACCCGCAGACCAACAACCCGGGTCCGACCCTCTGGCTCCCCAAGGGCAAGACGGTCCGCTTCGTGCTGACTTCGCGTGACGTCATCCACTCCTTCTGGGTGGTGCCGTTCCTGATGAAGATGGACGTCGTCCCGGGCCACACCAACGCCTTCCAGGTGACCCCCAACAAGGAGGGCACCTTCCTGGGCAAGTGCGCCGAGCTCTGCGGCGTCGACCACTCCAGGATGCTGTTCAACGTGAAGGTCGTCTCTCCTGAGCGCTACGAGCAGCACCTCAAGGAACTCGTAGAGAAGGGGCAGACCGGTTACGTTCCCGCGGGTATCGAGCAGACCACCCACGAGAAGAACCGGGAGACGACAAACCTGTGAGCATCCTCAACGAACCCCAGGGTGCCGAGGCCGACTCGTACGAGAACGAGCTGCCGGTCCGGCGCAAGCAGCCCGGCAACGTCGTGGTCAAGTGGCTCACCACCACTGACCACAAGACGATCGGGACGCTGTACCTCGTCACGTCGTTCGCGTTCTTCTGCATCGGCGGCGTCATGGCGCTGTTGATGCGCGCCGAACTGGCCCGCCCGGGCCTCCAGCTCATGTCCAATGAGCAGTTCAACCAGGCGTTCACGATGCACGGCACGATCATGCTGCTGATGTTCGCGACGCCGCTCTTCGCGGGCTTCACGAACTGGATCATGCCGCTCCAGATCGGCGCCCCCGACGTCGCCTTCCCGCGGCTGAACATGTTCGCCTACTGGCTCTACCTGTTCGGCTCGCTCATCGCCGTCGGCGGCTTCCTCACCCCGCAGGGCGCGGCCGACTTCGGCTGGTTCGCCTACAGCCCGCTGTCGGACGCGGTCCGCTCGCCGGGCATCGGCGCCGACATGTGGATCATGGGTCTGGCCTTCTCCGGCTTCGGCACGATCCTCGGCTCGGTCAACTTCATCACCACGATCATCTGCATGCGCGCGCCCGGCATGACGATGTTCCGGATGCCGATCTTCGTGTGGAACGTGCTGCTGACGGCCGTTCTGGTCCTGCTGGCCTTCCCGGTCCTGGCGGCGGCTCTGTTCGCGCTGGAGGCTGACCGCAAGTTCGGAGCGCATGTCTTCGACGCCGCGAACGGCGGTGCGTTGCTATGGCAACACCTCTTCTGGTTCTTCGGCCATCCAGAGGTGTACATCATCGCGCTACCGTTCTTCGGCATCATCTCCGAGATCATCCCGGTCTTCTCCCGCAAGCCGATGTTCGGCTACATGGGCCTGGTCGGCGCGACCATCGCCATCGCCGGTCTCTCGGTGACGGTGTGGGCGCACCACATGTACGTGACCGGCGGTGTGCTGCTGCCGTTCTTCTCGTTCATGACGTTCCTCATCGCGGTGCCGACAGGCGTGAAGTTCTTCAACTGGATCGGCACGATGTGGAAGGGCTCACTGTCCTTCGAGACACCGATGCTGTGGGCCACCGGCTTCCTGATCACCTTCACCTTCGGTGGTCTGACCGGTGTCATCCTCGCCTCGCCGCCGATGGACTTCCACGTCTCCGACTCGTACTTCGTGGTGGCCCACTTCCACTACGTCGTCTTCGGCACGGTCGTCTTCGCGATGTTCGCCGGGTTCCACTACTGGTGGCCGAAGATGACGGGCAAGATGCTCGACGAGCGGCTCGGCAAGATCACCTTCTGGACGCTGTTCATCGGCTTCCACGGCACGTTCCTCGTCCAGCACTGGCTGGGCGCCGAGGGCATGCCGCGCCGGTACGCCGACTACCTGGCGGCCGACGGCTTCACGGCCCTGAACACGATCTCCACGATCAGCTCGTTCGTCCTCGGTCTGTCGATCCTGCCGTTCTTCTACAACGTGTGGAAGACCGCCAAGTACGGCAAGAAGGTCGAGGTCGACGACCCGTGGGGCTACGGCCGTTCGCTGGAGTGGGCGACCTCCTGCCCGCCGCCGCGCCACAACTTCCTCACCCTGCCGCGGATCCGCAGTGAATCCCCGGCGTTCGACCTGCACCACCCCGAGATCGTCGCGCTCGAACAGCAGCAGCTGGAGCACGCGCACGCCGGTGCCATCGCGGGCGGCAAGGAGGCCGGCAAGTGAAGGTCCAAGGCAAGATGTTCATCTGGCTGAGCGTCTTCGTCCTCGCCATCGCGATCGTCTATGGCGTCTGGTCGAAGGAGCCGGCCGGTACGACGGCCCTCTTCCTCACGTTCGGCCTCTGCATCATGATCGGCTTCTACCTCGGCTTCACGGCCAAGCGGGTCGACACGGGCGCACAGGACAACAAGGAGGCGGACGTCGCGGACGACGCCGGCGAGCTGGGCTTCTTCAGCCCGCACAGCTGGCAGCCGCTGTCCCTGGGCATCGGTGGCGCCCTCGCCTTCCTGGGGGTCGCGGTCGGCTGGTGGCTGCTGTACTTCTCGGTGCCGATGCTCCTGATCGGGCTGTGGGGCTGGGTCTTCGAGTACTACCGCGGTGAGAACCGCACCCAGTAACACCAGCACAGCGCGGTCGAGGCCGGACACTCCGTCAGGAGCGTCCGGCCTCACGCTTTTGCCGTACGCCGGGTAGCTCGTACGAGTGACTCGGCGCGCAGGGTCGGCGTGCCGTTCCTAGCGTGAAGCCATGACCCACCCGAACCGTACGACGCCCCGCCCCGCCACAGTCGTCCGCTGCACCCTGCTGGTGAGCGCTCTGGTCGCGGGCGCCGCCGCCTGCGGCTCGGGCGGACACCCGCTCGCCTCACGGCCGTTCGACGCGACCGACCAGGTGGTCTTCGCCGGGCTCCCCGGCGACGGGCGCAAGGCGGACCCCGACAAGCCGCTGGAGATCACCGTCAAGGACTCCGAGGGGCCCCTCACGGACGTCACCGCCGTCGACGCCACAGGACGCTTCGTCGCGGGCGAACTCGCCGCGGACGGACGCAGATGGCACTCCACCGAGCCGCTGGCCGCGAACGCCCACTACACGGTCCGTGTGAGCACCGAGGACGACGACGGGGCCCCCGGCCGCCGCGTCCTCACCTTCGACACCGGGGCGCCGGTCTCCAAGAAGCGCCTGGAGGTCACCTTCGGCCCCGACGCGGGCACGTACGGCGTCGGCCAGCCCATCACCGCGACGCTGAGCCGGCCCGTCAAGGACCCCGTACAGCGCTCGATCGTCGAACAGGCGCTCAAGGTCGACTCCACGCCCTCCGTGCCGGGCGCCTGGCACTGGGTCGACTCCAAGGAACTCCACTACCGCCCCAAGGACTACTGGCCCGCCCAGACCCGCATCCGCGTCCACAGCCACCTCGACGGCATCAAGATCGGCGACCGGCTCTGGGGCGCGCGGACGAAGGACCTGAACCTCAGGATCGGCGACAAGGTCGTGGCCGTCACCGACGCCTCGTCCCACTGGATGACCGTCTACAAGAACGGCGAGGAGATCAACTCCATCCCCGTCACCACCGGCAAACCCGGCTTCGAGACCCGGAACGGCGTCAAGGTCGTCCTGGGCAAGGAGTACAACGTCCGCATGCGCGGCACGACGGTGGGCATCTCCGCCGGCTCCTCCGAGTCCTACGACCTCTCCGTCTACTACGCCACCCGCGTCACCTGGTCCGGCGAATACGTCCACGCCGCCCCCTGGTCCGTAGGCTCCCAGGGCTCAGCCAACGTCTCCCACGGCTGCACCGGCATGAGCACCGGCAACGCCGCCTGGTTCTACGAGAACATCCGCGAGGGCGACGTGGTCAAGGTCGTCAACAGCTACGGCGACGACATGGAACCCTTCGGCAACGGCTTCGGCGACTGGAACGTCACCTGGAAGAATTGGCAGGAGGGAAGCGCGTTGACGACGAAGAGGGGCCCACAGGAGGACACGTCAAGATTGCAGCCGACGGTGGTGTGATGCTTTTAGGGGCGCGGGGCTGTGTCATTAGCGGCTCCGCCGCGGGGCGCGACCAGCCACCGCGGCGGGCCAGTCGCGCACCCAACAGAACCCCCCACCCCTTTAGGCGCTCTGAAGCCTCTCCTGCCGCAGCAGAGAAGCCAGCGCCCCCGCGAACTCCACCGGCTCGACCGGAAGCGTCACAGCGCCATCCGCACGGCTCCACGTGGCCAGCCACGCATCCTGCGGCCGCCCCATCAACACCAGCACGGGCGGGCAGTTGAAGACCTCGTCCTTCAACTGACGGCACAACCCCATGCCCCCCATCGGCGCGGCCTCCCCATCGAGGATCACCACGTCGATCCCGCCCTTGTCCAACTCCCGCTCAACCGCCGGAGCCGTCGCACACTCCACAAAGCTCACCAACGGAGTGTCAGGCGCGGGCCGGCGACCGGTCGCCAGCCTCACCTGCTCCCGCGTGTTCGCGTCGTCGCTGTAGACCAGCACCGTGGCGGTCGGCTGCATCGTTCCTCCGTGACTTCGGCGACACTGGCGTCGTACGGAAAGGCCCATCCGGCCGGATGCTACTCCCCGATACGCCCCGCTGAACACCACGTCAACACCGGTTCGGCGGGCAGTGACACTCCGAACGGCACCCCCCGGAGTGAGGGCGGGATAAGCGACCGACATAATGTCGGTCGTGGCGACAGCAACGACAGCAGAAACCGGGCACGCGCACCCGTCGGTCAACCGACCGAACCTCACCAGCGTCGGAACCATCATCTGGTTGGCTTCCGAGCTGATGTTCTTCGCGGCCCTCTTCGCGATGTACTTCACCCTCCGATCGGTGACCGGTCCGGATCACTGGAAGGAGATGGCGTCCGCCCTGAACTTCCCGTTCTCGGCGACGAACACCACGATCCTGGTGCTCTCCTCCCTCACCTGCCAGCTCGGCGTCTTCGCCGCGGAGCGCGGTGACGTGAAGAAGCTCCGGGGCTGGTTCATCATCACGTTCGTGATGGGCGCGATCTTCATCGGCGGTCAGATCTACGAGTACACCGAGCTGGTCAAGCACGAGGGCCTCTCGCTCTCGTCCGACCCGTACGGCTCGGTGTTCTACCTGACCACCGGCTTCCACGGTATGCACGTGACGGGCGGTCTGATCGCCTTCCTCTTCGTACTCGGCCGCACCTACGCGGCCAAGAAGTTCACGCACGAACAGGCGACCGCCGCGATCGTCGTGTCCTACTACTGGCACTTCGTCGATGTCGTCTGGATCGGCCTTTTCGCGACGATCTACATGATCAAGTAGCCGGGCCCGATCCCGCCCGCGTTATCGCAACGCACATCCCAGACGCACCGACACCGAAGATCCTGACACCGGGGTAATCCGTGAAAAAGCTCTCCGCACGACGACGCCATCCCATGGCGGCGTTCGTCGTCCTACTCCTTGCGCTGTTGGGCTCGGGGGCGCTCTACTCCGCGTTCGCCCCCGCGGACAAGGCGAAGGCTGACGAAACCGCCCAGTCCCTCACCATCGAGGAGGGGAAGAAGCTCTACGCCGTCGGCTGCGCCAGCTGCCACGGCACCGGCGGTCAGGGCTCCTCGGACGGTCCGAGCCTGATCGGCGTGGGCTCCGCCGCCGTCGACTTCCAGGTCGGCACGGGCCGGATGCCGGCCGCGACCTCCCAGGGCGCCCAGGTGCCCCGGAAGAAGGTCATCTACACGCAGGCGCAGATCGACCAGCTCGCCGCGTACATCTCCTCCCTGGGCGCCGGTCCGACGATCCCGACGAAGGCCGAGTACGGCCCCGAGGGCGCCGACATCGCCAAGGGCGGCGAACTGTTCCGCACCAACTGCGCCCAGTGCCACAACTTCACCGGCAAGGGCGGCGCCCTGACGAAGGGCAAGTTCGCGCCGACGCTGGAGGGCGTGGACCCGAAGCACATCTACGAGGCCATGCAGACCGGCCCGCAGAACATGCCGTCCTTCGGTGACGGAACGATGTCGGTGCAGAACAAGAAGGACATCATCGCGTACCTGAACGCGGTCAACGGTGACGAGACCGAGAACCCCGGTGGACTGGAGCTGGGCGGCCTCGGCCCGGTCAGCGAGGGCCTGTTCGCCTGGATCTTCGGCCTCGGCGCTCTCATCGCGGTCGCCGTCTGGGTCGCCGCTCGGACCGCAAAGGCCAAGAAGTCATGAGTAGCCAAGACATTCCAGAAGAGAACCTGCCCGCAGAGCAGGGCCACGCGCACGGCGCGGTAGACGTCGCGGACGAGCAGCACCCGTTCGCCGACCCGGGCCTCCCGCCCCACGAGCACCGTATCCAGGACATCGACGAGCGGGCCGCCAAGCGCTCCGAGCGTACGGTCGCCCTGCTGTTCACGGTCTCGATGCTGGCGACCGTCGCCTTCATCGCCTCGTACGTGGCGATCCCGCACGACAAGTCGATCTTCGTCTTCCCGATCGGTCACCTCAACGCGCTGAACTTCGCGCTGGGGCTGTCCCTCGGTGTGGCGCTGTTCTCCATCGGCGCGGGCGCGGTCCACTGGGCCCGCACCCTGATGTCCGACGAGGAGATCGCCGACGAGCGGCACCCGATCGAGGCGGCCCCCGAGGTCAAGGCCAAGGTCCTGGCCGACTTCAAGCAGGGCGCCAAGGAGTCGGCGCTCGGCCGCCGCAAGCTGATCCGCAACACGATGTTCGGCGCGCTGGCCATGTTCCCGCTCTCCGGCGTCGTCCTGCTGCGCGACCTCGGCCCGCTGCCCGGCACCAAGCTGCGCACCACGCTGTGGGCCAAGGGCAAGCTGCTCGTCAACATGAACACGAACGAGCCGCTGCGCCCCGAGGACGTCGCGGTCGGGTCGCTGACCTTCGCCAAGCCCGAGGGCCTGGAGGAGCACGACCACGAGTTCCAGGTCGAGATCGCCAAGGCGGCCCTGATGATCATCCGGATCCAGCCGGAGAACATCAAGGACAAGCGCGAGCTCGAGTGGTCGCACGACGGCATCGTGGCCTACTCGAAGATCTGCACCCACGTCGGTTGCCCGATCTCGCTGTACGAGCAGCAGACGCACCACGCGCTCTGCCCCTGCCACCAGTCCACCTTCGACCTCTCCGACGGCGCCCGGGTGATCTTCGGCCCCGCCGGTCACGCCCTGCCGCAGCTGCGCATCGGCGTCAACGACGAGGGCTACCTTGAAGCGCTCGGCGACTTCGACGAGCCCGTCGGTCCTTCGTTCTGGGAGCGCGGATGAGCACCACGACGTCCAAAGAGGAGTCCCGCGAACGCGGGAAGGCACCGGCCGGCGAGCGCGTCGCCGACTGGGCCGACGGCCGGCTGGGGATCTACTCCCTCGCCAAGGCCAACATGCGCAAGATCTTCCCCGACCACTGGTCGTTCATGCTGGGCGAGATCTGCATGTACAGCTTCATCATCATCATCCTGACGGGTGTGTATCTGACGCTGTTCTTCCACCCGTCGATGAACGAGGTGGAGTACCACGGCAGTTACGTCCCGCTCCAGGGACAGCTGATGAGTGAGGCGTTCGCCTCGACCATGCACATCTCGTTCGAGGTGCGCGGCGGTCTGCTGATCCGGCAGATCCACCACTGGGCGGCGCTGATCTTCGTCGCCGCGATGATGGTCCACATGATGCGCGTCTTCTTCACGGGCGCGTTCCGCAAGCCGCGCGAGGTCAACTGGCTGTTCGGCTGGCTGCTGCTGGTGCTGTCGCTGTTCACCGGCTTCACCGGCTACTCGCTCCCGGACGACCTGCTCTCCGGTACCGGTGTGCGGTTCATCGAAGGTGTGCTGCTGTCCATCCCGGTGGTCGGCACGTACCTGTCGTTCTTCATCTTCGGCGGGGAGTTCCCCGGCGGCGACTTCGTGGCCCGCTTCTACTCGGTCCACATCCTGCTGCTGCCGGGCATCATGCTCGGCCTGATGGTGGCCCACCTGATCCTGGTCTTCTACCACAAGCACACGCAGTTCGCGGGTCCCGGCAAGACGAACAACAACGTCGTCGGCATGCCCCTGCTGCCCGTGTACATGGCGAAGGCCGGCGGGTTCTTCTTCCTGGTGTTCGGCGTCATCGCGGTCATCGCGGCCGTGGCGCAGATCAACCCGATCTGGGCGCTCGGCCCCTACCGTCCGGACCAGGTGTCGACCGGCGCCCAGCCCGACTGGTACATGGGCTTCGCCGAGGGTCTGGTCCGTGTGATGCCGGGCTGGGAGATCAACTTCGCGGGCCACACGCTCGTCCTGGGCGTGTTCATCCCGATCGTGATCTTCCCGCTGGTGCTCGTCGCCATCGCCGTCTACCCGTTCATTGAATCCTGGGTCACCGGCGACAAGCGCGAACACCACATCCTGGACCGGCCGCGCAACACCCCGACCCGTACCGGCTTCGGTGTGGCCTGGCTGACCGCGTACTTCGTGATGCTGATCGGTGGTGGGAACGACCTCTGGGCCACCCACTTCCACCTCTCCATCAACGCGATCACCTGGTTCGTCCGGATCGGCTTCTTCGTCCTGCCGGTCCTCGCGTTCATCGTCACCAAGCGGATCTGCCTCGGCCTCCAGCGCCGCGACAAGGACAAGGTGCTGCACGGCCGCGAGACGGGCACGATCAAGCGTCTGCCGCACGGTGAGTTCATCGAGATCCACGAGCCGCTCAGCCAGGAGCAGCTGCACACGCTCACCTCGCACGAGCAGTACGAGCCCGTCGCGATCGGCGCCACCACCGACGAGAACGGTGTCAAGCGCAAGGTGAAGAGCACGGAGAAGCTCCGCGCCAAGCTCAGCGAGTCGTACTACGGCGAGGACAGCCAGATCGCCAAGCCGACCGCCGAGGAGTACAAGGAGATCACGAGCGGCCACGGCCACCACTGATCCCAGCCAGTCAGCTGTAACGCCACAGAGGGCCCCGTCCGAACCCCGGACGGGGCCTTCGCGCTGCCCGGGGCTGGATAGGGTGTGCAGTGACTCTCCCTACGATTCTCAGGAGCGGCTTCATGAGCGCTGTGACCCCCGCTGGAGGCGACACCGCGGCGGCCCGTTCCTGGCCCGCCGTCCTCAACGCCCTGCTGTCCGGGCACGACCAGAGCGCGGACGCGACCGCCTGGGCCATGGACCGCATCATGCGCGGCGAGGCGACGGACGCTCAGATCGCCGGGTTCGTGGTGGCGTTGCGGGCCAAGGGCGAGACGGTCGAGGAGATCACCGGGGTCGTCCGGGCGATGTACGAGCACGCCAACACGATCGAGGTGTCCGGCCGGACCGTCGACATCGTCGGCACGGGCGGGGACGGCGCGAAGACCGTCAACATCTCCACGATGTCCGCGCTCGTCGTGGCCGGCACCGGTGCGAAGGTCGTCAAGCACGGCAACCGCGCCGCGTCCTCGTCGTCGGGCGCCTCGGACGTCCTGGAGAAGCTCGGCGTCAACCTGGAGCTGACCCCCAAGCGGGTCGCGGAGGTCGCGGAGGAGGCGGGCATCACCTTCTGCTTCGCCGTCAAGTTCCACCCGGCGCTGCGCCATGTCGCCGCCGCGCGCGGCCAGTTGGGCATCCGTACGGTCTTCAACGCGCTCGGCCCCCTCACGAACCCGGCCCGTGTGAAGTCCCAGGCGGTAGGGGTCGCCGACCCCCGCATGGCCCCGATGATCGCGGGCGTCCTCGCGGACCGAGGGAACTCCTCCCTGGTCTTCCGGGGCGACGACGGCCTCGACGAGCTGACGACCACCGCCACCTCCCGGGTCTGGGTGGTCCGGGACGGCAAGGTCACCGAGGAGCACTTCGACCCCCGGGACGTCGGCCTCGGCCTGGTCCCCGTCGAGGCCCTCCGCGGCGCCGACCCCTCCTACAACGCCGAGGTGGCCCGCAACCTCCTGAACGGCACCCAGGGCCCCGTCCGCGACGCGGTCCTCCTCAACTCGGCCGCGGCCCTGGTCGCCCTGAACCCCGGCACCGGCACCCTCGCCGCCCAGCTCCGCGAAGGCATGACGAAGGCGGCGGAGTCGATCGACTCGGGCGAGGCGAAGCGGACGCTGGAACGCTGGGTGGCGGCGACGAACGCGTAGGAGTTCTGAGGGAAAAGCGGCGCGAGCCGCTTTTTCTTCTTGTACGGGTGTCCCGCGATCCGGACAGAACTTGCGCCCCCGCGATCACCTCGTCTACTTTTTTCGCCAGGTCATGAGTGACAGTCATCAGGCCCCGGCCGACTGTCCGGCAACCCTCCGTCCGTGGCGGGGTGCCCCGGGTGAAGACCAGGCCGTGGGCAGCGAGGTCCACGGCAAGCGCGGACCCTCCTGAGACCGGGGGTCCTGGTCGTCGAGGAGCCGTCGTGTCTGTCGCCACCCTGCCTGTCTGCGCCCCCCTGGACGTCCTGGGCCGAGACGTCACCGTCCCCCTGGTCACCGGCGGCGAGGTCACGTACGCGGCCCTCGACTACGCGGCCAGCGCCCCGGCGCTCCAGCGCGTGTGGGACGACGTCGCCGCGTACGCCCCGTACTACGGCAGCGTCCACCGCGGCGCCGGTTACCTCTCCCAGCTCTCCACCGACCTCTTCGAGGCCGCCCGCAAGACGGTCGCGGAGTTCCTGGACTGCCGCGAGGACGACGAGCTGATCTTCACCCGCTCGACGACGGACTCCCTGAACCTGCTGGCCCGCGCGGTCCCCGCGAACTGCCAGGTGTACGTCTTCGAGACGGAGCACCACGCCTCCCTGCTCCCCTGGCAGCACAGGGACGTCACCTACCTGGACGCCCCCCGCACCCCCGAGGAGGCGGTGGCGACGCTGGGCCGGGCCCTGTCGGAACGCGACCCGGCCGCCCCCGCCCTCGTCTGCGTGACCGGCGCCTCGAACGTCACCGGCGAGCTGTGGCCGATCCGCGAGCTGACGGCGACGGCCCACGCGCACGGCGCCCGCATCGTCCTGGACGCGGCCCAGCTCGCCCCCCACCACCCCGTGTCGGTGCGGGACCTGGACGTCGACTGGATCGCCTTCTCGGGACACAAGCTGTACGCCCCCTTCGGCGCGGGCGTCCTCGCGGGCCGGACGGACTGGCTGCACGCGGCCGAGCCGTACCTCGCGGGCGGCGGCGCCAGCCGGAAGGTGAGCCGCGCGGCGGACGGCTCGGTCGAGGTCGAGTGGCACGAGAACGCGGCCCGGCACGAGGCCGGTTCCCCGAACGTGATCGGCGCCTACGCGATCGCCTCCGCGTGCAAGGCGCTCACGGAGGAGGGCTTCGGCAACCTCGTCGCCCGCGAGCACCACCTGATCGGCAAGGTCCGTGCCGGCCTCGCGGACGTCCCCCAGGTCCGCGTCCTGTCCCTGTTCGGCGACGACGCCCCCCGCGTCGGCGTCCTCTCCTTCGTCGTCGACGGCTGGAACAGCTCCCACTTCGCCGCCGCGCTCTCCGCGGAGTACGGCATCGGGGTGCGCGACGGCCTCTTCTGCGCGCACCCGCTCGTCAACCACCTGCTGGGCGCGACGGCCACCGCGGCGGGGGAGTGCGGCGAGGCGACGTCCCTGAACGCGATCCGGGTGAGCTTCGGCGCGGGCACGCCGGACGAGCACGTGGACCGGTTCGTGACGGCGGTACGCGAACTGGTGACGCTGGGCGCGAAGCTGACGTACCGGACGGAGAACGGCCGCTGCGTGCCGGCTGTCTAGGAGTCCAGGCCGATCGCGAACGCCGCCTCCAGGTCGTGCTGGGAGTACGTCCGGAACGCGACGTGCGTGTCCGTCGCCTCCACGCCGGGGATCTTGCTGATCCGGCCGGGGATGACGTCGGCCAGGTCCTCGTGCTCGCGCACCCGCACCATCGCGACGAGGTCGTACGTCCCGGTCACCGAGAACACCTCGCTGACACTCTCCAGGGACGCGATCTCCTCGGCGATCTCCGGAATCCGGTCCACGCTGGTCTTGATCAGGACGATCGCGGTGATCACGACTGGTTCTCTCCCTCGGGGATGCGTGCTGGGGCGGCCTCAACTGTAGTCGTACGGGTGAATCGCGCCCACGCGTACAGGAACCCCAGCGTGAACCCGACGACGTGGGCGAGGTAGGCGACTCCGGGGCCCGTGGAGGCGCGGTTCGCGGCGATCCACTGGAGGGCCGCCCAGAAGGGGAGGACCAGCCAGGCGGGGAAGCGCAGGGGGAGGAAGAAGAGGAACGGCAGGAGACTGGTGACGCGGGCCCGGGGGAAGAGGTAGAGGAAGGCCCCGAGGACGGCCGAGATCGCTCCGGACGCCCCCACGAGGGACTGTGCGGAGTCGGCGCCCGCAGCCGCGTACCCCAGGAGGGCCAGGCAGCCGCAGCCGAGGTAGAAGAGGGTGAACTCGACGCGCCCCATGCGTTCCTCGGTCATCGCCCCGAAGACGTAGAGGAAGAGCATGTTGCCGAGCAGGTGGACCCAGCCGCCGTGCACGAACAGCGCGGTCAGCGGGGTGAGCGCGGCGCGCGCGGACCCCTCGAAGAGGTCGGCGGGCACGACCCCCCAGCGGTGGTAGTAGGCGCGCTGCGCCGCCGCCAGCGCCTCGCCGGCGCCGTACGCCGGATTCAGTCCGGACGCGGGGCCGAGGGCGAAGACGGCGCAGCACGCGGCGATCAGCGTGTATGTCACCGGCGCGGCGGGGCGCCACCTGTCGATCATGGCTACAGAGCATGACGCAAGCGGATACAACGGCTCATATCGCCTCGCCGTCGTGGACGGGCGGGCGGCGGGTCCCCGCCAGGCCGTAGGGTTACCGCCACACGCACCGGGGCACGCCCCCGGCGCACGGCCCAGAAAAAGGAGCGGACGGTTCCGATGACGGTTACCCTGCCGACCGCCACCACCCGGTGGCGCTGCACCCTCTGCGGAAACCTCACCCGGTTCGACGTGACCCGCTCCTCGAAGGTCGTCGAGTACGTCCACCTCGACCTGGCCGGAGAGCCGAAGGTCGAGGAGCGCGAGGTGGTCAGTGAGACCATCGAGTCGGTGCGCTGCCGCTGGTGCAACGCAGTCGATTCGGTGGAACTCGTGGACAGGCCGGGCGCCGACTCCTGACAGGGAGCGGCCCCGCACGGCAAGTGGGGTGTGACGGATGGCGGAGACCACGGGCGAGCCGGGCGACGGCGCCGCCGAGGTGCTCGACCGCCCCCTGCCCGACGGGGTGCGCCGCAGGGTCGTGCAGATCGTGTCGGACGGCTTCGGCGGCCTGACCGTCGCCGAACTGCCCGCGCAACTGCGGCAGTACGCCCGCTTCGCGGCCAACCGCCGGGCCAAGTTCGCCGGCAACGCGATGGCCTCGGCGCTGGAGACCGACGCGCTGTTCCGCCAGCGCATCGGGGAGAAGCTCAGAGAGGCCCAGCCGGAGCTGACCGGCGCCCTCGACTCCGGTTCGCCGCCCCCGGCCGCCGACCCGCTGGACGTGGCGGCGGCGGCCTACGTGCTGCGCCCCACCGGCTGGGTCAAGCTCGTCACCGCCGCCGGTGAGGAGGCCCAGCGCGCCGACGCCGAACGCGCCGACGAGGAGAGCCGCGCCGAACTGGAGCGCCTGCGCGAGGAACTGGCCCACGCGCAGGGCCAGGTCCGCACCGAGACGGAACGCCTGCGCCAGGAACTCGACGCCGCCCGGCGGGAGGCGGAGGCCGCCCACCGCAAGCTGCGCTCCGCCCTCAGCGACGTCAAGCGCGGCGAGGCCGCCCAGCGCAAGCTCCAGGCCGAGATCGAGGCCGTCCGCGCCGAGGGCGGCGCCCAGGTGTCCGCCGCCGAGAGCGAGACCCGGCGCCTCAAGTCCCGCCTCGGCGAGGTCGAGGCCGCCCTGGAGGCCAGCCGCCGCGCCGCCCGCGAGAACCGCAGCGTCGAGGACATGCGCGTACGGCTCCTGCTGGACACCGTCCTTGAGGCCACCCAGGGCCTGCGCCGGGAACTCGCGCTGCCGCCGGTCTCCGTGCGGCCCGCCGAGACCGTGGACGCCGTCGAGCCGGGCCGGATGACCCCGAAGGACATCGCCACCCGCGCCCTGTCGGAGCACGATCCGGCCATTCTCGATCAGCTGCTGGCGCTGCCCCAGGCGCATCTGGTGGTCGACGGCTACAACGTCACCAAGACCGGCTATCCCCAGATGCCGCTGGAGAAGCAGCGGTTGCGGCTGCTCGGCCAGCTCTCCGCCCTCGCCGCGCAGACCGGCGCCGAGGTGACCTGTGTCTTCGACGGCGCCGAACTCGTCGCGCCGGTCCTGCTCGCGCCTCCGCGCGGCGTCCGTGTCCTCTTCTCGAAACCCGGGGTCACGGCCGACGAGCTGATCCGCCAGCTGGTGCGGGCGGAACCGCCGGGCAGGCCCGTCATCGTCGCCTCCACCGACCGGGAGGTGGCCGACGGCGTCGCCAAGGCCGGGGCGCGGCCGGTGGCTTCGGCGATGCTGCTGAAGCGGCTGTCCTGAGCGCCGTATCCCTACACAGGGTCAAGTGGGCGTCACCGCGGGTTGGTTGAATGCAAATTATGCGTTGCGCGACCGCTTTTTTTCGCCACGGGATTTGAACTGATCACACTCAGGTCACTAGGGTCACGGTTCGAACCTCCGCGCGAGAGAAGGAGCCCGTCTCCGTGGCGTCCCACCGTCGACCCAAGCCGCCGTCCCGTACGCGCGTGACCCTGCTGACCACCGCGGCCGCCGCGGCCGTCGCCCTCAGCGCGAACTCCGCGAACGCGGCGCCGAGCGAGAAGCCGACGAAGGACGAGGTCAAGTCGAAGGTCGACAAGCTCTACGAAGAGGCCGAGCAGGCCACCGAGGCCATGAACGGCGCCGAGGAGAAGGCGGGGAAGCTCCAGAAGGAGATCTCCACCATCCAGGACAACGTCGCCCGGGGCCAGGACGAGCTGAACAAGCTGCGTGACTCCATAGGTCTGGCGGCGGCCGCCCAGTACCGCACCGGCAACATCGACTCCTCCGTGCAGCTCTTCCTCTCCTCCGACCCGGACAGCTTCCTGGACCGCGCCTCCACGCAGGACCAGCTCAGCGCCCAGCAGGTCGAGGCGCTGAAGAAGATCCAGGAGAAGCAGCGCCAGCTCGCCCAGCAGCGCGCCGAAGCCTCCGAGAAGCTCGCCGACCTCTCCTCGACCCGCGCCCAGCTCGCCAAGAAGAAGCGCGAGGTGCAGGGCAAGCTCTCCGACGCCCGCGAGCTCCTCAACACCCTCACCGCCGCCGAGAAGGCCGCGATCTCCCAGCAGGAGAGCCGCGCCAGCCGCGACGCCGGGGAGCGCGTGGACCTCGGGAACGTCGGCTCCGCGTCCGGCCGGGCCGCCGCCGCGTTCTCCGCCGCGCAGAGCCAGCTGGGCAAGCCGTACCAGTTCGGTGCGACCGGTACGGCCACCTACGACTGCTCCGGCCTCACCTCCTGGGCCTACGCGCAGGCCGGGATCACCATCCCGCGCACCTCCGAGTCCCAGGCCAACGCCGGGACCCGGATCTACAACGAGAGCGACCTGCGCGTCGGCGACCTGGTGATCTTCTTCAACGACCTGCACCACGTCGCGCTCTACGCGGGCAACGGCACGGTCATCCACGCGCCGCGCACCGGGACCGTCGTGCGGTACGAGTCGATGGACACCATCGGCGGGCCGTTCATGTTCGGCGTCCGCATCTGACGCACCCCCGGCCGCGACACACCCCGTCGCAGGGTCCCCCCGAACGAGTGGATTCCCGCCGCCCGCGCTGACCGTCCGCCCCGCCCATGACCTGCGTCTGGGCCGGGGCGTCACCGTCCGTGTCCGTTCCGGGTCGTTGGCCGCCCCCTGCCCACAGGGCTACTGTCTGCCGCGTTTCCTCGTCCGTCAGCGGAAGGAGTGCGGCTTCCCGTGGGGTCCCATCGCAGCGTTGCACCGGCGTCCGGGTTCAACAGGGGGGCGGGCGCCGCGCTCTGCGCCCTGTCCGCCGCGGCGGCAGCCCTCGGGGCGGTGCCCGCCCACGCGGCGCCGTCCGGGGAGACCCGGGCCGAGGTCGACCGGCTCTACACCGAGGCCGAGCAGGCCACCGAGGCGTTCAACCAGGCCGGTGAGAAGGCCGGGAAACTCCGCCGCGAGGTCAGCGGCGCGCAGGACGCCATCGCCCGGCAGCAGGAGCGGATCAACGCGATGCGGGAACGGCTCGGGGCGCTCGCCGGGGCCCAGTACCGGGCCGGGGGGCTCGATCCGTCCATCGCGCTCCTCTTCTCCGACGACCCCGACGAATACCTCGACAAGGCCGCCACCCTCGACCGGCTGACCGTCCACCAGGCCGGACAGCTGCGCGAACTCCAGTCCGCGATGCGGGAGTTGTCCCAGGACCGCGCCGAGGCCGCCGGGAAGCTCGGGGAGCTGGAGAAGAGCCGCAGGGCCGTCGCGACGCACAAGCGGACGGTGGAACGGAAACTCGCGCGCGCCCGGGAACTCCTCAACTCCCTCTCCCCGTCCGAGCGCGCCGACTACGACCGGGTCTCCCGCTCCGGCCGCGACGACATGCCCTTCCCCGGCGGCCAGGCGTCCTCGCCGCGCGCCGCCGCGGCCGTCGCCGCCGCCCGCTCCGCGCTCGGCCGGCCCTACGTGTGGGGGGCCAGCGGGCCCACCGGGTTCGACTGCTCCGGGCTCATGCAGTGGTCGTACGGACAGGCCGGGGTCTCGCTGCCGCGCACCTCCCAGGCGCAGGCCCACGCGGGGCGCCGGGTACCGCTCTCGCAGGCCCAGCCGGGGGACATCGTGACCTACCGGTCCGACGCGAGCCATGTCGGCATGTACGTCGGCAACGGGCAGGTGATCCACGCGCCGTACCCGGGGGCGCCGGTCCGCTACGACCCGGTGGGGATGATGCCGGTCTCGTCGGTCACGCGGCCGTAGGGCACGCGGCTGTAGGGCTGCGGATTCGCCTTCTTGCCTTCCCCCGTACGATCGTCCCGATGGCTGGTGCGAGGCGGGTGCTGTGGTCCGGGGGCATAGCCCTGTGTCTGCTTGCGGTGGGGTGCAGTGGGGGCGGCGGGGGGAGTTCCGTCCGGGCCGAGGTGCAGGCCGCCCTCGACCGGCGGGCCGCCGTGGTGCTGGGCCGGGAGGGCAACACCTACGACGTGCCGCTCGCCCAGTGGTCGTACCGGCTCACCTCCGTCGACGCCGTGGGGGACCGCGCCACCGCCGACGCCCGGCTCAGCTACCGGGTCCAGGGGTACGACTCCGTGCCCGTCACCGCCTCGCGGATCGTGAAGCTCGACCGGGACGAGGGCGGGGTGTGGTCCGTCGTCTCCGAGGGGCCCGGGGACGGGGCGGGGGAGCAGCTGTGGGACCAGGGGAAGGTCGAGGCCGTGCGGGGGGAGCGCAGTCTCGTCCTGGGCGTGGGGGAGCCCGCCGAGCGGCTGCGGAGCTTCGCCGATCTCGCGGACCGGGCCGTGCCCGCCGTCTCCGCCGCGTGGGGGACCGGCTGGGCGCGGAAGGTCGTCGTCGTGGTGCCGGCCTCCCTCCAGGCGATGGCCGGGCTGCTCGGCTCGCCCGCCGACTCGTACCGGGGCATCGCGGCCGTCACCACCGGCGAGACCGGCGGCCGCGCGCCCGCCGACCGGATCGTCGTCAACCCCGAGGCGTACGGCATGCTGGGCGAGGTCGGCCGCCAGGTGGTCCTCACCCACGAGACGACCCACGTCGCGACCCGCGCCCACACCAACGCGGCGACCCCCCTGTGGCTGTCCGAGGGCTACGCCGACTGGGTCGGCTACCGCGACACCGACCGCACGCCCCGGCAGGCCGCCCCCGAACTCCAGAGCGCCGTCGACGAGGGCCGCCTCCCCGCGGCCCTCCCCACCGACGCCGACTTCGGCTTCGGCACGGACGCCACCCGGCTGGCCCAGGCGTACGAGGGCGGCTGGCTGGCCTGCCGGATGATCGCCGGGCGCTGGGGCGAGGAGAGGCTCAACGCCTTCTACCGGGCCGTCGGGGCGCACGGGAAACGGGCTGGGGCGGTGGAGGGCGCCCTCGGCAGCGTCCTCGGGGTGTCGCTGCCGGAGTTCACCGAGGACTGGCGGACGTACGTGAAGGAACAGCTGGCGAGCTGAGCGGTCAGGAGGGGACCTTCGCCCGGGTTGCCTGGGCCGGGACGGGGAGCGGCTTCGGGCAGGGCGCCGTCGAGCGCCACAGGCGGGCGCAGGCGAGGAGCGCGGCGGCGGCGAGGAGGCCGTTGCGGGTGAGGAGCAGGGCGAGGCCGAGGGGCGTGCTCTCGACGACGTCGTCGAAGCGGACCGGGAACTCGATCACCGTCACCGCCGCCGCGCCCAGCACCAGGGCCGCCGGGAGACCCATGCGGCTGCCCCGGAAGCAGAGGCACACCGCCGCCGTACCGATCAGCCACAGCAGGTACTGCGGGCTGAGCACCCGGCTGGAGAGGGTGAACAGGAGGACGGCGGTGAAGGCCGCGTCCGCCGGGGTGTGGACCGAGAAGCGGCGGGCCGTCAGGCGCCACAGCAGCAGCCAGCCGAACGCGACGGACGTCAGGAACAGGGCGGCCGTGCTCACCGCCCGCACACCGGGGCCGGTGAACTCCAGGGAGCCGTACGAGAAGCCGACCTCGCCGC
Organism: Streptomyces sp. 4F14; assembly: GCF_048159485.1. NCBI lineage: Bacteria > Bacillati > Actinomycetota > Actinomycetes > Kitasatosporales > Streptomycetaceae > Streptomyces > Streptomyces sp. 4F14. The sequence goes on from NZ_JBLRVY010000002.1 coordinate 182,885, forward strand.
GCCAGCCGAACCACCGGGCCACGTGGAAGACCAGCGCGCCCAGCGACTCGACCTCCGTGCCCCGCTCGCGCTGGGAGGAGACGAAGGAGAACGCGCCGGGGACGAACGCGCTCACGGCGAGCAGGAGGGCGGCCGTCAGGGTCGCCGCGAGCCAGGCCCCAGGCCGGGCGACCCCGGCCAGCAGCAGGGCCGGCCACACCTTCAGGAGCGCGCCGAAACCGATCAGGGCGCCCATCACGCGGGGGCGGCGGGCGCCCGCGACGAGGGCGGCGACCGCGACGGCGGTCACCATCAGGTCGTAGCGCGCGTAGGCCGTCGGCCCGAGCAGGGGGACGCCCGCGACCCACACCCAGACCCCGCGCCGGGTGCGGCCGGGGCGGTGGGACGCGGTCAGGAGCAGCGTCAGGGCGGCCAGGTCGGCGATGAAGACCAGCACGAAGAACGCCGACGCGTAGTCGAGGAACGGGAGCAGCGCGGGGGCCAGGACCGGGAGGGCCGCGGCGGGCGGGTACTGCCAGGTGACGTCGTGCAGGGGGAACGTGCCGGTGCGCAGGACCTCGTACCAGCCCTGGTAGATCACCGACACGTCCGTCGTGACGTCCGGGCCCGGGAAGGGGAGGATCCGGTACACGGACAGCAGCAGGAGCAGCCGGGTGACACCCCAGGTGACCAGCAGCCCGGTCGACGGCGTCGTCTTCACCTCTGCCCCTGTTCGTCCATGATCGGCGTGTGGGGCACATCCTGCACCGGGGGCTGGGGGAGAGCGGTGAAGCGGGGCCGGGCACCCGGTCCGTTACAGTCGGCCGCGATGCACAAGACCCTCGTCGTGACCAACGACTTCCCGCCCCGCCCCGGTGGCATCCAGGCGTTCCTGCACAACATGGCGCTCCGGCTCGACCCCGCCGACCTCGTCGTCTACGCGTCCACGTGGAAGCGGAGCCGCGAGGGCGTCGAGGCCACCGCCGCCTTCGACGCCGAGCAGCCCTTCACGGTCGTCCGGGACCGTACGACGATGCTGCTCCCGACCCCGGGGGCGACCCGGCGGGCGGTGTCGCTGCTGCGCGAGCACGGGTGTACGTCCGTGTGGTTCGGGGCGGCGGCCCCGCTGGGGCTCATGGCGCCGGCGCTGCGCAGGGCGGGCGCGCGCAGGCTGGTCGCGACGACGCACGGGCACGAGGCGGGGTGGGCGCAACTCCCGGCGGCCCGGAGCCTGTTGCGCAGGATCGGGGAGTCGACGGACACGGTCACCTATCTCGGCGAGTACACGCGGTCGCGGATCGCCGGGGCGCTGTCGGCGCAGGCGGCCTCGCGGATGGTCCAACTCCCGCCCGGCGTCGACGAGAAGACGTTCCATCCGGGGTCGGGGGGCGCGGAGGTCCGGGCGCGGCTGGGGCTCGCCGACCGGCCGGTCGTGGTGTGCGTGTCACGGCTCGTGCCCCGCAAGGGCCAGGACACGCTGATCCGCGCCCTGCCGAGGATCCTGAAGGCCGAGCCGGACGCGGTGCTGCTGATCGTGGGGGGCGGCCCCTACGAGGGCGACCTGCGAAAGCTCGCCGCGGAGACGGGAGTCGAGGACTCCGTACGCTTCACGGGCTCCGTCCCGTGGGGCGAGCTGCCCGCCCACTACGGCGCCGGGGACGTCTTCGCGATGCCGTGCCGGACGCGGCGGGGCGGGCTCGACGTCGAGGGCCTGGGGATCGTCTACCTGGAGGCGTCGGCGACCGGACTGCCAGTGGTGGCCGGGGACTCGGGGGGAGCGCCGGACGCGGTCCTGGACGGCGAGACCGGCTGGGTGGTGCGGGGTGAGTCGGCCGAGGAGACGGCCGAGCGGATCGTCGTGCTGCTGGGGGACGCGGAGTTGAGGAGCAGGATGGGGGAGCGGGGCCGCAAGTGGGTCGAGGAGAAGTGGCGTTGGGACCTCTTGGCGGAAAAGTTGAGGACGTTTCTCTAGCAGGAATCCGCCATTCCCCCCATGCTCCGCATATGACAGCACATCTGACGCAACGTCAGCTCAGTAGACGCCAGATCCTCGGCATGGCCGCCCTCCAGACGGCCGCCACCCTCGGTCTCACCCGTATCTCCCTCCAGTCCGCCCACGCCGAAGAACCCGAGGCCATCGACAACTCCCCGGCGATCGTGGTCGGTTCGGGGTACGGCGGGGCGGTCGCCGCGCTGCGGCTCGCGCAGGCCGGCATCCGTACCCTCGTCCTTGAGATGGGCCGGGCCTGGAACACGGCCGGCCCCGACGGCAAGGTCTTCTGCAACACGGCGAATCCGGACAAGCGCTCGATGTGGTTCAAGACCCGCACCGAGGCCCCTCTCGCCAGCTTCCTGTGGCTGGATGTCGTCAACAAGGACATCACCCCGTACCCCGGCGTCCTGGACCGCGTGAAGTTCGCGAACATGTCGGTCTACGTCGGCCGGGGCGTCGGCGGCGGCTCCCTCGTGAACGGCTCGATGGCGGTCACCCCCAACCAGGCGTACTTCACCGAGCAGTTCCCCACGGTCGACGCGACGGAGATGTACGGCACGTACTTCCCCAGGGCCCGCCAGATGCTCGGCGTCAACACGATCGACCCGGCCTGGTTCGAGTCGACGGAGTGGTACAAGTTCAGCCGCACATCGAGGAAGGCGGCGGCGAACACGGGCCTGAAGACCACGTTCGTGCCCAGCGTGTACGACTTCGCGTACATGCAGAAGGAAGCGGCCGGCACGGCGACCAAGTCGGCGCTCGGCCAGGAGGTCATCTACGGCAACAACCACGGCAAACGCAGCCTCGACAAGACGTACCTCGCCTCCGCGCTCGGCACCGGCGACGTCACCATCCATACGATGGAGAAGGTCACCGCCATCAGCCGCGCCGGCGACGGGAGTTGGGTGCTCGGCGTGAGCAGGATCGACGACACGGGGACGGTCGTCGAGACGAAACAGTACGGCTGCACCTACCTGTTCCTCGGGGCCGGCAGCCTCGGCACCACCGAACTCCTCGTCAAGGCACGCCAGTCGGGCACCCTCCCCGCCCTGGACGCGAGCGTCGGCGCCGGCTGGGGCACCAACGGCAACGTCATGCTGGGCCGCGCCAACCACCTGTGGGACACGACCGGCGCCAACCAGTCCACGATGCCGGTGATGGGCATCGACGACTGGGCCAACACCGACAACCCGGTGTTCGCCGAAATGGCCCCGCTGCCGACGGGGCTGGAGAACTGGGTGAGCCTCTACCTGGCGATCACCAAGAACCCCCAGCGCGCGACCCTGACGTACAACAACGGCTCGCTGGGCCTGAGCTGGAGCGCCGCACAGAGCGCCGTGTCCGTGGCGATGGCGAAGAAGCTGTTCGACCGGGTCAACGCGGCCAACTCGACGATCTACCGCTACGACCTGTTCGGCACGCCCAGCAAGGTCTTCGCGGACGACTTCTGCTACCACCCGCTGGGCGGCTGCGTGTTGGGGAAGGCGACCGACGACTACGGCCGCGTCAAAGGCTATTCGCGGCTGTACGTCACCGACGGCTCGCTCGTGCCCGGCAACATCGGGGTGAACCCGTTCGTCACCATCACCGCGCTCGCGGAGAGGACGATGGCGCGGGTCCTCGTCGAGGACACCGCGCCATGAACTGCCCCGAGAAAGCAGGCTACTTCGCGTACAGGGCCTCGATCTCGGCCGCGTAGTCCTTCGCCACCACGTTCCGCTTGAGCTTCAGCGAGGGCGTCAGGTGGCCCGAGTCCTCCGTGAACTGGGAGGAGAGAATGCGGAACTTCCGCACCGATTCCGCTTTCGACACCGCGGCGTTGCCGTCGTCGACCGCCGTCTGGATCGCCGCGAGGAGATCCGGGTCGTCACGCAGCGACGCCGCGGTGGCATCCGCCGGCTTGCCGTGCTCGGTGGCCCAGCGGCCCAGGAACTCGTCGTCGATGGTGACCAGCGCGGCCACGAACGGCCGGCCGTCCCCGACGACCATGCACTCGGCGACCAGCGCGTGCGCCCGGATCCGGTCCTCGATCACCGCCGGGGCGACGTTCTTGCCGCCCGCCGTGACGATGATCTCCTTCTTGCGGCCGGTGATGGAGAGGTAGCCGTCCTCGTCGAGGGTGCCGATGTCCCCGGTGTGGAACCAGTTGTCGGCCAGCGCCTCGGCGGTCGCCGCCGGGTTGTTCCAGTACTCCTTGAAGAGGTGCTCGCCGTGCAGCAGCACCTCGCCGTCGTCCGCGATCCTGACGACCGAGCCGGGCAACGGCTGGCCGACCGTACCGATCTTCTGCCGGTCCCACGGGTTGAACGCCGTCGCCGCGCAGGACTCGGTGAGGCCGTAGCCCTCCAGGACCGTGAAGCCGATGCCCCGGAAGAAGTGGCCGAGCCGCTCGCCGAGCGGGGCGCCGCCCGAGATCGCGTACTCGCCCCGGCCGCCGAGGACCGCGCGCAGCTTGCTGTAGACGAGCTTGTCGAACACCTTGTGCTTGATCTTCAGCCCCAGCGGCGGGCCCGACGGCAGGTCGAGGGCCTTGCTGTAGGCGATCGCCGTGTCGGCGGCCTTGTCGAAGATCGCGCCCTTGCCGTCGGCCTGCGCCTTCGCGCGCGCCGAGTTGTAGACCTTCTCGAAGACGCGCGGCACGCCCAGGATCAGCGTCGGGCGGAAGGAGGCCAGCTCGTCCGTGAGGTTCTTGATGTCCGGGAGGTTGCCCAGCTTGATCGGCGCCATCATCGGCGCGATCTGCACGAGCCGCCCGAAGACGTGCGCCAGCGGCAGGAACAGCAGGACGCTGCACTCGCCGGTGCGGAACAGGGGGCGCAGCCGCTCGACGACGTTCCCGCACTCCGCGAAGAAGCTGCGGTGCGTGAGGACACAGCCCTTGGGTCTGCCGGTCGTCCCCGAGGTGTAGACGATCGTCGCCGGGTCGTCCGCCTTCGCCTGGGCGCTGCGCTCGTCGACCGTCGCGTCCGTGACGTCCCGGCCGAGCCGGCCCAGCTCCTCGACGCCACCGCCCTCGATCTGCCAGACGTGCTTCAGCTCCGGCAGCGACTCGCGCACCGACTCCACGGCCGCCGCGTGCGACTCCAGCTCCACGACGCAGGCCGTCGCGCCCGAGTCGGAGAGGATCCAGCCGATCTGCTCCGGCGAGCTGGTCTCGTACACCGGGACCGTGACCGCGCCCGCGCTCCAGATCGCGAAGTCCAGGAGCGTCCACTCGTACCGGGTGCGCGACATCAGGCCCACCCGGTCGCCCGGCTGGACCCCGGCCGCGATCAGGCCCTTCGCCGCCGCGTGCACCTCGGCGAGGAACTCCGTGGCCGTCACGTCCTGCCACGCGGTGCCCACCTTGCGGGCGATCACAGCCACATCCGGGTGCTGCGCGGCGTTTCTGCGGACGATGTCGGTCAGATTTCCGTCCGCAGGGACCTCGTACAAAGCCGGAAGGCTGAACTCGCGCAAGACTGCTGCTCCTCATAGGGCGCCGGCGCCACGACGGTGTGCGATGCGACGGTGCGGTCCAAGGCTCGGTGGACTGCCCGGACGTTACCGGTCGGTATGGCGACTTCGACAGGGGGGCCGGTCGAGATGTTCGCCGTGTCACACATCTCGGGTATTGCTCTGCGTACGGTAGTCCACCGACTTGCCGACCGGCCAGTAACAGCGGTCGTGGACGTCACTGTTCACCCGCCGCCTCCCCGCCTACCCTTGATCGACATGGCATCCACACGCATCCACGTGGTGAGTGACGTCCACGGCAACGCGCGGGACCTCGCGCGCGCCGGGGAGGGCGCCGACGCGCTCGTCTGTCTGGGCGACCTGATCCTCTTCCTCGACTACGCCGACCACTCCCGCGGCATCTTCCCCGACCTCTTCGGCGCGGACAACGCCGGCCGGCTCGTCGCCCTGCGCACCGCCCGCCGCTTCGACGAGGCCCGTGACCTCGGCCGACAGCTCTGGTCCACCGTCGACGGCGACCGCGCCGCCGTCATCGAGAACGCCGTGCGGGGGCAGTACGCCGACCTCTTCGCCGCGTTCCCGACCCCGACGTACGCCACCTACGGCAACGTCGACATGCCCGCGCTCTGGAAGGAGTACGCCGGCCCCGGCACCACCGTCCTCGACGGCGAGGTCGCCGAGATCGGCGGCCGCACCTTCGGGTTCGTCGGCGGCGGCCTGCGTACCCCCATGAACACGCCCTTCGAGATCTCCGACGAGGAGTACGCGGCGAAGATCGAGGCCCTCGGCTCCGTCGACGTCCTGTGCACGCACATTCCTCCGGAGGTGCCGGAGCTCGTGTACGACACCGTCGCGCGGCGCTTCGAACGCGGGAGCCGTGCGCTGCTCGACGCGATCCGCCGGACCCGGCCCCGCTACTCCCTCTTCGGACACGTCCACCAGCCCCTCGCGCGGCGCATGCGGGTCGGCGCCACCGAATGCGTCAACGTCGGCCACTTCGCCGGGTCCGGGAAGCCGTGGGTCCTGGAGTGGTAGGGGCGTGAAGTCGGCAGGTCATGGGCGCGGTAGCCTTCACGCGCAGCGACTTCTCACCGGCCCGCATCTGGAGGAACCCGGCGATGGCGGAACACACCAGTTCGAGCATCACGATCTCGGCGGCACCGGCCGACGTCATGGCGGTCATCGCCGACTTCGCGCGGTACCCGGAGTGGACGGGTGAGGTGAAACAGGCGGAGGTCCTGAAGTCGGACGCGTCCGGTCGCGCCGAAGAGGTCCGCCTCGTCATGGACGCGGGCGCGATCAAGGACGACCAGACGCTGGCGTACACCTGGACCGGGCCCGACGAGGTCTCCTGGACGCTGGTCAAGTCCCAGATGCTGCGCTCCCTGGACGGCTCCTACACCCTGAAGGCCGCGGGCGGGGGCTCGACCGAGGTCACGTACCGCCTCACGGTCGACGTCAAGATCCCGATGCTGGGCATGATCAAGCGCAAGGCCGAGAAGGTCATCATCGACCGGGCGCTGGAGGGGCTGAAGAAGAGGGTGGAGGGCTAGGAGTCCGGGCGCGCGACCAGCCACCGCTGACCGGCGGTCGCAACTCGACCGTTAGCGTTGCTCCTTATGCGCACTCTCCTGGTCACCGGTCCCGGCGGTGCCGGTCGTACGACCCTCGCTGCCGCTACCGCCCTCGCCGCCTCCCTCGACCGCACCCGGACCCTCGTCCTCAGTGCTGATCGCGGGGACAGTCTGGGGGCCGCGCTCGGGGTGGTCACCGGGGACAAGCCGCTTGCCGTCAACGAGTTCCTCACCGCCTGGCGGCCCGATGCCTCGCTCGGTTTCCGGGATGACCTCGTCCGGTTCCAGGAGAGGGCGACCGGGGCGCTCGATCTGCTCGGGGCCTCGCGGCTCGAAGGCGAGGAGTTGACCTCCCTCCCCGGTGCCGAGGAGCTCAATCTGCTGCGCGCTCTGCGGGACGCCGTGCTGTCCGAGCGGTTCGAGCTGGTCGTCGTCGATCTGCCGGCCACCCCGCAGGCGCTCGCTCTGCTGGCCCTTCCGGAGGAGCTGCGGCGTTATATCCGGCGGCTGCTTCCCGCCGAACGGCAGGCCGCACGAGCCCTGCGACCTGTGCTGGGCCGTCTCGCCGGGGTGCCGATGCCGGCGGAGTGGCTGTACGAGACGGCGAGCAGATGGGATACGGAACTGGCCGCCGTGGAGGCCGTGTTGGCCGGCCCCCGGACCGGCGTACGGATCGTCGCGGAACCCGGCCCCGCCGGCACCGACGCCGTACGGGACGCCCGCCTCGGGCTCGCGCTCAGGCAGCTCCGCGTCGAAGCACTGGTCGCCAACCGGGTGCTGCCGGACGAGCCGGGCTGGCTCGCGGGCCCCGTCGCCCAGCAGCGGAAGGCGCTGGACGAGTGGGACGCCGTGATCGTCCCCCACCTCGGCAGAGACCCGCGCGGCACCGACGACCTCCGCGCCCTCGCCGTACCCCCTGCCGAGGTGCCGGCCCCCGTCGAGTGGCCGGTGACCGAGCAGGACGACGTGTTCGTGTGGACGCTGCCCCTCCCCGGCGCCGTACGGGACGAACTGGACCTGATCCGCCGGGGGGACGAACTCGTCGTCACCGTCGGCCAGTTCCGGCGGATCGTCGCGCTGCCCTCCGCGCTGCGCCGCTGCACGGTCGAGGGCGCCTCGCTCAGGGACGGCGAGCTGAGGGTGCGGTTCGTGCCGGATCCCGGGTTGTGGCCGCGGGAGCGGTGAAGGACGTACCGCCGTTCGGGTACCGTCGTAAGGACGAGCCGTAGGGAGACGCCATGAGCAGCGACGACAGTCAGGCGCGTGAGGCGGTCGAGGAGACGCCGCGGGCCACGGACGCGGACGCCTGGGCCACCGCCTGCGAAGAGGACCTGGCCGCGGAGAAGGCCCGCCGCCGGGCCCAGTACGGCCCGCCCCCCGGCTCGGCCGGCGAGGAACTCCGCAAACTCTTCGACGCGGTCTCCGACAAGCTCGGCGGCCTCAACTCCCCCCTCCTCGGCGCGGTCGCCGGACCCGCCGCGCAGCAGGTCGTCCGCCAGGTCGTCCAGCAGGCGAAGGCGGTCGTCGAACCGGTCGTCGAACGCAACCCGGACGTCTTCGACCACCTCAGCGCGGCGGGCAGCGAACTCCTCGCCGCGTACCGCTCCGCGGTCCAGCGCCAGGAGAACCGCTGGACGAAGAGCGACGCGAGCGACGGGAAGGACGACAGGGGCGACGGCCAGGGGCCGGGTCAGCGGATCGACGTGGAGTGAGGTTCCCCTCCGGTACGGTGGCCCATAGCGGGGCTCGACCGAAACTGAGGGATTCATGGGACTCACCATCGGCGTCGACATCGGCGGCACGAAGATCGCGGCCGGCGTGGTCGACGAGGAAGGCACCATCCTGTCGACCCACAAGGTGCCGACCCCGGGCACGCCCGAGGGCATCGTGGACGCCATCGCCTCCGCCGTCGAGGGAGCGCGCGCCGGGCACGAGATCGTGGGCGTCGGCATCGGCGCCGCCGGCTACGTCAACCGCCAGCGCTCCGAGGTCTACTTCGCGCCCAACATCCACTGGCGCAACGAGCCGCTGAAGGAGAAGGTCGAGCAGCGCACCGGCCTTCCCGTCGTCGTCGAGAACGACGCGAACGCCGCGGCGTGGGGCGAGTACAAGTTCGGCGCGGGCAAGGGCCACCGCAACGTCATCTGCATCACCCTCGGCACCGGCCTCGGCGGCGGCATCATCATCGGCAACAAGCTGCGCCGGGGCCACTTCGGGGTCGCCGCCGAGTTCGGCCACATCCGCATGGTCCCCGACGGCCTCCTGTGCGGCTGCGGCTCCCAGGGCTGCTGGGAGCAGTACGCCTCCGGCCGCGCCCTCGTCCGCTACGCGAAACAGCGCGCCAACGCGGCCCCCGAGAACGCGGAGATCCTCCTCGGCCTCGGCGACAGCACCCCCGACGGCATCGAGGGCAAGCACATCTCGATGGCGGCGCGACAGGGCGACCCGGTGGCGGTGGACTCGTACCGGGAGTTGGCCCGCTGGGTGGGCGCGGGCCTGGCCGACCTGGCGTCCCTCTTCGACCCGTCGGCGTTCATCATCGGCGGCGGCCTGTCGGACGAGGGTGAGCTGGTCCTCGACCCGATCCGCAAGTCGTACAAGCGCTGGCTGGTGGGCGGCAATTGGCGCCCGGTGGCGGACGTACTGGCGGCGAGCCTGGGGAACGACGCGGGCCTGGTAGGGGCGGCGGACCTGGCCAGGGAGCCGGACCCGATCATGTGATGTAGGGATTGTCGCCCTACGGATTTGTGCATTCAAGGGGCGCGGAAACCCACCTAGGGGCGCGGGGAACTGCGCGACAAGCCATGTACTACCGGCAGTCGCGCACCCTCCCAGCGCCCCCTTTGTTTAGGCGTACATTGACGCCCATGCCCCTGCCCCCCACCATCCGCGTACTCACCTACAACATCCGCTCCCTCAGGGACGACCCCCAAGCCCTCGCCCGCATCATCAAAGCAGCCACCCCCGACCTGGTCCTCCTCCAGGAAGCCCCCCGCTTCTTCCGCTGGCGCAAGAAACTCGCCCGCCTGGCAAGAGCCGCAGACCTGGTCATCCTCACCGGCGGCGGCACAGCGGCAGGCCCGGCGATCCTCTGCTCCCTGCGCACGACGGTCGAGCGGACCGAGGACGTCCTCCTCCCCCTCACCACCGGCAACCACAGACGCGGCTTCGCGACAGCCGTCGTACGGATCGGCAACGCCCGCCTCGGCGTCCTCAGCACCCACCTCTCCCTGGACGAGGAGGAGCGCTACGACCAGACGGCCACCCTCCTCGACAGGCTCGCCGGCATGGGCGTGGACCACGCCATCGCGGGCGGCGACATCAACGAACCCCCCACGGGCCGCTCGTTCGAACGCCTCGCGGAGACCCTCCAGGACACGTGGGTGACGGCCCCCTGGGGGACGGAACACACCTTCCCGGCGACCGGGCCGGACAGGAGGATCGACGCCATCTTCACGACGAAGGGCATCGAGGTCCTCACCGCGGGCGTCCCCAGGGACTTCCCCGGCATCACGGAGAACGACCTGAGGGCGGCCACGGACCACCTCCCGGTCCTGGCCACCCTCAGAATTCCCGGCAACTAGAAGCTAGACGACCGCACCCCGCCCGGGATCGTCGTCCCCCTCCTCGTCCGTCCGCATCCGCATCACCAGCGTCGCGAACCCCCCGAGGAAGCCCCCGATGCCGACCGTCGCGAGCCACCACGTCATGTCCCACCCGAGGAGCACGGCGAGCAGCAGCAGGATCGGCCCCCCGACGACACCGAGCCACGCGAACTTCGCGGTCGCGTCGGCCTCGGGCAGCGGCGGCGGCTCGGGGGGCACGAAGTGCCCTTCGTCGTCCTCGCCGAGGTCGTCGTCGCTGGGCTCGGCCGGCGAGTAGTCGCGCGGCCCGACGCCGGGCGCGAACGTCACGGAACCGCCGAGCGGCTTGTCGGCCGGCGGTTCGGCGGCCGGCTTCTCCTCGGCCTCGGCAGCCGGCGCGTCGTCGTTGGTCTGCGCCTCAAGGAGCGCCAGGTCCTCCACCGACTTGAAGGGCTTCGCGCCCGGCGGATCCTTGGGCTCGTCCCCGTACCCGGCGACGATGGCCGCCCACGCGGCCTCCTCGTCGAACGGGACGTTCTGCTCCTCCCGCTCCGCGTTGTCCTCGCGGTCGGAGTCGTGCTCAGCCACCTGCCGTCGTCCCTTCCTCAGCGACACCCCTGTCGGCCACGAGCCGGTCGATGAACGCGATGCTCTCCTCGACGACACGGTCCGCGTCGTGGTCCAACGTCGCGACGTGGTAGCTCTGTTCCAGCACCAGCTCGCGTACGTCCAACGACGAGATCCGGCTCAGGATCCGCGCGGAGTCCGCCGACGGGACCACATGGTCCTGGGCCGAGCGCAGCAGCAGCACCGGCTGGGTCACCTGCGGCAGCTCGCCGTCCAGCTTGCGCAGCGCGCCGCGCAGGGAGTGCGCGCAGTGCAGCGGCACCCGGTCGTACCCGACCTCCTCGACGCCCTCCTTCGCGATGTCGCTGGCGATGCCGGGGGTCGTACGGATCAGGTGCCGGGCCACCGGAAGGGCGTACGCGGCGAGGCCGTGCACCTTGTTCGCCGGGTTGACGACGATGACGCCGGTGATGTCCGCGCCGTGCTTCGCGGCGAGGCGCAGGGCGAGGGCGCCGCCCATGGAGAGGCCGGCGACGAACACCGTCGTACAGCGCTCGCGCAGGACGCGCAGGGCACGGTCCACCTCGGCGTACCAGTCGGGCCAGGCGGTGAGCGCCATGTCCTCCCAGCGCGTGCCGTGTCCGGGCAGGAGCGGCAGCGAGACCGTGAGGCCGTGTTCCGCGAGGCGCTCCGCCCAGGGGCGCAGGGACTGCGGGGAACCGGTGAAGCCGTGGCAGAGCAGGACACCGACCTCTCCGCCCTCGTGGCGGAACGGCTCTGCTCCGGGAAGGACCGGCACTTCGGTCTCCTCTTGTTCTCAAAGGGCGCGGGACGTGTGGTTCACCGTACGCGACCGCACTGACACCGACCAGGGCCGTCGGCCTGTTCCGCACCGGCCCGGGTTAAGGTCTGTTCGACACGAAACAGGAGGCACTCGGTTGTTGTACGGCGCGATGAAGGTCGCTATCGGGGGACCGCTGAAGGTCACCTTCAGGCCCTGGGTGGAGGGCCTGGAGAACATCCCCGCCGAGGGGCCCGCGATCCTGGCGAGCAACCACCTCTCGTTCTCCGACTCGTTCTTCCTGCCGGCGGTCCTGGACCGCAAGGTGACGTTCATCGCGAAGGCCGAGTACTTCACCACCCCGGGCGTGAAGGGCCGGCTCACCGCCGCGTTCTTCAAGGGCGTCGGCCAGCTCCCCGTGGACCGCTCGGGCGCGCGCGGCGCCGGTGAGGCGGCGATCAGGAGCGGCATCGAGGTGCTGGAGCGAGGCGAGCTGTTCGGGATCTACCCCGAGGGCACCCGCTCGCCCGACGGCCGCCTCTACCGGGGCAAGCCCGGCGGTCTCGCCCGCGTCGCCCTCGCGACCGGCGCCCCCGTCATCCCCGTCGCGATGATCGACACGGAGAAGATCCAGCCGCCCGGCCAGGTCATGCCCAAGCTGATGCGCCCCGGCATCCGCATCGGCAAGCCCCTCGACTTCAGCCGCTACGACGGTATGGAGCAGGACCGCTTCATCCTGCGCGCGATGACCGACGAGGTCATGTACGAGATCATGAAGCTCTCCGGCCAGGAGTACGTCGACATCTACGCCACCGCCGCCAAGCGCCAGCTCACCGAGGCCGCGAAGGCCGAGAAGGCCGCCAGGGCGGCGCTCGCGCAGGCCGAGAAGGACCAGGCCAAGAAGGAGAAGGCCGAAGAGGCTTAAGGTCTTTTCAGGTCTTTTCCCAGGGGGGTGGGGGACATGCCCAAGCGAGAACGCGTCATGCGCATGTCGGTCGAGCAGCCGCTGTGGCGTGCGCTGACCGGCTACCGCGTCCTGACCATGCTGTACGCGATCGGCCTGTTCATCAGCGCCTACGACGACTTCGACCGCCCGGTCGTCGCCTTCGTCTACTTCCCGCTGCTGTTCATATGGACGCTCGCGACGATCCCCCGCGTCGCGAGCGCCGCCAACTGCACGAAACGCTTCCTCGCCGCCGACCTCACCATCGCCGTCGTCGGCATCCTCCTCACCCCCCTCGCCGTCACCGACGAGCGCATCACCTCCGGCGGCCCCACCCTGCCGTCGATCTGGACGGCCGGCTCGGTCCTCGCGTTCGCCATCAAGGGCGGCTGGCGCTGGGCGGCCTTCGCCTCCACGCCGGTCGCGATCGCCAACCTCATCCAGCGCGGGGCGCCCGCCCGCGACACCGTCCACAACGTGATCCTCGTCTGGGTCGCCTCCATCGCCATCGGGTACGTCGTCGAGGTCGCCCGCGCCTCCGAGCGCACCCTCGCCCGCGCCCTGGAGATCGAGGCGGCGACCCGTGAACGCGAGCGCCTCGCGCGGGACATCCACGACAGCGTCCTCCAGGTCCTGGCGATGGTGCAGCGCAGGGGCGCGGTGATCGGCGGGGAGGCCGCCGAGCTGGGCCGGATGGCCGGTGAGCAGGAGGTCGCGCTGCGCACCCTGGTCTCCGGCGGGCTCGCCCCCGTCTCCCACGTGTCGGAGGACTTCGCCGAGGGCGCCGTCGTACGCCTCGTCGACGAACCCGACCCCGGCGGCCCCGTCGATCTGCGGCCCCTGCTCGCCCCGTACGCCGCCGCCCGCGTCAACCTCGCCGAACCCGGCGCCCCGGTCGAACTGCCCCCGGCCGCCGCGCGGGAACTCGCCGCCGCCGTCGGTGCCGCCCTGGACAATGTGCGCAGGCACGCCGGTGACGACGCGCACGCCTGGATCCTCGTCGAGGACGAGCCGGACGAGGTCATCGTCACCGTCCGCGACGACGGGCCCGGCATCCCCGAAGGACGCCTCGCGCAGGCCGAGGGGGAGGGGCGGCTCGGCGTCGCCCAGTCCATCCGGGGCCGGCTGCGCGACCTCGGCGGACGCGCCGAACTGATCTCCACGCCCGGACAGGGCACCGAAGTCGAACTGACGGTCCCGAAGAAGGGCAGGACATGAGCGGCATCAAGGTGATGGTGGTCGACGACCACCCCATGTGGCGCGACGCCGTCGCCCGGGACCTCGCCGAGAACGGCTTCGACGTCGTCGCCACCGCCGGGGACGGCGACCAGGCCGTACGCCGCGCCAAGGCCGCCGTCCCCGACGTCCTCGTCCTCGACCTCAACCTCCCCGCCAAACCCGGCGTCCAGGTCTGCAAGGAGGTCGTCGCCGCGAACCCCGCGCTGCGGGTCCTCGTGCTGTCCGCGAGCGGGGAGCACGCGGACGTCCTGGAGGCCGTGAAGTCCGGCGCCACCGGCTACCTGCTGAAATCGGCGTCCACGGAGGAGCTGCTGGACGCCGTGCGGCGTATGGCCGTCGGGGACCCCGTCTTCACGCCGGGCCTCGCCGGGCTCGTCCTCGGCGAGTACCGCCGCCTCGCCTCCGACCCCGCGCCCGCCTCCGGCAGCGCCGACCAGCCCGACGCGCCCCGGCTCACCGACCGCGAGACCGAGGTGCTGCGCCTCGTCGCCAAGGGCCTCAGCTACAAGCAGATCGCCGAACGCCTCGTCATATCCCACCGCACGGTCCAGAACCACGTACAGAACACCCTCGGCAAGCTCCAGCTCCACAACCGGGTCGAACTCGTCCGGTACGCGATCGAGCGGGGTCTCGACGACGAGTGAACCGCGCGCGAGACTGACACCTCGTCAGGTCGGTAGGGCGAAGGGACTTGTCCATGCGCGTCGGAGTACTGACCGGAGGCGGGGACTGCCCCGGCCTCAACGCCGTCATCAGGGCGGTCGTCCGCAAAGGCGTCCAGGAGTACGGCCATGAGTTCACCGGGTTCCGCGACGGCTGGCGCGGACCGATGGACGGCCGCGCCACCCCGCTCGACATCCCCGCCGTACGCGGCATCCTCCCGCGCGGTGGCACCATCCTCGGTTCCTCCCGCACGAACCCCTACCGGGAGGAGGGCGGGGTCGAACGCATCAGGGCGACGCTCTCCGCGCAGGGCGTCGACGCGCTGATCGTCATCGGCGGCGAGGACACCCTCGGCGTCGCCGCGAAACTCTCCGACGAGGAGGGCATCCCCTGCGTCGGCGTCCCCAAGACCATCGACAACGACCTCTCCGCCACGGACTACACCTTCGGCTTCGACACGGCCGTCGGCATAGCCACCGAGGCCATCGACCGCCTCCACACCACCGCCGAGTCCCACATGCGGGTGCTGGTGGTCGAGGTCATGGGCCGGCACGCGGGCTGGATCGCCCTCCACTCGGGCCTCGCCGGCGGCGCCAACGCCATCCTCATCCCCGAGCAGCGCTTCGACGTCGACCAGGTCTGCGCCTGGGTGACCTCCCGCTTCCGCGCCTCCTACGCGCCGATCGTGGTCGTCGCCGAAGGGGCGATGCCGAAGGACGGCGACCTGGTCCTCAAGGACGAGTCCCTGGACTCGTTCGGACACGTCCGCCTGTCGGGCGTGGGGGAGTGGCTGGCCAAACAGATCGAGAAACGCACCGGCAAAGAGGCCCGCACGACCGTCCTCGGCCACGTCCAGCGCGGCGGCACCCCGAGCGCCTTCGACCGCTGGCTCGCCACCCGCTTCGGCCTCCACGCGATCGACGCCGTCCACGAGGGCGACCACGGGGTGATGGTCGCCCTACGGGGAACGGACATCGTCAGGGTCCCGCTGGCGGCGGCGACGGAACGCCTGAAGACGGTGGACCCGAAGCTGTACGAGGAGGTCGGGGTCTTCTTCGGCTAGCCCACCGGCCTCACCGCCCCCAGCAACTCCCGCACGATCTCCGCCCCGTTGATCGTCAGGACCGATTCCGGATGGAACTGCACCCCCGCGAAACCGGGCCCCCGCAGCGCGTGCACCTCCCCGTTCTCCGCCCGGCTCACCTCGACCCCGTCGATCTCCTTCCCGCACCGCGCCACGAAGCTGTTGTAGAACCCGACCGTCTCCGCCCTCCCGAACAGGTCGATCTCCACCTGGGCCCCCTGGAACGGCACCTCCTTGCGCACGATCCCCATGCCCAGCTCGGCGGCGATGAGCTCGTGTCCGAGGCAGACGCCCAGGACTCCGTGCCGGTGTCCGCGCAGCAACTCGGCGGCCAGCTCCCGCAGGAACCGCATCTTCGGATCGGCGAGGTCGGACGGGTCGCCGGGTCCGGGGCCCAGCACGACGGGTCCCGGGTGGGCGAGGACGGCGGCACGCAGGCCGGGTTCGTCGTAGCGACGCACGGTCACCTCGAACCCGCCCGTGCGGAGCACATGCGCCAGCATCGCCGTGAAGGTGTCCTCCCCGTCGACGACGAGCGCATGTCCGGCCGATGTCGCCGACGGCTCCTGCATCCGGAGCCAGAAGGGCGCCAACGACCCCCGCCGCGAATCCAGCGCGGCCCGCACCCGGGGATCGTCGGACAGACGCGGGCGCCCCTGTTCCGAACGCGGCCGGGACGGACGTACCCCCAGAGCCGCCAGCACACCGGCCGCCTTCGCGTGCGTCTCCGCCACCTCGCCCGCCGGGTCGGACCCGCGCACGAGGGTCGCCCCGACGGACACCTTCAGCCGCCCCTCGGCGGAGATGTCGGCCGTACGGATCAGGATCGGCGAGTCCAGGGTCTGCGCGCCCCCGGCGTCCCGGCCGAGCAGGGCCAGCGCGCCCGCGTAGTAGCCGCGCCCCCCGGACTCGTGCCGCTCGATGACCCGGCAGGCGTTCTGCACGGGCGAGCCGGTGACGGTCGCCGCGAACAGGGTCTCGCGCAGCACGTCCCGTACGTCGAGGGAGGACTTCCCCCGCAACTCGTACTCCGTGTGCGCGAGATGGGCCATCTCCTTCAGCCGGGGCCCGATCACCACCCCGCCCATGTCCCCGACCGTGCACATCATCTTCAGCTCCTCGTCGACGACCATCGACAGCTCCTCGATCTCCTTGCCGTCGGCGAGGAAGTCCAGGAGGTGTTCCGGCGTCGGCCCCTCGGCGGGATAGCGGTACGTCCCGCTGATCGGGTTCATGACGACCGTCCCGCCGGACATCCGCACGTGCACCTCGGGGGACGCCCCGACGAGGGTCCGCTCGCCGGTGTGGACGACGAACGTCCAGTACGCGCCCCGCTCGCCTTCGAGGAGCCGCCGGAAGAGCGCGAGGGCGTCCGCGCGTCCGAAACCCTCGATCTCGCCCTCGTACGTCCGCCGGATCACGAAGTTGGCACCCTCCCCGCTGCCGATCTCGTCGCGCAGGACGCGGCCGACGATCTCGCCGTACTCCTCGTCGTCGACGTCGAAACGGCCGCCGGTCACCCGGACGTCGTGGGACGGGAGCTGCGCCAGGGCCTCGTCGAGGGTGAGGACGTGGGTCTCCTCCGGGAGCAGCACGGTCAGCGGGGTGCCGTCGTCGCGGACGTCGAAACCGCGCTCGCGGATCTGGCGGAACGGGATCAGAGCGAGGCCCTCGTCGGGGAGGCCGGCGAGGCGGTCGTACACCTCGGTCCGGCCGATGAGCAGTTCGACGGTGTCGGCGTCGTGGCCGGGTGTGCGGCGGCGCAGGAGCGCGAAGGGGCGGGAGTCGTGCAGGAGGTCCATGGATGGGGTCTCTCTGTCGTCGTGAGAGACGGCTCCGGGAATCCCTGGAACGACGAAGGCCGCCTCTCGGAGGCGGCCTGTGGATGTACGCGCAGATCAGCGGGCCGCCGGGGGAGCGGTCCACCACCAGTTCTGAAGGGAGTACGCGAACATGCGGCGTACCCTACAGCACACCTTTGCCGCTTACCGGTGTCTCACCTTTCGAGCCGTGCGAAAACCGGTCGACTCGACCCCGTAGTGTTGGGCCCGTGACCGTGAACGCTGATTCCCAAGCCGTCGCCGCGCTGGCGACCTGGCGCGACCTGCCCGCGGCGCAGCAGCCCGAGTACCCCGACACCGAGGCTCTGCGCAAGGTCGTCGAGGAGCTCGAGTCGTATCCGCCGCTCGTCTTCGCGGGCGAGTGCGACCAGCTGCGGGGCCGGATGGCGGCCGTCGCCAAGGGGGAGGCGTTCCTTCTCCAGGGCGGCGACTGCGCCGAGGCGTTCGACGCCGTGGGCGCCGATCAGATCCGCGCCAAGCTGAAGACGCTGCTCCAGATGGGCGCCGTGCTGACGTACGCCGCCTCGGTGCCGGTCGTGAAGGTCGGCCGGATCGCCGGCCAGTACTCCAAGCCGCGCTCCAAGCCGACCGAGACCCGCGACGGCGTGACCCTGCCGACGTACCGGGGCGACTCGGTCAACGGCTTCGACTTCACCGAAGAGGCCCGGATCCCGGACCCCGAGCGGCTGAAGCGGATGTACAACGCCTCCGCGTCCACGCTGAACCTGGTGCGCGCCTTCACCACCGGCGGCTACGCCGACCTGCGCCAGGTGCACGCCTGGAACCAGGACTTCGTGAAGTCCTCGCCGTCCGGCCAGCGCTACGAGCAGCTCGCGCGCGAGATCGACAACGCCCTGAACTTCATGCGGGCCTGCGGGACCGACCCGGAGGAGTTCAAGACGGTCGAGTTCTACTCGTCCCACGAGGCGCTGCTCCTGGACTACGAGTCGGCGCTGACCCGCGTCGACTCCCGCACCGGTTCGCTGTACGACGTCTCCGCGCACATGGTGTGGATCGGTGAGCGCACCCGCCAACTGGACCACGCGCACATCGAGTTCGCGTCGAAGATCCGCAACCCGATCGGCATCAAGCTCGGTCCGACGACCACGGCCGAGGAGGCGCTCCAGTACATCGAGCGCCTCGACCCCGACCGCGAGCCGGGCCGGCTGACGTTCGTCGTCCGCATGGGCGCCGACAAGGTCCGCGACAAGCTCCCCGAGCTGGTCGAGAAGGTCACCGCGGCCGGTGCGGTGGTGGCCTGGGTGACCGACCCGATGCACGGCAACACCTTCGAGGCGGCCTCCGGCCACAAGACCCGCCGCTTCGACGACGTGCTCGACGAGGTCAAGGGCTTCTTCGAGGTCCACAAGGGCCTCGGCACCCACCCGGGCGGCATCCACGTCGAGCTGACCGGCGACGACGTCACGGAGTGCGTGGGCGGCGGCGACGAGATCTTCGTCGACGACCTCCACCAGCGGTACGAGACGGCCTGCGACCCGCGGCTCAACCGCAGCCAGTCGCTGGACCTCGCGTTCCTCGTCGCGGAGATGTACCGCGACCAGTAATTCCCGGAGGACATGCCTTGGGGCGCGGATCACATGAGATCCGCGCCCCTTCGCACTTTTGCGGCACCTGTCCGCCGGGTAAGGTTAGGTTCACCTAATCGTTCTGGGCGGGAGGTGAATCCGCGTGTACGTGTGCAGCTGCTTCGGCGTGACCGAGGCACAGGTCCTGCGGCACGCGGGTGACGGCGCCTGTACGCCCCGCCAGATCGCCTCCGCCTGCAAGGCCGGTACGGACTGCGGCTCGTGCGTCCGCCGGATTCAGGCGATCCTCGGCCGGGGGGCCTGCAAGACGGCGGTGACGCGGCTGGAGTCGGTGGAGCCGGTCTCTCTGGAAGAGGCCGCCTAGCTTTCCGGCTGTTCGATCAGCTGCGCGATGTAGAGCGCCTCGCCGAGCTTCTCGACCAGTTCGAGCTGGGTGTCGAGGTAGTCGATGTGGTGCTCCTCGTCCTCCAGGATCGATTCGAAGATGTTCGCCGAGGTGACGTCGCCCTTCTCGCGCATCACCTTGATGCCGCGCTTCAGGCGGTCGATCGCCTCGACCTCGATCATGCGGTCCGCCTCGAACATCTCCTTCACGGTCTGGCCGATCCGGACATGGAACAGGCGCTGGTAGTTCGGCAGGCCGTCCAGGAAAAGGATCCGGTCGGTCAGCACCTCGGCGTGCTTCATCTCGTCGAACGACTCGTGCCGGGTGTACTTCGCGAGCTTCGTCCAGCCGAAGTTCTCCTGCATCTTCGCGTGCAGGAAGTACTGGTTGATCGCCGTCAGCTCACCCGTGAGCTGCTCGTTGAGGAATTCGATGACTTCCGGGTCGCCCTGCATCGCCAAGGCTCCTTCCGTACGGGATCTGTGGGGGATCAATGGGGGGAGGACGCGGCCGATGATGGCACTGGTACGGAAGATCGTCCAGTAAGTGCTGGCTTAGTAAGTAAGGGCATGCTTAGTTCGAATTGCCCCGATTTTCGGGTTCGTATTTGTATCTGTCAGGATGGAGCCATGGGTCGTCCGGTGGAGCGGGAAACAGGAGAGAGCGGACCGTCCGAGCTTCCGCCGGGGCAGCGACTCCAACGCGGCTGGCCGGTCACGCACTACGGCCCCGTCCCCAAGTTCCGCCCCGAACGCTGGGACTTCCGGGTCTTCGGCGCCACCGCCGACGGCGAGAAACACGCCTGGAGCCACGAGGAGTTCGCGGCCCTGCCGTACGCGAGCGTCGTCGCCGACCTGCATTGCGTCACCAAATTCAGCATGCTCGGCGCGGAATGGGGCGGCGTTCCGGCGAGCGCGGTCCTCTCGCTCGCGCCGCCCGCCCCCGAGGTCACCCATGTGATGGTCTGGGCCGAATACGGCTACAGCGCCAACCTCCGGCTCGCCGACTTCACCGACCCCCGCACCCTCTTCGCCAGCCACAAGGACGGTGAACTCCTCACCGCCGAACACGGATTTCCGCTGCGCCTCGTCGTCCCCCACCTCTATGCCTGGAAAGGGCCCAAGTGGGTGCGCGGCATCGAGTACATGACCGCCGACCGGCGCGGATTCTGGGAGGAACGCGGATATCACAACGTCGGCGACCCCTGGCGCGAGCAGCGGTACTCGTACCAGGAGACGCCGGGGGAGGGGCCGGAACTCTGAGGCTCAGTGGTGGTGCTGGTGGACCACCGCGTGGCCTTTTCCGCGCCCGATCATCCACTTGTTCACCGGCACGGTGACGACGAACGCGATCACCAGCGAGATCGCGAGCGAACCCCAGAACAGGAGATCCGCGAGTTCGGCGTCCATCGCGTCCGGCCACAACGCGATCACCCCGTTGTCGATGAGTTCCATCACGGCGATCGACAGCGTGTCCGCGGCCAGCGCCACCCGAACGGCCGCCTTCAGCCCGAGCCCGCTCCTGAGCACCCCGCGCAGGGTGAACGAGTACCCGAAGAGGAACGCGAGCACGATCGCGAGAACGGTCGTCGCCAGATTTCCCCACCCGGCCGCCGTACCGATCACCATCCCGAGCACTTCGCCGACGGCGCATCCGGTGAGGCAGTGCAGGGTGGCCTGGATCGCGACGGCCCAGGTGGCGGGGGCGGGGTGATGGTGTGCGTGCGCCTCGTGCTGCATGGGGGCTCCCGGGGTCGGGGACGGGACCTGCACCGGGCGGAACCCTATACCCCCTAGGGGTATTCCCCCAGGGTCAGTCGTCCCGCAGTTTCTTCAGCCGCTCCACGTCCGCCGCGTGACCCTCCTTGCCGCCGGGGGTCTCGATGATCAGGGGGACGTCCTTGGTCGCCGGGTGCGTCATCAGGGCGCGGAAAGGGTCCTCGCCGATGTGGCCGGAGCCGATGTTCTCGTGGCGGTCCTTGTGGGCGCCCACGACGTCCTTCGAGTCGTTGGCGTGGATCAGCTTCAGCCGGCCCTCGCCGACCGTGTCGACCAGGAGGTCCAGGGTCTGGTGCATGCCGGTCGGGCCGGTCAGGTCGTGGCCCGCGGCGAAGATGTGGCAGGTGTCCAGGCAGACGCCGAGCTTCGGATGGGCGTCCAGGGCGTCGAAGTAGGGGCCGAAGTCCCAGGTGCGGGAGCAGAGGGACGAGCCCTGTCCCGCCGTCGACTCAAGGAGCAGGAACGGGTCGTCGTCGTGCGTCAGCTCGTCCAGCAGCGGCAGCATGTGCTCCCTGACCTGGCCCAGCGCCACCTTCCGCTCCCGGCCGCCGGTCGCGCTTCCCGTGTGTACGACGACGCCGAGCGCCCCGATCTCCCGGGCCCGCCGCAGCGAGTGCCGCAGCGACTCCACCGACTTCTCGACGGTCGCCTCGGTGTGGGAGCCGAAGTTGATGAGATACGGCGCGTGCACGTACGCCGGGATGCTCCGCTCCGCGCACGCTTCCCGGAACGCCTCGTCCTGACGGGGGTTCCCCGCCGGCGTCGCCCACCCGCGCGGGTTCGCGACGAAGACCTGCACGGTCTCGGCGGCCAGCTCCTGGGCGTACGAGAGGCCGACGGAGTGCAGGCCACCGGCTACGGGGACGTGGCCGCCTACGGGGTTACGGGAGGGGAAGTTCACGCATCCAGGGTGTCACGCGGGGCGGGGGGTGTTGCACCGGGTGCTTGCCTGCCGCCGACGCCTCGCCCCGCTGGTCACCGGATGGTGATCGTGATCGTCGACCCCTTCGCCGCCGTGTCCCCCGCGTCCACCGACTGGTCCTTCACCGTGTCCCCGAACAGGCCCAGCAGCCCCCGGTCCTCCTTGACCTTGAACCCGGACTGTTCGAGCAGCTTCTTCGCGTCGTCGACGCTCGATCCGACGACGTCCGGGACCTCGACCATCTCCGGGCCCTTGGACAGCGTCAGCGTCACCGTGTCGCCCCCGGCGGCCTCGCCGCCCGCGCCGGGCGACTGCTCGGCGACCTTGCCCTTGTCCAGCTCGGAGTTGACCTGAGTGGAGGAGAACGCGACCTTCAGCCCGGCCCCCTCCAGCGCCGCCGTCGCCGCGTCGAGGTCCTGGCCGGTGACGTCCGGGATCTCGACGGCCGCGCCCTTGCTGACGACGAGGGCGACGGCGGAACCGGCACGCCGGGACGTGCCGACGGCCGGCGTCGTACGGATGACCGTGCCCTTGGCGACGGAGCCGTCGAACTCGCTGGTCACGACGCCCGGTTCGAGCCCGGCGGCGGTGAGGCCCTTGAGCGCCTCGGCCTGCGTGAGGCCCGTCACGTCCGGGACGCGGACCGTCTGCGGGCCGTCCGAGACGGTGAGGGTCACCGAGTCGTTCTTGCGGATACGGGCGCCCGGGGCCGGGTCCGTGCTGATGACCGTGCCGCGCTTCACCGTGTCGCTGTACGCGTGCTTCACGTCGCCGACGCCGAGGCCCGCGTCGTCCAGCCGGTCCTTCGCGACCGCCTCGGTCTGCGTGAGGACCGCGGGGACGTGCGTGAACTGTCCCGAGTTGATGTACCAGACGCCCGTGCCGACCCCGAGGAGCAGCAGGACGCCGGCCACGAGCGCGACGACGCCCCGCCGGCGCCGTACCGCGCCGCGCCTCGGCGGGAGCGGGGGTGCCTCGAAGCGGGACGTGTGCTGGACGTCGTCCTCGTTCACCGGGTTCGCCGGCAGGAGGCGCGGGACCGTCAGCGACCTCGGGATGACGCTCGTGCGGTCCTGCGCGATGTCGTGCTCCGACGCCGTCGACTGCGGCGGCACCGCGTCCAGCTGCTCCTCGCTCAGCGCGGCGCGCGCGGTGCGGGCCAGGCCCAGCAGCTCCACCGCGTCGTTCGGCCGCACGTCCGGGGTGCGGGCCGTCGCCGACGCGACCAGCTCGTCCAGTTCGTACGCCAGGCCCGGTACGGCCGCCGAGGGCGGCGGGACGTCGTCGTGCAGGTGCTTGTACAGGACGATCGCCGCGGACTCGCCCTCGTGCGGCTGGGCGCCGGTCAGCATCTCGTACAGCATCACCCCGCACGCGTACACGTCCACGCGGGCGTCCGCCGTGCCCTTCTCCGTCTGCTCCGGGGCGAGGTACGCCACCGTCCCGAGCACGCCGCCCGTGCTCTCGGTGACCGTCCCCACGGAGCGGACCAGGCCGAAGTCCGCGACCTTGACCCGGCCGTCGTCCCCTATCAGCACGTTCTCCGGCTTCATGTCCCGGTGCACGAACCCCGCGCGATGCGCCGCCCCCAGCGCGGCGAGCACCGGCTCCAGGATGTCCAGCGCGGCCCGCGGCTGCAGCGCGCCCCGCTCCCGCAGCACATCCCGCAACGTGCACCCCGCGACGTACTCCATCGCCAGGTACACGTACCCCCCGTCAGCACCCTGATCGAAAACCTGCACCACATTCGGATGCGCCAGCCGAGCAACCGACTTGGCTTCCCTGATGAACCGCTCGACGAACACACCGTCCGCCGCCAGCGCCGGATGCATCACCTTCACCGCCAGCACCCGGTCCAGCCGCATGTCCACGGCCCTGTAGACCGTAGCCATCCCGCCAACCGCGATCCGCGCATCGACGCGATAACGCCCATCGAGCACCTGCCCGACGAGAGGGTCCTGAAGGGTCGTATCCACGCCCCCGAGTCTACGAGCCCCCACTGACACCGAGATCCGCCCGGCCCCGACGGGAACAGCCTTGTGACGCCCCACGCACGACTTTCCCGGAACGGAGGGTTCCGGGAGTGGCGGGGATCACGGGGACGGCAGGCAGGAAGACCGCCGGGTGGCCGTTGGCCGGAAGGCCGCTGCCGGGTGGCCCCGGCCGGAAGGCCGCCGGGTAGCCCCTGGACGGAAAGCCGCAGTGTGGCTCCCGGTCGGAAGGCCGCAGTGTGACCCCTGGCCGGAAGGCCGCAGTGTGGCTCCGGTCGGATAGCCGCAGTGTGACCCCCGGCCGGAAGGCCGCCGGGTCGCCCCCGGTCGGAAAGCCGCCGGCGGCGCGAAGCCCCACGGGAGGCGTCCACCCCTCGATCGACTGGAAACGGGTGGTGCGTGGGTGGGGAAAGGATCAAAAAGCCGGACGCTCAGGGTCGAACGCGGCCAAGCCCTCCGCAGGAGACGACGCCTCGGCGAAGTACCTCCGAGGAATCCGCCCCGCCAGCCGAGCCGACCTCCCCGCCTCGACAGCGGAGCGCATCGCCGACGCCATCAGTTCGGGATCCTGCGCCCGGGTCACCGCGGACGCCAGCATCACCCCCGCACACCCCAGCTCCATGGCGAAGGCGACATCGGACGCCGTACCGGCCCCCGCGTCCAGAATCACCGGCACCCGCGCCTGCTCGACGATCAACTGGAAGTTGTGGGGATTCCGGATCCCGAGCCCGGACCCGATCGGCGACCCCAACGGCATGACCGCGGCACACCCCACATCCTCCAGCTTGCGCGCGAGCACGGGATCGTCGTTGGTGTAGGGCAGCACGGTGAACCCGTCGTCGACGAGCACCTCCGCCGCCTCCAGCAGCTCGACGGGATCAGGCAACAACGTCCGCTCATCGGCGATCACTTCGAGCTTGACGAGCGACGTCCCGAGCGCCTCCCGCGCGAGCCGGGCGGTCAGAACGGCCTCCCCCGCGGTGAAACAGCCGGCCGTATTGGGCAACACCCGCACCCCGAGCCGATCAAGAACGGACAGAACCGATCCCTGCACGGAAGGGTTGACCCGCCGCATGGCGACAGTGGTCAGCTCGGTCCCGGACGCGACCAGCGCCCGTTCCAGGACGTCGAGACTGGCCGCACCCCCGGTCCCCATGATCAGCCGGGAGGAGTACGCCGTACCCCCGAGCAGAAACGGATCATCAGCCATGGTTCAACCTCCCTGGACAGCCGTGAGGACTTCCACCCGATCCCCGTCGCACAGGACGGTCGTCGACCACCCCGCGCGCGGGACGACGCTCTCGTTGAGCGCGGCGGCGACACCGGCCGGCACGGGAACGAGCGCCCGCACGACGGCGTCGAGCACCGTCCCGGCATCGACGGCCCGCACCTCGCCATTGACGGAGATGTTCATACGGCGTGCTCCAGAAGCGAGCCGGCACCGAAGCGCCGGGGAGTGAAGGGACGGGCTTCCTCGGGCAGCTCACCGCAGGTCAACGCGTGCGCGAGCGCGTCCCCGGTGACCGGCGTCAACAGGACCCCGTTGCGGTAGTGCCCGGTGGCGAGGTGCAGCCCGTCGAGCCCGGTGGGCCCGAGGAGAGGCGCGTTGTCGGGCGACCCGGGCCGCAGCCCCGCGCGCGTCTCGGTGAGCGGCAGCTCGGTGATCCCGGGCACCAGCTCGTGCGCGTCGCGCAGCAACTCGTACACACCTCCCGCGGTGACGACGGTGTCCCACCCCTGTTCCTCGGTGGTGGCCCCCACGACGAGCTCCCCGTTCGCGCGGGGCACGAGGTACACGTGGCTCCCGCGGACGACGGCCCGCACGGTACGGCTCAGGAAGGGCGCGTACGCCCCCGGCACGGCGAGCCGCAGCACCTGCCCCTTCACGGGCCGTACGGGCGGCCGTACGGCGTCGGGGACCCCGTCGAGGCGCGCGCTGAGGCTGCCCGCGGCGAGCACGACCTGCCCGGCGCCCAGGGAGGCGCCCGCGCGCGTGTGCACGCCGGTGGCCCGCCCCCCGGTGACGTCGAGCCGCTCGGCCCACTCCCGGTGGAGGACCACCCCCGCGCGCTCACAGGCGACGACCAGCGCGGCGGCGAGCCGACGGGGATCGACCTGATGGTCGCCGTCGACACGCAGCCCCCCGCGCACCCCGGGCGCGAGCATCGGCTCAAGACGGCGGCACTCCCGCCCGGACAGCCACTCGGACTCCAGCCCGGACTGCCGTTGCAGGGCGTGCAGTTCCCGCAGGTGGGCCCGGTCGTCGGCATCGAGCGCGACGGCGAGCGTGCCGCAGCGGCGGTAGCCGACGTCGTGCCCGGTGACCTCGGCCAGTTCGGCCACGAAATCGGGGTACCGGCGCGCGGAGGCGAGGTTCAGACCCAGCAGGGTCTGCTCGCCGTGGTGCAGTTCGGTGACGGCGGCCAGCATCCCGGCGGCGACCTGGGCGGCCCCGCCCCCCGGTTCGGGATCCAGCACAGCGGCCCTCAGACCGCGCTGGGCGGCCCGCCAGGCGGTGACCAGCCCGATGATCCCGCCCCCGACCACGAGGACGTCAGACGGACGCGTAGGCGACATGGGCGTCCAGCCCCTCCCTTCGCCGGCATGACCCGGATCAGGTTCGTACGGTCGGAGGCCGGCCAGCCTCCCTCTCAGCCCGGTACGCCCGGGCTCCCGCGAGTGCTTTACGTTGGCCACCACCCTAGCCCGCACCCCCCGCACCTCGTAAAGGGAGCCTCAGTTGACCCTCGACGGCCTCGTGTTCGCCCCCGTCGCCGACCAGGCGCCAGGACAGGTCGGCACCGGCACCCGGTTCACGTACCGCGAGCGCGACGGCGTGGTCTGGGCCGACTACGCGGGCGGGGACGTCGTACGCGGCCATCTCGTCGGCACGCGCGCGGGGGACCGCGTCGACTTCCGGTACGTGCAGCTGCGCACCGACGGGACGACCGCCTCCGGCCACTGCGTGTCGACGGTCGTGACGCTCCCCGACGGGCGCCTGCGGCTCGACGAGACGTGGGAGTGGGAGTCCCAGGAGGGCGCCGGTACGAGCGTTGTGGAGCAGGTCACGGAACCGGGCCCCTGACTGACGCAACGTCACGCCTCTATGGTGATCGAGTGAGCGAGCAGACGCAGGAAACGGACGCCCCGCGCGTGGTTGTCGTCGGCGCCGGGATGGCCGGGGTGCAGACCGCGGTCGCCCTGCGCGAACAGGGCTTCACCGGGACGGTCACCGTCATCGGCGCGGAACCCCACCAGCCGTACGACCGCCCCCCGCTCTC
Source organism: Streptomyces sp. 4F14 (assembly GCF_048159485.1). Taxonomy (NCBI): domain Bacteria; kingdom Bacillati; phylum Actinomycetota; class Actinomycetes; order Kitasatosporales; family Streptomycetaceae; genus Streptomyces; species Streptomyces sp. 4F14. Next base: position 210,493 of record NZ_JBLRVY010000002.1, read on the forward strand.
CAAGGCCGTCCTCCTCGGCAAGACCGACGGCTCCGCCTTCGACATCGACTTCACCGCCCTCGGCATCGACCTCCTCCTCGGCCGCGAGGCGCTCGCGGTGCGGGTCGAGGAGCACGTCGTGGACACGGACGGCGGCCCCGTCCCGTACGACACGCTCGTCCTCGCCACCGGCGCCGAACCGGTCCTCCTGCCCGGCACGGAAGGCGTCCCCGGCGTCCACCTCCTGCGCACCCTCGACGACGCGGAACGCCTCCGTCCCGTCCTCGCCGACCAGCACGACGTCGTGGTCGTGGGCGCCGGGTGGATCGGCGCCGAGTTCGCCACCGCCGCGCGCGAGGCGGGCTGCGCGGTCACCGTCGTCGAGGCCGCCGACCGGCCCCTCGCGGGCGCGCTGCCCGCCGAGGTCGCCGCTCCGATGACCGACTGGTACGCCGACCTCGGGGTCGACCTGCGCACCCACGCGCGCGTACGGAGCGTCGAGCCGGGCGCGGTGCTCCTGGACGACGGGACACGCATCCCCGCGGGCGCGGTCCTCGTCGGCATCGGGGCGCGGCCCGCGACGGGGTGGCTGCGGTCCTCCGGGATCGCCCTGGGCGCCCACGGCGAGGTCGTCACCGACGCCCACCTGCGCACCTCCGCCGCCGACGTCCACGCGGTCGGCGACTGTGCCTCGTTCCCCTCCGCGCGGTACGGCGAACGCCTCCTGATCCACCACTGGGACAACGCGCTCCAGGGCCCCCGTACGGTCGCCGCGAACATCCTCGCGGCCGCCACCGGGGCGCCCCTCGTCGCCTACGACCCCGTCCCATACTTCTGGTCCGAGCAGTTCGGGCGGTTCGTGCAGTACGTGGGGCACCACGCCGGCGCCGACACGATGGTCTGGCGCGGGGAGCCGTCCGGACCGGCCTGGTCGGTGTGCTGGCTGCGGGAGGGGCGGCTGGCGGCGCTCCTGGCGGTGGGGCGGCCCCGGGATCTGGCGCAGGGGCGGCGGCTGATCGAGGCGGGGGCCGTGATGGACGCGGAGGCGTTGGCGGATGCGGGGCTGCCGCTGAAGTCGGCGGTGGCGTGAGAGGGCTCCCCGCGGGGGTTCCCGGGCGGGTCCAGGGGGCCGGTGAGGTACCGGTCCGGGTGGTCCCGGCTTCCGAGTGTCAGTGGCAGATGGCAGGCTTGGTGTCGTGACCGAGATTGACACGAAGATCGACGCGCTTGTCCCCGCCTGGCTGACCCTGCCCGACATCGCCGAACAGCTCGACGAGGAGGTGACGCGCGTACGGCAGCTGGTGAAGGAGGGCCAGCTGATCGCCGTACGCCGCGGTGAGAACCGCGCGCTGCACGTCCCCGCCGCCTTCATCGACGGCGACAAGGTCGTCAAGGGCCTCCCCGGCCTCCTGACGGTCCTGCGGGACGACGGCTTCACGGTCGAGGAGATGATCGAGTGGCTCTTCACTCCTGACCCCACCCTCCCCGGCACCCCGGCGCAGGCCCTCCTGGAGAACCGGGGCACCGAGGTCAAACGCAGGGCACAGGCCCTGGCGGTCTGACCACGAGACAGGCCGAGGCACGGCTGAGGTACGGCTCCGGCTGAGTCGGAGCCGTACCTCGCCGGGCACGGCCCCCGCCGGGCCCGAGCGGAGACGCACCCTGCCGTGAGCGGGCGCCGCGCCGACCGGCGGAGCGGCCGCGACCCGGCGGGGCCCGGCACGCGGGAAGACCTCCACGGCCCGATCGCCGGCCCTGACCAGCTCCGTACGGCCGCCGGGCTCCGGATGTTTTCCGAGCCCGGTGCTGGGAACGTCCTCCCGGAACCCGAAGCCCCTCCCGCGCGGGCGCCACCGCCGGCAGACCGCCACTGCCACCACCCACTCACCCCCGGGGGAACCCCACATGCCCGACGCCGCAGCCCGTCTCGCCGACGCCCGTCTCTACCTCTGTGTGGACGCCCGCAAGCGTCAGGGTGACCTTCCGGAGTTCCTGGACGCCGTGCTCGCCGGGGGAGTGGACATCGTGCAGCTGCGGGACAAGGGGCTGGAGGCCGGGGAGGAGCTGGAGCACCTCGCGGTCTTCGCGGACGCCTGCGCGCGGCACGGCAGGCTCCTCGCCGTGAACGACCGCGCGGACATCGCCCACGCGGCCGCCGCGGACGTCCTGCACCTGGGGCAGGGCGACCTCCCGGTGCCCGCCGCACGGGCGATCGTGGGCGGGGACACGCTGATCGGCCGTTCCACGCACTCGGCGGCGGAGGCTGAGGCCGCGGCGGTCCAGGAGGGCGTGGACTACTTCTGCACGGGCCCCTGCTGGCCCACCCCCACGAAGCCCGGCCGCCACGCCCCCGGCCTGGACCTGGTCCGCCACACCGCCTCCCTGGCCACGGACCGCCCCTGGTTCGCGATCGGCGGCATCGACCTCACGAACCTCGACGAGGTCCTGGACGCGGGTGCACGCAGAGTGGTCGTCGTCCGCGCCATCGCCGACGCGGACGACCCCGGCGAGGCGGCGGCCCGCTTCAGGAAGCGCCTGAACGAGGCCGGATCCGTCCGATAACCGAACATCACCCCTGAGGATTTGGGCATTTTCCCAGTGCTGGTTGGGGTAGTGCGCCCGCGCTGGCTAACCTGCGGGTATGGCCCTCGGAACCGCATCCACAAGGACCGATCGCGCGCGCACGGTGCGTGACATTCTGGCGTCCGGCAAGACGACGTACTCGTTCGAGTTCTCGGCCCCGAAGACACCCAAGGGCGAGCAGAGCCTGTGGCGGGCGCTCAGGAGAGTCGAGGCGGTGGCACCGGACTTCGTGTCGGTGACGTACGGCGCCGGCGGCTCCACGCGCGCGGGGACGGTGAAGGAGACCCAGCAGATCGTCGCGGACACGACCCTGACCCCGGTCGCGCACCTGACCGCCGTGAACCACTCGATCGCCGAACTGCGCAACATCATCGGCCAGTACGCGGACGCGGGCATCAGGAACATGCTCGCGGTCCGGGGCGACCCGCCCGGCGACCCGATGGCCGAGTGGATCGCGCACCCCAGCGGCCTGACGTACGCGGCGGAACTGGTCCGCCTGATCAAGGAGTCCGGCGACTTCTGCGTGGGCGTCGCCGCGTTCCCGGAGATGCACCCGAGGTCGGACCACTGGGACACGGACGTCGAGCACTTCGTCGACAAGTGCCGCGCGGGCGCGGACTACGCGATCACCCAGATGTTCTTCCAGCCGGAGTCCTACCTGCGCCTGCGCGACCGCGTCGCCGCCGCGGGTTGCGACACCCCGGTCATCCCCGAGATCATGCCGGTCACCAGCGTCCGCATGCTGGAGAGGCTCCCGCAGCTCAGCAACGCGGCGATCCCTTCCGCCCTGAAAGAGCGGATCCTCACAGCGAAGGACGATCCGGCCGCTGTACGCTCCATCGGTATCGAATTCGCCACGGAGTTCTGTGCGCGGCTGCTCGCCGAGGGCGTGCCCGGACTGCACTTCATCACGCTCAACAACTCCACGGCGTCACTGGAGATCTACGAGAACCTTGGCCTGCACCATCCCCCGCGGGCCTAGACCGGTCGCACCAAAATAAGACACACTGCGTAGCGGCCACCGGGAGAGGGGCGTACATGGGCTGGACGGTCCTCTACATCGCGTTCGGCATCGTCGCGCTCTGGCTGCTCGGCGAGGTGCTGTTGCAGTACAAGGCGCGGCTGCGCTGGCGGCTGCTGGCGTTCGTCGGCTTCCTGGGCGTCGTCTTCGGTGTCCTGATTCCATCGGTCCCGGTGATCGCCGTGGGCGCGGTCGCGTTCGCGATCGGCCAGACGTACGTCACGCTGTCGTTCCGCAAGGGCTTCGAGTCCGGCTGGGCGGTCAGCCGCCCGGCCCTCGCGGAGGGCTTCACGAAGCGCCGCAAGGGCAAGAAGTCCGAGGACAGGCTCGACGACGAGGCCGGCCCGGCGGCCCCGCCCCCCGCCGCCCCCTTCGCCGGGGACGCCGATCCGGCCCTCGACGCCGCGGCCACCGCCGCCTTCGAGCGCGCCACCGGCGGCTACGACGACGACTTCGACCGCGACGACGTCTTCACCCCGGCCCGCCCCCTCCACCAGTCCCCCGACACGGTCTACGAGCCCCAGCCGATGCCGGACGAGACCGGCACGTACGGCGTCTACAGCGACTCCGCGTACGCCGCGGCCACCGGCCAGGAGCAGTACGCCTCCTACGACGGCTACACCGGCTACGACCAGCAGCAGTACGGCTACGACACCACCGGAGAGCAGCAGCAGTACGCCGCCTACTCCGACCCGTACATCGGCACCCAGACCTACGGCACCGGCTCGTACGACACCACCGGCTACGACCAGCAGCAGTACGGCACCCAGCCGGGCTACCCCCAGGACCAGTACGCCCAGCAGGGCTACTCGGAGACCCCCGCGGGCGGCGTCTGGGTCCCCCAGCAGCGCAACACCGACGACCCGTCCTACAACGCCGACCTCCCCGCCGACCAGCAGTACTACCAGGACGGCCAGGGCCAGCAGCAGCACGGCAACGGGTACGACGAGCAGCAGTACCGTTTCTGAACGGCCCACGCGGCCCACGCGGCCGACGGGGGCCTCTCACTGCGACCCTCTGAACTCCAGCCCCTCCACGATCAGTCCCGCCACCAGTGCGCCCGACATGCCCGCGTGCGGCAGTCCGCCGCCGGGGTGGGACCAGCCGCCCACCGTGAACAGGCCCGGCAGCGCGGTCGTGTTGGACGGGTGCAGGAAACGGCCCTCGGCGGCGGCCAGCGCGGGGGGCGGAATCGAGCCACCTTCGGCACCGGTCACCGCCGCGACGTCCGCCGGGGTCCGCACCTCGCGCCACAGGATCCGCTCCCGCAGTTCCGGTACGGCCCGTCCGGCGGCCGTGAGCATCGCGTCCACCGCGGCCTCGTGATCCCCCTCGACGCCGGCCGGGACCGTGGCCGTCACGACCATCGCCTCGTGCCCGGCGTCCGGGACCAGGGCCGGGTCGTCCGGGCGCAGGACCGTGACCGTCGGGTGGGCCGGGGGCACCGGCACCGGCCCGAAGAGGGACGCCAGCTCGGCGTCGCGGCCGGGGGTGTGGACGACCGTCCGGTGCGGGGTGCCCTCGGGGCGGGCGCCGCGCAGGGCCAGCAGCATCGACAGCCGGCTGGGCAGCCCCCGCTGCGGCCCCACCTCGCCCTCCCCGCGCGCGGGCACACCGAGGAGGCCGGGGGCGACGCCGGTGACGACGAAGTCGGCGTCCACGATCGTGGTGGCCAGGGGGGAGGTGCCTTCTGCGGGCGAACCCTGGGGCTGGGGAGCACGCTCTGTCGGCGAGCCTTGCGAGGTGCCCTCAGCCGGTGAGCCCTGGGCCGTGTTCGCCACTTCCACCCCCACCGCCCGGCCGTCCTTCTCCACCACCCGCACGACCTCCGTGCCGAACACGAACTCCACCCGCCGCGCGAGACACCGCTCGTACACCGCGCGCGCCAGCTCCCGCAGGCCGCCCCGGACGTACCAGGTCCCGAACGCGTGCTCCATGTAGGGCAGGACGGCCGCGCCCGCCGGGGCCGTACGCGGGTCGAGGCCGTGCGCGAGGGCGTGGCTCTCCAGCAGCGCCGTCAGCCGGGCGTCCCGCAGCTCCCAGGCGCCGACCTCGGCGAGCGTGCCCGCCCGGCGCGTGCGCAGCAGCCGCTTGTGGGGCACCGACGGGTACGGCTCACGGCCGGCCAGGACCTCCCAGTTCGGCCACAGCGGCTCCTCCAGCAACGGCCGCCGCGTACGGTCCCACGCCTCGCGCGCCCGCACGAGGAAGTCCCCCCACCGGGCGCCCGCCCCCGCCCCCAGCGCCTCGTCCAACGCCGCCACCACGCCCGCGCGCGAGGCGTTCGGCAGCGCCGCCTCGCTCCCGTCCCCGAACACGTGCCACGCCGACGGGTCGACCTGCACCAGCTCGACGACGTCCTCCAGCGCCTCCTTGCCGGTCTTGACGAACAGATCGCGCCACACGGCGGGCAAGGTCAGCACCCCGGGCCCCACGTCGAACCGGAACCCGTCCCGCTCCCACCGGCCCACCCCGCCGCCGTACGTCTCCCCCCGCTCGTACACCACGACACGATGCCCCGCGACCGCCAACCGCGCCGCCGCCGCCATCGCGCCCATCCCGGCGCCGATCACCACGATCCGTCCCATGTCAGCGACTGTATCGGCCGCCACTGACAGTGAGGCCGGGGGAGCGGCTCACCCCGGTGGCCCCGCCCGCCCCGCCAGTCTCCGTTCCTCCCGGCGCTGGGCCCTGCGGCGCAGGAAACGCCGGATGCGGGACGCGAGGAGGACGAGGAGGAGCAGGCCGGCCACCAGGAGGGCGCCCGCGATGGCCGCCGCCGCGCCCGGGTGGAACATCGCGAACGTCACCAGGCCGCCGACGCCCAAGTCCTCCGCGAGGCTCACGATCACGTTGCTGAAGGGCTCGGGGGAGGTGTTGACGGCCATCCGGGTGCCCGCCTTGACCGCGTGGCTCGCGAGGGCCGTGGAGCCGCCCAGGAGGCCCGCGGCGACGTCGGAGAGCGACCCGGACTGGCCGGCGAGCAGCGCGCCGACCCAGGCGCCGGCGGCGGGGCGGACGAGGGTGTGGACGGCGTCCCAGGCGGAGTCCACGTACGGGATCTTGTCGGCGACGGTGTCGCACAGGAACAGCACACCGGCCACGACCAGGACCTCGGGGCGCTGGAGGGACTGCGGGATCTCGTCGCTCACCCCCGTCGCGCCGAACACGCCGAGCAGCAGCACCACCGCGTACGCGTTGACGCCGCTGGCCCAGCCGCTGGTGAACACCAGAGGGAGTACCGACACGGACGCGATCGTAACCAGAGCCGGTCGAACCGGCCTGGGGATGAGCACACAGCCCTGAGTATCCGTACCTAACCATGGAGATGAGTACGCGCGCGGATGGGTGCCGACCTGCGTAAACGGGAGAGTGGAGGCACGGAAAGGGGCCCGGAGCCGGTACCGCCGACACGGGGCGGCGGAACCGGCACCGGCCCTAGACCGCTCCTTCCGCCGGCCTGGTCGGCGGGAGCGAGGCACGGGGGACCCCTGGGGGGAACGACCGGTCGGGGGACCGACGGGGGAAACAGGGGGATCGGGGGGAAACGGGGGGGAGCAAGAGGAAGCGCCGGTTCGACGGTGGCCCGCGGGGGACGCGGCCACGTCGGACCGGCGCTTTCGTCGTGCCCTACAGCCGCCCGCTCACCCGCCCCTGGAGCAGCCGCGACAGCGCCGCGTGGACCTCGTCCAGCGACCGTTCCGGCTGGAACGCCTGCCAGTCCAGCGCGGCGACCAGCACCATCCCCACGAGCGCGGCGGCGGTCAGGGGGACGTCGATGTCGTCCACGAACTCGCCCTCCTGCACGCCCGCGCGCAGGACGCCCTCGACGACGGCCACCGCCTCCTTGCGGACGACCATGAGCGTCGACTGCCAGGCACGGTTCGTCCGCCACAGCTCGGCCACGTACAGCTGCGTGAACGCGGGATAGCGGTCGATGAAGACCAGCCCCGCGCGGACCATCGCGTCCAGCGCGTCCACGCGTGTGCCGCCCGCGCGCGCGGAGCGTTCCGCGGCCTCTCTCAAAGAGGCGGTCAGCAGTCCCACACCGTGTCGCAGCAGCTCTTCGAAGAGGACGGACTTGCTGGCGAAGTTGTAGTACACGGTGCCCTTCGCGACGCCCGCGCGCTCGGCGATCTCGTCCACCGTGGTGGCGGAGAAGCCCTGCTCGGCGATGAGCGTGACGGCCGCCTCGTAGAGCTTCTGCCGAGTGGCCTCGCGGCGGGAGCCGCCGCCCGGCGTGGTGCTGCTTTCCATGCGGTCGATTCTCACAGGAACGGAGGCGTCGGGGGGCCGGTTCGAAGATCGCCGCGAAGGCGGGCCGACAGCGGCGGCCCGAGCAGGTGCTCGAACTCCTGATCGAGGTAAAAGACCAGGTCAGAACGGATTGTCAGTGGCATACCTCACGATGGGCACATACGGCCACAGTGCCGTCACCCAGACGACAGGAGGTTCGTCATGGCCGGCTACGACGTCCACCCCGTCCTGCGCCGGGCCTCGGCCCCGCCCGCGGCCCTCGACCTGCTCGCGCAAGCGCGCACGGGCCTGGACGAGGCCGCCGCCCTCGACACCCCCAACGAGCGGTACGCCACGGCCCACCTCGCCGCGCTGCGCACCGCCGCGGCCGTCCTCGCCGCCCGCGCCCGCCCCGACCTCACCCCCCGGCGCCGCACCCGCATCCGCAGCGCCTGGGAACTCCTCCCCGACGTCGCCCCCGAACTCGCCGAGTGGAGCGCCCACTTCGCCGCGGGCGCCACCCGGCGGGCCCGCGCCGAGGCCGGCATCGTCGGCGCGGCGTCCCCGCGCGACGCCGACGACCTCATACGCGACGTCGAGATGTTCGTCCGCCTGGTGGAGCGCCTGCTGTCCTTCCAGCCGGTCCTGCCCCGCCAGAACCCCCCGGGAGGCGACCGGGACTACCCGCACGCGGGCTGACGGCACCGGCCGCGCCCCCGGCCGCCGAGGCAATAGGGTGGACGCGCACGAAGCCCTCGCCTCGGGGGTGTCCGTCCGCCCCGTCGGGTATGCGCCGGGGCCGCGTCTAGGAGTCAGTTGCCGTGTCGGATCCGTCGCGCCCGTCCGCCCCGCAGGAACGTCCGCAGACCGGGGCGCTGGGCACCGATCCGGCGAGGCCGCGCTCGTCGCTGCGTACGGCGGTGGTGTGGGAGGTCCTCCAGGAGGCGCTGGAGCGCCGGGTCAAGGGCAGCGGGCGGGAGTCGCTCGACGTGCTCGACGCCGGGGGCGGCAGCGGCAACTTCGCCGTACCGCTCGCCCGGCTCGGACACCGGGTGACCGTCGTCGACCCCAGCCCCAACGCGCTGTTCGCCCTGGAGCGCCGCGCGGCCGAGGCGGGCGTCGCCGAGCGCGTGCGGGGCGTGCAGGGCGACGCGGGCGGCCTGTTCGACGTCGTGGAGCGCGGCGCCTACGACGCCGTCCTGTGCCACGGCGTCCTGGAGTACGTCGACGACCCGGCCGACGGCATCCGCAACGCCGTCGCCGCCCTGCGCCCCGAGGGCGTCCTCAGCCTCCTCGCGGCGGGCCTCGGCGGCGCCGTCCTCGCGCGGGCGCTGGCGGGGCACTTCACGGAGGCCCGGCAGGCGCTCGGTGACCCCAGTGGCCGATGGGGCGCGGGTGACCCGGTCCCCCGGCGCTTCACGGCCGGACAGCTCACGGACCTGGTCGAGGGCGCGGGCCTCGCCGTCGGCGCGGTGCACGGCGTACGGATCTTCGCCGACCTCGTCCCCGGCGTCCTCGTCGACACCGAACCCGGCGCGCTGGAGGCCCTCCTGAGGCTGGAGGAGGCGGCGGCGGAACTGCCCGCGTTCCACTCCGTGGCCACCCAGCTCCACGTCCTCGGCGAGACTCGCGCGAGCTGACCGCTCCCTTTACATCCCCTTGACCCTGGCTTGATCATGGTCCCGGCCGTGATGGAGTACGCCACAGGCCCTCCGTTACGGCGCTGTGCGCCGTATGATCGAGGGAGACCGTCCGGCATGACGGGTCGGCCGCCGGGGAATGGAAGCCTCAGCGAGCCGGGACGCTCTTGACGGGTTCTGGTTGGCCAATTGGCGTAGAGGGGCGGGTTTCACGGGGGCGATTCCCTGCCTATCCTGAAGGGACCCCCGGGTCGCCCCGGCGACTGCACGATGAGGAGGACGCCGTGCCGCTCTCTGAGCACGAGCAGCGAATGCTTGAGCAGATGGAGCGAGCGCTGTACGCCGAAGACCCCAAGTTCGCGACAGCGCTTGAGGGAAGCGGGCTGCGGACGTACACCCGGCGACGGGTCTACCAGGCGGTCGCCGGCTTCCTCGTAGGTATCGCGCTCCTCATGGCCGGTATGGTCGCCCAGCAGGTCTGGCTCAGTGTGGTCGGGTTCCTCGTCATGCTGGGATGCGCCGTGCTCGCCGTGACGGGTTGGCGCAAGGCCCCCAAGCCGGGCGAACAGCCCGCGAGCGGCGGCCCCCAAGCCCGCCACCAGCCCCGTTCCAGGCGCTCCGTGATGGACCGCATCGAACAGCGCTGGCAGCGCCGCCGCGACGAGCAGCAGGGCCAGTGACCCCAACCTCGTAGCGCGCCTGCAACTCCCGATACGTACGACTGAGGGGGCCGCCCACCCGGGCGGCCCCCTCAGGTCTGCCTGCGAGGAAGGGTCTCTCAGCTGCCTTGCTGCTGGCCCCGCTGACCCCACGGCGTCCGCTGGACCAGCCCGGACCAGCGGGCCGCCCAGGACGCCTTGGCAGCCGTCCAGCGGTCCATGAGGTCCCACATCGCCCGGACGGCGGAACGGGGGGCGACCAGTGCGCGCAGACGCGTCGGCCAGGTCGCCCGGGCGCGCAGGGCGGCGCGGACCGTGCGGACCTCGTCCGCGAGACCGGCCTCCGCACGGGGGCGCGGCGCGAACAGCACCTGCTCCACCGCCCCGGCGACCCGGTGCACGGAACCGGCGGCCGGCTCCTCCAGCTCACCGAGCAGCACGATCCGCTCGGCGGCCCGCCGGGGCGTGAGCGCCTCGTCGGGGGCGATGCCGAAGTCCCACGCCGTGTCCGTCAGCTCCTGCCACACCGCCAGCACATGCGCGACGGCGGCCTCACCGGCCCGCACGGCCGGATCCTCACCCGGCGCCAGCGGATCACCCACGGCGCCCTGCGGCCCCGCCCGCTCCGGACCGCCCCCGGCGTGCTGCGCCGACGCCAGCCGCATCGACCTGCGCCGCAGCCGCCACAGCATCGGCAGCGACGGCACCGCGATCACCAGCACCGCCAGCAGCGACCACCAGGCCAGCTTGTACCAGGGGGTGCCCCCGTCACCGCCAGCCGCCGAGTCCAGCGGCAGCGCGCTCGCGCAGCCGTTCTCCCTGCGCTCCGCCGCCGAGCAGCTCGCGCTCGCGGAGGGCGCCGCGGAGGGCGCCGCGCTCGCCGACGCCGAGACCTCCGGCCGGGCCGGCACGGTCGTCTCCGAGGAGTCCGGCAGCGTGTACGACGGCGTCGAACCCCGCGTCGGCGTCGGCTCGAAGCGGGTCCAGCCGATGCCCTCGAAGTACAGCTCCGGCCACGCGTGCGCGTCCTTGAGGCTCACCTCGACCGTGCCGTTCCCCTGCGGGGTGCCCGGCGCGAAACCGACCGCGACCCGCGCCGGGATGCCCAGCGTGCGGGCCATCGCCGCCATCGCGAACGAGTAGTGGACGCAGAAGCCCTGCTTGTCCCGCAGGAACCGGACGATCCCGTCCGGGCCCGTGCCGACATCGACCTGGGTGTCGTACTGGAAGCCGCCCGTCACCGCGAAGTAGTCCTGGAGCGCTACCGCCTTCGCGTAGTCCGTCTGGGCGCCCCGCGTGATCTGCTGGGCCTCCCGCCACACCACCGTCGGCAGCGAGGACGGCACCTCGGTGTAGTCCTCGCGGATCGACGCGCGCGCCTCGGGGGCCGCCGCGAGCTGCTCCGCCGTCGGCTGCACCTCCAGGCTGTTGACCTGGTACGTCAGACCGCGCGTGTTCTGGCCGTGGTCGCCGACGAGGGTCATGCCCTCCGGCTCGAACCGCCAGTTGCCGTCGATGCGCACCCCGCTCGGCGGGTACGGCATCGGCAGCCAGTCCTGCGCGTACCACTCGGCGGCCGTGATCTGGGTGCTGACCTCCGTGCGCTTCACCTCGGCGTTCAGGCCCGTCGGCGTCGGGAAGGTCTTGGGGACCTCCTGGATGCGCTTGCGGGAGGGGCGCCAGGTCGTGCCGTCGAAGTCGTCCAGGGAGACGATCCGCAGGTACATGTCCGACAGGTCGTTGGAGTTCGTGCGCAGCGTCAGGACCGTCCGGTCCTGGTCGATGTTCAGGCTGTCGCGCAGCGAGACCAGGGGGTTGACCGCGGAGATCGTCCCTCCGCCGCCGGTGCCCGCGCCCACTCCCGCACCCGTGCCGTCCAGCAGGCCGCCCTGGATCGCGGGCAGCGGCAGCAGCGGCACCACCAGGGCGACGCCGAGCGCGGCCATGCCGATCCGCCGCCCCGTGCGCACCGGGGCCACCGGGCCCTCCGCCGCACCGGGACCGCTGGGCCCGCGCGGGGCGCCGCCGAAGACGCGGCCCCACTGGGAGAGCCGCTCGCGGCCCTCGGCGAGCAGCAGCATCAGATAGCCGGCCGCCGCGACCAGGAACCACAGCCAGTCGGTGCCCCCTTCGGACAGGCCCGCCGCCACCGAGTACAGGGCGAGCAGCGGCAGCCCGGCCGGCGCCGCGTTGCGGAACGTCACCGCGAGGGTGTCCACCATCAGGCCGATCACCAGGACCCCGCCGATCAGCATCAGCCGGATGCCGTCGGACAGCGGGGCCGGGATCGCGTAACGCCCGACGTCGTCCCCGCCCGCCTGGAACAGGTCCGCGAAACGCGTGATCGCCTCCGGGCCGGGGACGATGCCCGCGAGGGCCTGCTCACGGGCGAAGACCAGGGTCAGCAGCAGGACCGTCACCAGCGTCTGCGCCGCCACCGTCAGCGGCCGGGCCAGCGGGATGCGGCGGGCCGCCGCGCCCACGCCCGACTGGACCAGCAGGAGCAGCACCGCCTGGAGGAACCACGAGCTGCGGTCGACCAGGGGCAGCAGCGCGGTCGCCGCCATCAGCGTCGCCGCCGCCGAGCACAGCGTCAGCCTCGCCCGCCCGCTCATGATCCCGTCCTTCCGATCGTGCCCACCACACCGGACCTCTCCCGGTCCGCCTGACGCCACAGGTCCTCCAGCGAGGCGCCCCTCGGGACGCTCACGGCCGTCCAGCCCGCGTCCCGCAGCATCCTCAGCCGCTCGGCCTGACCCGTCTGACCCTTCATCGCTTCGGAGCCGCCGTTCGGTTCACGGCCCGGATCCCGGCTCCAGGAGTCGTTGTCGACCAGGAACGCGATGGCGCCCCCGCTGCGCTGGCGCATCTTCGCGGCCACCGCCGCCTGCTCCTCGTCGAGGTCGCCGAGGAACGCGACGAGCAGGCCCTCGTTGCCGCCGCGCAGCACGTCGTACGCGCGCGAGAGGCCCGCGCCGTCGGAGTGGTCGACCACCGCGAGGGTGTCCATCATCAGGCCGGCCGCCTCGGCGGACTCGCCGCCGCCCACGAAGCCCTCGGTGCCCTCGCCGGGGACCGAGCTGCCGGTGTCGGTGAGCAGGCGGACCGTGAAGCCGCGCTCCAGCATGTGCGTGAGGACCGACGCGGCGCCCGACACGGCCCATTCGAAGGGGGCGTCCGGGCCGACGCCGTCGTACGCGATGCCCCGGGTGTCCAGCAGGACCGTGCAGCGGGAGCGCTGCGGCTGTTCCTCGCGGCGGACCATCAGCTCGCCGTAGCGGGCCGTCGAGCGCCAGTGGACGCGGCGCAGGTCGTCGCCGTAGCGGTAGCCGCGCGGGATCACGTCGTCCTCGCCGGCCAGCGCCAGTGAGCGCTGGCGGCCGTCGCCGTACCCCTTCGCCTCGCCGCTGAAGCGGACCGAGGGGAGGGGATCGACGCGGGGGATCACCGTCAGGGTGTCGTACGACGAGAACGAGCGGGTCAGCTCGCACATGCCGAACGGGTCGGACAGGCGCAGCTGGAGAGGGCCCAGGGGGTAGCGGCCCCGCAGGTCCGAGCGGACCCGGTAGGAGACCTCGCGGCGGCCGCCCGCCTCGACGCGGTCCAGGACGAAACGGGGGCGCGGACCGAGGACGTACGGCACCCGGTCCTGGAGCATCAGCAGGCCGGTCGGCATCCGTGAGACGTTGTCCATCCGCAGGTGCACCCGCGCCTCGCTGCCGGCCGGCACGCGCGCGGGCGAGAGCCGCCGGCTCCCGGCCACCCGGTAGCGCGTGCGGTACAGCACGCCCGCGCAGATCAGCGGCAGCACCGCGAGCAGCAGCCCGACCCGCAGCAGATCCGGCTGCCCGAGCACGTACGCGCAGATGGCCGCGGCTATCCCGGCGGCGAGGAACGACCGCCCGCGCGTGGTGAGCCCGGCGAGCGCGGTCCGCACGCCGCCCTTCTCACCCCGCCCGCCGTCGGCACGCCCGCTCGCGGTGGACGCCCCCGCACCGCCCCCGCCTCCCGCCGGACGCCCACCGGAGCCGGAGCCCGCGTGATGCCCGGCCCCTGCGGTCCCGTACGCCGACGCCCCGACAGGCCGCTCGGCGTACCCACCCGAACCGGCCGGGGGAGTGCCGGGCCGCCGGGGATACGCACCCGACGCCCCGGCGAAGCCGCCGGACGACGCCCCCGCCGGGTTGCCCGGGGGAGCGCTGGGCCGCTGGGGATACCCGCCCGGAGCGGCCCCCGTGCCCCGCGCGTCGGCCGCCGGCCCGGGGGAGCCCCCCGCGGGGGACCCGCCCGGCGCCGCCCCTCCAGGCGTCATCACAGGCCCCGCGAGCCGTACGGCTGGCCGTAGTCGCGCTGCTGGGGGGTCGCCGGGACCGGGGTGCGCTGGAGGATCTCCTCCACGACCTGTTCCGAGGTGCGGCGGTTGAGCTGGGCCTGTGCGGTGGGCAGGAGGCGGTGGGCGAGGACGGCCACGGCGAGGGACTGGACGTCGTCGGGGAGGGCGTAGTCGCGGCCGGAGAGGGCGGCGGTGGCCTTCGCGGCGCGCAGCAGGTGGAGCGTCGCGCGCGGGGACGCGCCCAGTCTGAGGTCGGGGTGGGTACGGGTGGCGCCGACCAGGTCGACGGCGTACCGCTTGACCGCCTCGGCGACATGGACTCCGCGCACGGCGTCGACGAGCTTGACGATGTCGTGCGCGTGCGCCACCGGCTGGAGGTCGTCCAGGGGGCTGACCGCGCCGTGCACGTCGAGCATCTCCAGCTCGGCCTCGGGGCTCGGGTAGCCGATGGAGACCCGGGCCATGAAGCGGTCGCGCTGTGCCTCGGGCAGCGGGTAGGTGCCCTCCATCTCGACCGGGTTCTGGGTCGCGACGACCATGAAGGGGCTCGGCAGTTCGTAGGACTGCCCGTCGATGGTGACCTGGCGCTCCTCCATGGACTCCAGGAGCGCGGACTGCGTCTTCGGCGAGGCGCGGTTGATCTCGTCGCCGATCACGATCTGCGCGAAGATCGCGCCCGGCTTGAACTCGAAGTCACGGCGCTGCTGGTCCCAGATGGACACGCCGGTGATGTCCGAGGGCAGCAGGTCGGGGGTGAACTGGATCCGGCGCACCGAGCAGTCGATGGACCGGGCCAGCGTCTTGGCGAGCATCGTCTTGCCCACGCCGGGTACGTCCTCGATCAGCAGGTGCCCCTCCGCGAGCAGCACGGTCAGCGCGAGTCGTACGACCTCGGGCTTGCCCTCGATCACCCCCTCCACCGACCCGCGGACCCTGTCCACGGTGGTGGTCAGATCAGTGAGGCTCGCTCGTTCGTCATAGGTCGTCACCCGGCCCTCCTCGGCCCGTACTGTTCCGGGCCGCCGCTGTCGTGCGAACCGGCCCACCCCGAATCACGGACGCCGCCCGCGGAATGTTCGGCCCGGCGTCCTCCCCGCATTCTTGCCGCCGTTACCGATTCGTGTCACTCGGCTGTGGATAACTGTCCGCGATATGTCCTGGGCTACGGCTTTTGCCGGTAATGGTGACAGGAAGTCGACAGGGTGAGGCCCCGCCAACTCCCTCAGTGGGCCGGGTCGATCTCGCGCAGCAGACCCGTCTTCACGTCGAAGACGAAGCCTCGCACATCATCGGCGTGCAGCAGGAACGGTGACGTACGCACCCGCTGCATGGACTGCCGGACGTCCTGGTCGACGTCCCGGAACGCCTCCACCGCCCACGCGGGACGCTGGCCGACCTCCATCTCCAGTTCGGTGCGGAAGTCCTCGGTGATCGCCTCCAGGCCGCAGCCGGTGTGGTGGATCAGGACGATCGAGCGCGTGCCCAGCTTGCGCTGGCTGATGGTGAGCGAGCGGATCACGTCGTCGGTGACCACACCGCCCGCGTTGCGGATCGTGTGACAGTCGCCCAGTTCGAGGCCGAGCGCGGCGTGCAGGTCGAGACGCGCGTCCATGCAGGCCACGACGGCGACCCGCAGGACGGGCCGGGCGTCCATGCCGGGGTCGGTGAACGCCGAGGCGTAGTGCTCGTTCGCCTGCACCAGCCGGTCGGTCACCGTCCCGCCGTGAGGTATGGCGCCTTCGGAGTCGGTCGATACGGATGCGGAAGTCGTCATATCCATGACGGTACTGGTCACCGGCGTTCCGAGCCCGTTGTGAGAAGGGAAAATGAGGGTCATCGCACGCTCGGTGTGAGGTAAGCCACAAGAGTGGGCGGGCGGGGGTCCAAAGGGTGATTTCTCGCGGTACGCGGCGTCACCCGCGATCCCGCGCGCGTGGCTCCGCGACGCGCAGGCCGGTTGATTGACCGCGAGACAGCGTGGACTAAAGTGACGCGAAGCGGGAGGCGCGGCAGCGGTGGCTCTCCCTGCTGACTCGAACCCGAGACGAACTTCCCCGTGGGACCCCGGCCCGGCCGCTCGTGGTCTCCCCGCGTGCGCGGCGCGTACGTACGGGCCCCGCCGGTGACTGAGAGGGCCCCTTGAGCAACAGCCGACACGTACCCGTGATGCTCCACCGGTGCCTGGACCTGCTGGCACCGGCGCTCCAGGAGCCGGGAGCGGTCGTCGTCGACTGCACGCTCGGACTCGGCGGCCACAGCGAAGCCCTCCTGGAGCGCTTCCCCGAGGCCCGTCTCGTCGCCCTCGACCGCGACAAGGAAGCCCTGCGCCTGTCCGGCGAACGCCTCGCCCCCTTCGGCGAGCGCGCCACCCTCGTGCACGCCGTGTACGACGAACTCCCCGAGGTCCTCGACCGCCTCGGCCACGCGCGCGTGCAGGGCGTCCTGTTCGACCTCGGCGTCTCCTCCATGCAGCTCGACGAGGCCGGCCGCGGCTTCGCGTACGCGCAGGACGCGCCCCTCGACATGCGCATGGACCAGACGACCGGCATCAGCGCCGCCGAGGTCCTCAACACCTACCCCGGCGGGGAGTTGGTGCGCATCCTGCGCGCGTACGGCGAGGAGAAGCAGGCCAAGCGGATCGTGTCGGCGGTCGTGCGCGAGCGCGAGAAGGAGCCGTTCACCAACAGCGCGCGGCTCGTCGAGGTGATCCGGGGCGCGCTGCCGCAGGCCGCGATGCGGACCGGCGGGAACCCCGCCAAGCGGACCTTCCAGGCGCTGCGCATCGAGGTCAACGGCGAGCTGTCGGTGCTGGAACGGGCGATCCCGGCGGCCGTCAAGGCGCTGGGCGTGGGCGGGCGGATCGCCGTCCTGTCGTACCAGTCCCTCGAAGACCGGCTGGTCAAGCAGGTGTTCGCGGCCGGCGCCGCCAACACGGCACCGCCCGGCCTGCCGATCGTGCCCGAGCGCTACCAGCCCCGGCTCAAGCTGCTCACGCGCGGTGCCGAACTTCCCACCGAGGAAGAGATCGCCGAGAACCGCCGGGCCACCCCCGCCCGGCTGCGGGGCGCCGAGCGCATCAGGGAGGACGTGGAGTGAGCCGGGCAGGGAGCCGACCGCGGAGTTCCCGAGGCGGGCCGATTCACACATTTGAGCGACTCGGGGCGGTCCGTGCATCTTCGCGGCGGCTTCGGACGTCCTACTGGGTGGAGGCGCTATGAGATCGGAACTCAAGGGACGGCTGGCCGGGCTGCTGCCGGCCGGAGGCGGTGCGCAGGCCGGGCGGACACCGTTCGTGCTGCTGGTCGTCGTCCTGCTGGGCGGCGGGCTGATCGGACTCCTGGTGCTCAACTCCGCGCTCAGCGAAGGGTCGTTCAAGATGGACGACCTCCAGAAGGAGACCAAGAGCCTCACCGACGAGCAGCAGGCGCTCCAGCGGGACATCGACTCCTACTCGGCGCCCGACGCCCTCCAGAAGCGCGCCCGCGAACTCGGCATGGTCCCCGGCGGCGACCCCGCCTTCCTCCAGCCGGACGGCACGGTCAAGGGCGTCCCGTCCCCCGCCGCCCAGCCCTCCGGGACCCACGCGCGGGAGTCCGTGCGGCCCCCCGAGGCGATCACCCTGTCGCAGCCGAACCAGCTCCCCACCGGCCAACTCCCGGCAGGCCAGAGCCAGGCCCCCGGTACCCAGGCGCATCAGCTCGCCCGGCCGGGGCAGACGCCGAACCAGCAGAACCAGCAGACGCCGAACCAGCAGGCACAGCCCCCCGCTCCCACCCCCACCCCCTCGACCCCCGGCAGGTGACGGAAGTGTCCGACAGGGAACCGCCCCGCCGCCGCGTACCGGGCCCCGCCAGGCCCCCCCGCCCCGCCCAGGGCGCCCAGCGCAGGCCCGGACCCGGCGCGCGGCCCCCCGTCCGGCGCCCAGCGCCCCCGCGCCCCCCGGCGGCCGCCAGGACCCTGCGCCTCGGCAGCCCGAGGCCCCGCCTGCGCCTGGTCGGCGTCGCCCTCGCGCTCGTCCTGACCGCCTTCGTCGTCCGCCTCCTCCAGGTCCAGGCGGTCGACGCGAGCACGTACACCGCGAAGGCCGAACAGAACCGGTACGTCGGACAGGTGCTCGCGGCGGAGCGCGGCGAGATCACCGACCGCAGCGGCATCGCGCTGGCGACCAGCGAGGACGCGTACGACATCACCGCCGACCCGACGATGTTCTCGGCGAAGCAGCTGAAGATCGGCGACGGCCCCGAACAGGCCGCGGCCCTGCTGGCGCCGATCCTCGGCCAGGACCAGGCCGACCTGGTCGGCAAGCTCCGGCCGAAGAACTCGGCGTCCCGGTACGCGAAGCTGGCGTCCCGCCAGACCCCGCAGGTCTGGAAGCAGATCCGCGACCTGCGGGCCACTCTCGCGGACAAGGCCAGGGCCGACAAGACGGCCGTGAACGTCCTGAGCGGCGTCTTCGCCGTCCCCAGCAGCAAGCGCGTGTATCCCAACGGCGACCTCGCCGCCGGGATACTGGGCTGGGTCAACGCGGAGGGCGTCGGCGGTGGCGGCGTCGAACAGCAGCTCAACAAGCTCCTCGCGGGCAAGGACGGCAAGATCCGCTACGCCCAGTCCGGCGGCCGGCAGGTGCCGACGGCCGGGTCGACGGAGACGCCCGCCGTACCCGGTTCGGCCGTCGAGCTGACCATCGACCGGGACATCCAGTGGGCCGCGCAGAACGCGATCACCGAGCAGGTCCAGAAGTCGAAGGCCGACCGGGGCTACGTCATCGTCCAGGACACCCGCACCGGCGAGATCCTCGCCATGGCCAACTCCCCGGGCTTCGACCCGAACGACCTCTCCTCGGCGACCTCGGCGAACATGGGCAACGCGGCCGTCCAGGACGCCTACGAGCCCGGCTCGACCGCGAAGGTCGTCTCGATGGCGGCGGTCCTGGAGGAGAACGCGGCGACCCCGCTGACGAAGGTCACCGTCCCGAACCGGCTGCACCGCGGCGACCGGCTCTTCCAGGACGACATCGACCACCCGACCTGGTACCTCACCCTCAACGGCGTCCTCGCCAAGTCGTCCAACATCGGCACGATCCTCGCCACCGGACAGCTCGGCAGGACGCAGCCCGAGGCCAACCAGGTCCTCTCGTCCTACCTGCGCAAGTTCGGCGTCGGCCAGCCCACCGGACTCGGCTTCCCCGGCGAGACGCGCGGCATCCTCGCGCCGGCCGCCGACTGGTCGACCTCGCAGCAGTACACGATCCCCTTCGGCCAGGGCATGTCCGTCAGCGCCCTCCAGGCGGCCTCCGTGTACTCGACGATCGCCAACGGCGGCGTACGCGTCGAACCGACGCTCGTGCGCGGCACCGAGGGCCCCGACGGCCGGTTCACGCCCGCGCCCGCGCCGCAGACCTCACGGGTCGTCAGCGCGAAGACCGCCAGGACGCTGAGCCAGATGCTGGAGTCCGTGGTCGACGACCGGGAGGGCACCGGCACCAAGGCCCGCATCCCCGGCTACCGCGTCGCGGGCAAGACGGGCACCGCCAACCGAGTCGATCCCCTCACCGGCACGTACAAGGGGTACACGTCCTCCTTCGCGGGCTTCGCGCCCGCCGACAACCCACGCGTCACCGTCTACTGCGCCATCCAGAACGCGACGAAAGGCAGCTACTTCGGCGGTCAGATCTGCGGGCCGATCTTCAAGCAGGTCATGGAGTTCGCCCTGAAGACCCTCCAGGTCCCGCCGACAGGCGCGAAGCCCGCCAACCTACCCGTGACATTCACCCCGTGAGCACCCCGTCCCTCCCGTTCAGCGCCGAACAGCCAGGAACCAGCCCGTGACCATGATCACTCCCGACCCGGGGAACCACACCCCGCCCCCGTCCTCGCTTCGCTCCGGAGCGGGTCGGCCCGGTACGCTCACCGCCGTGCCACACGCTGATCAGTCCCTGAACCACCAGACACCCCGGCCGCAGCAGGTGACCGCGACACCCCTCGCGGACCTCGCCGACCGGCTGGACGCGCAGCGGCCGGACAGCAGCGCCGAGGTCACGGGCATCACCCACGACTCGCGCGCCGTCCGCCCCGGCGACCTGTACGTCGCCCGCGCGGGCGAGCGCACGCACGGCGCCGACTTCGTCGCCCAGGCCGCCGCCCAGGGCGCCGCCGCCGTCGTCACCGATCCGGCGGGCGCCGACCGCGCCGCCGCGACCGGCCTGCCGGTCCTGGTCGTCGACGATCCGCGCGCGCGGATGGGCGAACTGGCCGCCGACGTCTACGGCCGTCCGGGCGAGGCCCTGCTGAAGATCGGCATCACCGGCACCTCGGGCAAGACCACGACCGCGTACCTCGTCGAGGGCGGCCTGAAACGGCCCGCCGGCCTCATCGGCACCGTCGAGACCCGCATCGGCGACGAGCAGATCAAGTCGGAGCGCACCACCCCCGAGGCCACCGACCTCCAGGCCCTCTTCGCCGTCATGCGCGAGCGCGGCGTCGAGTCGGTCGCCATGGAGGTCTCCAGCCACGCCCTGTCCCTCGGCCGGGTCGACGGCGTGCTCTTCGACGTCGCCGTCTTCAACAACCTCAGCCCGGAACACATGGAGTTCCACTCCGACATGGAGGACTACTTCCGGGCCAAGGCCACCCTGTTCACCAAGAAGCGCAGCAGGCGAGGGGTCGTCAACTACGACGACGCGTACGGCCGCCGACTCGTCACCGAGGCCGAGGTGCCGGTCGTCACCTTCTCCGCCGAGGGCGACCCGGACGCCGACTGGCGCGCGGTGGACGTCCACATCGGCGCGATGGACTCGGACTTCACGGTCGTCGCCCCCGACGGGACGCGGATCGCGGCCAAGTCGCCGATCCCCGGCCCGTTCAACGTGGCCAACAGCCTCGCCGCGATCGTCGCGCTGGCCGAGGCCGGCGTCGACCCGCGCACCGCCGCCGAGGGCGTCGCCGCCGTACCCGGTGTGCCCGGGCGGCTGGAGCGGGTGGACGCGGGACAGCCGTACCTGGCCGTCGTCGACTACGCGCACAAGACGGACGCCGTCGAGTCGGTGCTCAAGGCGCTGCGCAAGGTCACCAAGGGGCGGCTGCACATCGTGCTGGGCTGCGGCGGCGACCGGGACGTCACCAAGCGTGCCCCGATGGGCGCGGCGGCGGCGCGGCTCGCCGACACGGCCGTACTGACCTCCGACAACCCCCGCTCCGAGGACCCCCTCGCGATCCTCACCGCGATGCTCGACGGCGCGGCCTCCGTGCCCGCGCACGAGCGCGGTGAGGTGCTGCTGTTCGAGGACCGGGCCGCCGCGATCGAGGCGGCCGTGGCCCGCGCGCACGCGGGGGACACCGTGCTGGTCGCGGGCAAGGGCCACGAGCAGGGCCAGGACATCGCCGGCGTGATCCGTCCCTTCGACGACCGCCAGGTGCTTCGCGAAGCTATCCAGAAGACCCAGGGATGAACTTGTGATCGCCCTCTCCCTCGCCGAGATCGCTGAAGTCGTCAGCGGGCAGATTCACGCCATACCGGATCCGTCCGCGCGCGTCACCGGACCCGTCGTCCGCGACTCCCGCGAGGCCGGACCCGGCAGCCTCTTCGTCGCCTTCGTCGGCGAACACGTCGACGGCCACGACTACGCGCGCCAGGTCGTCGACGCGGGCGCGGCCGCCGTCCTGGCGTCCCGCCCGGTGGACGCGCCCGCGATCGTCGTGGACGACGTCCAGACGGCGCTGGGCGCCCTCGCGCGGCACGTCGTACGGCAGTTGGGCGCGACCCTCGTCGCGCTGACCGGCTCGGCGGGCAAGACCAGCACCAAGGACCTCATCGCCCAGGTGCTCTCCAGCCACGCGCCGACCGTGTACACGCCGGGCTCGCTCAACAACGAGATCGGGCTGCCGCTGACCGCGCTGAGCGCCTCCCAGGACACGCGGTACCTCGTCCTGGAGATGGGCGCGCGAGGCATCGGTCACATCAGGTACCTCGCCGAGCTGACGCCCCCGAAGATCGGCCTCGTCCTCAACGTCGGCACCGCCCACATCGGCGAGTTCGGCGGCCGCGAGCAGATCGCGCAGGCCAAGGGCGAGCTGGTCGAGTCGCTGCCGGCGGACGGCGCCGCGATCCTCAACGCCGACGACCCCTTGGTCCGGGCCATGGCCTCCCGTACGGCGGCGAAGGTGGTCCTTTTCGGCGAGAGCGACGAAGCGGACGTACGCGCCGAGAACGTGCGACTCACGGACAGCGGACAGCCCTCCTTCAGGCTTCGCACACCCTCCGGTGCGAGTGACGTGACCATGCGCCTGTACGGTGAGCACCACGTGTCGAACGCGCTCGCCGCCGCCGCCGTCGCCCATGAGCTGGGCATGTCCGCAAGGGAGATCGCTGAGGCGCTCTCCGGGGCGGGCACCCTCTCCCGCTGGCGGATGGAGGTCACCGAGCGCCCGGACGGCGTGACGATCGTCAACGACGCCTACAACGCGAACCCCGAGTCCATGCGAGCGGCCCTGCGCGCGCTCGTGGCCATGGGCAAGGGGCGGCGGACCTGGGCGGTGCTCGGCAAGATGGCCGAGCTCGGGGACGAGGCGCTCGCCGAGCACGACGCGGTCGGACGGCTCGCCGTCCGGCTCAATGTCGGCAAGCTCGTCGCGGTCGGCGGCCGGGAGGCCGCCTGGCTGCAACTGGGCGCATACAACGAGGGTTCGTGGGGTGAGGAGTCGGTGCACGTGTCCGACGCACAGGCGGCTGTCGACCTGTTGCGCAGCGAGTTGCGCCCGGGGGACGTCGTACTCGTGAAGGCGTCCCGATCGGTCGGCCTGGAGAGTGTCGCCGAGGCGCTGCTCGCCGCTGAGGGCGAGGTTTCCGCCCGATGATGAAACAGGTCCTGTTCGCGGGAGTCATTGGTCTGTTCCTGTCGCTGGTCGGCACCCCGCTGCTGATCAAGCTGCTGGCGCGCAAGGGGTACGGCCAGTACATCCGCGACGACGGCCCGCGCGAGCACGCCAGCAAGCGCGGTACGCCGACCATGGGTGGTATCGCGTTCATCCTCGCGACGGTCGTCGCCTACTTCGGCGCGAAGATCATCGCGGGCAAGCCCCCGACGTACTCGGGTCTGCTCGTGCTCGGTCTGATGATCGGCATGGGTCTGGTCGGCTTCCTCGACGACTACATCAAGATCGTCAAGCGCCGCTCGCTCGGCCTGCGGGCCAAGGCGAAGATGGCCGGCCAGCTCATCGTCGGCATCGGATTCGCCGTGCTGTCGCTCCAGTTCGCGGACAACAGAGGCAATACACCCGCGTCCACGAAACTGTCGTTCATCACGGACTTCGGCTGGTCCATCGGACCCGTCCTGTTCGTGGTGTGGGCACTGTTCATGATCCTGGCCATGTCCAACGGCGTGAACCTGACGGACGGTCTGGACGGCCTCGCCACCGGCGCCTCGGTGCTGGTCTTCGGCGCGTACACGTTCATCGGCGTCTGGCAGTACCAGGAGTCCTGCGCCAACGGCGAGACGCTCACCAACCCCAACGCCTGCTTCGAGGTACGAGACCCCCTCGACCTCGCCGTGGTGTCGGCGGCGCTGATGGGGGCCTGCCTCGGCTTCCTGTGGTGGAACACCTCCCCGGCGAAGATCTTCATGGGCGACACCGGCTCGCTGGCCCTCGGCGGCGTGCTGACCGGCCTCGCGATCTGCTCCCGCACGGAGCTGCTCGTGGCCCTCATGGGCGGCCTGTTCGTCCTCATCACCATGTCGGTCGTCATCCAGGTCGGCTCGTTCCGCCTGACCGGCAAGCGCGTCTTCAGAATGGCGCCGCTCCAGCACCACTTCGAACTCAAGGGCTGGTCCGAGGTTCTGGTCGTGGTCCGCTTCTGGATCATCCAGGGCATCTGCGTGATCGTCGGACTCGGCCTCTTCTACGCGGGATGGGCAGCGGACAAGTGACCGACTGGCAGGGGAAGCACGTCACCGTCGCCGGACTCGGCGTCTCGGGAGTCCCGGCGGCCAAGGCGCTGCGCGCGCTCGGCGCGGAGGTCACCGTCGTCAACGACGGCGACGACGACCGCTCGCGCGCGCAGGCGGCCGAACTCCGTGAACTCGGCGTCACCGTCCGCCTCGGCGACGGCAGCACCCTGCCCGACGGCACCGACCTCGTCGTCACGGCGCCGGGCTGGCAGCCCGACAAGCCCCTGTTCACGGCGGCCCGCGCGGCCGGCGTCGACATCTGGGGCGACGTCGAACTCGCCTGGCGCCTGCGCGGCCCCGACGCCCCGCCCTGGCTGTGCGTCACCGGCACCAACGGCAAGACGACCACCACCCAGATGCTGGCGTCCATCCTCACCGCCGCAGGTCTTCGCACGGCCGCCGTCGGCAACATCGGCGTCTCCCTGCTGGACGCGGTGAACGGCGACTACGACGTCCTCGCCGTCGAACTCTCCAGCTACCAACTCCACTGGGCGCCCTCCCTGCGCGCCCACTCCGCCGCCGTCCTCAACCTCGCCCCGGACCACCTCGACTGGCACGGCTCCATGGAGGCGTACGCCGCCGACAAGGGCCGCGTGTACGAGGGCAACCGGGTCGCCTGCGTCTACAACGTCGCCGACAAGGCCACCGAGGACCTGGTGCGCGAGGCGGACGTCGAGGAGGGCTGCCGCGCGATCGGCTTCACCCTCGGGACGCCGGGCCCCTCCCAGCTCGGCGTCGTCGAGGGCATCCTCGTCGACCGCGCGTTCGTCGAGAACCGGCAGCAGAACGCGCAGGAACTCGCCGAGGTCACGGACGTCAACCCGCCGGCCCCGCACAACATCGCCAACGCCCTCGCCGCGGCGGCCCTCGCGCGCGCGTACGGCGTGCCCGCCAAGGCGGTCCGCGACGGGCTGCGCGCGTTCACGCCGGACGCCCACCGCATCGCCCACGTGGCCGACGTCGACGGCGTCTCCTACGTCGACGACTCCAAGGCGACCAACACGCACGCCGCGCAGGCGTCGTTGGCCGCGTACGAGTCGATCGTGTGGATCGCCGGGGGGCTCGCGAAGGGCGCCACCTTCGACGAGTTGGTGGCCGGCTCCGCCGAACGGCTGCGCGGTGTCGTCCTGTTCGGTGCGGACCGTGCGCTCATCCGGGACGCCCTCGCGCGACACGCCCCGCAGGTGCCGGTCGTGGACCTCGACCGGACCGACACTGGGGCGATGCTCCAGGCGGTGCGGGAGGCTCAGCGGCTCGCTGCCGCGGGCGACACCGTACTTTTGGCGCCGGCCTGCGCCTCGATGGACATGTTCACCAATTACAACCAGCGTGGGGACGCGTTCGCGGAGGCCGTTCGCGAGATCGGCTGATGGCGTTCTCCAGAGTGCATGGAGGGACGCATGGTGTTTGGCTGCGGGTTGTGGGGGGCTGGTCGCGCAGTTCCCCGCGCCCCTGAAAGACGGGGTGCTCGCCGTGGTTAGCAGCCGGACCAAGGGCGCTCCCGTGCAAAAGGCCATACGGCGGCCCAGCGTTCGTCCTCCTCGCAGTAAGCCGGACAACCCTCTCATCCGCCTCCACACCCGCGCCCGCAAAGCCTGGGACCGGCCTCTCACCGCCTACTACCTGATCCTGGGCGGAAGTCTGCTCATCACCGTCCTCGGGCTCGTGATGGTGTACTCCGCGTCGCAGATCACCGCGTTGCAGCAGTCCCTGCCCGGCACGTTCTTCTTCCGGAAGCAGTTCCTTGCCGCGTCCATCGGGGCGTTGCTGCTGGTGGCCGCCTCGCGGATGCCCGTCAAGCTGCACCGCGCGCTCGCGTATCCCATTCTCGCGGGGGCCGTGTTCATGATGGCGCTCGTGCAGGTGCCGGGGATAGGGATGGCCGTCAACGGGAACCAGAACTGGATCTCGCTCGGGGGCTCGTTCCAGATCCAGCCGAGCGAGTTCGGGAAGCTGGCGCTCGTGCTGTGGGGCGCCGACCTGCTCGCGAGGAAGCAGGACAAGAAGCTGCTCGCGCAGTGGAAGCACATGCTCGTCCCGCTCGTCCCAGTCGCGTTCATGCTGCTCGGACTCATCATGCTGGGCGGCGACATGGGCACGGCGATCATCCTGACGGCCGTCCTGTTCGGCCTGTTGTGGCTCGCGGGAGCGCCGACGCGGCTGTTCGTCGGGGTGTTGTCGATCGCCTCCCTGATCGGGCTGATCCTGATCAAGACGAGCCCCAACCGCATGGCCCGCCTCCAGTGCATCGGCGCGACGGACCCCAAGGCCGGACCGGTGGACTGCTGGCAGGCGGTGCACGGCATCTACGCCCTCGCGTCGGGCGGCATCTTCGGCTCGGGCCTCGGCGCGAGCGTGGAGAAATGGGGCCAACTCCCCGAAGCGCACACCGACTTCATCTTCGCCGTCACCGGTGAGGAACTGGGCCTCGCGGGGACGCTGTCGGTCCTCGCCCTCTTCGCGGCTCTAGGCTATGCGGGTATCCGCGTGGCCGGACGCACGGAGGACCCCTTCGTCAGGTATGCCGCGGGAGGCGTGACCACCTGGATCATGGCCCAGGCCGTGATCAACATCGGTGCGGTGCTCGGCCTGCTGCCGATCGCCGGTGTCCCCCTCCCGCTGTTCTCCTACGGGGGGTCGGCCCTGCTGCCGACCATGTTCGCCATCGGGCTGCTGATCGCGTTCGCGCGTGAGGACCCCGCTGCGCGGGCGGCGCTTGCGATGCGGCAGACCCGCTTTGGTAGAAAGCGGGGCGGGAGCCCTCGGGAACCCCGGAGATGGAACACGATGCGACGGCGTGCCCCGGCACGCACGTCCGGAGAGCGGTGAATTTCGGTGCATGTCGTACTCGCAGGCGGAGGGACCGCCGGCCACATCGAGCCCGCGCTCGCCCTCGCGGACGCGCTGCGCAGGCAGGACCCGACCGTGGGCATCACGGCCCTGGGGACGGAACGCGGCCTGGAGACCAAGCTCGTCCCCCAGCGGGGCTACGAACTCGCGCTGATCCCGGCCGTACCGCTGCCCCGCAAGCCCACCCCCGAGCTGATCACCGTCCCGGGCCGGCTGCGCGGCACCATCAAGGCGGCCGAGCAGGTCCTGGAGCGCACCAAGGCGGACTGCGTGGTCGGCTTCGGCGGGTACGTCGCCCTGCCCGGCTACCTCGCCGCCAAACGCCTCGGTGTGCCGATCGTCATCCACGAGGCCAACGCCCGCCCCGGCCTCGCCAACAAGATCGGCTCCCGGTACGCCGCCCAGGTCGCCGTCTCCACGCCCGACAGCAAGCTGCGGGACGCCCGCTACATCGGCATCCCGCTGCGCCGCTCCATCTCCACCCTGGACCGCGCCGCGGCCCGCCCCGAGGCCCGCCACCTGTTCGGTCTCGACCCGAACCTGCCGACGCTGCTCGTCTCCGGCGGCTCGCAGGGCGCCCGGCGGCTCAACGAGGTCGTCCAGCAGGTCGCGCCCTGGCTCCAGCAGGCCGGGATCCAGATCCTGCACGCGGTCGGCCCGAAGAACGAACTGCCGCATGTGCAGCAGATGCCGGGGATGCCCCCGTACATCCCGGTAAGTTACCTGGACCGGATGGACCTCGCGTACGCCGCGGCCGACATGATGCTCTGCCGCGCGGGCGCGATGACCGTCGCCGAACTCTCCGCCGTCGGACTCCCGGCCGCCTACGTCCCGTTGCCCATCGGCAACGGCGAACAGCGGCTGAACGCCCAGCCGGTGGTCAAGGCCGGTGGCGGACTCCTGGTCGACGACGCGGAACTGACCCCGGAATGGGTCCGGGAGAACGTCCTGCCCGTCCTCGCCGACCCGCACCGGCTGTACGAGATGTCGCGCGCGGCCAGCGAGTTCGGCCGCCGGGACGCGGACGACCTGCTCGTCCGCATGGTGTACGAGGCGATCGCCTCGCGCCGCTAGGCGTATCGAGAAAGGGCAGGCAGCGTGGCCGGAGGACCCTCAACCGTCGAGCGCGGTGCGGAACGTCGGCAGGGACCCCCCGGCCCGCCCCTCGTCCGCCGCCTGGGCCCGCGCAGGCTCCGCCTGATCATCGCCTCGACCGTCGCCGCCGTCCTGCTCGGGGCGGGCGGCGCCTGGGTGCTGTACGGCTCCCCGTGGCTGCGCGTCCGGGACGTCTCCGTCTCGGGGACGGACGTCCTGACGCCGGAGCAGGTCCGGGACGCGGCCCAAGTCCCGCTGGACACACCGCTGGTGTCGATCGACACCGACGAGATCGCGGCACGCCTGGAACGGGCGCTGCCGCGCATCGGCGAGGTGGACGTGTCCCGTTCGTGGCCGCACGGCGTCACGGTCGAGGTGACCGAGCGGACCCCGGTCCTGCTGATCCGGCACGGCTCCGGCTACACCGAGGTCGACGAGGAGGGCGTCCGGTTCGCGACGGTCCCTCAACCCCCGAAGGGCGCCCCCCTGTTGGAGCTCGCCCTCACGAACTCCGGTTCGACCGCCGCGAGTCTGCGCCGCTTCGGCGAGGACCGTCTCGTCCGCGAGGCCGTCCGCGCGGCCGGCGGTCTCCCGTCCGACGTGCTGAAAACCACAAAAACCGTCAAAGTGCGTTCGTACGACGATATTTCGCTGGACTTGACGGATGGTCGCACCGTCGCCTGGGGGAGTGCCGAGCAGGGCGCTGCGAAGGCCCGTACGCTCAGTGCTCTGATGAAAGCCGCGCCGGATGCCCGGCACTTCGACGTGAGCGTCCCCACCGCCCCTGCGTCAGCCGGGAGTTGACGCACATATGCGCAGGCCAGCACCCTGGTTGGGCAGCGACATGGCTGATCACATAGGGTGAAAAGAAAAACGGGAGGTTCGGCGTGTTCGTTGAACGGGCGCCACTTGTCGACTTAGTGTCCTGTTCAGAAGACTCCAAGGAACAGACACACTGGTAACCCTAAACTTCAGCGTTAGGGTTCGGGTCGGCGCTACGGACCGTCCCATTCGGCATCCGTCGTCGGGGACCGGGCAACCGGGCAACGACGACAACGTAATTCGAGGCGAGAGGCCTTCGACGTGGCAGCACCGCAGAACTACCTCGCAGTCATCAAGGTCATCGGTGTCGGCGGCGGTGGTGTCAATGCCATCAACCGGATGATCGAAGTCGGCCTCAAGGGCGTCGAGTTCATCGCCATCAACACCGACGCGCAGGCGCTGTTGATGAGCGACGCCGACGTCAAGCTCGACGTCGGCCGCGAACTCACCCGAGGACTCGGCGCCGGCGCCAACCCGGCCGTCGGCCGCAAGGCCGCCGAGGACCACCGCGAGGAGATCGAGGAGGTCCTCAAGGGGGCCGACATGGTCTTCGTGACGGCAGGCGAGGGCGGCGGCACCGGCACCGGCGGCGCACCCGTCGTCGCCAACATCGCGCGCTCCCTGGGCGCCCTCACCATCGGCGTGGTCACCCGCCCCTTCACCTTCGAGGGCCGCCGCCGCGCCAACCAGGCCGAGGACGGCATCGCGGAACTCCGCGAAGAGGTCGACACCCTCATCGTCATCCCCAACGACCGGCTGCTGTCCATCTCGGACCGCCAGGTCTCCGTCCTGGACGCCTTCAAGTCGGCCGACCAGGTCCTGCTCTCCGGTGTCCAGGGCATCACCGACCTCATCACCACCCCGGGTCTGATCAACCTCGACTTCGCCGACGTCAAGTCCGTGATGTCCGAGGCCGGTTCGGCGCTCATGGGGATCGGCTCGGCCCGCGGCGACGACCGCGCGGTGGCCGCCGCCGAGATGGCCATCTCCTCGCCGCTCCTCGAAGCCTCCATCGACGGCGCCCGCGGCGTCCTGCTCTCCATCTCCGGCGGCTCCGACCTCGGCCTGTTCGAGATCAACGAGGCCGCCCAGCTGGTCTCCGAGGCCGCCCACCCCGAGGCGAACATCATCTTCGGCGCCGTCATCGACGACGCCCTCGGCGACGAGGTCCGGGTCACGGTCATCGCGGCCGGCTTCGACGGCGGCCAGCCTCCGGCCCGCCGCGACAACGTGATCGGCTCGGCCTCCACCCGCCGCGAGGAGCCCGCTCCGGTCAGCCGCCCCGAGTCCCGCCCGTCCTTCGGCTCGCTCGGCAGCGTGACCCCGAAGGAGGACCCGGAGCCCGCTCCGGAACCGGTCGCCGACCTGCCCCCGCTGAGCCCGCCGGTCCCGCCGTCGCGGACCTACTCGGACAGCGCCGCCGAGGAACTGGACGTACCGGACTTCCTGAAGTGATAGGACAGCGCGAGAGCGTGCGCGGCGCGCACTTCGCCTTCACCGACCGGTGGGGCGGGGTGAGCGCCGCTCCGTATGAGGAGCTCAACCTCGGCGGCGCGGTCGGCGACGACCCCGCCGCCGTACGGACCAACCGTGAACTGGCCGCCAAGTCCCTCGGGCTGGACCCGGCGGAGGTGGTCTGGATGAACCAGGTGCACGGCGCGGACGTCGCCGAGGTCACCGGCGCCTGGGGTGCGCAGCCGGTGCCGGAGGTCGACGCCGTCGTCACCGTCCGCCGCGGCCTCCCCCTCGCCGTCCTCACCGCCGACTGCGTGCCCGTCCTGCTGGCCGACCCGGTCGCCGGTGTCGCCGCCGCCGCTCACGCGGGCCGCCCCGGCATGGTCGAGGGCGTCGTCGCCTCCGCCGTACGCGCCATGGCCGGACTCGGTGCCGAGCCCGCCCGGATCGTCGCCCGTACCGGGCCCTCGGTCTGTGGCCGGTGCTACGAGGTGCCGGAGCAGATGCGTGCCGAGGTCGCCGCGCTCGAACCGGCGGCGTATGCCGAGACCAGCTGGGGCACTCCCGCCGTCGACGTCGCCGCCGGGGTGCACGCGCAGTTGGAGCGGCTCGGGGTGCGCGACCGGGCGCAGTCGCCGGTGTGCACGCTGGAGTCGCACGACCACTTCTCGTACCGCCGCGACGGCGCCACAGGGCGACTCGCGGGATATGTCTGGCTGGACTGATGGGGCATGACGGACCGTAAGGACGAACTCGCCGGGAACCTGGCGAAGGTGGAGGAGCGCATCGCGCGCGCGTGCGCGGACGCCGGGCGGGCCCGGTCGGAGGTGACGCTGATCGTCGTCACCAAGACCTACCCGGCGAGCGATGTGCGGATGCTGTCGGAACTCGGTGTGCGCCATGTCGCCGAGAACAAGGACCAGGACGCGGCGCCCAAGGCCGCCGAGTGCGCCGATCTCCCGCTGACCTGGCACTTCGTCGGGCAGTTGCAGACCAACAAGGCGCGTTCCGTGGTGGGTTACGCGGACTTCGTGCAGTCTGTGGACCGGGACCGGCTGGTCACCTCGCTGTCGAAGGAGGCCGAGAAGGCCGGGCGCGAGATCGGGTGCCTGATCCAGGTCGCGCTGGACGCCGGAGTGAGTGGCCGGGGTGAGCGCGGGGGCGTCGGGCCGGGCGGGATCGAGGAGTTGGCCGGACTCGTCGCGGCCTCGCCGGGGGTGCGGCTGGACGGGCTGATGACCGTCGCTCCGCTGACCGGTGAGTACGCCGGTCGTGAACGGGCAGCGTTTCAGCGGTTGATGGATTTGTCGACCGACCTGCGCCGAAGTCATCCGGCTGCCACCATGGTGTCAGCGGGGATGAGTGCGGACCTTGAGCAGGCCGTGGCGGCCGGGGCGACACATGTGCGCGTCGGCAGTGCGGTACTCGGAGTCCGTCCTCGGCTCGGGTAACGTCGCCAGGAAGTCGGACCACAGTAGAAAATATGGTCATTACCCGCCAGGAGGCGGACACAAGGGCCACGTGGATCGCGGGACTTGGCAGTCGTCAACCGATCCACCACAGAGCGGAGGACTCAGAGCATGGCCGGCGCGATGCGCAAGATGGCGGTCTACCTCGGCCTCGTGGAGGACGATGGGTACGACGGCCGGGGCTTCGACCCCGATGACGACTTCGAACCCGAGCTGGACGAACCCGAGCGCGACCACCGGCGGCACGAGCCGTCGCACCAGTCGCACAACGCACACCAGTCCCAAAGGGACGAAGAGGTGCGAATCGTCCAACCCCCCGCCCCTCGTGAGCCGGTGGTCCGCGCGGCGGCTCCGGCCGCGGAATCCGGACGCCCCGCACGCATCGCGCCCGTGGCGTCCATCACACAAGAACGTCAGTCCCTGGAGAAGAACGCACCGGTGATCATGCCCAAGGTCGTGTCCGAGCGAGAGCCTTACCGGATCACCACGCTTCACCCGCGGACCTACAACGAGGCCCGTACCATCGGGGAACACTTCCGTGAGGGCACCCCGGTGATCATGAATCTCACTGAGATGGATGACACAGATGCGAAGCGACTTGTCGACTTTGCCGCCGGTCTGGTGTTCGGTCTTCATGGCAGCATCGAGCGGGTGACGCAGAAAGTGTTCCTGTTGTCTCCTGCTAACGTCGATGTCACGGCGGAGGACAAGGCCCGCATCGCAGAGGGCGGGTTCTTCAACCAGAGCTGAGACGCACCACCGGATCCACACGGCAAGACAAGACAGAGCACGCGTAAGCAGGGGAGAGGGAAGCACCGAACATGGGCGTGGTCCTGAACATCATCTACATCGCGCTGATGGTCTTCCTCATCGTGCTCATCTTCCGGTTGGTCATGGACTACGTCTTCCAGTTCGCCCGCTCGTGGCAACCCGGCAAGGCGATGGTGGTCGTTCTGGAGGCCACCTACACTGTCACCGATCCACCGCTCAAGCTTCTTCGGCGGTTCATCCCGCCGTTGCGTCTCGGGGGCGTGGCGCTCGACCTGTCCTTCTTCGTACTGATGATCATCGTCTACGTCCTGATCTCGATCGTGATCCGGCTGTGAACGATGTGACCTACCGTCTTGCCGATGCCGAAGACAACGTTGAGGTGAAGAGATGCCGTTGACCCCCGAGGACGTGCGGAACAAGCAGTTCACGACCGTCCGCCTCCGAGAAGGCTATGACGAGGACGAGGTCGATGCCTTCCTCGACGAGGTCGAAGCCGAACTGACC
Organism: Streptomyces sp. 4F14; assembly: GCF_048159485.1. Lineage (NCBI taxonomy): Bacteria > Bacillati > Actinomycetota > Actinomycetes > Kitasatosporales > Streptomycetaceae > Streptomyces > Streptomyces sp. 4F14. The sequence goes on from NZ_JBLRVY010000002.1 coordinate 243,853, forward strand.
CGCCTGCTCCGCGAGAACGAGGATCTGCGCGCCAAACTGGCCGCGGCCACCCGCGCCGCCGCGCAGAACCAGCAGAACATGCGCAAGGCCCCGGAGCCGCAGGACCAGCAGCAGGGCATGCCCCCGCAGCAGCAGGGAATGCCGCCCCAGCAGGGCATGCCGCAGCAGGGGATGCCCCAGCAGCAGGGCATGCAGCCCGGCATGCAGCAGCCCGGGATGCCGCAGCAGGGCATGCCCCCGCAGGGGATGCCGCAGCAGGGCATGCGAGGACCCGGCGCCCCGGTCCCCGCAGGGATATCGGGCCCGCCGCAGCAGCAGATGGGCGGCCCCATGGGCGGCCCGCCCCAGCTGCCGAGCGGTGCCCCGCAGCTTCCGGCCGGTCCCAGCGGCCAGGGCCCCCAGGGTCCCGGTCCGATGGGCCAGGGTCCGATGGGTGGCCCCATGGGCGGCCCGATGGGTGGTCAGCCGCCCATGCAGCAGCAGATGGGCGGCCCGATGGGTGGCCCCATGGGCGGTCCGATGGGCGGCCCCGGTCAGGGCCCCGGCGGCGACAGCGCCGCCCGCGTCCTCTCGCTGGCCCAGCAGACCGCCGACCAGGCGATCGCCGAGGCCCGCTCCGAAGCCAACAAGATCGTCGGCGAGGCCCGTTCGCGCGCCGAGGGCCTGGAGCGCGACGCCCGCGCCAAGGCCGACGCCCTGGAGCGGGACGCCCAGGAGAAGCACCGCGTCGCCATGGGCTCCCTGGAGTCCGCCCGCGCCACGCTGGAGCGCAAGGTCGAGGACCTGCGCGGCTTCGAGCGCGAGTACCGCACCCGCCTGAAGTCCTACCTGGAGTCGCAGCTGCGCCAGTTGGAGACCCAGGCCGACGACTCCCTCGCCCCGCCGCGGACCCCCGCGACGGCCTCCCTGCCGCCGTCCCCGTCGCCCTCCATGGCCCCGGCCGGCGCGGGCGCCCCGTCCTACGGCGCGGGTGGCTCCGGCATGGGCATGGGTGGCCCCTCCGGCATGGGCGGCCCGATGGGCGCTCCCGGCGGCATGGGCGCACCGAGCCCCGCCGCCCCGTCCTACGGCGGCCAGCAGCAGATGTCCCCGGCGATGACCCAGCCGATGGCTCCCGTCCGTCCGCAGGGTCCCTCCCCGATGGGCCAGGCTCCCTCGCCGATGCGTGGCTTCCTCATCGACGAGGACGACAACTGACGGCCTCTGAAGGCCCCTACGGCACGTAGTACGCCGTAGACGCAGGCAGCGTTCAGGGCGCGGCCCCGGATTCGTCCGGGGCCGCGCCCTTTTTACGCGAGTTGCGGGGGAGTTGACGACAAAGGCCCGGCTCCCCCCGTCGCAGGGGGAGCCGGGCCTCGGTCGTACAGGAGTTACGCCTTGCGCAGACGGAACGTCAGGCCGAGGCCCTCGTCCGTGAACGGCTCGCCGTACGTGTCGTCGGCGGGGCCGGTTGCGAAGTCCGTCGCCAGGACCTCGTCGGCGATGAGGGTGCCGTGGCCGGTGAGGGCGTCGGTGACCGCCGGGTCGGCCGACTCCCAGCGCAGGGCGATGCGGTCGGCGACGTCGAGGCCGCTGTTCTTGCGGGCCTCCTGGATCAGGCGGATCGCGTCCCGGGCCAGGCCCGCGCGGCGCAGCTCCTCGGTGATCTCCAGGTCGAGGGCGACGGTCGCGCCCGCGTCGGAGGCCACCGACCAGCCCTCGCGGGGCGTCTCGGTGACGATGACCTCGTCCGGGGAGAGGGCGATCGTCTCGCCGTCGACCTCCACCGAGGCCGTGCCCTCGCGCAGGGCCAGCGACAGGGCCGCCGCGTCCGCGTTCGCGACCGCCTTCGCGACGTCCTGGACACGCTTGCCGAACCGCTTGCCGAGCGCCCGGAAGTTGGCCTTGGCCGTCGTGTCGACCAGGCTGCCGCCCACCTCCGAGAGGGACGCCAGCGACTCGACGTTCAGCTCCTCCGTGATCTGCGCGTGCAGTTCGCGGTCCAGGGCGTCGAAGCCCGTCGCCGCGATCAGCGCGCGCGACAGCGGCTGACGGGTCTTCACCCCGGACTCGGCGCGGGTCGCGCGGCCCAGCTCCACGAGCCGGCGGACCAGGGCCATCTGCCTCGACAGCTCCGGGTCGACCGCCTTCTCGTCCGCCTCCGGCCACGACGACAGGTGCACGGACTCCGGGGCGCCCGGGGTGACCGGGACGACCAGGTCCTGCCAGACCCGCTCGGTGATGAACGGGGTCAGCGGCGCCATCAGCTTCGTGACCGTCTCGACGACCTCGTGCAGCGTGCGCAGCGCCGCCTTGTCGCCCTGCCAGAAACGGCGCCGGGAGCGGCGTACGTACCAGTTCGACAGGTCGTCGACGAACGCGGACAGGAGTTTGCCGGCGCGCTGGGTGTCGTAGGAGTCCAGGGACTGGGTCACCTGGGCGGTGAGGGTGTGGAGTTCGGACAGGAGCCAGCGGTCCAGGACCGGGCGGTCCGCGGGGGACGGGTCGGCCTCGGAGGGGGACCAGTTCGAGGTGCGGGCGTACAGGGCCTGGAAGGCGACCGTGTTCCAGTACGTCAGGAGGGTCTTGCGGACGACCTCCTGGATCGTGCCGTGGCCCACCCGGCGCGCGGCCCAGGGGGAGCCGCCGGCGGCCATGAACCAGCGGACCGCGTCGGCGCCGTGGCGGTCCATCAGCGGGATCGGGTCGAGGGTGTTGCCCAGGTGCTTGGACATCTTGCGGCCGTCCTCGGCCAGGATGTGGCCGAGGCAGACGACGTTCTCGTAACTCGACTTGTCGAAGACCAGGGTGCCGATCGCCATCAGCGTGTAGAACCAGCCGCGGGTCTGGTCGATCGCCTCGGAGATGAACTGCGCCGGGTAGCGGGACTCGAAGAGGTCCTTGTTCTTGTGCGGGTAGCCCCACTGCGCGAACGGCATCGAACCCGAGTCGTACCAGGCGTCGATGACCTCCGGCACGCGCGTCGCCGTCTTCTCGCACCGCGGGCACGCGAAGGTGACGGCGTCGATGAACGGGCGGTGCGGGTCCAGGGACGACTGGTCGGTGCCCGTCAGTCCGCTCAGCTCCGCGCGGGAGCCGACGACCGTGAGGTGGTCGTCCTCGCAGCGCCAGATCGGCAGCGGGGTGCCCCAGTAGCGGTTGCGGGACAGGGCCCAGTCGATGTTGTTGGTGAGCCAGTCGCCGTAGCGGCCGTGCTTGACCGTCTCCGGGAACCAGTTCGTCTTCTCGTTCTCCTGGACGAGCCGGTCCTTGACCTCCGTCGTGCGGATGTACCAGGAGGGCTGCGCGTAGTAGAGGAGCGCGGTGTGACAGCGCCAGCAATGCGGGTAGCTGTGCTCGTACGGGATGTGCTTGAAGAGGAGGCCGCGCTGCTCCAGGTCCTCGGTGAGGCGTTCGTCCGCCTTCTTGAAGAAGACCCCGCCGACCAGGGGCACGTCCTGTTCGAACGTGCCGTCCGGGCGGACCGGGTTCACGACCGGCAGGCCGTAGGCGCGGCAGACCTTGAGGTCGTCCTCGCCGAACGCGGGGGACTGGTGGACGAGGCCGGTGCCGTCCTCGGTGGTGACGTACTCCGCGTTGACGACGAAATGCGCCGGTTCCGGGAACTCCACCAGGTCGAACGGACGTTGATAGGTCCAGCGCTCCATCTCGGCGCCGGTGAAGGTCTGGCCCGTGGTCTCCCAGCCCTCGCCGAGCGCCTTGGCGACGAGCGGTTCGGCGACGACCAGCTTCTCCGTGCCGTCCGTCACGACCGCGTAGGTCACCTCGGGGTGCGCGGCCACGGCCGTGTTGGAGACCAGTGTCCAGGGGGTCGTCGTCCACACCAGGAGGGCGGCCTCGCCGGCCAGCGGACCGGAGGTGAGGGGGAAACGGACGTACACGGACGGGTCGACGACCGTCTCGTAGCCCTGGGCCAGCTCGTGGTCCGAGAGGCCGGTGCCGCAGCGGGGGCACCAGGGGGCGACGCGGTGGTCCTGGACCAGGAGGCCCTTGGCGAAGATCTCCTTCAGCGACCACCAGACGGACTCGATGTACTCCGGGTCCATCGTGACGTACGCGTCGTCGAGGTCGACCCAGTAGCCCATGCGGGTCGTCAGCGCGGAGAACGCGTCCGTGTGGCGCAGCACCGACTCCCGGCACTTCGCGTTGAACTCCGCGATGCCGTAGCGCTCGATGTCCTGCTTGCCGGAGAAGCCGAGCTCCTTCTCGACGGCCAGCTCGACCGGCAGGCCGTGGCAGTCCCAGCCGGCCTTGCGGCCGACGTGGTAGCCGCGCATCGTGCGGAACCGGGGGAAGACGTCCTTGAAGACGCGGGCCTCGATGTGGTGGGCGCCGGGCATGCCGTTGGCGGTGGGCGGGCCCTCGTAGAACACCCACTCCGGGCGGCCCTCGGACTGCTCCAGCGTCCTGGCGAAGATCCTGCGCTCGCGCCAGAAGTCGAGCACTGCGTGCTCCAGCGCGGGCAGGTCGACCTGGGCGGGGACCTGGCGGTACGTCGGCTCTGTCATCTGCGAGCTTCCTCCAACGGACTTGCTGCCTTCCGTCGGAGGGACGAGAGCCGTTTCGCTCCCGCGGTACCACCCTCCTTGGCCCACCGGTCTTCCGGGGAGCCCCCTCATTGGGTTCGCGAAACCGGGTCTACTCGCCTGCTGGCTTTCTTCCGGCGGCTCCGGGGTGATCTTCACGTCGCGCTCGCCCCCGGGCTCCCACCGTCCCCGGGTCGCTCTGGGCCGCGTACGCCGCTACTCGTCCCCATCCACGCTTTCTCGCTCCGCTCAGTGTACGGGGCGTCCGGTGGGGCGGCCGAACGGAATTCCCGGGGGGTGCCGCGGGTGGTTCGACCTGTTGCCGACCGGGTGAAGTCGATTTATCGTCCCAGCACGATTCGCGTGCAAGATCACGGTATGTGAAGGGGCCGCGGCCATGGTGGCGAAGAACAGGAAGAGTGCGGGTACGACTGCGCTGGCTGTACGGGAGGGGGAGGAGCCGTGGACCCCGGAGGAGGTGGCCGAGGCGCGGGCCGAGCTGATGTCCGAGGTCATGCGGCTGCGGTCGGAGATCGACGCGTCCGAAGGGGCGCTGGCCGGGCTCATGCGGGATTCCGGGGACGGGGCGGGGGACGACCAGGCCGATACCGGGACGAAGAACATCACGCGGGAGCATGAGATGGCGCTCACTGCCAATGCGCGGGAGATGGTGGAGCAGAGTGAGCGGGCGCTGGAGCGGCTCGATGCGGGGACCTACGGTCTGTGCGAGAGCTGCGGGCGGGCTATCGGGAAGGCTCGGATGCAGGCGTTTCCGCGGGCGACGTTGTGTGTGGAGTGCAAGCAGAAGCAGGAGCGGCGCTACTGAAGGGGGCGGCGGGGTTCGTTGGCGGGTGCGGCGCCGTCGTGGTTGCTCGCGCAGTTCCCCGCGCCCCTAGAGACGGGGCGCTAGCGCGCCCCTGTCTCCAGGGGTGTCGTACCCTCGTCCTCACTGGTACCTAGGTCGAGGGACACACGTGGCAGAGGTGGAGCGCGTCATCGATACGTCGGAGGTCCCCGAGGAGGAGGCGCCTCGGGGGAAGCGGCGGGTCGCCGTGTTGTTCGCGGTGGCCGTCGTCGCTTACGCGCTCGATCTCGTCAGTAAGGTCATTGTTGTTGCCAAGCTGGAGCATCATGCCCCTGTCGAGCTGATCGGGGACTGGCTCAAGCTGGACGCGATCCGTAATCCGGGGGCCGCGTTCAGCTTCGGGGAAGCGTTCACCGTGATCTTCACGGTGATCGCCGCGACCGTGATCGTCGTCATCGTGCGGCTGGCCCGGAAGCTGTACAGCCTGCCGTGGGCCGTCGCGCTCGGGCTGCTGCTCGGCGGGGCGCTCGGGAACCTCACCGACCGGATCTTCCGCTCGCCCGGGATCTTCGAGGGCGCCGTCGTCGACTTCATCGCGCCCAAGCACTTCGCCGTGTTCAATCTCGCCGACTCCGCGATCGTCTGCGGAGGCATTCTGATCGTCCTCCTGTCGTTCAAGGGACTGGACCCGGACGGGACCGTCCACAAGGACTGACATACTCGACGGGTGAGCACGATTCCCGAGATCCGCACCCTGCCCGTGCCCGACGGCCTGGAGGGCGAGCGCGTCGACGCCGCCATCTCCCGCATGTTCGGCTTCTCCCGCACCAAGGCCGCCGAGCTGGCGGCGGCGGGGAAGGTCTCGGTCGACGGCTCGGTGGTCGGCAAGTCGGAGCGCGTGCACGGCGGCGCCTGGCTGGAGGTCGAGATGCCACAGGCCCCCGCACCGGTGCAGATCGTCGCCGAGCCGGTCGAGGGCATGGAGATCGTGTACGACGACGACGACATCGTCGTGATCGTGAAGCCCGTCGGCGTCGCCGCCCACCCCTCCCCGGGCTGGACCGGGACGACCGTCATCGGGGGGCTGGCCGCCGCCGGCTACCGCATCTCCACCTCCGGCGCCGCCGAACGCCAGGGCATCGTGCACCGGCTCGACGTCGGTACGTCCGGGCTGATGGTCGTCGCCAAGTCGGAGCGGGCGTACACCTCGCTGAAGCGGCAGTTCAAGGAACGCGTCGTCGACAAGCGCTACCACACCCTCGTCCAGGGCCACCCCGACCCGACGAGCGGCACCATCGACGCGCCCATCGGCCGTCACCCCCAGCACGACTACAAGTGGGCCGTCACCGCCGACGGCAAGGCGTCCGTCACCCACTACGACCTCATCGAGGCGTTCCGCGCGGCCTCCCTGCTCGACATCAAGCTGGAGACCGGGCGCACGCATCAGATCCGCGTCCACATGTCGGCCCACCGGCACCCCTGCGTCGGCGACCTCACGTACGGCGCCGACCCCACGCTCTCCAAGCGGCTGCGGCTGACCCGGCAGTGGCTGCACGCCGTCCGCCTCGGCTTCGAGCACCCCGGGGACGGGGAGTGGGTCGAGTTCTCCAGCGACTACCCCGCGGACCTCCAGCTCGCGCTGGACCTGGTCCGGGAGGAGACGTACGGGTGAGCTGAACTGTCCGGGACGGCGTGCGAGGCTTGTTCTTGATCGGTTCTGTCTAGAACGCCGGAGCGCCTGTCGTGGATCAGTTGGCCCTCTTGTTCGTCCTGCTGCTCGGGGCCGTGATCAGTGTGCCCGTCGGGGACCGGTTCGGGCTGCCGGCTCCCGTGCTGATGACGCTCCTCGGGATCCTGCTCGCCGTCGCCGACTTCGTCCCCAACGTCGACATCCCGCCCGGGCTGATCCTGCCCGTGCTGCTGCCGCCCCTGCTGTACGCGGCCGTGCGGCGGACCTCCTGGCGGCAGTTCGCCGCGAACAAGCGGCCCATCTTCCTGCTCGCCGTCGCACTCGTCTTCGTCACGACGTTCTCCGTCGCCGCCGTCGCCCACAGCGTCGTGCCCGGGCTGTCCGTCGCCGCCGCCGTCGCGCTCGGGGCGCTCGTGGCGCCGCCCGATCCCGTCGCCGCGACCGCCGTCGCCGGGCAGCTCGGGCTGCCGCGGCGGCTCGTCTCCATCCTTGAGGGGGAGGGGCTGTTCAACGACGTCACCGCGATCGTGCTGTACCACGTCGCCATCGCGGCCGTCGTCAGCGGGGAGTTCCACGCGGGGGAGGCCGTCCTGCAGTTCGTGCTCTCCGCCGTCGTCGCCCTCGTGGTGGGGGTCGCGCTCGGGTGGGGGGCCAACAAACTGCTCGAACTGCTGGGGGACGCGACCCTGCAGATCAGTCTGACGTTGCTGGTGCCGTTCGCCGCGTACGTGCTGGCCGAGGAGTTGCACGGGTCCGGGGTGCTGGCCGTGCTGACCTGTGCGTTGTTCCTCGCGGAGTATGCCGCCGACCCCGATGACGTCGTCAGCCGGCTTGCCGGGCACGCCTTCTGGGACATCGTCGACACGCTCGTCACCGGGGTGGCCTTCGGGCTGATCGGGCTTGAGCTGCACAACGCGATCCGGACGGCTTCCGGGCGGTGGGGGGAGATGCTCGGGTGGGCCGCCGTCGTCGCTGCCGTCGTCATCGGGGTGCGGTTGCTGTGGCTGCTTCCCGCGGGGTGGCTGGCTCGGAAGATGCATGCCCTGCGGGATGTCGACGAGGAGATTCCCATGAGCTGGCGGGAGACCGTCGTCATGTGGTGGTCCGGGATGCGGGGGGTGGCGTCCGTCGCGCTGGCCCTGGCCATTCCCCTGCACGTCGACGACGGGTCAGCCTTTCCCGCTCGGGACGAGATCGTCTTCATCGCCTTCGGGGTCATCATGACCACCCTCGTGCTTCAGGGGCTGACCTTGCCCTGGATCGTTCGGCGGCTCGGGGTGCGGGCCGATACCGAGCGGGAGAAGGAGTACGAGCGGGAGCTTGCGGTGCGGGCCGCCAGAGCCGCCAAGCGGAGGTTGCGGGAGATCGAGGAGGTCGAGGAGTTGCCGGAGGAGGTGTCCGAGCAATTGTTGCGGCGGGCCTTTGAGATCGGGGTGCGGATTTCTCCCCATATTGCCGAGGATGAGCGGAGGGAGGGGCATGAGCAGCGGGTGCGGAGGTTGAAGCGGGTTCGGCGGATTCAGGGGGAGATGATGAGTGCGGCTCGGCATGAGGTGTTGGCCGCGCGGAGTGAGACGGGGGCGGATCCGGAGATTGTGGATCGGGTGTTGCGGCAGCTGGATGTGCGCAGCTTGCGGTGATGCCGGGGGCTTTCCCACCCCGCCCGCCCGTTTCCGGTTCGTTGAGGGGTGGGCGTTTCCTGTGGGGGTGATCGCCGTTGGCGGGGGTCGGGTGAGTGGTGGGGCGGGAGGGGGTGGGGGCTGGTGTTGTGTGCGGGGTGCCGGTTCGTTGTGGCTTGTCGCGCCGTTCCTCGCGCCCCTGAAGGGGGCTGGGGTGGTCTGTAGGGTTTGGGGTATGACTCGGAATGTTGTGATCAGTGGTGGGGGAACCGGGATCGGGCTTGCTGTGGCTCGGTTGTTTGCTGCGGGTGGGGATCGGGTTTTGTTGGTGGGGCGGCGGAGAGAGGTGTTGGAGCGGGCTGGGGTGCCGGGGGCTGTTGTGTGTGCCGGGGATATCAGTGGTGTTGAAGGGGTTCGGGGTGTTGTTCGGGTTGTGGATGAGGAGTTTGGGGGTGTTGATGTTCTTGTGCATGGTGCCGGTGGGAATGGGGGGCTTGAGCCTTCTAGTGGGAGTTCTGATCCGTTGGAGGTCGTCTCTCATGAATGGGGGGTTAATTTTCGGAGTAATACCTTGAGTGCCGTTCTGCTTACCGAGGCGCTCAAAGAGCGGATCTCCTCGCCCGGGCGGGTTCTGTTCGTCAGCTCCATCGCCGCTTTCCGGGGGTCCGGGAGTGGGGCTTATGCCGCTTCCAAGGCCGCGCTTCATCCCTACGCCCACGACCTCGCCCGGCAGCTCGGGCCCCGCGGGATCACCGTCAATGTCGTCGCGCCCGGGTATGTCGAGGACACGGAGTTCTTCGGGGGGCCGGTGGCCGAGGAGCGGCGGGAGCGGTTGATCGGCGAGACGTCCAACGGGCGGGCGGGGACGCCGGGGGATGTGGCGGAGACGCTGCACTGGTTGGCGTCGGCTGGGGCGGGGCATGTGACGTCGCAGGTGGTGCAGGTCAATGGGGGTGCGGAGCGGGGGCATTAGGGGTGGGGGGTGTACGGGGGGGCTGGGCTCCGTGTTCTTGCCGGGCACTCCGTACTTCCGCCTCGCGTCCCGGGCCCAGCGCGTCCGCGTTGCGTTTCGCGCTTCCGCCCGGCGCCCCTGCTTCGCGTCCCGCTTGCTGCCCGGCGTCCTGCGTTCCCGGCCGGTGTTTCCGCGCTCTGCGGGCCTGTCCCGCCTTACGTTTCGCGTTTCTGCCTTGAGTCAGCGCTTCTGCTCAGCCGTCCCGCGTCGCTGCCCTAGCGCTTCCGCCGCCCGGCGGCTCCGTGCTCCTGCCCGGTGCCTCGCGCTCCCGTCCCGCGCTTGCGTGGACTCGCCCGGCGCTTCCGTCGGGTGCCCCGCGTCTCGCGTTTCTGCCTGGCGCTCCGCGTTCCGCGCCGGGGCCCGTGTTCCTGCCCAGCGCACCCGCGTTTCCGGTTCCTCGTTCAGCTCCCGCCCGGCGCTCAGCGTTCCCGCTTCGTACCTCGCGTTCCTGCCCGGCGCTTCGTGCTTGCGGCTCCACGCCTCGCGCTCCCGAAGAGGGTGGCCCCGCGTTCCATCCCCGCGTCTTTGCCCGGTGCTCCGTGTTCCCTGCTCGCCGCCCCCGCGTTCCTGCCGTGCGGCTAGTGTTCCTACTCCGTGCTTGGCGCTCCTGCTTGGGGTGCCCCGCCTCCCCACCCGGCGCCTTGCGCTTCCGCTCGCGCCTCGCGCTCCCCCTTCGAGCCCAGCCTCCTCGCCGGGCGCTCTGCGCTTCCGCCCCGATCCGCTCCGGTCCCGGCTCGCCAGGCTCCCCGCGCCCCCCGCCTTCCCGCCCCGCCGACCCCGTCGTACCCCGCTGCCGCCGGAGCCTCAACCCCGCTGGGCGTGCGGCGGCGGTTCATGAGCCCGGCGTGGTGGGGTGCCGTCCGGGCGGGGGGTTGTTGGGGGGAGGGTGGCGTCTGCTGTGTTGACTCGGGGGAGGGCGTAGGGGTGGTGGGTGCAGAGCCAGGTGAGCATTTGTTCGCGGACGGTGACGCGGAGTTTCCAGATGTCGTCCGCGTCCTTGGCTGTCAGGAGGGCTCGGATCTCGATCGTGTTGGGGGTGGAGTCCGTTACGGAGATGTCGTACGCGCGGCCGTCCCAGGCGTCGCAGGCGCGGAGGATGTCCTGGAGGTGGGTGCGCATGGCGGGGATCGGGGCGGAGTGGTCCAGCTGCCAGAAGACCGTGCCGGTCAGTTGCGCGCCGCCCCTCGACCAGTTCTCGAAGGGTTTGGACGTGAAGTAGGAGACCGGCATCGTGAGCCGGCGTTCGTCCCAGGTGCGGACGGTCAGGTACGTGAGGGTGATGTCCTCGACCGTGCCCCATTCGCCGTCGACGACGACGGTGTCACCGAGGCGGACCATGTCGCCGAAGGCGATCTGGAACCCGGCGAACATGTTGCTGAGGGTCGACTGCGCGGCGACGCCCGCGACGATGCCGATGATGCCGGCGGAGGCCAGCAGGGAGGCCCCGGCCGCTCGCATCGCGGGGAACGTGAGGAGCATCGCGGCGATCGCGACGACCCCGACGACGGCCGCGACGACCCGCATGATGAGGGAGACCTGCGTACGTACCCGGCGGACGCGCGCGGGGTCGCGGTGGGCGCGGGAGCTGGCGTACCGGGTGAAGGTCGTCTCGACGACCGCGGCGGCGATGCGGACGATCAGCCAGGCCGCGGAGCCGATGAGGATGAGCGTGAGGGTGCGGCCGATGCCGACGCGGTGTTCCTGGAGGAGGTCCGCCCGGTCGTAGGAGCCTCTGAGCAGCGCGGCGCACAGCAGCGCCTGGTAGGGGACGCGGCCTCGGCGCAGGAGGCCCCACAGGGGCGTTTCGGAGTGGCGGGCGTCGGCCTTGCGCAGGAGGCGGTCGGTGGCCCAGCCGATCAGCAGGGTGAGGGCGAGGGAGCCGCCGACGACGATCACGGGGCGGAGCAGGTTCTCCATACTGTCGAACGTAACCGCTCAGGGGCGGCCGTGAACATGGGGGCCGTGAGGCTCCTGTGCAGGGCGTGGCTGGCACCATGAGGGCATGAACATCATGCTCTTTCACTCGACCTACGGCCTCAGGCCCGCCGTGCAGGACGCCGCCGGGCGGCTGCGGGCGGCCGGGCACGTGGTGTGGACGCCGGACCTGTTCGAGGGGCGGACGTTCGAGGACGTCGAGGAGGGGATGGAGTTCAAGGAGACCGTGGGGAAGGAGGAGCTCCTGAAGCGGGCCGTCCTCGCCGCCGCCCCCTACTCGGAGCGCGGCCTCGTCTACGCCGGCTTCTCCCTGGGCGCCTCGGTCGCCCAGACCCTCGCGCTGGGCGACGAGAAGGCGCGCGGCCTGCTCCTGCTGCACGGCACCTCGGACATCGCGCCGAACGCGTCCGTGGACGAGCTGCCCGTACAGCTCCATGTCGCCTCGCCGGACCCGTTCGAGACGGACGACTGGCTGAACTCCTGGTATCTCCAGATGCGGCGGGTCGGCGCCGACGTGGAGGTCCACCGGTACACCGGGGCCGGCCACCTCTACACCGACCCCGGGCTCCCGGACTACGACGAGGAGGCCGCCGAGGCCACCTGGCGAGTGGTCCTCGGCTTCCTCGACACCCTCTAGACCCTCAGAAGCATTCCTTCGGCGGGTGGACCAGGGACGGGAAGTGCCCGGACCAAACCCACGCGGTGGGCTGCGAGTCGTAGATGCGGTACCAGAGGTTCCCGGACGGCGTCTGGGTGGTCGAGCACTGGATCCGCAGGGTCGTCCCGCGCGGCTCGGTGCGGTACCGCGTCGACGACGAGGACGGCTGGGAGTAGATGGGCGACGCCTCGGCCGTCGTCAGGTTGACGAAGGCCGGGGCGGCGTGGGCGGTGGTCGCGGAGAGTCCGGCGAGCGCCAGCGCGGAGCCGAACACAGCGGACTTGGTCAGGACGCCACGCAACGTGGTCATGTCTATCCCCCGTTTGGATATTCGGTGATCAGTCGTCAACGACCGTAGTCCGCTTGGGTGTTCGAGAAGGTCAATGGCTGCCAAACGATCGGTCAAGCACTACACGGGGTCGTAGGTCCGCTCGACCCGCTGGCTCCCGGTGAGCGTGCGGTAGGACCGCGACCACGCGGACGTCGCGTTCTGCTTCGTCTTGTCGGAGAGCGTGTAGTAGTCCATCTGCGCGCGGGTGGGCGTGATGTCGAGTACGCCGTAGCCGTGCCGGTCGGTGTCGACCCAGTGGACGTGCCGGTTGGCGGCGCGGATGACCGGCGAGGCCAGCGCGGAGATGACGCCCTCGGGGGCGTTCGTGAGGTCGTCGAGGTTGTCGGAGGTGACCGACGTGACGACGAACTCGGTGGCCGCGGACGGGGAGAGCGGGTAGGTGCCGGCGTCCACGGGGACGTCGTTGGCCCACGCCATGTGGATGTCGCCGGTGAGGAAGACCGTGTTGGAGATGGCGTTCGTCCTGAGGTGGGCGAGGAGTTCGCGCCGGTCGTCGGTGTAGCCGTCCCACTGGTCGGTGTTGAGGGCGAGCCCCTCCTCGGGCAGGCCGAGGAGCTTGGCCAGCGGCTTGAAGATGTCGGCGGCGAGGGAGCCGATCGCGAACGGCGAGATCATCACCGAGTTCCCGACGAGCTTCCAGGTCGTGTCGGAGGACTTCAACCCGGCCTTCAGCCAGTCCAGTTGGGCGCGTCCGGTGATGGTGCGCGCGGGGTCGTCGACCGAGCCGTTGCCGACCTTGACCTGCTGGGAGCGGAAGGACCGCAGGTCGAGCAGGGAGAGGTCGGCGAGTTTCCCGAACCGCAGCCGCCGGTAGGTGGTCCCGGCGAGGGCGGGCCGTACCGGCATCCACTCGAAGTACGCCTGCTTGGCGGCGGCCTGACGGTTCGCCCAGGTGCCCTCGGCGCCCTCCGTGTGGTTCTCGGCGCCGCCGGACCAGGAGTCGTTGGCGAACTCGTGGTCGTCCCAGATCGCGATGACCGGCGCCTTGGCGTGCAGGGCCCGCAGGTCGGCGTCCGTCTTGTAGTTGCCGTGCCGGGCGCGGTAGTCGGCGAGGGTGGTGATCTCGTGGGCGGGGACGTGCGGGCGGATCACCTTGCCGCGGGTGCCGTACTGGCCGGTGCCGTACTCGTAGATGTAGTCCCCGAGGTGCAGCCAGGCGTCGAGGTCGTTCCTCGTGGCGAGGTGGCGGTACGACGCGAAGTAGCCGGCCTCCCAGTTCGCGCAGGAGACCACGCCGAAGCGGAGGTTCGCGACGGACGCTTCGGCCGCCGGGGCCGTGCGGGTGCGCGCGACGGGGGAGTCCGTGCCGCCCGCCGAGAAGCGGAACCAGTAGTCGGTGGCCGGGGCGAGGCCGCGGACGTCCGCCTTGACGGTGTGGTCGGAGGCGGCGGTGGCGGTGACGGTGCCCTTCGCGGCGATGTCCGTGAGGGCCTTGTCGCGGGCTATCACCCACTCGACCGGCGTGTCCGGGCCGAGCCCCGAGCCGGGGAGCGCCTCCGGGACGGGCGTCACCCGGGTCCACAGCAGGACGCCGTCGGGCAGGGGGTCGCCGGAGGCGAGGCCGTGCAGGAAGGCCGGGGCGGTTTCGGAGGCGGCGCGCGCGGGCAGGGCGGCGGCCAGCGGGCCCGCCAGGACGGCGGTCGCCGCCGCGGCCTTGACGACCGTACGGCGGCGCGGGGTGAGGGGCTCGTGGGTGGCTCTTCGCGGTGTGGTCACGAACCCTCAGGTTACTGATCGGTATGAACGCCGGCGGGCGAACTGGTGAAGTCCGCCCGCCAGTTGTCCGCCCGCCAGTCGTTCACCCGGCCGGGGTTCAGCCCTTGATCGCCGCGTCGACCACCTTGTTGAAGTCCTCCACCGTCAGCAGCGGCGTGCCGTTGTTGAGCTGCTTGCCGTCCATGACGAAGGCGGGCGTGCCCTGGACGCCTTCCTTGTTGTCGTCGAAGGTCTTGGACATGGCCATCGCCCAGGCGTCGTACGTGCCCTTCTTGACGGCGTCCTGGAACTTCGCGTTGCCCTTGAGCGCCGGGACCGTGTCGGCTATCTCGATGAGGTAGCTGTCGTTCTTGAACTTGTCGTTCGTCTCGTCCGGGTGCCACTTCGTCGAGTACATCGCGGTCTTGTACTCAAGGAACGCCTCGGGGCTGACGTTCAGAGCCGCGCCGAGCGCGCTGAGCGCGTTCTTGGAGCCCTCACCGTTGTCCTTGTTGTCGATGAAGGTGGCACCGCTGTACTGGAACTTGAACTTCCCGTCGTCGATGTCCTTCTTGACGGTCGCCCCGACGGTCTGCTCGAACTGGGCGCAGACCGGGCAGCGCGGGTCCTCGTAGATCTTGAGGGTCTTCTTCGCGGTGTCCTTGCCGATGACGACGGTCGTGCCGTCCTTGCCGGTGGTGTTGGCCGGGGCGACGACCGTGTCGTCCTTCACGGCCTCCCAGTGGGTCGGCTTGTTGGCCTGGATCACCGCGTAGCTGATCCCGCCGGCCGCCGCCAGCACCGCCAGCGCCGAGACACCGACGATGACCTGCCGCTTGACCTTGTCCTTCTTCGCCTGCCGCTCGCGCTCCTGGCGCAGCCGCTCGCGCGCCGCGCTCTTCGCCGCCTGACTGTTGCGCTTGCTCATGCCGGTGTTCTCCCTGGGGAAAGTGGGTACGGGGGGTGTCGCGTCGCGTGCCTGACAGGTCAGGCGCAGGCGGCGAGCGGCGGACCCCTGCGTCCCAGGGAGTGGACGAGGAGCAGGTCACGGACGGCGGCCGTACGGCGCGTCGCGCGCGGCAGGCGGCCGGAACCGGTCTCGGGGCGGGGGCGGTACGTCACGGCGGCCACCGCGAGCAGCAGCGGCCGGAACGTCGTCACCGCGGCGGCCCGCAGCAGCTGGGCCAGTGCCCGTTCGCCCCGGCGCAGCCAGGCGGCGGCGACCAGGCCGACGCTCACGTGCGCCGCGAGCAGCCCCCACGCGGTCGCCGGGTCGGCGTGCGCGAGCAGCGCCGGGACCTGGCCGGAGCCGGTGACACGGGCGAGGGGGGTGCCGAACGCGGTGCCGTCGCCGCACAGGACGTTCCAGCCGACCGAGCGCAGCGGGCCGGTGACCGGGCCGCCGGCCGGGCCGTAGCAGACGTGCTGGCCGGTCGTGAAGACCGTGTCGGCCGCCAGCTCCAGCGGGACCAGCAGGGCGGCGATCCTGCCGAAGCCGCGTTCGCGGCCCGCGAGGAGGTAGGCGAGGACGAACACGGCCGCCGCGATCAGCGCGACCGTGTTCAGCGGCAGGGGGGCCCGGGACAGCAGGACGTGCGACGCGGTGCTGAGCGTCACGACGAGTGCCGTGAACAGCGTCGCGCGGACGGCTCTGAAGCGGGTCCCGGATATGTCCATAACACCGGCAGTGTGACACGGTCCGCCGTAAGGGACCCCTAAAAGCTGCCTGTGAACGGCCTCGGGGTCCCTGTGCGTGACCTCTTCGTCACAGCCCCGGGATCCGCCCGTTGCGGAACAGGTCGACGAAGATCTGGTGGTCCTGGCGCGCGCGGGCGCCGTAACTGTGCGCGAAGTCCACCAGGAGCGGCGCGAAGCCCTCCTCGTCGGCCGCGAGCGCCGCGTCGATGGCCCGCTCCGTGGAGAACGGCACCAGCGACTCGCCCGAGGTGTCGTCCGCCGCCGCGTGCATCGTCGCCGTCGCCCGCCCGAGGTCCGCCACGACCGCCGCGATCTCCTCCGGGTCGTCGATGTCACCCCAGTCCAGGTCCACCGCGTACGGCGACACCTCGGCGACGAGCTGGCCCGCGCCGTCCAGCTCGGTCCAGCCCAGCCACGGGTCCGCGTGCGCCTGGAGGGCGCGCTGGGAGATGACCGTGCGGTGGCCCTCGTGCTGGAAGTACTCCCGGATCTCGCGGTCCGTGATGTGCCGGGAGACGGCCGGGGTCTGGGCCTGCTTGATGTAGATCACGACGTCGTTCTCCAGGGCGTCGCTGTGCCCCTCCAGGAGGATGTTGTACGACGGCAGCCCCGCCGAGCCGATGCCGATGCCCCGGCGCCCGACGACGTCCTTCACGCGGTAGGAGTCCGGGCGGGCCAGCGAGGAGTCCGGGAGGGTCTCCAGATAGCCGTCGAAGGCGGCCAGCACCTTGTAGCGCGTCGCCGCGTCCAGCTCGATGGAGCCGCCGCCCGGCGCGAAGCGGCGCTCGAAGTCACGGATCTCCGTCATCGACTCCAGGAGGCCGAAACGGGTCAGCGAGCGGGCGTCCCTGAGCGCGTCCAGGAGCGGGCCCTCGGCGGTGTCCAGCGTGAACGGCGGCACCTCGTCACGCTTCGCGCCCGTCGCCAGCGCGTGGATCCGCTCGCGGTACGCGCCCGCGTAGACGCCGACCAGCTCGCCGATCTGCTCGTCGCTCAGCGCCTTCGCGTACCCGATGAGGGCGATGGAGGCGGCGAAGCGCTTGAGGTCCCAGGTGAAGGGGCCGACGTACGCCTCGTCGAAGTCGTTGACGTTGAAGATCAGGCGGCCCGTCGCGTCCATGTACGTGCCGAAGTTCTCCGCGTGCAGGTCGCCGTGGATCCACACGCGCGCGGTGCGGTCGTCCAGGAAGGGGCCGCCGTGCTTCTCGCTGTCCAGGTCGTGGTAGAAGAGAGCGGCCGTCCCCCGGTAGAACGCGAACGCGGAAGCCGCCATCTTGCGGAACTTCACGCGGAACGCGGCCGGGTCGGCGGCCAGGAGCTCGCCGAACGCGGTGTCGAAGACGGCGAGGATCTCCTCGCCGCGCTGCTCGTCGTTGAGCCGGTTGACCGACATCGCCGGGTGCCTCCTGGTGCGTACGTGTTCGACAGTGTTTCTGCCGACTCCAACGGGCGGGTCCCCCGATTAGTGCCCGCCAGTGAAGGTACGCGGGGGAGCCCTCCGAGTGTCAGTGCCGAGGCTTAGACTTCACGCCGACCCCCCGATCACTCAGCCACCACGTCGTCACCCGTTTCCCCGCCGGTTTCTTCAGGAGGCCAAGCCGTGTCAAAGCCGCCGTTCACGCACCTGCACGTCCACACCCAGTACTCGCTGCTGGACGGTGCCGCGCGGCTCAAGGACATGTTCAACGCGTGCAACGAGATGGGCATGACCCACATCGCGATGTCCGACCACGGCAACCTCCACGGGGCGTACGACTTCTTCCACACCGCGAAGAAGTCGGGCATCACCCCGATCATCGGCATCGAGGCGTACGTCGCCCCCGAGTCCCGGCGCAACAAGCGCAAGATCCAGTGGGGCCAGCCGCACCAGAAGCGCGACGACGTCTCCGGCTCCGGCGGGTACACGCACAAGACGATGTGGGCCGTGAACAAGACGGGCCTGCACAACCTCTTCCGCCTCTCCTCCGACGCGTACGCGGAGGGCTGGCTCCAGAAGTGGCCCCGGATGGACAAGGAGACGATCTCCCAGTGGTCCGAGGGGATCGTCGCCTCCACCGGCTGCCCCTCCGGCGAGCTTCAGACCCGCCTGCGCCTCGGCCAGTACGACGAGGCACTCAAGGCGGCCGCCGACTACCAGGACATCTTCGGCAAGGACCGCTACTTCCTGGAGCTGATGGACCACGGCATCGAGATCGAGCACCGGGTCCGCGACGGCCTCCTGGAGATCGGCAAGAAGCTCGGCATCCCGCCCCTGGTGACGAACGACTCGCACTACACGTACGCGCACGAGGCGACCGCCCACGACGCCCTGCTCTGCATCCAGACCGGCAAGAACCTCTCCGACCCGGACCGCTTCAAGTTCGACGGCACCGGCTACTACCTCAAGTCCACCGACGAGATGTACGCCGTCGACTCCTCCGACGCCTGGCAGGAGGGCTGCGCCAACACCCTCCTGATCGCCGAGATGGTCGACACGGACGGCATGTTCGAGGCCAAGAACCTCATGCCGAAGTTCGACATCCCCGAGGGCTACACCGAGGTCACCTGGTTCCGCGAGGAGACCATGGCCGGGATGCGCCGCCGCTTCCCGAACGGGATCCCGGACGACCGCATGAAGCAGGTCGAGTACGAGATGGACACCATCATCTCGATGGGCTTCCCCGGCTACTTCCTCGTCGTCGCCGACTTCATCATGTGGGCCAAGAGCCAGGGCATCGCGGTCGGCCCCGGCCGAGGCTCCGCGGCCGGCTCGATCGTCGCGTACGCCATGGGCATCACCGACCTCGACCCCATCCCGCACGGCCTGATCTTCGAGCGGTTCCTCAACCCCGAGCGCATCTCCATGCCGGACGTCGACATCGACTTCGACGAGCGCCGGCGCGTCGAGGTCATCCGGTACGTGACCGAGAAGTACGGCTCCGACAAGGTCGCCATGATCGGCACCTACGGCAAGATCAAGGCCAAGAACGCCATCAAGGACTCCGCGCGCGTCCTCGGCTACCCGTACGCGATGGGCGACCGCCTCACCAAGGCCATGCCCGCCGACGTCCTCGGCAAGGGCATCGACCTCGACGGCATCACCAACCCCTCCCACCCGCGCTACAACGAGGCCGGCGAGATCCGGGGGATGTACGAGAACGAGCCGGACGTCAAGAAGGTCATCGACACCGCCAAGGGCGTCGAGGGCCTGGTCCGGCAGATGGGCGTGCACGCCGCCGGCGTCATCATGTCCAGCGAACCCATCGTCGACCACGCGCCGATCTGGGTCCGGCACACCGACGGCGTCACCATCACGCAGTGGGACTACCCGCAGTGCGAGTCGCTCGGCCTGCTCAAGATGGACTTCCTGGGCCTGCGCAACCTGACGATCATGGACGACGCCGTCAAGATGGTGAAGTCCAACAAGGGGATCGACCTCGATCTCCTCGCGCTCCCGCTGGACGACCCGAAGACCTTCGAACTCCTCCAGCGCGGCGACACGCTCGGCGTGTTCCAGTTCGACGGCGGGCCCATGCGGTCGTTGCTGCGGCTGATGAAGCCCGACAACTTCGAAGACATCTCCGCCGTCTCCGCGCTCTACCGTCCCGGCCCGATGGGCATGGACTCGCACACGAACTACGCGCTGCGCAAGAACAAGCTCCAGGAGATCACCCCGATCCACCCGGAGCTGGAGGGCCCCCTCGAAGAGGTCCTCGCCGTCACCTACGGCCTGATCGTCTACCAGGAGCAGGTGCAGAAGGCCGCGCAGATCATCGCCGGGTACTCGCTCGGCGAGGCCGACATCCTGCGCCGCGTGATGGGCAAGAAGAAGCCCGAGGAACTCGCCAAGAACTTCACCATCTTCCAGGCGGGCGCCCAGAAGAACGGCTACAGCGACGAGGCGATCCAGGCGCTGTGGGACGTCCTGGTCCCGTTCGCCGGGTACGCGTTCAACAAGGCGCACTCCGCCGCGTACGGGCTCGTCTCCTACTGGACCGCCTACCTCAAGGCCAACCACCCCGCCGAGTACATGGCCGGGCTGCTCACCTCCGTCAAGGACGACAAGGACAAGTCGGCCGTCTACCTCAACGAATGCCGGCGCATGGGCATCAAGGTGCTGCCGCCGGACGTCAACGAGTCGGTGCACAACTTCGCCGCCCAGGGTGACGACGTGATCCTCTTCGGGCTGGAGGCCGTCCGCAACGTCGGCACCAACGTCGTCGAGTCGATCATCCGCAGCCGCAAGGCCAAGGGGAAGTACGCCTCCTTCCCCGACTACCTCGACAAGGTCGAGGCCGTCGCCTGCAACAAGCGGACCACCGAGTCGCTGATCAAGGCCGGCGCGTTCGACTCCCTCGGGCACACGCGCAAGGGGCTCACCGCGCACTTCGACACGATGATCGACAACGTGGTCGCGGTGAAGCGCAAGGAGGCCGAGGGACAGTTCGACCTGTTCGGCGGGATGGGCGAGGAGGACAACAACGAGCCCGGGTTCGGGCTCGACGTCGAGTTCACCACCGACGAGTGGGAGAAGACGTACCTGCTCGCGCAGGAGCGCGAGATGCTCGGGCTGTACGTCTCCGACCATCCGCTGTTCGGTCTTGAGCACGTGCTGTCCGACAAGGCCGACGCGGGGATCGCGCAGCTGACCGGTGGTGAGCACGCCGACGGGGCCGTCGTGACGATCGGCGGGATCATCTCCGGGCTCCAGCGCAAGATGACCAAGCAGGGCAACGCCTGGGCCATCGCGACCGTCGAGGATCTCGCCGGGTCCATCGAGTGCATGTTCTTCCCGGCGACCTACCAGCTCATCTCCACGCAGCTCGTCGAGGACGCGGTCGTGTTCGTCAAGGGGCGGCTGGACAAGCGGGAGGACGTGCCGCGGCTGGTCGCGATGGAGCTGGCTGTGCCGGATCTGTCCAACGCGGGGACCAACGCGCCGGTGATTCTGACGATTCCGGCGACCCGGGTGACGCCGCCGATGGTGAGCCGGCTCAACGAGATCCTCACGCATCACCGGGGGGACAGCGAGGTGCGGATCCGGTTGCAGGGGCCGACGAAGACGACGGTCCTGCGGCTGGACCGGCATCGGGTGAAGCCGGATCCGGCGCTGTTCGGTGATCTGAAGGTGCTGCTGGGGCCGGCCTGCCTTGCGGGGTAGGGGGTATTGACGTAGCAGAGGGGCGCATCCCGCACGGGATGCGCCCCTCTTTGTGTCACTGCTCCAGTTGCTCGCCTCAGTTGTGGCCGAAGCGGCGTTCGCGGTGTTTGCGGGCCATGTCCATCGGGCTTGCCGTGGTGGCTCGCTTCGCTTCTGCCTCCATCGCCGACTGCTGGGCCTGCTGCTGGCCGCGTTCCGCCTGGGAAGCCTGCGCGCGGTTCTGTTTCTTGTTCTTGGCCATGGGGATCTGCCTCCTGCGGGGATTTAGGGGCCAGGGCCGGAATCAGACTCACATGGCTGGAGATGAGCCGCATTTCGGATCATCGCCCTGTGTGACCAAGGGGTCGGAGGGGGCAATGTCCCCAAACGCCACGCCGAAGATCGAGTTCCGGCCGTTAACCCTCGCGAGGTCGGGCAGACTCGAAGGAAGCCCGAAGCACAACTCCCGGGAAGAGGGTGAGTCGCGTGGACCGCTGCATCGTCCTGGTGGACGCCGGGTATCTGCTCGGGGCCGCCGCCAGTCTCCTCGCCGGCGAGCCCTCGCGCTCCCGTATCACCGTCGATCACAGCGCACTCGTACAGGGCCTGCGAGAACAGGCCGAGTCCGATACGCAGCGGCCCCTGCTGCGCATCTACTGGTTCGACGGCGCCCCCGACCGCGTCCCCCAGCCCGAGCACCGGCGCCTGCGCGTCATGCCCCGGGTCACCGTCCGGCTGGGCGCGCTGACCCGCAGCGACGGACGCTGGGCGCAGAAGGGCGTCGACGCCGCGATGCACGCCGAGCTGACCGAGCTGGCCCGCAACCGCGCCTGCTCGGACATCGTGCTGGTGACCGGCGACGGCGACCTGCTGCCGGGGATGATGGCCGCCAAGGAGCACGGCGTCGCCGTACACCTGTGGGCCGTGCAGGCCGCCGACGGGGACTACAACCAGTCCGAGGACCTCGTCGCCGAGGCCGACGAGCGGCGGGTGCTGGACCGGACCTGGATCACCAAGGCCGTCCGCGCGAAGGAGCACGGCGGGGTGTGCGCGCCGCCGCCCGTGCCGCGCCCGGAGATCGCGGCGATCCTCGCGGCCCCCCTGCCGGACGCGCCGCGCCCGCCCGCCCCCGAGCCCCACGAGCACGCGTCCGCCGACGCCAACGGCGCCTCGGACCGCGTCCCCGCCCCCAAGGGCATCCCCACCCCGAAGGACCTCGCCGCCCTGCGCGCCTCCGGCGACAAGCCGGCGCCCGCCCCGAACGCCACCCTGCGCTGGTCCTCCGACAAGGGCTGGGTCGACCGGCCCGCCGCCGAACCCCCCGAGGCCGCCGCGATGCCGACGCTCGCGCAGCTCACCACCGCCGAGCAGCGCTGGGCGGACCGGGAGGAGGACATCACGACCGTCGGCGGCGACCCGTACGAGGTCGGACAGGTGTTCGCGCGGCGCTGGATCGCCCGCCTCGGTGACCAGAGTCACCTTCCGAAACTGTCCGGAATGTATCCCCGTGTCCCGCACCGCATCGACGGCGAGCTGCTGCGCTACGCCGCCCGGTTCGGGCTCCTCGCGCACAAGGACGACCAGATCGACGAGCACGACCGGTACGCGATCCGGGCCGGATTCTGGCGCGAGATCGACGCCAGGACCGGCGTCGAGCACGCGCCGGCGGCCGACTGAGCGGCGCCCCGGACACGGACGGGGCCCGCCGACCCCGTACGCTCTCCCCTTGTGAGTACGCGCGCGGCACCGGCAGTCCGGCACACGGAGGACGTCGTGTGTGCCGTGCGCGGGCTGACCAAGACCTATCGGGCGGTGCGCGGCAGGCGCGGGGCGCCCGGCACGCCCGAGGTGCGGGCCACGGACGACGTCTGCCTCGACATCCGCCGCGGTGAGATCTTCGGACTGCTCGGCCCCAACGGCGCCGGCAAGTCCACCCTCGTACGGCAGCTCACCGGGCTGATGCGGCCCGACTCCGGCAGCGTCGAGATCCTCGGGCACGACATCGTGCGCCATCCCGAGCGGGCCGCGCGGCTCCTCGCGTACCTCGGGCAGGAGTCGACCGCGCTCGACGAACTCACCGTCTCCCTCGCCGCCGAGACCACCGCGCGGCTGCGCGGACTGGACGTGCGCGAGGCGCGGGCCGAGCGGGACGCCGTCCTCGACGAGCTGGGGCTCACCGCGCTCGCCGGGCGGCCGTTGCGCAAGCTGTCCGGAGGGCAGCGGCGGCTCGCCTGTTTCGCGACCGCGCTCGTGGGGGAGCGGCGGCTGCTGGTCCTCGACGAGCCGACCACCGGCATGGACCCCGTCGCCCGGCGTGCCGTCTGGTCCGCCGTCGACCGGCGGCGGGCCGAACGCGGGACGACCGTCCTGCTCGTCACCCACAACGTCATCGAGGCCGAGACCGTCCTCGACCGGGTCGCCGTCCTCGACCGGGGCCGCGTCATCGCCTGCGACACGCCCACCGGGCTGAAGGAGCAGGTCGCCGGAGAGGTACGGGTCGACCTCGTGTGGCGGGAGAAGGCGCCGCTGGACGTCCCCGAGGTCGCCGCGCTGCGCGAGCGGGCCGTCGAGTCCGGGCGGCGCTGGACGCTGCGGCTCGCGCCCGAGGAGGCCCGGGCCGTCGTGTCGACCGTCACCGGCGGGGCCGCGTTCGCCGCGCTCGACGACTTCACGCTGGCCACGCCGAACCTGGAGGACGTCTACCTCGCGCTGGGCGGGGACGCCGGGCAGGGGCTGGTGAAGGCATGAAGGGCCCTTTTGGCGTCCTGTGTGACGGGATGAGTTTTTCGGGCGCCGGATCCGTACGGGACGGGGTCGGGGCCCTGGAGAAGAGGAGCAGCGCCACGTGAGTGTCGTACCCGCCGGGGTTCTGCCGGGGAGTGTGCGCAGGGCGGAGCGAGGAGGGCCCGAGGCCGCCGAGCTCGGGCCTCGCGCCCGGCTGTGGCCCTCCCTGGTCGCCGTCTACCGCGCGCAGCTCTCGCGCGCGCGGGTGGCGCGGATTCCGCTGCTCTTCGTCGCGACGTTCCAGTCGGTCGGGATCCTCATCATGATGCGGGGGGTCGTCGACGGGGGCAGCGAGGCGGAGGCGGTCGTCGCCGGGTCCGCCGTGCTCGTCGTCGCCTTCGTCGCGCTGAACCTGCTCGCCCAGTACTTCGGGCAGCTGCGGGCGAGCGGCGGGCTGGACCACTACGCCACGCTGCCCGTGCCGCCCGCCGCGGTGGTGCTGGGGGCGGCCGGCGCGTACGCCTCGTTCACCGTGCCGGGGACCGTGGTGACCGCCGTCTTCGGGTGCGTGCTGTTCGGGCTGCCGTTCACCCATCTGTGGGTGCTCGTCGCGGTGATCCCACTGGCCGGGGCCGCGCTGTCCGGGCTGGGGGCGGCCCTCGGGCTGCTCGCGCCCCGGCCCGAGCTGGCGACCGTCATGGGGCAGCTCGGGATGTCCGCGGCGCTGCTGCTGGGGGTGCTGCCGCCGGACCGGATGCCGGAGGCGGTGCTGTTCGCGCGGGATCTGCTGCCGTCGACGTACGGGGTGGAGGCGCTCGCGCGGACGTTCGCCGAGCGGCCCGACTGGGGGTATGTGCTGGGGGATCTGGCGGTCTGTGCCGGGGTGGGGGTCGTTTCGCTGGCGGTGGCCACGTGGGCCTATCGGCGGGCCGCGGTCCGATAGGGGCTGGGGGCGGAGCGGGTGGCCGGGGCCCTGAGCGGGCTCCGGTGGGGCGGTGCTCGGGCGGGCCTGGCACGATGTCAGGGTGACCGCTCCGTTGACGCCGCCTCCGCCGCCGCACGAACCGTCCCCGCGGGGGGACTGGCCTCCGCCGCCTCCGGAGGGGTACGGGGAGGTGGCGGGCATGAAGGACCGGACCGAACTGCTGGCCGACCTTCGGGACGGGGCCCTGGTCGCCGTCGGCGTGACCGTGCTGGGCCTGGTGCTCGGGCTGCTCTGGCTGTGGCTGGCACCCCGGGTGCCGCTCGTGGGCGACCAGTCCGACGGGAGCTGGGTCGTCTACCTCAAGGACTCCGAGGGCGAGCAGGCCATCGGGGTCGACGGAACGTTCGCTCTGCTCGCCGCGGCCTTCGGGGCGGTCAGCGCGGTCGCGGTGTTCCTGTGGCGCCGGCGCGGGGGGATCCCCCTCGTCGTCGGGCTGACCGTCGGCGGGGTGCTGGCCTCGGTCGTCGCGTGGAAGCTCGGCGCGTGGCTCGGGCCGACCGGCGACGTCATCGCCCACGCGAAGAGCGCGGGCAAGGGGGTGACGTTCTCGGCGCCGCTGAAGCTGGGGGCCAAGGGGGCGCTGATGGTGTGGTCCATTGTCGGGCTGCTGGTGCATCTGGGGGTGACGGCGCTGTTCGGGCCCCGGGATCCGGAGGTGTACGAGCATCCGTACCTGGCGCCTCCGGCGTAGGGGCGAGGGCCTGGGGGGCTTGGGGCTTGAGGGGCTTGGGCCTGAGGGGTGTGACAGGTCCGCGACAGCCTCGGTGCGGGCGTGGGCGCCGGATGCCCCCGCCCGCGTGGCGTGCCCCTACGCCGGGCGCCTCCCGTGGTTCGCGCGTCGTTTCCTGATCCGCCACTTGCGCTTGCGTGTGCGTTTCGACATGCCCTCTCTGCTTAACGGAGACAGGGCGGCGCGTCGAGAGGTCAGGCGCGGCCGATGGGGGCCAGGACCGCTTCCGTGAGGCTCGCGAGGTCGGTGGGGGAGAGTTCGACCTCCAGGCCGCGCCGGCCCGCGGAGACGCAGATCGTGGGGTGCGCGCCTGCGGACGCGTCGAGGACGGTCGGGAGGCGTTTGCGCTGCCCGAGCGGGGAGATGCCGCCCCGGACGTACCCGGTGGTGCGTTCGGCGAGCGCGGGGTCGGCCATCGCCGCCTTCTTGCCGCCCACGGCCGTGGCGAGCGCCTTGAGGTCGAGGGTGCCCGCGACGGGGACGACGGCGACGGTCAGCGCCCCGTCGACGTCGGCGACGAGCGTCTTGAACACCCGCTCCGGCGACACCCCCATGGCCTCGGCGGCCTCCTCGCCGTAGGAGGGGTGCGCGGGGTCGTGGTCGTAGGCGTGGACGGTGTACGTCACGCCCGCCGCCGTCAGGGCGACGGTCGCGGGCGTCCCGCCGGTCTGTTTCTTCGGCTTCTTCGCCACCGGGGTCCTCAGTTCAGGCTGGTCGGACCGCGGGTCAGGTCCGACGCGGGCAGGGACGGCAGGCCGCGCAGGATCGCCGTCTCGACGCGCAGCAGCTTCAGCTCGTCCCGCAGCCGGGACGCGAAGTCCGGTGCCTGGAGCAGCCGTTGCTTGGTCGGCGTGTCGAGCATCATCGTCGCGGCGACGAGGTACGACACGACGCCGGGCTCGTCGGGCAGCTCACCGGACAGGACGGACAGCTCCCGGGCCCCGGCCAGGCGTTTCTGGTACTGGCGGAAGGCCCGCAGGACGGCTTCGGCGAGCGCCTGAGCCTCCTCGCCGCGGTCTTCGGGCAGCTCCTGAAGTTCGGCGGTCAGGTACGGGCCCGACGCGTCGACGGACAGCAGCCGCACCCGGGTCGTCCCGGTCGCCAGCACTTCGAACGTGCCGTCACCCCGCTCGCGGACGGTCGCCGCGTCGGCGACGCACCCCACGGAGTGGAACGCCTTGAGGGGGTCGGCGCCGAAGCCGGCGAGCGGGCCGCGCCGGGGCTGCGCGGTGGAGTCGGGCATGCCCTGCGCGGCGGGCGCGACCTCGTGGCCGTCGCGGATGGCGACGACGGCGAACCGGCGCGGCTCGTCCTCGGGCGTCTTGAGCAGCGAGCGCATCATCGCGCGATAGCGCTCCTCGAAGACGTTCAGCGGCAGCACGAGCCCCGGGAACAGCACCGAGTTCAGGGGGAAGAGCGGGAGACGGACGGTGGTCACGGAGCGGAAGCCTAATGGTCCGCGCCGGTCGGATGTCCGTCGTGACCGCTCCACGGGCGGACCGGACGGTCGTGGACGATGTCCTCGCGGGCGGCGAGGAAGTGCCCGAGGGGGTCGTCGGAGAACCGGTTCCAGGGGAACGAGGTGACGTACGGGCCGAGCAGCCGCAGCTGTACGAGGGTGTCCTCGCGGCGCCCGAGGCGGGACAGGACGTAGACGAGGCCGTTGCGGACCTCGGCCGCGCGCGAGTCGTCGGCGCCGAGCCGGGCCGACAGGACGATCGCCCGGTCGGCCGCCGCGTCGAGGCGGGCGCGCGGGACCTCGGGGCCGCAGCCGTCCGTCAGGTAGATCATCGCGGCGAGCGCGGGCAGCGTCTGGACGAGGGAGTCGGCGGGCGCGTCCTGGGCCGCGCGGTCGGCGAAGTCGAAGCACTCGGGGTGCGAGCCGTGCCAGGAGAAGGCCAGGTAGCGCAGGGCGGCGACATGGCACCCGAAGTGGTGGGGCGAGCGGCGCACGGCCGCCTCCCACAGCTCGCCGAAGTACTTGTGCCCGGCGCGTGCCCCGCGCGCGTGGTCGAGGGCGATGCGCCACGGCACCGGGTCGCGGTCCCAGCCCTGCGCGGCCGCCGTGATCAGCGGGCTGACCTCGCGCAGCAGCTCGGCGCGGGCGGGGGAGCGCCAGGCGCGGTCCACCGCGAGCTGGGCGGCGACCAGGAGGACGTCCGGGTCGCGCGGGGCGCCCGCCCGCCATGCCTCGAACCACTCGGGCCGTGCGTGCGCGAACGCCGCGAGGCGCTTGACGTACCGGTCGCGGGCCTCCCAGTCGCGCCGTACGCGGGTGCGTGCGAGGAGTGCGGCCGCCGGTCTGTGCTCGCCGCGCCCGGCCGCGACCAGCGCGGGGCCGAGCAGGTCGTCGGGGACGTCGAGCAGCATCTCGTCGTCGGCCGGCAGTCCGGTGACGGCGAGCTGCGGCGCGGCCTTTGGCGCTTTCGGCGCGCGGGCCGGGCGGATGAACGTGGGCAGCAGAGCCATGGTGCCGACCATTGAAAAACGCTGGTCGGCGTTGCGCCAGAGGTAAAGCGCAGCCCATGGAAAGTTGTACGTCCCTGAGTCAAGGGAAGGTAAAAGGTTACCGTTCAGTCGCCACGCGGGGGGCACGGCGTGCGGTTTCCGTGGCCATGAGAGCGCCTGGAGTGTGGATTCCGTGGGGGTTGCGGCGTTCATGTTTCAGTCCCTGCGCAGCATGCGGGTCGCGCCCGCCGCCACCGTCGTCGCCAGGATCCAGCCCAGCAGGATCATCGCGGCCGCCGCCCACTGCCAGGCCCCGTCGAGGCGCCACTGTCCGGCCTGGCCGAGGTCGATCACCGGCAGGAGCAGGTCCAGGGCGAACAGCACCGGGTCCCAGTCCGGGCCGTTCCCGCTCGTGGGGTGGTGCGGGGCGTGGCCGAAGGCGGCCGAGCCCGCCGCCCACAGCACCGCCATCCACACGGCGGCCCGTCCCGGCCGGAATCCGTAGGCCACCGTCCAGTCCTGCGCGTACCCCCACAGCCGGGCGCCCGGCGGGAGCGTCTCGCGGCGTCTGCGCTGCTTGGCGAGGAGGACCTCCCGCGCGTCCTGGTCCTCCCCGCCGGCCCGCAGGACCGCCGCGAGGCGTTCGTACGGCTCCGGCGCGTACTCCGCGGTCGCCGCCGCGACCCACTCCAGGCGGGCGGCGAGCGGGAAGGGGCCGACCGGGACGAGGTTGTCGTACGTGAACCCGGCCATGTGCAGGTGGCCGGGGCCCGGCCAGGCCGTCGCGCGGTCGATCAGGTTGACGACCCGGGCCCCCGACAGGGCGACCGTGCCGCGCGCGGGGCGCTGGCCGAGGAAGCGCAGTTCCGAGGCGTGCAGCCGGCGCAGGGACAGCTCCTGGTCGTCCGTGAGGACGAAGCGCGCGGACCGGAGGTCCACGGCGTCCCCGAACCGTCCGTCGTCCAGCCTGAGGCCGCCCCGGCACTCGAAGCGCTGGATCCGGACGCCCCGCGCGGGCGTCAGCCCCGTCGTCTGCCGGCCGTCCGCCGCCGCCGGGGTCAGGTACAGCGAGCGTTCGACGGTGAGCTGCGGGGCGTTGAGCGCGAACCGGCCCAGCGGGTCGGCGAGGCGGGCTCCGCGCAGGCTCAGGGAGACCCCGACCTTCGCACCGCGCAGGCTCAGCTCGCCGTGGGACTCCAGGAGTTCGGCCTGTACGTCCTGGCCGACCGTCATGCCGTCGGCGACGATCGAGCGCCCGCTGCGGCCCGGGTGCACCACCGCCTGGTTGAGCAGGAGGTCCGTCCCTATGTGCGCGTCGGTCAGGCGGATGCCCTCGGGGAAGCGGCTGCGCGGGAGGTGCAGGTCGCCCTCCGTGTGCACCCGGGCCGCCTCCAGGCGGGGGACCGCGCAGTCCACCAGCCGCAGTGTCGTGAACCGGGCCTCCGGGAGCAGCACCTCCCGGTCGAAGCGGCAGCCGCGCAGTTCGACGTACGGCAGGACCCGGCCGCCGGAGAGGTCCAGCGTGCCGCTGATCCGGACGCCGACCAGCTTCAGCGACGACACCCGGCCCGTCAGCGCCGGCGGGCCGTCCAGCAGGAGCCAGGCCACCACCCTGGCCCGCACCGACCGCCCCTCGCCCCACGGATGGCCGCCGTGCGGGTCGTCCACCTCCGGGTTGCCGCAGCTCAGGTCGTACACCCCGCCGTCCCGGAACGCCTGCCACAGGCCCGCCTCGACCGCCGTCAGATCTCCCGGGAGGTCCCGGACATGCGGCCCTGCCCCCTCGAACACCGCTACCCCTCCTTCCTCGTACATCTGTTCTCCTCGCACCTGTTCTGCCCACTGCGTGAGGCTTTGAACACTGAACGTGACATCGATCGGCGAAAGTTCCCAACCTGTCCGAATTCACTGCCACTCCGCGTGACGGGACGGTTCTGTATCAGCCATTGATACGCGCGGACGGTCCTCCAACCCGGTCTGCGAGAATTGGCCCGTGATCTCGCGAATCGATCTGCGCGGCGACGCCCTCCCCGAAGGGCCCGCCCTGCGCGACCTGCTGCCCCGAGCCGACTTCGACGTCGCGGCCGCCCTGGAGAAGGTGCGGCCCATCTGCGAGGCCGTGCATCATCGGGGCGACGCGGCGCTGATCGACTTCGCCGAGAAGTTCGACGGCGTACGCCTCACCTCCGTACGCGTCCCCGCCGAGGCGCTCACCGAGGCGCTGGCCGGTCTCGACCCCGCCGTCCGCGCGGCCCTGGAGGAGTCGATCCGGCGCACCCGCTTCGTCCACCGCGCGCAGCGCCGGGCGACGCACACGACTCAGGTCGTGCCCGGCGGGTTCGTGACCGAGAAGTGGGTGCCCGTCGACCGGGTCGGGCTGTACGCGCCCGGCGGGCGGTCCGTGTACCCGTCGTCCGTGATCATGAACGTCGTGCCCGCGCAGGAGGCCGGCGTCCCCTCGATCGCCCTCGCCTCCCCGGCGCAGGCCGAGTTCGGAGGGTTGCCGCACCCGACGATCCTCGCCGCGTGCGCGCTCCTCGGCGTCGACGAGGTGTACGCGGCCGGCGGCGCGACCGCCGTCGCGATGTTCGCGTACGGCACCGAGTCCTGCCCGCCCGCGAACATGGTCACCGGCCCCGGCAACATCTGGGTCGCCGCCGCCAAGCGGTACTTCACCGGCCGCATCGGCATCGACGCCGAGGCCGGGCCGACCGAGATCGCGATCCTCGCGGACGCCACCGCCGACCCGGTGCACGTCGCCGCCGACCTGATCAGCCAGGCCGAGCACGACCCGCTCGCCGCCGCCGTCCTGGTCACCGACTCCGCCGAACTCGCGGACGCCGTCGAGCGGGAACTCGTCCCCCAGGTCGCCGCCAGCAAGCACATCGACGACCGGATCGCCCCCGCGCTCGCGGGCCGGCAGTCCGCGATCGTCCTCGTCGACGGCGTCGAGGAGGGCCTGCGCGTCGTCGACGCGTACGGCGCCGAGCACCTGGAGATCCAGACGGCGGACGCCGCCGCCGTCGCGGACCGGGTGCGCAACGCGGGCGCGATCTTCGTCGGCCCCTGGGCGCCCGTCTCCCTGGGCGACTACGCGGCCGGCTCCAACCACGTCCTGCCCACCGGAGGCTGCGCCTGCCACTCCTCCGGCCTGTCCGTGCAGTCGTTCCTGCGCGGCATCCACATCGTCGACTACACGCGCGAGGCGCTCGCCGACGTCGCCCACCACGTGGTCACGCTCGCGGAGGCCGAGGACCTCCCGGCGCACGGCGCGGCGATCAAGGCGAGGTTTGTCGGAGACGAACAAATGTCGCGTGACTGGAAGGTCCCGGAGAGCAAGTGACAGGCATCGACGATCTCCCCGTACGGGACGAGCTGCGCGGCAAGTCCCCCTACGGAGCGCCCCAACTGGACGTCCCCGTACGGCTGAACACGAACGAGAACCCCTACCGGCTCCCCGAGGAACTGGTCGAGCGGATCGCCGAGCGCGTGCGCGAGGCCGCCCGCGACCTCAACCGCTACCCCGACCGCGACGCCGTCGAACTGCGCACCCAGCTCGCGAAGTACCTGACGGACACCACCGGGTACGAGGTGGCGCTCGCCGATGTGTGGGCCGCGAACGGCTCCAACGAAATCATCCAGCAGCTCCTCCAGACGTTCGGCGGGCCCGGCCGCAGTGCGATCGGCTTCGAGCCGTCGTACTCGATGCACGGCCTCATCGCGCGCGGGACGGGCACCGAGTGGATCACGGGCCCGCGCGCGGACGACTTCACGATCGACGTCGCCGACGCCACGCGCGCGATCGCGGAGCACCGGCCGGACGTCGTCTTCGTGACGACCCCCAACAACCCCACCGGCAACGCCGTCCCGAGCGAGACCGTCCTCGCACTGTACGAGGCCGCGCAGGCCGCGAAGCCGTCCATGGTGGTCGTCGACGAGGCGTACATCGAGTTCAGCCACGGCGACTCGCTGCTGCCCCTCCTGGCGGGCCGCCCGAACCTGGTGATCTCCCGGACGATGTCCAAGGCGTTCGGCGCCGCGGGGCTGCGCCTGGGCTACCTCGCCGCGCACCCGGCGGTCGTCGACGCCGTCCAGCTCGTCCGGCTTCCCTACCACCTCTCCGCGGTCACCCAGGCGACCGCGCTGGCCG
The DNA here is from genome assembly GCF_048159485.1 of Streptomyces sp. 4F14. Classification (NCBI taxonomy): domain Bacteria; kingdom Bacillati; phylum Actinomycetota; class Actinomycetes; order Kitasatosporales; family Streptomycetaceae; genus Streptomyces; species Streptomyces sp. 4F14. Next base: position 275,999 of record NZ_JBLRVY010000002.1, read on the forward strand.
CCCTGGAGCACACCGGGACGCTGCTGAAGTACGTCGAGCAGCTCAAGACGGAGCGCGACCGGCTGGTCGGCGAACTGCGGGCCATCGGCTACGAGGTGACCGAGTCCGACGCCAACTTCGTGCAGTTCGGCCGTTTCGACGACCCGCACGCCGCGTGGCGATTCATTCTGGACCGCGGCGTCCTGATCAGGGACAACGGGGTACCCGGTTTCCTCAGGGTGTCCGCCGGGACCCCCACCGAGAACGACGCGTTCCTCGACGCGGTCCGTGAACTCAAGAAGGAGCAGCGCGCATGAACCGCGTCGGCCGCATAGAACGCACCACCAAGGAGACGTCCGTCCTGGTCGAGATCGACCTCGACGGGACGGGCAGAACCGAGATCTCCACGGGCGTCGGCTTCTACGACCACATGCTCGACCAGCTCGGCCGGCACGGTCTGTTCGACCTGACCGTGAAGACCGAGGGCGACCTGCACATCGACTCGCACCACACGATCGAGGACACCGCCCTCGCGCTCGGCGCCGCCTTCAAGCAGGCGCTCGGCGACAAGGTCGGCATCTACCGCTTCGGCAACTGCACGGTCCCGCTGGACGAGTCCCTCGCGCAGGTGACCGTCGACCTGTCCGGCCGCCCGTACCTCGTGCACACCGAGCCCGAGAAGATGGCGCCGATGATCGGCGAGTACGACACGACGATGACCCGGCACATCCTGGAGTCCTTCGTCGCGCAGGCCCAGATCGCCCTGCACGTGCACGTGCCGTACGGCCGCAACGCGCACCACATCGTCGAGTGCCAGTTCAAGGCCCTCGCGCGGGCGCTGCGCTACGCCAGCGAGCACGACCCGCGCGCGGCGGGCATCCTTCCTTCCACGAAGGGCGCGCTGTGACCGGCCTGTCGACCATCCTGATCGTTGTCGGTCTGTTCCTGCTCGGCGGTGTCTATTCCTTCGCCAAGCAGGACATGCCGAAGAGCCTGATCGTGCTGCTCTCGATCAGTGCCGCGCTGTGCCTGGTCGCCGGCGTGCTGAGGCTGGAGGTGTGGAATTGAGCGGCTCTCCGAAGAAGGTCGTCGTCTTCGACTACGGCTTCGGCAACGTCCGGTCCGCCGAACGTGCCCTCGCGCGCGTGGGCGCCGACGTCGAGATAACGCGTGACTACGACAAGGCGATGAACGCCGACGGCCTCCTGGTGCCCGGCGTGGGCGCCTTCGCCGCCTGCATGAAGGGCCTCACGGCCGCGCGCGGCGACTGGATCGTCGGCCGCCGGCTGTCCGGCGGGTGCCCGGTGATGGGCATCTGCGTCGGCATGCAGATCCTCTTCGCGCGCGGCATCGAGCACGGCGTCGAGACCGAGGGCCTCGACGAGTGGCCCGGCACGGTCGAACCCCTCAAGGCCGACGTCGTCCCGCACATGGGCTGGAACACCGTGGACGCCCCTGTGGGCTCCGAACTCTTCGCCGGGGTCGAACCGGACGCCCGCTTCTACTTCGTGCACTCCTACGGCGTCCAGGACTGGTCCCTGGAGGTCCGCAACCCGGCCATCAGGGCCCCCAAGGTCGCCTGGACCACCCACGGCACGCCGTTCGTCGCCGCCGTCGAGAACGGCGCCCTGTGGGCGACGCAGTTCCACCCCGAGAAGTCCGGCGACGCCGGAGCCCAGCTCCTCACCAACTGGATCGGAACACTGTGACCAAGCTCGAACTCCTTCCCGCCGTCGACGTCCGCGACGGCCAGGCCGTCCGCCTCGTGCACGGCGAGTCCGGGACCGAGACGTCCTACGGCTCCCCTCTGGAGGCCGCCCTCGCCTGGCAGCGCGCGGGCGCGGAGTGGCTGCACCTCGTCGACCTGGACGCCGCGTTCGGCACCGGTGACAACCGGAAGCTCATCGCCGAGGTCGCCGGCGCGATGGACATCAAGGTCGAGCTGTCCGGCGGCATCCGGGACGACGACACGCTGGCCGCCGCCCTCGCGACCGGCTGCACGCGCGTGAACCTCGGCACGGCCGCCCTGGAGACGCCCGAGTGGGTCGCCAAGGTCATCGCCGAGCACGGCGACAAGATCGCCGTCGGGCTCGACGTACGCGGCACCACCCTGCGCGGGCGCGGGTGGACGCGTGACGGGGGTGACCTGTACGAGACGCTGGAGCGGCTGAACGCCGAGGGGTGCGCGCGGTACGTCGTCACCGACATCGCCAAGGACGGCACCCTCCAGGGGCCCAACCTGGAGCTGCTGCGCGGCGTGTGCGCCGCCACCGACCGGCCCGTCGTCGCCTCCGGCGGCGTGTCGTCCCTCGACGACCTGCGCGCGATCGCGGAACTCGTCCCCCTCGGCGTCGAGGGCTCCATCGTCGGCAAGGCCCTGTACGCGAAGGCGTTCACCCTCGAAGAGGCGCTGGCGGCGGTGTCGTCATGACATCCGTACGGCGGGTGCAGAGCGGCAGCCCCTGGGAGGAGCCCTTCGGCTTCTCCCGTGCCGTCCAGGCCGGCGACCGTGTTCTGGTGGGCGGCACGACCGCCTTCAAGGGCAGTGTCCTGCACGGCGAGGGCGACCCCTACGAGCAGGCCAGGACGGCGTTCGCGAACGCTTTGGAGGCCATCGCCGAGTTCGGCCTCGGGCCGGAGGCGGTCGTCCGTACGCGCCTGTACCTCACGCACGCGCGGGACGTCGACGAGGTCGGGCGCGCGCACAAGGAGCTCTTCGACGCGGTGCGCCCGGTGAACACGATCGTCGTGGTGACCGGGTTCGTCGACCCGCGCATCCTCGTCGAGGTCGAGCTCGAAGCGTTCTCGGGAGCCACGTCATGACCCTCGCCGTACGCGTCATCCCCTGCCTCGACGTCGACAACGGGCGCGTCGTCAAGGGCGTCAACTTCCAGAACCTGCGCGACGCGGGCGACCCCGTCGAGATGGCCAAGGTGTACGACGCCGAGGGCGCCGACGAGCTGACGTTCCTCGACATCACCGCGTCCTCCGGGAACCGGGAGACCACCTACGACGTGGTGCGGCGCACCGCCGAGCAGGTGTTCATCCCGCTGACCGTCGGCGGTGGCGTGCGCGCGCCCGAGGACGTCGACAAGCTCCTGCGCGCGGGCGCGGACAAGGTGGGCGTCAACACGGCCGCTATCGCCCGTCCCGAGCTGATCCGGGAGATCGCCGAGCGGTTCGGGAGCCAGGTGCTCGTGCTGTCCGTGGACGCGCGGCGCACCGAGTCCGGGTCGTTCGAGGTGACCACGCACGGCGGGCGCCGGGGCACCGGCATCGACGCCGTCGAGTGGGCCCACCGGGCCGCCGAGCTGGGCGCCGGGGAGATCCTGCTCAACTCGATGGACGCGGACGGGACGAAGGACGGCTACGACATCGAGATGATCGAGGCCGTCCGGGGGCACGTGTCCGTGCCGCTGATCGCCTCCGGGGGCGCCGGGAAGCTCGGGGACTTCGCGCCGGCCGTCGGGGCGGGCGCGGACGCCGTGCTGGCCGCGTCGGTGTTCCACTTCGGGGATCTGCGGATCGGGGAAGTGAAGCAGGCGCTGCGGGAGGCCGGGCGGCCGGTTCGGTGAGGTCGCTTCTTCAGGGCGCTGATGTAAGCCCCGTTCGCCATGGCGGGCGGGGCTTACCTGTGGGGTGATGCGAAAGAGAAGTTTCGCAAAATATGTTGCGCACTTTTTCTTTCGTATCTAGCCTGAGTGGCATGACAGGGCAGGAGAGGGACCGGCGGATCACCGACGTGGGCACGCTCAAGGCGCTCGCGCACCCGCTGCGGTCCGCGTTGTACCGGGGGCTCACCATCGCGCGCGTGGCGACCGCCTCGCAGCTCGCCGAACAGGTCGACGAGGCCGTCTCCCTCGTCAGCTACCACCTGCGCAAACTCGCCGAGCACGGGCTCATCGAGGAAGCCGAGCCGCAGAGCGCGGACGGGCGTGAGCGGTGGTGGCAGCGGACCTCCGACGGGCTGCGCGTCCACGACGCGGACTTCCGGGACGCGCCCGAGAAGGCCGCCGCGCACACCGCCGCGAGCCGGCTCTTCTTCGAACAGCGCGCGCAGATGTACCGGCGCTTCCTCGGCGAACGCGCGCACTGGAGCGCCGAGTGGAACGCCGCCGCCGAGTCCTCCGAGACCAACCTCCGCCTCACCGCGCCCGAACTCGCCGAGCTGAACCGGGAGATGCTGGCTCTGCTGCGGCGCTACGACGAACAGGGGCGGGCCGCCGAGGCCGCGGGCGGGGCGGAGGGGCGGGAGAACGTCCAGGTCCATACGTACGCGTTTCCGTTCCGGTTCTGAGGTGGGGGGCTTCGCGCGCGGGCGGGGTGCTCGGCGGGGCGGGTCCGGGGAAGGGGGCTCTTCGCGCGGGCGTGCGGCTCATGGGGCTGGTTCCGAGGGGCGGGGCTCCGGGGAGGGGCGGGGTGCTCATCGGGATCCGAACGTTCTGCGGTGGCTTGCCGGGTTCACGTTGTCCGGGATGGGCGACAACGTGTACTACGTCGCGCTCTCCTGGGCCGCCGTGCAGGCCGGGACGCCTGTCCAGGCCGGGTTCGTGACCGTCGCCGGGGCGCTGCCCCGGGCCGTGCTGATGCTGGGCGGGGGTGTTCTCGCGGACCGGTACGGGGCTCGGCGGGTCGTCCTCGCCAGTACCGGGGTGCGGTGCGCTCTCGTGCTGGCCGCTGCCGCCCTGGTGTTCGCCACCGGACCCGGGCTCTGGGGCCTCGGCCTGGTCGCCGTGTTCTTCGGGGTCGTCGACGCCGCGTTCCTGCCCGCCGCGGGGGCCCTGCCGGCGCTCATAGCCGCGCCGGGGCAGTTCGGCAGGGTCCAGGGGCTTCGGGGGCTCTCCACGCGGCTGGCGAACGTTCTGGGCGGTCCCTTGGGCGGGCTGGGGGTCGCGGTGGGGGGTACGGCGGGGGCGTTCGGGGCGGCGGCGCTGCTGATCGGGGTGTCGTGGCCGGTGCTGGGGGCGGTTCGGGTGCGGGCGGGGGTGGAGGCAGGGGGGTTGGAGGGGGGTGGGTGTGAGGTGTGTGCGCGGGGTGGGGTGGCTGCTGGTGCAGGCGCGCGAGGTGGGGCGGGTTCGGTTTCTGGCGCCTGCGCGCGGAGTGGGGTGGGGGCGGCTTCTGATGCGTGCACGCGGGGCAGGACGGGGGTGGCCGCTGACGCGGGTGTGCGGGGTGAGGTGGGTTCGGTTCCTGACGCGTGCGCGTCGGGTGGCGTGGTTTTGGCTCTTGACGTGTGCGCGCCGGGCGGAGAGGGCGTGTCGGGTGCCGCAGGAGGCGAGGGGGTGGGGTGCGTGCGCGGGGTGCCGGTCGTTTCCGGGGCTCCCGCGCGTGAGGTGGTTCGTTCGGGTGGGTGGGGTGTCTGGTGGCGTGGCGTGGTCGGGGAGCTGGTGGACGGGGTGCGGTACGTGCGGCGGGACCGGGTGCTCTCGGCGCTCGTCCTCGCCATCACGCTCAGCGATCTGGGGTTCGTGGGGCCGATGAACCTCGGGCTGACGCTGCTCGCCGGGGAGCGGGGGTGGGGGGCCTCCGGGCTGGGGCTCGTCCTCGCCGGGTTCGGAGTGGGGGCCGGTGCGGTCTCCCTCCTGCTCGCCTGGCGGGGGCGGGTTCCGCGCGCGGGGCGGGTCCTCGCGGGCGCGACCGTCGGCGGCGCCCTCGCCATCGCCGCCCTCGCGCGCGTGCCGTCCGTCGCCGGCGCGGTCGGTGTCGCCCTGTGCGTCGGGCTGCTCGCCGGGCTCGGCGGGGCGCTCGCCGGAACGCTGGTGCAGGCCCGCGCGGGGGCCGCCTACATCGGCCGCGTCACCGCCGTATCGACCCTCATCGGCTACGGCGTCGCACCACTGACCTTTCCCGTCGTCGGCTGGGCGGTCGCCCTCTGGGGCACCGGCCCGGTCTTCACGGCCTGCGCGACCCTGAACGGGCTGAGCGCGGTGGTGGTGCTGGGGGTGAAGGGCCTGCGGAGGGCCGAGCTGCCGGGGTGAGGGGGCCTGCGCGGGCGCGGGACACAGGGGGGCTCCTCGGCATGCTGACCCGCGGTGTTGGGCCTGCGCGCGGGTGGGGGCGGGGCCACCATGTCGTCGGGCCCGCGCGGGGCGGTGGGCTGCTCGGTGTCGTCGGGGCCAGTGCTCAGGCTGCTCATTCCGCGCGGGGGCACGGGGCATGGGGCCCTACGCTCCGTTCCCTCTCGTCGAAGCGGCTCATCCCGCGCGCGCGGGCACAGGGCATGCGGGTCCCGGACGGCGGTGATCAAGGGGCGGCGCTCAGCCTCACGCGTGGGGGCGTTTCTCTGGGCGGCCCTCAGATGCCCAATTGCTTGTCCGAGCGGAGTTTTTCGATCGCCTCCTTGTCGCCCTCCAGGTCCACCTGGGCTGTGGACTGGCGGCCGAAGACGAACATCAGGAGTTCGGAGGGGTCGGCGGTGGCGGTGACCACGGGGGTGCCGCGGTGGGCGACGGCTGTGCGGCCGTCGGGGCGGCGCAGGACCAGGCCCGTGGGGGAGGAGCGGGACACCAGGCGGGCGGTGCGTTCGAGGCGGGACCAGAGGGCGTCCTGGAAGACGGGGTCCAGGGCGCGGGGCGTCCAGTCGGGCTGGGCGCGGCGGACGTCTTCCGTGTGGACGTAGAACTCGACCGTGTTGGCGGCCTCGTCGAGTTGCTTGAGGGCGAAGGGCGAGAAGCGCGGCGGGCCGGTGCGGATGAGGTGGATGAGCTCCTCGTACGGCTTCGCGGCGTATTCGTCCATCACCTTGTCCAGGCGGGACGCGAGTTGCTTGATGAGGGTGCCGCCCGCCGCGTCGGGACGGCGTTCGCGCACCACCACGTGCGCGGCGAGATCGCGGGTCCGCCAGCCCTCGCAGAGCGTCGGGGCGTCCGGACCGCAGGTCTCCAAGAGGTCGGCGAGGAGGAGCCGTTCACGCTTGGCGAAGGTCGACATGCCGCCAGCCTACGACCGCCGCGGACGTCCGCACAGTGGACACCGGACCGTCACTGTCAGTGGCAGGCGGCACAATGGCAGGCATGACCAGCACGACCGGCGACCCCCGGCCCAGCAGCCTCGATCCCGAGATCGCGGCCCGCCTCAAGCGCAGCCCCGACGGCCTCGTCCCCGCCATCGCCCAGCAGTTCGACACCGGCGAGGTGCTGATGCTGGGCTGGATGGACGACGAGGCGCTGCACAGGACGCTGACGACCGGCAGGTGCACGTACTGGTCGCGCAGCCGCAGCGAGTACTGGGTGAAGGGCGACACCTCGGGCCACTTCCAGTGGGTGAAGTCGGTGGCGCTGGACTGCGACGCGGACACGCTGCTCGTGAAGGTCGACCAGGTCGGCGCCGCCTGCCACACGGGCGCGCGCACCTGCTTCGACAAGGATGTGCTCCCGATCGCCTCAGGTCAGTAGGGTCGGCCGCCATGGACCTCGACACGTTCCGCAAGCTGGCCGTCGACCGGCGGGTCATCCCGGTCACCCGCAAGCTCCTCGCCGACGGCGACACCCCGGTCGCGCTCTACCGCAAGCTCGCCGCCGAGCGCTCCGGCACGTTCCTGCTGGAGTCCGCGGAGAACGGCCGGTCCTGGGCGCGGTACTCGTTCGTGGGCGTCCGCAGCGCCGCCACCCTCACGGCCCGCGACGGCCAGGCGCACTGGCTGGGCACACCCCCCGTGGGCGTCCCCGTCGACGGCGACCCCCTCGCGGCCCTGAGGGCGACGATCGAGACGCTGCACACCCCGCACACGCAGGACCTCCCGCCGTTCACCGGCGGCATGGTCGGCTACCTGGGCTACGACATCGTCCGCCGCCTGGAGAAGGTCGGCCCCGGCGAGCGCGACGACCTCCGGCTGCCCGAGCTGACGATGCTCCTCACCAGCGACCTCGCGGTGATGGACCACTGGGAGGGCTCGGTCCTCCTGATCGCCAACGCGATCAACCACAACGACCTCGACACGGGCGTCGACGAGGCGTACGCGGACGCGGTCGCGCGGCTCGACGCGATGGAGGCGGACCTCTCGCGCGCGGTCGCCCAGCCGCCCGCCGTCCTGCCGCCCTCGGAGCTGCCCGAGTACACGGCCCTGTGGGGCGGCCCCGACTTCATGGACGCCGTCGAGGACATCAAGGAGCGCATCCGCGCGGGCGAGGCGTTCCAGGTCGTGCCCTCGCAGCGGTTCGAGACGCCGTGCACGGCGAGCGCGCTGGACGTCTACCGCGTCCTGCGGGCCACCAACCCGTCGCCGTACATGTACCTGTTCCGGTTCGACGGGTTCGACGTCGTCGGCTCGTCCCCCGAGGCGCTCGTCAAGGTCGAGGACGGGCACGCGATGGTCCACCCCATCGCCGGGACCCGGCACCGAGGGGCGACCCCGCAGGAGGACCAGGCCCTCGCTGATGAGCTGCTCGCCGACCCCAAGGAGCGCGCCGAGCACCTGATGCTCGTCGACCTCGGGCGCAACGACCTGGGGCGCGTGTGCGAGCCCGGTTCGGTGGAGGTCGTCGACTTCATGTCCGTCGAGCGGTACTCCCACGTGATGCACATCGTGTCCACGGTCACCGGGCGCGTCGCCCCCGGCCGTACCGCCTTCGACGTCCTGACCGCCTGCTTCCCCGCGGGCACCCTCTCGGGCGCCCCGAAGCCCCGCGCGATGCAGATCATCGACGAACTGGAGCCCTCCCGGCGCGGGCTGTACGGCGGCTGCGTCGGCTACCTCGACTTCGCGGGCGACTCCGACACGGCCATCGCGATCCGGACGGCCCTGCTGCGCGACGGCACCGCGTACGTCCAGGCGGGCGCGGGCATCGTCGCCGACTCCGACCCCGTCGCCGAGGACCAGGAGTGCCGCAACAAGGCGGCGGCGGTCCTGCGCGCGGTCCACACGGCGAACCGGCTCGGCCGGCAGACGGGAGCGCGGTAGGGCGAGTGCGCCGGAAATGAACCCCGGGTGACGGAACGCCCGGGGTTCAGGCGATAGTGGGGTACGTGACTGCTGTGCCTCACCCCCGTCCCGAAGCCGGACCCGCGCGCTCCGGCCGCCGTAGCCTCGCCCTCACCCTGCTCAGCGGGGCGCTCGGCGCGGCCGTCGCGCTGCTGGCGACCCGGCAGCGCTGGTCGGAGGGGACCGCGTCGGTCGCGGGCGGCGCCTTCCGGCTCACCGCGAAGGGCAGCGACGTCACGGGCGTGCCCGCGGCGCTCGCGATAGTGGGCCTCGCCGCGCTCGTCGCCGTCTTCGCGGTCCGCAGAGCGGGCCGCCTCGCCGTCTCCGCCGTCCTCGCGCTCTCCGGCGCCGGGATCCTCTTCGCGGCCCTCTCCGGCGCGAACGACAGCTCCGCGCTCGACGAACAGGCCGCGAAGGCGTCCGGCGACACGTCCGCGACGGTCGCCGCGCTCTCCCACACGGCCTGGCCGTACGTCGCCGCGGCGGGCGGCGCGCTGCTGCTGCTCGCCGGGCTCCTCGCCCTGCGCTACGGCCGTCTGTGGCCCGGGATGTCGGGCCGGTACGAGCGCGACGGCACGCCGCGGCCCCGCCGTACGGTCAAGCCGGTGGACCCGGACCGGCCGGAGGACATGTGGAAGGCGCTGGACCGGGGCGAGGACCCCACCGGGGCGGATCCGGCCTGAGAGCCTGGGGACCGCCGGGGCGGTCCCGTTGTGGTGAATCGGGCGTGGCCGGGGGCCACCCCGGCGTCCCGCGCACGCGCGCGTGCGGGACAATGAGCGTGAGCGTCCGGGTCGGGCGCCACCTGGACAGCATGAGGAGCAAGTCATGGCGGGCAGCAGCCACGGTCACACTTTGGCCGCTTGGACCGGTGCAACCATCTGTTTCATCGGGTTCTGCGTCGCGGGCGCGTTCATGGTGATGGCGGAGCCGCTGGGCTTCTGGGCCGGCATGGTGATCGCGGTCCTCGGCGGCGGCGTCGGCCTGGTCATGAAGGGCATGGGCCTCGGCCAGCCCAAGGGCTTCCGCGACTTCCCCGACCACGTCACGTACGGCACCCCGGCCAAGGCCGACAGCTGAGACGGCTCTTCGGAGCGGCTTTCCCGACGACGGCCCGGCGCGAGAGCGTTCCGGGCCGTCGTCGTGCGTGCACAATGCGAACATGACGAAGGCCGACGCACAGGAGACCGGTACGCCCCTCGCCCGCCTCGCCGTCCCCGCCGGGATCATGGCGGCCGTCGTGGGCGCGTTCGGATACGTCGCGACCGTCGACCCCAACGAACCGGGCCACTACCCCGTCTGCCCGCTCTTCCAGATCACCGGCGTGTACTGCCCCGGCTGCGGCGGCCTGCGCAGCGCGCACGCCTTCGCGCACGGGGACGTCCTGGCCGCCCTCCAGGACAACGCCGCCGCGGTCGTCGCCTATGTGGGGTTCGCCGTCGTGTGGACTGTCTGGGTGGTCCGTACGGTGCGGGGACGGCCCGCGCGGGTGGTGCTCGGGACCGCGCACCTGTGGGCGATCGGCGCGTTCCTGCTGGTCTTCACGGTTGTCCGGAACCTGCCGGTCGGTGGCTGGCTACGTCCTTGATCATCAAGGGAATGTCCAGGTAGTGGGACCGGCGGCGGGCTGATGCGAGCCATGTCCGATACGGCGGATACCATCGCAGTCAAGGAAATGTCACCGCCCGGAAGGGGGCCGCTCGCGTGAGTGTGCTCGACGAGATCATCGACGGAGTCCGTGCCGACCTCGCGGAGCGGCAGGCGCGCGTCAGCCTCGACGAGCTGAAGGAGCGCGCGGCCAAGGCTCCGGCGGCCAAGGACGGCGTCGCCGCCCTCAGGGGTGACGGCGTCAAGGTCATCTGCGAGGTCAAGCGCTCCAGCCCCTCCAAGGGCGCGCTGGCCGCGATCGCCGACCCGGCGGGCCTCGCCGCCGACTACGAGGCGGGCGGCGCCGCCGCGATCTCCGTCCTCACCGAACAGCGCCGCTTCGGCGGCTCCCTGGCCGACCTGGACGCCGTCCGCGCGCGCGTGGACATCCCCGTCCTGCGCAAGGACTTCATCGTCACCTCGTACCAGCTGTGGGAGGCCCGCGCGCACGGCGCGGACATCGCGCTGCTGATCGTCGCCGCCCTCGACCAGCCCGCTCTGGAGTCCCTCATCGAGCGCGCCGAGTCCATCGGCCTCACGGCGCTCGTCGAGGTCCACGACGAGGACGAGGTCGAGCGTGCGGTCGCCGCGGGCGCGAAGGTCATCGGCGTCAACGCCCGCAACCTCAAGACCCTTGAGGTCGACCGCTCCACGTTCGAGCGCGTCGCCCCCGAGATCCCCGACCACATCGTCAAGATCGCCGAGTCCGGCGTCCGGGGCCCCCACGACCTCATCGCGTACGCCAACGCGGGCGCCGACGCCGTACTCGTCGGCGAGTCCCTCGTCACCGGCAAGGACCCGAAGACGGCGGTCGCGGACCTGGTCGCGGCGGGCGAGCACCCGGCGATCCGCAACAGCCGCGGCTGATCACCCGTTAGGCTTACGGCGATGACTCCCACTCCGGCCTCCCAGGAACGGCACGCACGCCTCGCGCGCGGGTGCCGTCCGCGGGGCTGCCGCGCGCCCGCGCGCAAGGTGCACGGCCGGAGGGTGCGGTACGTCATCGGAGACGAGCCGGGACAGGTCAACGGCCGTCGATGGCAGCGCCCCTCCAGGGGCGCGGGGAACTGCGCGATCAGCCACACATGGCCCGCAGTCGACAACTGATCCCTGCCCCCACGGCGAATAGTGTCTTTTCCACGCACTCACCGTGAGGTTTCCGCATGCCCAGCGAGTTCTTCATTCCCGACCCCGAAGGTCAAGTCCCCACCCCTGAGGGGTACTTCGGGGCCTTCGGCGGCAAGTTCATCCCCGAGGCCCTCGTCGCCGCGGTCGACGAGGTCGCCGTCGAGTACGACAAGGCCAAGCACGACCCGGAGTTCGCCCGCGAACTCGACGACCTCCTGGTCAACTACACCGGCCGCCCCAGCTCCCTCACGGAGGTGCCCCGCTTCGCGGAGCACGCGGGTGGCGCCCGGATCTTCCTCAAGCGCGAGGACCTCAACCACACCGGCTCCCACAAGATCAACAACGTCCTCGGCCAGGCCCTGCTGACCAAGCGCATGGGCAAGACCAGGGTCATCGCGGAGACCGGCGCCGGCCAGCACGGCGTCGCGACGGCCACCGCGTGCGCGCTGTTCGGCCTCGACTGCACGATCTACATGGGCGAGATCGACACCCAGCGCCAGGCGCTGAACGTCGCGCGCATGCGCATGCTCGGCGCCGAGGTCATCGCCGTGAAGTCCGGCAGCCGCACGCTGAAGGACGCGATCAACGAGGCGTTCCGCGACTGGGTCGCCAACGTCGACCGCACGCACTACCTGTTCGGCACGGTCGCGGGCCCGCACCCGTTCCCGGCGATGGTCCGCGACTTCCACCGCGTCATCGGCGTCGAGGCCCGCCGCCAGATCCTGGAGCGCGCGGGCCGCCTCCCCGACGCGGCGATCGCCTGCGTCGGCGGCGGCTCCAACGCGATCGGCCTCTTCCACGCCTTCATCCCCGACAGCGGCGTACGCCTCATCGGCTGCGAGCCGGCGGGCCACGGCGTCGAGACGGGCGAGCACGCGGCGACCCTGACGGCCGGGGAGCCCGGCATCCTGCACGGCTCGCGGTCGTACGTCCTCCAGGACGACGAGGGGCAGATCACCGAGCCGTACTCGATCTCGGCGGGGCTCGACTACCCCGGCATCGGGCCCGAGCACTCCTACCTCAAGGACAGCGGGCGCGGCGAGTACCGCGCAGTCACCGACGACGCGGCGATGCAGGCCCTGCGCCTGCTCTCGCGCACCGAGGGCATCATCCCGGCCATCGAGTCGGCACACGCCCTCGCGGGCGCGCTGGAGGTCGGTCAGGAGCTGGGCACGGACGGGCTGATCATCGTCAACCTGTCCGGGCGCGGCGACAAGGACATGGACACGGCGGCTCGCTACTTCGGCCTGTACGACACCGAGGGGGACTCCAAGTGAGCGGGAACATCCAACTGTTGAGTGACACCCTCGCCGCCGCGAAGGCCGAGAACCGGTCCGCGCTGATCGCCTACCTCCCGGCCGGTTTCCCGACCGTGGACGGCGGCATCGACGCCATCAAGGCCGTCTTCGACGGTGGCGCGGACGTCGTCGAGGTGGGGCTCCCGCACAGCGACCCGGTGCTCGACGGGCCGGTCATCCAGACCGCCGACGACATCGCCCTGCGCGGGGGCGTACGGATCGCGGACGTCATGCGGACGGTCCGTGAGGCGTACGAGGCGACCGGCAAGCCGGTGCTCGTCATGACGTACTGGAACCCCATCGACCGCTACGGCGTCGAGCGGTTCACCGCCGAACTCGCCCAGGCGGGCGGCGCGGGGTGCATCCTGCCCGACCTGCCCGTCCAGGAGGCCGGGCTGTGGAGGGAGCACGCGGCCAAGCACGGGCTCGCGACGGTCTTCGTCGTCGCGCCCAGCAGCAGGGACGCGCGGCTCGCGGAGATCACGGCGGCCGGCAGCGGGTTCGTGTACGCCGCCTCGCTGATGGGCGTGACGGGGACGCGCGAGTCGGTCGGCGCGCAGGCGCAGGACCTGGTCGAGCGGACCCGGGCGACCCGGGACGACCTGCCCGTCTGTGTCGGCCTCGGGGTGTCGAACGCCGAGCAGGCCGCCGAGGTGGCCGTCTTCGCGGACGGCGTGATCGTCGGGTCGGCGTTCGTGAAGCGGATGCTGGACGCGCCGGACGCGGCGGCCGGGATCGAGGCCGTGCGGGAGCTGGCGGCCGACCTGGCGAAGGGTGTGCGCCGGACGGCGTAGCGCCTGGAATGCCCGGTAAGGCCGCGTATGGGGCTTCTGTTCGGGCGTAACGGGTGAATCGGTCACTCGATCGAGTGGTCCTGGGACGGGGGAGGCGCACTGCGTCTCCCCCGTTCGTTTGCGGGGTGTGAGCGAGAAGAATCGAGTGGGAAAGCTGTCGGCGCGGGAGCGGCTGGCGGTCGAGCGTGAGAAGCAGAAGTCCGCGGAGAAGCGGCGCAAGGTGCTGATCGTCGGGGCGAGCATCGTCGCCGTGCTGGGGATCGCGGCGGGCATCGGGGTCGTCGCGGCCAACGCCGGCAAGGACGGCGGGGACAGCGCCGGGCCGGTCGTCGCGCCGTCCGGGGCCAACGGGAAGGATGCGCTGGCCATCCCCGTCGGCAAGGAGAGCGCCAAGTCGACGCTGACGGTGTGGGAGGACTTCCGGTGCCCCGCCTGCAAGTCCTTCGAGACGGCGTACCGCTCGGTGATCCACGAGCTGACCGGGGCGGGCAAGCTCAAGGTCGAGTACCACCTGGCCACGCTCATCGACGGGAACCTGCGCGGCAGCGGCTCCCGCAAGGCGGCCAACGCGGCGGCCTGCGCGCAGGACGTCGGCAAGTTCCCGGCGTACCACGACGTCCTGTACGAGAACCAGCCGCAGGAGACCGTCGACGCGTACGCCAAGGAGGCCAAGCTGATCGAGCTGGCCGGGAAGGTGGACGGGCTGGACACGCCGGCGTTCCGGGTGTGCGTGGAGAACGGGACGCACAACGCGTGGGTGAAGAAGTCCGCCGAGGCGTTCAGCAGCGGGGGGTTCGGGGGGACGCCGACCGTGCTGTTCAACGGGAAGAACATCTACCAGGACCAGTCGATGACCCCGGCGAAGCTGAAGCAGATGGTCGAGGACGCGGACAAGGGGTGAGGCATGGGTCGACAGGGGATCGACAGGAGTTCCCCCGCGTTTGACCCGCCCGTTATGCAGCCGTTGCCGGGCCGCCCGCCGTCGGTCCGGTCCGGCAGGGTAGCGTCGACCCTGCCATGGAACTTGCCTACATTCCCAGCCCGTCGCACGGGGTCTACCACCTCGGACCCATTCCGCTGCGCGGCTACGCGTTCTGCATCATCGTCGGCGTCTTCGTCGCGGTCTGGCTCGGCAACAAGCGGTGGCTTGCGCGGGGCGGCCAGGCGGGGACCATCGCCGACATCGCCGTCTGGGCGGTGCCGTTCGGGCTCGTCGGGGGGCGGCTGTACCACGTCATCACCGACTACGAGCTGTACTTCAGCGAGGGCCGGGACTGGGTCGACTCCTTCAAGGTCTGGGAGGGCGGCCTCGGGATCTGGGGGGCCATCGCGCTCGGCGCGGTCGGGGCGTGGATCGGATGCCGACGGCGGGGGATCCCGTTGCCCGCGTACGCCGACGCCATCGCTCCGGGCATCGCGCTCGCGCAGGCCGTCGGGCGCTGGGGGAACTGGTTCAACCAGGAGCTGTACGGGAAGGCGACGGACCTTCCGTGGGCCCTGCACATCACGTCCTCCGCGGACGGCCGTGTGCCGGGGTACTACCACCCCACCTTCCTGTACGAGTCCCTGTGGTGCGTCGGCGTCGCGCTCCTCGTCATCTGGGCGGACCGGCGCTTCACCCTCGGGCACGGGCGGGCGTTCGCCCTCTACGTCGCCGCGTACTGTGTCGGCCGGTTCTGGATCGAGTACCTCCGCGTCGACGACGCGCACCACGTCCTGGGCCTGCGCCTCAACAACTGGACCGCGCTGGTCGTGTTCCTCCTCGCGGTGGCCTACCTGGTGATCTCCGCGAAGAAGAAGCCCGGCCGCGAAGAGGTCGTCGAGCCGGGGGCACTGGAGGAGAAGGCCGAGGCGGACGCCGAGTCGGGGGAGACCGACGAGGCCGAGAAGGCCGACGACTCTGCGAAGGCTGACGCCGAGAGCGAGTCGGCGAGCAAGAAGAGCTAGCCGGTTCTACGACGGTGAGGGCGCCCAGGGTTTCCCGGGCGCCCTTCGTCGTCGTGGATGTCAGCGGGCGACCAGGGACAGGGTTCTGCGGGCCGCCTCCAGGATCGCTCTGTCGATGAACGTGCCGTCGGGGAGGGCTTGGGCTCCCTCGGTCGCTTCTGCCGCCTTGATGACCGACTCCGCCTTCTCGATCTCCTCCTGGGTGGGGAGGTAGGACTGCTCGATGACCGGGAGCTGGCGGGGGTGGATGGCCGCTCGGCCCAGGAAGCCCAGGGCCCGGCCCTGGGCGCTGGTGGTGGCCAAGGTGGTGAGGTCGCGGGTGTCGGGGTGGATCGATTGGGGTGGGGGCGGGAGAGAGGCGGCTCGGGCGGCGAGGATCGTGCGGGAGCGGGGATAGGCCAGGGCTTCGTCCGAGGTGGTGTTCAGGTCCGCTTTGAGGTCCGCTTCGCCCAGGGCGAGTCCTGCCAGGGCGGGGTGCGCGGTGGCGATGGCGTACGCGTTCTCGACGGCCAGGGCCGATTCCAGGAGGGCGTACAGAGGGATCTCGCGGGACAGCAGGTGCGTTGTCGCTGCGATGTCCTGGGGGGTGGTGACTTTGGGGAGGCGCAGGGCCGTGACGCCGGGGAGGGGGGAGAGGGCCGTGAGGTCGGTCCGGGACCAAGGGGTGTCCGGGGCGTTCACGCGGACGTGGATCCGGTGGGGGTGGGGGTCCGCGAGGCGTTCCGCTGTCGCCGCTCGGGCGTACTCCTTGCGGTCGGGGGAGACCGCGTCCTCCAGGTCGATGATGACGACGTCGGCGCCGGCGGACAGGGCCTTGGTGACGACTTCGGGGCGGTCGCCGGGGACGTAGAGCCAGGTCAGGGGGAACGTCCTCATACGGCGCCCTGTTCGCGGAGGGCGGCCGACTCCTGTGCGGTGAGGCCGAGTTCACGGAGGATCGCGTCCGTGTCGGCGCCGTGCGGGCGGCCGGTCCAGCGGATCGCGCCGGGGGTCGCGGAGAGGCGGAAGAGGACGTTCTGCATGAGGAGGGGACCCAGGTCGGGGTCGTCGACGCGGGTGAGGGTGCCCAGCGCCTCGTACTGCGGATCGTGGACCACGTCCCGGACGTCCTGGACGGGGGCGATCGCCGCCTGCGCCTTCTCGAAGGCGGTCAGGACCTCGTCGCGGGGGCGGGCCGCGATCCAGCGGGCGACCGCCTCGTCGAGGACGTCCGCGTGGGCCGCGCGCTGGGCGCCCGTCGCGAACCAGAGTTCGTCGATCAGGTCGGGGCGGCCGACCAGGCGCATCACGCGTTCCGCGACGGACTGGGCCGAGGTGGAGACGGCGACCCAGGTGCCGTCGGCCGTGCGGTACGTGTTGCGGGGCGCGTTGTTCGCGGAGCGGTTGCCGGTGCGCTGCTGGACGTGGCCCAGCTGGTCGTACCAGGTCGGCTGCGGGCCCAGGACCGTGAGGATGGGCTCGATGATCGCCATGTCGACGACCTGGCCCTCGCCGGTGCGGTCCCGGGCGGACAGGGCCGTCATCACCGCGTACGCCGTCGCCAGACCCGCGATCGAGTCGGCGAGGCCGAACGGCGGGAGCGTCGGGGGTCCGTCCGGCTCGCCGGTGACGGCGGCGAAACCGCTCAGCGCCTCCGCGAGGGTGCCGAAGCCGGGGCGGTGCGAGGCGGGGCCGAACTGGCCGAACGCGGTGACGCGGGTGAGGATCAACCGGGGGTTCACGGCGTGGAGTTCGTCCCAGCCGAGGTCCCACCGCTCCAGGGTGCCGGGGCGGAAGTTCTCGATGACCACGTCCGCCGTCCTTGCGAGCCGCAGGAGCGTCGAACGGCC
The DNA here is from genome assembly GCF_048159485.1 of Streptomyces sp. 4F14. NCBI lineage: Bacteria > Bacillati > Actinomycetota > Actinomycetes > Kitasatosporales > Streptomycetaceae > Streptomyces > Streptomyces sp. 4F14. The sequence goes on from NZ_JBLRVY010000002.1 coordinate 293,541, forward strand.
GCCGGGTGTCGACAGGTCGAGGGTCATCGTGCGCTTGCCCCGGCCCAGGACCTTCCACCACAGGCCGACCCCGTTCTTCGACGGGCCGTGGCCCCGGGACGGGTCCGGCTTCGCCGGGTGCTCGACCTTGATGACCTCCGCGCCGAAGTCACCCAGAAGGGTGGCGGCCAGCGGGCCCGCGAAGAGGGTGGCCAGGTCCAGGACCCGTAGGCCCTGCAAGGGAGTTGACGTCATACGGCGTAACGCTCCTCGATCTCCTGGCGGTACGGCATCGACGCGGACGCGCCCGGGCGCTCCACCGACAGGGACGCCGCCGCCGTCGCCCAGCGGAGGGACTCGGGCAGGGGGCGTTCCTCGCCGAGGGCTGTCGCCAGGGCGCCGACGAACGTGTCCCCGGCGGCAGTTGAATCGACCGGGGTCGTCGGCGGGGGCGGGACCGTGATCGGGTCGGCGGTCCGGGAGACGTACAGGACTCCCGCCGCGCCCAGCGTGACGATCACCTCCGGGACCTGGGTGAGGAGGTGGCGGGCCGCGGCCAGGGGGTCCGTGCGGTCCGTGAGGGTGATCGCCTCGTACTCGCCCGCCACCAACAGGTCGGTGGCCGCGAGGAGTTCGGGCGGGAGGGGGCGGGCCGGGGACGGGGTGAGGATCGTGCGGACGCCGTGCGCCTTCGCCGCCTGCGCTCCCGCGATCACCGCCGGCAGCGGGATCTCCAGCTGGAGCAGCAGCGTGTCCGCCGAGGCGATCAACGTCTCGTCGCCCGGGGCGAGATGGTCGACCGTGCCGTTCGCGCCCGGGATGACGACGATCGCGCTGCCGCCGTCCGCGTCCACGGTGATGTGGGCCGTGCCGGACACCGTGTCCATCGTGCGGAGGTGGTCCGTGTTCACGCCCGCCGTGTCCAACGCCGTGCGCAGGTGCGGGCCGTGGGGGTCCGTGCCCACCGCGCCGATCATCGAGACCGCCGCGCCCGCCCTCGACGCGGCGATCGCCTGGTTCGCGCCCTTCCCTCCGGGGGTGGTGCGCAGGTCCCGGCCCGGCACCGTCTCGCCGGGGCGCGGGGGGTGGTCCACGTACGTGACCAGGTCCATGTTCGTGCTGCCCAGTACGACGATGTGGGTCATGGGCGGGTCGCCTCCACGTGGGTGAGGTGGGCGAGGGTGTCGAAGCCGGTGCCGTCGAAGTCGGCGATCGTCGTGGACAGGCGGTTCTTCAAGGGGGTCGTCCAGTGGGGTGGGGGTGGGCCGGTGAGGAGGGCGGCGATGCTGCCCGCTGTCGCGCCGTTGGAGTCCGTGTCCCAGCCTCCCGATACCGTGCGGCAGATGGACGCCGTGAAGTCGCCGTCGGCGTGGGTGAGGGCGGCTGCGATCAACGCGGTGTTCGGGATCGCGTGGACCCAGTGGTAGTGGCCGTGGGTCGCGTGGAGTTCGTCCACGATCCTGTCGAAGTCCCGTTCCGTTCGGGCCAGTTGGATGGCGCCCGTAACTGCCTTGTGCAGGCGGGACGTTGCGGGGATCACCCGCAGGGCTGTGCTGAGGCAGGTGTGGATGTCGTGCGTGCCTGTCGCTGCCGTCGCGATCGTCGCCGCGATGTACATCGCCGCGTAGACGCCGTTCGCCGTGTGCGTCAACGTGGCGTCCCTGTACGCCTGTTCTGCCGCCGCCTCCGGGTTTCCCGGGTTCGTCCAGCCGTGTACGTCCGCTCGGATCATCGCGCCGATCCACTCCCTGAACGGGTTGTTGTGGTGGGCCGTTCTCGGGGGGTCGATGCCGGTCAGGAGGTTGCGGTAGGCGATGCGTTCCGCGGTGAACGTGCGGCCCGCCGGGAGTTCGTCCAGCCACAGCCTCGCCACGTCGTCCGTCGTGAAGTTCCTGCCGTGGCGTTGGAGGAGGAGCAGGTTCAGGAGGGGGTAGTTCAGGTCGTCGTCCTCCGGCATGCCGTCGATGTTCTCGGCGAGGGAGGTCGTGGCCGAGCGGCGGTTCCAAGGGTGTTGGGCGAGGAGGGAGTCGGGGACGCCCTTCGCTGTGAAGTAGGTGGTCAGGGGCCAGTTGCCGGTGGACTTGGCCAGGGCTCGGATGGCGTGGAGGGGGAGTTTCTCGACGGGTTTGCCGAGGACACAGCCGACGGCTCTGCCGAGCCAGGCGGATTCGTAGGTTCGGGGGGTGGGGGGTGGTGTGGGGTTCGGTGCGGGTTGGTGGGTGGCTGGGGTGGGGGCGTTGTCGCTTGCCCGCGCTTGCGGGGTGCCGCTGCGCCCACCCGTGCCGCCCCATGGGGGTACCTCCCAGGCCCTTCGGGCACTGGGGGAGGCACGACTGCCCGCAGCTGGGGCGAGGGGGGAGGGCGGGTGCGGGTCCGCTGTGGTGCGGCTGCTCGCAGCTGGGTGAGCTGGGTGCGGGTGGTCGTCGCGTGTCCATGTGGCTTGGATCGCGTGCCAGGCCGTCGGTTCTGCTGTTGCCAACTTGCTTGGCTGGGATGCCAGTTCTGCCAGGAGCGTCGTTGCCACGTTGCGTAGGTGGGGTGGCGGTTGAGTGGGGGAGGCGCCTGCTCTTTCGGGGGCTTCTCTGCCGCCCGCGCTGTGCCAGCGGGCCGCGATGTCCCTCGTGTCTCTGCCGTCTTCCCTTGCCTGGCGGAGTTCGTGGCCCAGGAGGTCCTCCGGCTGGAGCCAGGTCAGGCGGAGCACAGGTGGGCTCCCAGGGCCGTGAAGGCTGACTCGTGGGTTCTGCGGCGGTCCATGTCCTTGACGAAGACTTCCCGTGTTACCTCCGCCAGGGTTTCCGCCGGTTCCCAGAGGTCCAACTTGCTTGCTTCTGATACCTCGTTGGACCACTCGGGTGGGGGTGCCGAGCCCAGTGCGCCAGCCAGGGCGCCGGTCATCGTCGCGATCGAGTCGCAGTCTCTGCCGTAGTTGACGGCGCCGAGGACTCCTTGTTCGTAGTCGCCGTTCGTGATCAGCAACATGGCCAGGGCGATGGGGAGTTCCTCGATCGCGTGGAGGCGGGAGGGGCGGCGGGCGTTGAGGGAAGGGGTGCGGTAGTCGGGGCCTACCGTGTCGTAGGGGGTGATCGTTTCTCGGAGGGGGGCCAGGGCTGATTCCGGGTCTGTGTGGTGTGCTGCCGTTTCCGCTACTTTCTCGATCGCCGTTCTTGTGCCGTCTTTTGCCAGGCTCAGGCAGGTCGTGATGACCGAGGTCGGGGTCGCGTCCGGGGTGCAGGCCGCTGCCACCGCCGCCGCGAAGACGCCCGCCGCCTCGCGGCCGTACGACGACTGGTGGGCGCCGGTGATGTCCAGGGCCTCGTTGTACGCGGCTCGGGGGTTGGCCGCGTTGATCAGGCCGACCGGGGTCATGTACATCGCCGCGCCGCAGTTGACGATGTTGCCGACGCCTGCTTCCCGGGGGTCCGCGTGGGCGTAGTGGAGGCGGGTGGCGAGCCATTTCTCCGCGAGGAAGAGGCGGTGCAGGAGGAGGGTCTCCGATTCGAGTTCCGGGATCCAGCGGGGGGTTGTCATCAGGTCCGGGACCAGGTGGTCGGCGATCGCGTGGGCGTCCAGGTGGTCGCGGACCTTCGCGTAGACCCGGATCAGGGCGTGCGTCATCAGGGTGTCGTCCGTGATGTGGCCGTTTCCCTTGTGGTACGGGGCGATCGGGCGGGCCGTACGCCAGTCGTCGCCGTTCCAGGGGCCCACGATGCCGGTGATCCTGCCGCCGTGGCGGGCGAGGATCTGGGCGGGGGAGTAGCCCTCGACCGGGCCGCCGAGTGCGTCGCCCACCGCCGCGCCCACCAGGGCGGCGGTGATGCGGTCCTCCAGGGGTGTTTGGGAGGTTTTGTCTGACATGGGGTGAATCATGCTCCTGTTGTTGCCGGTTGTGCGGCTTCCAGGAGTTCGGCGAGTTCCAGGAGGTCCGTGCCGGTGAGGCGGGGGAGGGTGCAGCCGGAGAGGGTGCGGGAGGTTGTGCGCCAGGGGGCGGGGATCGCGGATGCGCCGCCGATCGCGCCGGTCAGGGCGCCGGTCAGGGCGGGGGTGGAGTCGGCGACTCTGGAGAGGCAGGTCGCCGCTGGGACCGCCTCGGCGATACGGCCGTTCGCGGCGAGGGAGATCGCCAGGGTCACCGGGACCGTTTCCGCCGCCGCGATGCCGTAGCTGTAGACGTGGTCCACGATCTGGTGCTCCAGCAACGGGATCAGGGCGAAGGTGGAGTCCGTCGTCTGTGCCAGGTGGAGGGCGTGGCGGGCGTTTCTGCCGATCTCCGTTTCCGGGGGGAGTTGGGTGAGGGCTGCTTGTACGCACGTTTCGATCGGTTCGCCGGTCAGGGCCAGGGAGATCGCCGCCGCCATCGCTCTCGCGCCGTGGACTCCGTCGCCGTCCTGGGTGTAGCGGGCGTCGAACTCCGCGAGGTCCGCTGCGCGTTGCGGGTTTCCCGGGTGGGTTGTCGCCAGGACGCAGGCTCTTACGCAGGCCGCGTCGTCGAAGTAGTGGGGGTTGTCGTGGCCCGTCGCCGGGGGGCGTAGGCCCGCTGCGAGGTTGGTGAGGCCGGCTCTTACCGAGATGCGGGCGCGGAGGGGGAGTACCGCTGATTCGATCTCCGGGGCCTTTGTCGTCGCCGCGGCTACCTCTGCCGCGAGGGAGGTCCAGGTGAGGTCGATCGCCGTCCTTGTGCGGTGGTCTCTGCTCAGGTCGTTCAGGGTGGTGGGGTCGGTGGTGCGCAGGAGGGTCTGGGCGGTCAGGGCTGCCCATTCCGCGTCGTCCGAGGGGCCCAGGTGGAGGGGGGCCGGGGGTTGGTTCAGGGCGATGGGGACGGGGAGGGTGGTGGTGGCGTTCTGTTCCGCGAAGGTGTCCAGTTCGCGGGTGAGGCGGCGGGTCCAGTCGGGCATGCGGGAGGCTCTGTGGCGGGCTGAGGGCCAGCCGGTGGCGTCGCCGATGGCCAGGCCCAGGAGCATGCCGGTGATGGGGCGCCGGGCCTTGGCTTCGCCATCGGCCTGGTGTTTCCCGCCCGCACCACCCGTGCGGGTTGCGTTGTCGGGTGCGGGACTTTCCTGTGGGGGGTGCTCTTCGTCGGCGGCTTGCGGGGTGGGGTGGGGGCCGCTGTGGGGGGTGGTTGCGTTGTGGGGCGGGTGCGGGTTCGTCGGGGCTGGTCGCGCCCGAGCGGCGGTAGCCGCAGATTCAGTACGGTCCCGCGCCCCTGGGGGGGTTGGGGTTTGCGTTGGTTGGGGTGTGCCGTCTGCTGGTGTGGTTGCTCGCGCCCACGCGGCGGTAGCCGCAGATTCAGTACGGTCCCGCGCCCCTGGGGGGGTTGGGGTTTGCGTTGGTTGGGATGTGCCGTCTGCTGGTGTGGTTGCTCGCGCCCACGCGGCGGTAGCCGCAGATTCAATACGGCCCCGCGCCCCTGAGGGCGTTAGGGGCGCCCGGGGTTGGGATGTGCCGTCCGCTGGTGTCGCCGGGTGCGCCCCCGCAGTGGTGGCCCCAGGCTCAGTGCAGTCCCGCGTTCCTGTTGTCGCCGGGTGCGCCCCTGCCGCCGGGGGTGCCGGTTTCGGGCGGTTCTCCGTCCATGTCGGTGTCGGTCCTGCCGGGGGTTGCCATGCACCGTTCTTCCTTGGCATCACGTCCGCGTCCTGTTTCTCTCGTTCGGTTTCTCCTGCCTTCGGTTCCCCCCTCACCGCTCCTCCCCGCCCTCCGCCGCCAGCGCGAAGTCCGCCCTTGTCGGGGTCCACTTCGTGTCCTCCGTCTGGATCAGGAGTTCTGCCACGTCCAGGACGTGGTGGCCGGCCATCTCGGGGAGGCAGGAGCCCTTTGCCGGGCCGATGGCCTGGGCCCAGGTCGGGGGGATTGCCGAGACGCCCTGCGTTGCTCCGGAGAGGGCTCCGGCTACGGCCGCTGTCGTGTCCGCGTCTCTGCCCATGTTCACTGCCGTGAGGACCGAGTCGCGGAAGTCGGCGTTCGCGTAGGCGTAGGCGCCGAAGGCGAGGGCGACCGCTTCGGGGGCGAGGTCGGTCCAGGGGTAGCCGGGGATGATCACGGCGCTGCGGATGGCGCGTTCGCCCTGGTGGGCGTGGGCGACCGCGCGGCGTAGGGAGCGGGCGGTCCAGGAGTCGTCGGGGATGACCGCGAGGGCGGAGGCGATGACGGCGATGGGGGGTGCGCCGGTCATGGCGGTGGCCACGCCCGCGGCGACCGCCTGGCCGCCGTGGATGCCCTCGCCCTCGTGGCTGACCGAGCCGTCGATCGCCGCGAGGCGGGCCGCTTCGGCGGGGCGGCCCGCCGCGAAGACGCCGAAGACCGCGGCGCGCATCGCGAGGCCGTCGCTCCAGGCGTGGCGGTGCTGGGCCGTCACCGGAGGTGTCAGGCCGCGGCGGAGGTTCTCCAGCGTGCCGCGTTCGCTGAAGCCGGCGCCCCGGAAGGGGCCCTCGTCGCGGTCGGCGATCCAGGCGTGCCAGGCGGATTCGACGTGGGCCGGGGTGAGGGCGGAGCCGTGGCGGGCGAGGAGGAGGCCGGAGAGGATCGCGTACTCGGTGTCGTCGGTGCCGGCGGGGGTGTCGGTGACGTACCCGGTGATGCGGCCCCAGCGGGCGCGGATCTCGGAGGGTTTCAGGTTCTCCGCCGGGGCGCCGAGCGCGTCTCCCACGGCGAGGCCGAGGAGGGCGCCTCTCGCGCGTTCACGCAGCGCTGCGATCGATGCCATACGTGAACCTCCAGGAAGGGTGGGCAAGTGACAGATCTGTCCCACCGTTGGCGGTTGACCTTTGCCTCGGAGCCCTTTTTGTCACCCGGACGACTTTTGAGCGGCCTACTGGACGGATGAGCATTCGAGGGTAAAACCGCAGGTAAGCCCAGCCTTTCCTTGCTGGCGGGCCCGGAATGACCGACGTAACCTCGGTGTTGTAGAGATTTAGAATCAGTCCAAACTTAGCTTTGGCTTAGCTTGCCGGGGATGTAGGAACATGGCTCTCATCGATGTCCAGGCGCCGCTGCACGAGGCGCACCGCGACAACCACACCCACCGTGACGTCAACGGGGGCTGGCTCAGGCCGGCGGTGTTCGGGGCGATGGACGGGCTCGTGTCGAACCTCGCGCTGATGACCGGCGTCGCGGGCGGCGACCTGGGGCACCGGGCCGTCGTTCTCACCGGCCTCGCGGGCCTCGCGGCGGGCGCCTTCTCGATGGCGGCCGGCGAGTACACGTCGGTGGCCTCGCAGCGGGAGCTGGTGGAAGCGGAGCTGGACGTGGAGCGGGCGCAGCTGCGCCGGCACCCGGCGGACGAGGAAGCGGAGCTGGCCGCGCTGTACGAGGCGCGGGGCGTGGACGCGCCGCTCGCGAAGGAGGTCGCCCGGCAGTTGTCCCGCGACCCCGAGATGGCGCTGGAGATCCACGCGCGCGAGGAGCTGGGCATCGACCCCTCGGACCTGCCCTCGCCGCTGGTCGCCGCCGTCTCGTCGTTCGGGGCGTTCGCGGTGGGCGCGCTGCTGCCGGTGCTGCCGTATCTGCTGGGGGCGAGCGCGCTGTGGCCGGCCGTGCTGGTGGCGCTCGCCGGGCTCTTCCTGTGCGGGGCGGTCGTCGCCCGCGTGACCGCGCGGACCTGGTGGTACAGCGGGCTGCGGCAGTTGGCGCTGGGAGGCGCGGCGGCGGGTGTGACGTACGCCCTGGGCAGTTTGTTCGGTACGGCCGTAGGATAGGGAGGCCGCTAGGTATGCGAGGGACCGTATAAATAGCCGTTACCCGCTGGTTTCGAATGCATGACCACCGGGCATGAGCCGTAAGCGCTGTGGGCAACGACGCCCGCGGCGCACGCGCGGGATGGGTGAAGACGCCCCTTCCGTACTCCCCCAGGAAACGACGGACATCGATCTGTCCCGTTCGCTCCCACTCATTTTCAGCCGCCTCGCGCGGCACCCGCCGCGACCCCACGGCGTCCGCATGTTGGAACGGTTTATCCACTTCCCGAGAACCGCCCCATCATGTAACCTGCACGAAATTTTGCACTTAAGCAGAGGGCCAACGTCGTCCCTCGGCAACGCAGATATGCCACTTGAGACGACGACGGGAGAGCCGATGCGTACGCCGCGCCAGCCGTCCCAGCACTCCGCGAATGGCCAGAACTGGTCCTTCATGGATGCTCGCCCTGCCGCGCAGGGTATGTACGACCCCCGTAACGAGCACGACGCCTGTGGCGTCGGCTTCGTGGCCACCCTCACCGGTGAGGCGAGCCACACGCTGGTCGAGCAGGCGCTGACCGTTCTGCGCAACCTCGAACACCGCGGCGCGACCGGCTCCGAGCCCGACTCGGGTGACGGCGCGGGCATCCTGACCCAGGTCCCGGACGCCTTCTTCCGCGAGGTCACCGGCTTCGAGCTGCCCGCGGCCGGTTCGTACGCCGTCGGCATCGCCTTCCTCCCCGAGGACGGCACCGAGGACGCCGTCTCGCGGATCGAGACGATCGCCGGCGAGGAGGGCCTGACCGTCCTCGGGTGGCGTGAGGTCCCCGTCGCCCCCGGCCTGCTCGGCGCCACCGCCCGCTCCACGATGCCCGCCTTCCGCGAGGTCTTCGTCGCCGACGGCGAGAGCGAGGGCATCGTCCTCGACCGCAAGGCGTTCGCGCTGCGCAAGCGCGCCGAGCGCGAGGCCGGCGTCTACTTCCCGTCGCTGTCCGCGCGGACCATCGTCCACAAGGGCATGCTGACCACCGGCCAGCTGGAGCCCTTCTTCCCGGACCTCTCCGACCGCCGGTTCGCCTCGGCCGTCGCGCTCGTCCACTCCCGGTTCTCCACGAACACGTTCCCGTCCTGGCCGCTCGCCCACCCGTACCGCTTCGTCGCGCACAACGGCGAGATCAACACCGTCAAGGGCAACCGCAACTGGATGCGGGCGCGCGAGTCGCAGCTCGTCAGCGATTTGTTCGGCTCTGCCGACCATGGGCACAGCGGGGACAAGGGCATCGAGCGGATCTTCCCGATCTGCACCCCGGACGCCTCCGACTCCGCCTCCTTCGACGAGGTCCTGGAGCTGCTCCACCTCGGCGGGCGCTCCCTGCCGCACTCCGTGCTGATGATGATCCCGGAGGCGTGGGAGAACCACGACTCGATGGACCCGGCCCGGCGCGCGTTCTACCAGTTCCACTCCACGCTGATGGAGCCCTGGGACGGCCCCGCCTGCGTCACCTTCACCGACGGCACCCAGGTCGGCGCGGTCCTCGACCGCAACGGCCTGCGCCCCGGCCGCTACTGGGTCACCGACGACGGCCTCGTCGTCCTCGGCTCCGAGGTCGGCGTCCTGGACATCGACCCCTCGAAGGTCGTCCGCAAGGGCCGCCTCCAGCCCGGCAAGATGTTCCTCGTCGACACCGCCGAGCACCGCATCATCGAGGACGACGAGATCAAGGCCGCCCTCGCCGCCGAGGCGCCGTACGCGGAGTGGCTGGAGACCGGCGAGATCGAGCTCGGCGACCTGCCCGAGCGCGAGCACATCGTCCACACCCACGCCTCGGTCACCCGCCGCCAGCAGACCTTCGGGTACACCGAGGAGGAGCTGCGCGTCATCCTCGCCCCGATGGCGAAGGCCGGCGCCGAGCCGATCGGCTCCATGGGCACCGACTCGCCGATCGCGGCACTGTCCAGCCGCCCCCGGCTGCTGTTCGACTACTTCACGCAGCTCTTCGCGCAGGTCACGAACCCGCCGCTGGACGCGATCCGCGAGGAGCTCGTCACCTCCCTGCGCTCCTCGCTGGGCCCCCAGGGCAACCTGCTGGAGCCGAGCGCGGCCTCCTGTCGTACCGTCACCCTGCCGTTCCCGGTGATCGACAACGACGAGCTGGCCAAGCTCATCCACATCAACGCCGACGGCGACATGCCCGGCTTCAAGGCCGCGACCCTCTCCGGCCTGTACCGCGTCTCCGGCGGCGGCGACGCCCTCGCCGCCCGCATCGACGAGATCTGCGCCGAGGCCGACGCCGCGATCGAGAACGGCGCCCGCCTGATCGTCCTGTCGGACCGGCACTCCGACGCCGAGCACGCGCCGATCCCCTCGCTGCTGCTGACCGCCGCCGTCCACCACCACCTCATCCGCACCAAGCAGCGCACCCAGGTGGGCCTGCTGGTCGAGGCCGGGGACGTCCGCGAGGTCCACCACGTCGCCCTGCTGATCGGCTTCGGCGCCGCCGCCGTCAACCCGTACCTGGCGATGGAGTCCGTCGAGGACCTGGTCCGCGCCGGCACCTTCCTCTCGGACATCGAGGCCGAGCAGGCCATCCGCAACCTGATCTACGCGCTCGGCAAGGGCGTCCTCAAGGTCATGTCCAAGATGGGCATCTCGACCGTCGCCTCCTACCGGGGCGCCCAGGTCTTCGAGGCCGTCGGCCTGGACGACGCCTTCGTCGAGAAGTACTTCAACGGCACCGCCAGCAAGATCGGCGGCGTCGGCATCGACGTCGTCGCCCAGGAGGTCGCCGCCCGGCACGCCAAGGCGTACCCCGCCTCCGGCATCGCCCCGGCGCACCGCGCGCTGGAGATAGGCGGCGAGTACCAGTGGCGCCGCGAGGGCGAGCCGCACCTCTTCGACCCGGAGACGGTCTTCCGCCTCCAGCACTCGACGCGCTCCGGCCGCTACGACATCTTCAAGAAGTACACGGACCGCGTGAACGAGCAGTCCGAGCGCCTCATGACGCTGCGCGGGCTCTTCGGCTTCAAGTCGGACCGCGCGGCGATCTCGATCGACGAGGTCGAGTCCGTCGAGGACATCGTCAAGCGCTTCTCCACCGGCGCCATGTCCTACGGCTCCATCTCCCGCGAGGCCCACGAGACCCTCGCCATCGCCATGAACCAGCTGGGCGGCAAGTCCAACACCGGTGAGGGCGGCGAGGACGCGGACCGCCTGTACGACCCGGCGCGGCGCTCGTCGATCAAGCAGGTCGCCTCCGGCCGCTTCGGCGTGACGAGCGAGTACCTCGTCAACGCGGACGACATCCAGATCAAGATGGCCCAGGGCGCCAAGCCCGGCGAGGGCGGCCAGCTCCCCGGCCACAAGGTGTACCCGTGGGTCGCCAAGACGCGGCACTCCACCCCGGGTGTCGGTCTGATCTCCCCGCCGCCGCACCACGACATCTACTCGATCGAGGACCTGGCCCAGCTGATCCACGACCTCAAGAACGCGAACCCGCAGGCCCGCATCCACGTGAAGCTGGTCTCCGAGGTCGGCGTCGGCACGGTCGCGGCCGGTGTCTCCAAGGCGCACGCGGACGTCGTCCTCATCTCCGGCCACGACGGCGGTACGGGCGCCTCGCCGCTCACCTCGCTCAAGCACGCCGGCGGGCCCTGGGAGCTGGGCCTCGCCGAGACCCAGCAGACCCTGCTGCTCAACGGCCTGCGCGACCGGATCGTCGTCCAGACCGACGGGCAGCTCAAGACCGGCCGTGACGTCGTCATCGCCGCGCTGCTCGGCGCCGAGGAGTTCGGTTTCGCGACCGCGCCGCTCGTCGTCTCCGGCTGCGTCATGATGCGCGTCTGCCACCTCGACACCTGCCCCGTCGGCATCGCCACGCAGAACCCGGTCCTGCGCGACCGGTTCGCCGGCAAGGCCGAGTACGTCGTGAACTTCTTCCGGTTCATCGCCGAAGAGGTCCGCGAACTCCTTGCCGAGCTGGGCTTCCGCACGATCCAGGAGGCCGTCGGCCACGCCGAACTCCTCGACGTCGAGCGGGCCGTGGACCACTGGAAGGCGCAGGGCCTCGACCTGGCCCCGCTCTTCTACGTCCCCGAGCTGCCCGAGGGCGCCGTGCTGCACCAGACGGTCGCCCAGGACCACGGCCTGGAGAAGGCGCTCGACAACGAGCTGATCAAGCTCGCCGCCGACGCGCTCGCCGCCTCCGACGCGACCTCGGCCCAGCCGGTGCGCGCGCAGGTCAAGGTCCGCAACATCAACCGCACCGTCGGCACGATGCTCGGCCACGAGGTGACGAAGAAGTTCGGCGGGGCGGGTCTGCCCGACGACACCATCGACATCACCTTCACCGGCTCCGCGGGCCAGTCCTTCGGCGCCTTCCTGCCGCGCGGTGTCACGCTGCGCCTCGAAGGCGACGCGAACGACTACGTCGGCAAGGGCCTCTCCGGCGGCCGGGTCGTCGTCCGCCCCGACCGGGGCGCCGACCACCTCGCCGAGTACTCGACGATCGCGGGCAACACCATCGCGTACGGCGCGACCGGCGGGGAGCTGTTCCTGCGCGGGCGTACCGGTGAGCGGTTCTGCGTCCGCAACTCCGGGGCGCTGGTCGTCTCCGAGGGCGTCGGCGACCACGGCTGCGAGTACATGACCGGCGGTCACGCGGTCGTCCTCGGCGAGACCGGGCGCAACTTCGCGGCCGGCATGTCCGGTGGCATCGCGTACGTCATCGACCTGAACCGGGACAACGTCAACTCCGGGAACCTCGGCGCGATCGAGGAGCTGTCCGACGACGACAAGCGGTGGCTGCACGGCGTCGTGCGCCGCCACGCCGAGGAGACCGGGTCCACGGTCGCCGAGAAGCTGCTCGCCGACTGGGACGCCTCCGCCGAGCGCTTCACGAAGCTCATCCCCAGCACGTACAAGGCAGTGCTCGCCGCCAAGGACGCCGCCGAGCAGGCGGGACTCTCCGAGTCCGAGATCACCGAGAAGATGATGGAGGCGGCGACCAATGGCTGACCCGAAGGGCTTCCTGAACCACGGCCGTGAGGTCGCCAAGTCCCGCCCCGTGGACGTGCGTCTCAAGGACTGGAACGAGGTCTACGTCCCCGGCTCGCTGCTGCCGATCATCTCGAAGCAGGCGTCCCGCTGCATGGACTGCGGCATCCCGTTCTGCCACAACGGCTGTCCGCTGGGGAACCTCATCCCCGAGTGGAACGACTACGCGTACCGCGAGGACTGGTCGGCGGCCTCCGAGCGCCTGCACGCCACGAACAACTTCCCCGAGTTCACGGGGCGGTTGTGCCCGGCTCCCTGTGAGTCGGCGTGCGTCCTCGGCATCAACCAGCCCGCCGTCACCATCAAGAACGTCGAAGTCTCCATCATCGACAAGGCGTGGGACGCCGGTACGGTCGCCCCGCAGGCGCCCGAGCGGCTCTCCGGCAAGACCGTCGCCGTCATCGGCTCCGGCCCCGCCGGCCTCGCCGCCGCGCAGCAGCTCACCCGGGCCGGCCACACCGTCGCCGTGTACGAGCGCGCCGACCGCATCGGTGGTCTTCTCCGGTACGGCATCCCCGAGTTCAAGATGGAGAAGCGGCACATCAACCGGCGCATCGAGCAGATGCGCGCGGAAGGGACCCGCTTCCGTACGGGGATCGAGATCGGCCGCGACCTCAAGGCGACCGACCTGAAGAAGCGGTACGACGCCGTCGTCATCGCCGCCGGTGCCACCACCGCGCGCGATCTTCCCGTCCCCGGGCGGGAGTTGAAGGGCGTCTACCAGGCGATGGAGTACCTGCCCCTCGCCAACAAGGTGCAGGAGGGCGACTACGTGACGTCCCCCGTCACCGCCGAGGGCAAGCACGTCGTCGTCATCGGCGGTGGTGACACCGGGGCGGACTGCGTCGGCACCGCGCACCGTCAAGGCGCCGCGTCCGTCACGCAGTTGGAGATCATGCCGCGGCCCGGCGAGGACCGTGCGCCGAACCAGCCGTGGCCGACCTTCCCCATGCTGTACAAGGTCACCTCCGCGCACGAGGAGGGCGGCGAGCGGGTCTACTCCGTCTCCACCACCCACTTCGAGGGCGACGAGGAGGGCAACGTGCAGTGGCTGCACCTCGTCGAGGTCGAGTTCGTCGAGGGCAAGCTCACGCAGAAGCCGGGCACCGAGCGGAAGATCCCCGCCCAACTCGTCACGCTGGCCATGGGGTTCACCGGCACGGACCGCGAGAACGGGCTCGTCGAGCAGTTCGGCCTCGAACTGGACGAGCGCGGGAACGTCGCCCGTGACGCCGAGTTCCAGACGAACGTGCCGGGCGTGTTCGTGGCCGGTGACGCCGGGCGCGGCCAGTCCCTCATCGTGTGGGCCATCGCCGAGGGCCGCTCGGCCGCCCGCGGCTGCGACCGGTTCCTCACAGGGGCCAGCGACCTGCCGGCCCCCATCCGTCCGACGGACCGCTCACTGATGGTCTGACCTGACGGTCACCCCGAAGACGTCCCGTACAAAGGCGTACGGAACTGTAGACGACGCCTGCCCCACTGTCCCCGACCGGACGACCGGGCAGGCGTCGCCGTACGTCCTGGATAGGGTGGCCGGTATGGCAGCCATCAGCCTCACGAAGGTCCAGGAGACCGCGCCCGCGCTGGTCAGCCTCTACAAGCGGGCCGGGGAGTCGCTCGCCGAACACGGCCTGGAGGGGCAGCGGGCCGCCGTCTACCTGGTCGTCGACTACTCGGGGTCGATGAAGCCGTACTACAAGGACGGCACCGTACAGGCGCTGGCGGACCGGGTGTTGGGGCTCGCGGCGCATCTGGACGACGACGGTGAGGTTCCGGTCGTCGTCTTCTCCACCGAGATCGATGCCGTCACCGAGATCGTGCCGGCCGGTCACGAGGGCCGGATCGAGCGGATCGTGTCGGACCTCGGACACATGGGCCGGACCAACTACCACCTCGCCATGGACGCCGTCATCGATCACTACCTCGACAGCGGCGCCACCGACCCCGCGCTGGTCGTCTTCCAGACCGACGGCGGTCCGACCAGCAGACCCGCCGCCGAACGCTACCTGTGCAAGGCCGCCCGGCTGCCGCTGTTCTGGCAGTTCATCGGCTTCGGTGACGCCCGCAGCACGCAGTTCGACTTCCTGCGCAGACTCGACGAGCTTCCCGTGCCCGGCAGGCGCGTCGTCGACAACGCCGGTTTCTTCCATGCCGGTTCGGACCCTCGGCGGATGTCCGACGCCGAACTCTACGACCGGCTCCTGGGCGAGTTTCCGAAGTGGCTGACGGAGGCCCGGGTGAACGGGATCCTGGGCTGACGCGACATCAACTTCCCGCTCTGATCGCACTGTTGGCGTAGCCCGCCGCGCGTGCCACCCTGTGGTCCATGGCTGACGGGGTGCGTACGGACAGCAAGGGCAAGGGCGAGGCGTTCGCCGACTGGGCCGATGGGCGGCTCGGGATCTACGGGCTGGCCAAGGCCAACCTGCGCAAGGTGTTCCCGGACCACTGGTCGTTCATGCTGGGGGAGATCTGCCTCTACAGCTTTATCGTGCTGATCCTGACCGGGGTCTATCTGACGCTGTTCTTCGACCCCAGCAGCTCCGAGGTCATCTACCACGGCAGTTACACCCCGCTCAACGGGGTCAGCATGACCCAGGCGTACGAGTCGACGCTCGACATCAGCTTCGACGTACGCGGCGGTCTGCTGATCCGGCAGATCCACCACTGGGCGGCGCTGGTGTTCGTCGCCGGGATGCTCATCCACATGATGCGGGTGTTCTTCACCGGCGCGTTCAGGAAACCGCGCGAGCTGAACTGGGTGTTCGGGTGGACCCTGCTGTTCCTGGGGATCATGACCGGGCTGACCGGCTACTCGCTCCCGGACGACCTGCTGTCCGGCACCGGGCTGCGCTTCGCGGACGGGGCGATCCTGTCCATCCCGGTCGTCGGGACGTACATCTCGTTCTTCCTGTTCGGCGGCGAGTGGCCCGGCGTCGACTTCATCTCACGCCTCTACCCGATCCACATCCTGCTGCTGCCCGGCATCATGCTGGGCCTGGTCGTCGCCCACCTGATCCTGGTCTTCTACCACAAGCACACCCAGTACCCGGGGGCCGGGAAGACCGAGAAGTCCGTGGTCGGGATGCCGTTCATGCCGGTGTACATGGCGAAGGCGGGCGGCTTCTTCTTCCTCGTCTTCGGGGTCCTCGCGCTGATGGGCGGCATCGCGACCATCAACCCCGTGTGGGCGTTCGGCCCCTACCGCCCGGACCTCGTGACGACCGGCGCGCAGCCCGACTGGTACCTAGGGTTCTCCGAGGGCCTGATCCGCGTCATGCCGGCCTGGGAGATCAACGCCTGGGGCCACACACTCCAGCTGGGCGTCTTCATCCCCTTCACGCTCTTCCCGCTGATCCTTGTGGCGCTCGGCGTCTACCCCTTCATCGAGGCGTGGATCACGGGCGACAAACGCGAGCACCATCTCCTGGACCGGCCGCGAAACGTCCCCGTCCGTACGGGACTCGGTGTCGCCTGGCTGAGTCTGTACGGCGTCCTGCTGATCGGCGGCGGCAACGACATCGTCGCCACGCACCTGCACCTGTCGATCAACCACATCACCTGGTTCGTCCGCGTCGGCTCCTTCGTCGTCCCCGTCCTCGCCTTCGTCCTCACCAAACGCATCTGCATGGGCCTCCAGCGCGCCGACCGGGACAAGGTGCTGCACGGCAGGGAGACCGGCACCATCAAACGCCTCCCGCACGGCGAGTACGTCGAGGTCCACGAGCCCCTCGACCAGGCCCGGCTGCACACCCTCACCCAGCACGAACAGCCCGCGCCCTACGAGATCGGCGCGCGCGTCGACGCGAACGGCGTCCGGCGGAAGGTGACCGTGGTGCAGCGGGTGCGGGAGCGGCTCGCGAGGGCCATGTTCGGACCGGGAACCCAGATCGCGAAGCCCACGGAGAAGGAGTACAAGGAGCTCACACGAGGCCACTGAGCATGCCCCTTCCCTAGCAAGCGCTTGGTGGGTATGGTGCCTGCGCCCGCCGCACGCAGGGAAGTTCGCCAGGGAGTCGTCATGGCCGAGGCATACATCGTCGAAGCGGTCCGCACGCCGATCGGGAAGCGCAGAGGAGGGCTGGGCGCCGTTCACCCGGCGGATCTCGGGGCGCACGTCCTGAAGGCGCTGATGGGACGCGTCGACGTCGACCCCGCCGCCGTCGAGGACGTCGTCTTCGGCTGCCTCGACACCGTCGGACCCCAGGCCGGGGACATCGCCCGGACCTCCTGGCTCGCCGCCGGGCTCCCCGAGGAGGTGCCCGGCGTGACCGTCGACCGGCAGTGCGGATCCTCCCAGCAGGCCCTGCACTTCGCCGCGCAGGCCGTGCTGTCGGGGACGCAGGACCTGGTCGTCGCCGGGGGCGTGCAGAACATGACGCAGATCCCGATCGCCTACGCCACCCGGCAGGCGGCGGTCGAACTCGGCTTCACCGAAGGGCCGTTCGCGGGCAGCGAGGGCTGGCGGGAGCGGTACGGGAACCGGCCCGTCAACCAGTTCGCCGGGGCGGAGATGATCGCCGCGCAGTGGGGCATCGACCGCGAGGCGCAGGAGGAGTTCGCGCTCACCTCGCACCGGCGGGCCGTACGGGCCGTCGACGAGGGGCGGTTCGTGCGCGAGACCGTGCCCTGCAAGGAGGTCGACGTCGACGAAGGGCCCCGGCGGGACACCTCGCTGGAGAAGATGGCCGCGCTGAAACCCGTCATCGACGGCGGCACCGTCACCGCCGCCTGCTCCTCCCAGGTCTCCGACGGGGCCGCCGCACTGCTCATCGCCTCCGAACAGGCCGTACGGGACCACGGGTTGACGCCCCGCGCCCGGATCCACCACCTCTCCGTGCGCGGCGAGGACCCGATCAGGATGCTCACCGCGCCCATCCCGGCGACCGCGCACGCCCTCGGGAAGACCGGCCTGCGGCTCGACGAGATCGACCTCGTCGAGATCAACGAGGCGTTCGCGCCTGTGGTGTTGGCCTGGATGAAGGAGACCGGGGCCGACCCCGAGCGGGTCAACGTCAACGGCGGCGCCATCGCCCTCGGGCATCCGCTGGGCGCGAGCGGGGCCCGGCTCATGACGACCCTGCTGCACGAACTGGAGCGCGTTCAGGGGCGGTTCGGGCTCCAGACGATGTGCGAGGGCGGGGGACAGGCGAACGTGACGATCATCGAGCGGACGTAGACATATCAGGTGTCGCACTCCAGCACCGTCCGGCACAGCCCGCACCGCGCCCGCACCCGCCCCTTCACCGGCACCCGGATCCGCTGATGGCACGTCGGGCACGGGAAGCTCACCCGCAGGCGAGCCCCCGCAGCCCCCGCAGCCCCCGCAGTCCCCGGAGCCTCCTGTGAGAACGAGTACGGCGTGTCCGGCGCCGTCCGCACCTGCCGCCGGTCGCGGGCGTACCGGCGCCGCCCCGCCCAGCCCGCCGCCGTCAGCGGAGGCTGCCGCTCGTCGAGGCGGGCCCGGTCCAGGCCCGCCTCGTACGCCGTGTACGCCTGCGGGCTGGTGAACCACGGACGCGGGTCCTCGCCGAAGAACAGGGCGCGCTTGGCGAGGACGTACCCGAACTCCTCCGGGGTGAGGTAGCCGAGCTTCTGGGACGCCTCGCCGTGCTCGCGGTAGGCGTCCAGGAGGAGCCAGCCCGCGCCGAGGTAGGTGGCCGCCGTGTCCGTGAGGATCTCGTTGTCCCGGGTGCCGGGGAAGGAGAGGTCCAGGCGGTGCAGGTACACGTGCATGATCTCGTGCGCCAGGGCCGCGCCGATGTCCTCGCGGTGCGTGCGGAAGCGGTCGTTCAGCTCGACGAAGTACTCCGGGCCCGCCGTCAGCTCGATGTTCGCCGCGTGCTCCATCGCGCGGAAGCCGACGATCAGCCGGGCGTCCGGCAGCCGGTAGTGCCGGATCAGCTCGCGGGCCACCCGCTGGGCGCCCAGATGCAGGTCGTCGGTGTCGCAGAACGCCACGTCGGCCGGGGGCACGCTCGCCGCGAACGCGCACACCGTGTCGTACGACAGGCGCCGGTACAGGGCCGTCACCGCCGCGCGCACCGTCTCCAGGTGCGGGAACCCGTGCTCCACCGGGCCGCCGTCCGCCACGCCGCACCCCCTGCCCCCTGCTCCCTCTGACGTTCTGCGCCTTCCTTCCACTGTACGAGGGGTGGACACCCCGGTGCCCGTCGAGCGGGACGGATTAGGGTGAACGGCCATGACCACCAGCAACACCGTCGACCCCGAGGTCCAGGACGAGCTGACGCGCCTGCGCGACAGCATCGACAACATCGACGCCGCCGTCATCCACATGCTCGCCGAACGCTTCAAGGCGACCCAGCAGGTCGGCTACCTCAAGGCCCGCCACCACCTGCCCCCCGCCGACCCGGCCCGCGAGGCCCGCCAGATCAAACGGCTGCGCGGCCTCGCCGAGAGCGCGAGACTCGACCCCGCCTTCGCCGAGAAGTTCCTCAACTTCATCGTCGCCGAGGTGATCCGGCACCACGAACGCATCGCGGAGGACGAGGGGGTCTGAAGCGGGGCACCGCACAGAGGTGGACGAAAGGTGTGTACCGATCCGCCTCTGTGCCCCGTACCCCGAATCAGGCAGCATGGCCCCATGTCCGTACTGACGCGCGACGAAGCGCTGAGCCGTGCCGAACTCCTCGACGTCCTCGGCTATGCCGTCGACCTCGACCTCACCACCGGAGACGAGACCTTCGAGTCCCACACCGTCATCCGCTTCACCGCGCGCACGGGCGCGGACACCTTCGTCGAGCTGAAGCCGGCCGAACTGCGCTCCGTCACCCTCGACGGCAAGTCCCTCGACCCCGCGAAACTCTCCGGCAACCGCTTCCCCCTCAAGAAGCTCAAGGCCGGCGAGCACGAACTGCGGGTCGAGGCGACCATGCGCTACTCCCGCACCGGCGAGGGCATGCACCGCTTCACGGACCCCGCCGACGGCGAGACGTACGTCTACACGCAACTCTTCCTCGACGACGTCCAGCGCGTGTACGCCGCCTTCGACCAGCCCGACCTGAAGGCCGCCTTCGACGTCACCGTCAAGGCCCCCGAAGGCTGGACCGTCCTCGCGAACGGTGTCACCGAGGCCCTCGGCGAGGGCCGCTGGCGGGCCGCGACGACCCCGCCCATCTCGACGTACCTGATGGCCGTCGCCGCCGGCCCCTGGCACTCCCTGCGCACCGACCACCACGGCCTCCCCCTCGGCCTGCACTGCCGCCGCTCCCTCGCCGCACACCTGGAGGCGGACGCGGACGAACTCTTCGAGATCACCCGCCAGTGCTACGACCGCTACCACGAGCAGTTCACCGAGCCCTACCCCTTCGACTCCTACGACCAGGCGTTCGTCCCCGAGTTCAACGCCGGCGCCATGGAGAACCCCGGACTCGTCACCTTCCGCGACGAGTTCGTGTACCGCTCGGCCGTCACCGACACCGAACGCCAGACCCGCGCCATGGTCATGGCCCACGAGATGGCCCACATGTGGTTCGGCAACCTCGTCACCCTGCGCTGGTGGGACGACATCTGGCTGAACGAGTCCTTCGCCGAGTACATGGGCTACCGCACCACCGCCGACGCGACCCGCTTCACCGGCCCCTGGACCGAGTTCGGCGTCTCCCGCAAAGCCTGGGGCTACGACGCCGACCAGCGCCCCACCACCCACCCCGTCGCCCCCGACGCCGTCCCCGACACCGCCTCCGCGCTCCTCAACTTCGACGGCATCTCCTACGCCAAGGGGGCCTCCGCGCTACGGCAGCTGGTGGTCTGGCTCGGCGAGGACGACTTCCTCGCCGGCATCAACACCCACTTCACCCGGCACAAGTTCGCCAACGCGACCCTCGCCGACTTCATCGACTCCCTCGCCTCCGCCACCGACCGCGACGTCCACGCCTGGGCCGACGCCTGGCTGCGCACCACCGGCGTCGACACCCTCACGCCCGTCGTCGCAGGTGCCGGCAGCGCCCACACCCTCACCGTCGAACACGCGGGCACCCGGCCCCACCGCATCGCCGTCGGCGTGTACGACGACGACGCGGGCAGCCTCGTACCCCGGCCCCGCCTCGACCTCGACGTCCCCCAGAGCGCGCCCGGCGACCTCGGCAAGAAGCCCGCGCTGCTGCTCCTCAACGACGGCGACCTCACCTACGCGAAAGTCCGCTTCGACGCCGACTCCTTCGCCACGGTCCGGGCCCGACTCGGCACCCTGCCCGACCCGTTGACGCGGGCCGTCGTCTGGAACGCGCTGCGCGACGCCGTCCGCGACGGTGAACTCCCCGCCGGCGCCTACCTGGAGACCGCCCGCACCCACCTCCCGCGCGAGACCGACCTCGCCGTCACCGAGGCCGTCCTCACCTTCGCGGTGGGCGAGCTGGCGGGGCGCTACCTCACGCCCGAGGAGCGGCCCGGCGCGCTGACCTCGATCTGCCTGCTGTGCAAGGACATCGTCCGGCGCACCGAGGACGGGGACAGCCCGGGGCTTCGGCTCATCGCCGTGCGGCACTTCATCGACGTCGCGCAGCATCCCGACACCATCGCCGCGTGGCTCGCCGACGGGACGGTGCCCGGCGGGCCCGAGCTCGACCCCGACCTCCGCTGGCGCATCCTCGCCCGGCTCGCCGTGCTCGGCGCGACCGACGAGACCGCCATCGCCGGGGAACTGGAACGGGACCCCTCGGCGACCGGCGAGGAAGGCGCCGCGCGCTGCCGGGCCGCCCTGCCCGACGCCGACGCCAAGGAACGGGCCTGGGCGGCCATGTTCTCGTCCGACGACCTCTCCAACTACCTCCTCACCGCCACCGCACAGGGCTTCTGGCAGCCCGAACAGGCCGACCTCCTGCGCCCGTACGTCGCCCGCTTCTACACCGACGCCGTCCCCGTCGCCGAACGCCGGGGCCCCGCCATCGCCCAGGCCGTCGGCAGGTGGGCCTTCCCCGCGTACGCCGTCGACACGGAGAACCTGCGCCTCGGGGAGACGTGCCTCGCGGAAGGGGACCCGACGCCGGCGCTGCGCCGCAAGCTGGCCGACCAACTCGACGATCTGGGGAGGGTGTTGAAGGCACGCGGGGTGTGAACCGGCCCAGATCGTAGAAGCAGATTTTCTCCGGGCGCCCGTACCACTTTCGGGTCTGATCGCTCGGGTTTCCGGGTCCGGGCGCCTCCGGAGGGACATGCTGGGGGTCCCGCCCCGGAAGGACCCCGCATGAGCCTGCCGCCCCTCGCCTCGGGTCCCCACCAGGCCGACGCGCTACGGCCGTTGCTCGCGACGGTCCTCGACGCGCTCGACGCGGGGGCGCGGGGGAGGGGCGGCCCCCTTCCGGCGGGCGGGCCGGGGCCGGTCGCGGCGCGGGTGCGGGAGGCCGTGGGTGAACTGCTTCCGGAACAGGGCGACCCGGGCGCGCTCGCCGCGATCGTCCGAGCGATGGCGGAAGGCTCCGCCGACCCCGCCGACCCCCTCTGCGCGGCCCACCTCCACTGCCCACCGCTCGCACTCCCCGTGGCCGCCGACCTCGCGGCGTCCGCGCTGAACCCGTCCCTCGACTCGTGGGACCAGGCGCCCGCAGCCTCGGAGTTGGAGGCGCTGGTGGTGGGGGTGCTGGCGGGGGAGGTGTACGGGGGGAGCGGGGTCGGGGTGGCTGGCGTGTCCGGGGCTGGGGCGGCCCGTGTGCCCGGCGCTGTGGGAGCCGATGTCGGGCCTGGCGTTTTCGGAGCGGGTGCGCCGCCTGCCTCCGCCGGGCCTGCCGCCTCTGCCGGCCCCAGCTCCACCCCCACTCCCTCCCTCACCCCCGACGCCCTCGTCACCACCGGCGGTACCGAGTCCAACCACCTCGCTCTTCTCCTCGCCCGAGAAGCGCACGGCGCCGGAGTCCGGCTCGTCCACGGGGCCAACGCCCATCACTCCCTCCCCCGTGCCGCCTGGCTTCTCGGGCTTCCCGAGCCTCTCGTCGTGCCCGCTCCCGGAGGGGTCCTGGACCCCGTCGCCCTCGGCGAGGCCCTCGCCCGTCTCACCGGCCCCGTCATGGTCGCCGCCACCGCGGGCACCACGGACGCCGGTCTCATCGACCCCCTTCCCGAGATCGCCGCCCGCTGCGCGGCGCGCGGCGCGCGGCTGCATGTCGATGCCGCGTACGGCGGGGGCCTGTTGTTCAGCGCCCGGCACCGGGGGAAGCTCGCCGGGATACGGGACGCCCACACCGTCACCCTCGACCTGCACAAGATCGGCTGGCAGCCGGTCGCGGCGGGGCTGCTCGCCGTACGGGACGGGGCCGACCTCGACGTCCTGCGGCACACAGCCGACTATCTCAACGCCGACGACGACACCGAGGCGGGCCTTCCTGATCTGCTCGGACGGTCGCTGCGGACCACCCGACGGCCGGACGTCCTGAAGATCGCCGTCACCCTGAAGGCCCTGGGCCGGACGGGACTTGCCGAGCTGGTCGACCAAGTCTGCGGCCTGGCCCGGCAGTTCGCGGACCGCGTCGAGGCACACCCCCGTTTCGAGCTGCACGCCCGCCCGGTGATCAGCACGGTCCTGTTCCGGCCCGTGGCAGCGGACGTGGCGGCCGTCCGCCGCACGCTGCTGACACAGGGCCGCGCCGTCCTCGGCCGGGCCCGCACCGACGACGGCCGGCTCTGGCTGAAGGCCACCCTCCTCAACCCCCACACCAGGCCGGCCGACCTCGACCGCCTCTTGGACCTCGTGGAAGGAACCACCCCCACATGACCGACGCCCCCACACCCCCCGACACCCCGCGCGACCTCGTCGGGATCGGCATCGGCCCCGTCAACCTCTCCCTCGCCGCCCTCGCCCAGCCGCTCACCGAACTCGACGCCGTCTTCTACGAGCAGCGCCCCGGCTTCGACTGGCACCCCGGCCTCCTCATCGACGGCGCCCGCGTCCAGGTCCCCTTCCTGGCCGACCTGGTGACGCTGGCCGACCCCGCGAGCCCGTGGACGTTCCTCAACTACCTGAAGACCCGCGACCGCCTCTTCCCCTTCTACTTCGCCGAGCGCTCCCACATCCACCGCGCCGAGTACGACGCCTACTGCCGCTGGGTCGCCGGCAACCTCCCCGGCCTGCACTTCCGCCACCAGGTCGACGCCGTCCGCTGGAACCCCGAACGCGCCGTGTTCGAGGTCGACTTCACCCACCTCGACGCCGAGGGCGAGGCCGAGGCGCTCGGCCGGACGTACACCCGCAACGTCGTCCTCGGCGTCGGCACGGAACCCCACATCCCCGACGTCCTGCGCCCCCTCGTCGACGCCCCCGGCGTCCCGGTCGTGCACGCCGCCGACTACCTCGACCACCGGTCCGCGTTCCTCGCCGCCGACCACGTCACCGTCGTGGGCACCGGACAGTCGGGCGCCGAGGTCTTCCTCGACCTCCTGCGAGGCCGCCCCAGGGGACGCGAACGCCTGCACTGGATCGGCCGCAGCGAAGCCTTCGCCCCCATGGAGTACTCGAAGCTGGGCCTCGAACACTTCACCCCCGACCACACCCGCTACTTCCACGCCCTCCCCGAACCCGTCCGCGACGAACTCCTCGCGAGACAGGGCCACTTGCACAAGGCGATCGACTCCCGCACCCTCGCCGACATCCACGACGAGCTGTACGACCGCACCCTGCACGGCGGCTGGCCCGACACGGTCCTCACCCCGGGCGTCAAGGTCCGTACGGCGGGCCGGATCGCCACCACGAAGGTCGAACTCCACCTCGACCACGTCCAGCAGGGCACCCGCTCCCGCCTCACCACCGACGCCGTGGTCCTCGCCACCGGCTACCGGGAGCGCCCCCTCGACCGCCTCCTCGCCGGCCTCGACCCCTACCTGCGCCGCGACAACGCCGAACGCCCCCGTGTGGACGAGGAGTTCCGCCTCGTCCTCGACCCGGCCGTCACCGGCAACGTCTACGTCCAGAACGCCGAACGCCACACGCACGGCGTCGGCGCCCCCGACCTCGGCCTCACCGCCTGGCGCAGCGCCTCCATCCTCAACTCCCTGACGCAGAAGGAGCCGTACCCGCTGCCGTCCCGAACGGCGTTCACCACCTTCGGACTTGAGGCCGGGCACCGCGTACCCGCCGCACGTCAGCCGCGCACCCTCACCCCGCTCGTCGAACCCCGCTGACCCCACACCCCCGTGATGCAATGCTCCGGCAGACACGACATCACGGGGGAGCAGCACACTTGAACCGACGGCAGATACTCCTCGCGGCGACCGCCCTCGCCCTCACCCCGGCCGGCCCGGCGACCGCCGCCGTCCCCGCCACACCCCGCCTCGACCTCACCACCATCAAGCCCTGGCTCCACGAGATCACCCTCAGCGAGACCCGCGTCCTCCAGTCCTTCGCCTTCGACAACACCAACAAGCGCCTCTACACAGCCCAGTTGACGCAAGGCGGACGCACCCTCCCCGGCGAGAGCGCCCCCGTCCCCGGCGCCGACCGCTCCAGGAACGGCGACCTCTGCGTCACCCGCCTCGACTGGCAGGGCACCGTCACCGGCCGCATGTACCTCAAGGGCTTCGGCCACGGCGTCTCCATCGCCGCCGAACCCTTCGGCACCGGCACCTACCTGTGGACCGAGACCGACGCGGTCCCCGACAGTCAGGACAACGGCTACGGCACCCGTATCGCCCGCTTCCGCTTCACCGACGGCACCGTCCTCACCCCGGCCTCGACGCAGCTCCTGCGCTTCGAGCCCGCCCCCGGCTCCGACCACGACACCGTCGCCCTCGACCCCGTCAACAGCCGTATCGCGCACCGGAGTCGGACCGGGGGCGTATGGACGTACGCGCTCCACGACCTCACCACCTTCAAGGCGGGCATCTTCACCCCCCTCGCCACCCTCACCCAGCCCGCCGTCCTGACCGGGCCCGTCTTCCAGGGGTACGCGACCCTCGGCCGCCACCTCTACACCCTGGACGGAACCTCCTTCGGCGACGTCCACCTCACCGCGACCGACTGGAACACCGGAGCCGTACTCGACCGGCAACTCACCGGAGCCGGGGCGGACCTGTTCTACCGCGAGCCCGAGGGGATGGCGATCCAGCTCCCTGACGCCACGTCACCGGCCCGGCTGCACTTCGGACTCGCCTCGGAGAAGTCGCTGACCGAGACCGACAAGAAGGCGAGCTTCTACTACACGGACACGACCGTCTGACGTCTCGAAAAAGAGAGGCCGCACCGAGGCAGAACGGTGCGGCCCCCTCAACTCACGCTCAGAACACCGGCGTTCCGTTCCGCGTCAGCTTCCAGTCCACCGACGCGAAGTCCTTCGGGTCCAGCACGCCCTTCGCCGTCACCCACTCCGCGATCCGCGTCCGGATCTCCGTCGACTCCGCCCACAGCTCCTGCGCCGCCGCCACGTGCGGGAACGCGCCGCCGCCGTTGGCCCGGTAGTTGTTCACCGCGAACACGAACTGCTGAGCGTCGTCCAGCGCGGCGCCCTGGTAGGTGAGGTTCCTGATCCGCGAACCCGCCGGCTGCGCGATGTCGATGTCGTACGAGAGCCCCGACACGTAGTCGTAGTTGTAGTCGGGCCGCCCGCCCGCGTTCGTCAGCTTCTCCACGTCCACGGCCGCGTCCGGCGCCGTCTGGACGAAGTACTGCGCCGAGAACTCCAGGTACGCCCTGAGCTGCGCGCCCGTCATCAACTTCGCGACCAGCGTGTTGTCGTACACGTACAGGCTCGACAGGTCCCGGATCGTCACGTCGCCGGCCGGGATCTCCGAGGTGCGGGAGAACGGCGACGCCTGCGCGATCACCGGCAGCGCGGCGTGCGCCGTACCGGCCAGCGCGGCCTTCACGACGTCCTCCTGGACCTTCGTGATCAGGTCGATGATCGGGGCGTCCTTGTAGCGGGCCTCGACCGTCGTCAGGGTCGCGGTGGCGGTGCCGACGACCTGGTTGACGTACTTCACGACCTTCGCGTGCTCGTCGCTCAGCAGGCGCGTGATCTTCGGGTCGTCCGCGACGGTGTTGGAGTTCAGCACCTTCGACGAGACCGACTCGACGGCCCAGCGGCCCTTCTCGCGGACCAGCTCGATGTCGAACACCGACAGGCGCTCGGCGTACGCCAGGGGCTCCGAGAGGATCACCGTCCTGCCGGTCTTCTCGTTGACGACCTTCAGCTCGGGGATCTCCACGTGCGCGTGGCCGACCAGGATCGCGTCGATGCCCGGCACCAGCCGCGCCACGTTCGCCGCCGCGTTCTCGACGTACGGGAGCTGGTCGCCGTACGAGGACGTGCCCGAGGAGCCCGAGTGCGCCGACACGATCACGACGTCCGCGCCCAGCGACCGCAGCTTCGGGACGTACTTCGCGGCCTGCTCCTCAAGCCCCGGGAACGCCAGCTTGCCCTGCACGTACGCCTTGTCCCAGATCGCGATGCCCGGGTTGGTGAGACCGAGGATCGCGACCTTCACCGGCGGGGCGCCCTTCGGGCACACCGTCTTGATGACGTAGGGAGGGAACGCGGGCCGCAGGGTCTTCGCGTCGACCGCGTTCGCGCCCAGCAGCGGGAAGCGCAGCTGCGACTCGAACTTGCGCAGCGTCTCGATGCCGTAGTTGAACTCGTGGTTGCCGAGCGCCGCCGCGTCGTACCCGATCGCGTTCATCGCCTGCGCCATCGGGTGCACCGGGCCGCCCTTGGCGGTGATCGGGTCGACCTTCGCGTAGTAGTACGTCAGCGGGGTGCCCTGGATCGTGTCGCCCGCGTCGATCAGGAGCGTGTTGTGGCGGCCCTTCTCCGCGCGCAGCCGGTTGACCAGCGTCGAGATCCGGGCCAGGCCCTGGGCGTTGCCGGCCGCGTCCTTGTACTCCGCGTCCTTGAAGTAGTCCCAGTTGAAGACGTGGCCGTGCAGGTCGGTGGTGCCCATGACCGTCAGCGAGTAACGCTTCTTCTGCGGAGCCTTGGGGGGCTTGGGAGCGGCCTGTGCCGGAGCCGCCGCCGCACCCGCGATCGCCACCCCCGCCCCGGTCACGGCGGACTTCTTCAAAAACTTCCGGCGGTTCAACGGCATATCTCGTACTCCTCGGGGAATCGTCAACGACGCGCGTAGATTCTGACTCGTCCATGACCCTTCACAACAGGTCCGGAAGGTTGCGATCAGGTGACCTGACGGGATCGGACCCCGCATGCGAGAGTGTGCCCCATGACGAACGGCACGGCCGAGGCGCCGCTTGTGACGGTCCGGGGCGAGGCCCGGATCGAGACCGCCCCCGAGATCGCGCGGGTCTGGGTGACCGTCAGCGCGCGCGGCCGCGACCGCCGCCACGTCCTGGAGGACCTCACCCGCCGCAACGCCACCGCCCTCGACCTCATCGCCTCCTACGGCGACGCCGTCGAACGCGTCTCCAGCGGCTCCTTCTCCGTCGCCCCCGAACCCACCGCGTACGGCCGTGGCGAACGCGTCCGCGCCTACCACGGACGGGTCCGGATCGCCGCTCGCCTCACCGACTTCACCGCCCTCGGCGAACTCGTCACCCGCCTCGCCGACCTCGACCTCACCAGCGTCGAGGGCCCCGAATGGGAGCTGCGCGCCGACTCGCCCGTACCCGCCGAGGCCCGGCGCACCGCCGCCCGCGACGCCGTCCGGCGGGCCCGCGAGTACGCCGACGCGCTCGGCACCACCCTCGCCGCGCTCGTCTCCCTCACCGACGACGAACCCGGCCGTACGCCGCGCTCCCGCTCGAACTTCTCACGCAGCGTGATCCAGGTGTCCGCCGCCGCTGCCGAGAGCGCGCCCGCGCCCCTCGACCTCGAACCGCCCCAGCTCTCCGTCGAAGCCTCCGCCGTCGCCCGCTTCACCCTCCACCCGCCCGCCCTGAACACCTGACGAGATGCTCATCGGAGCGGCCGTGCGCACACTTCGCGTCTTGTCAATAACCCTTCACGCAAAGGTGGTTGAGTAGTCATTCGCCGCCAATGGGCTACCCGGCGGTAGGGCCTAGGCTCGACCCATGCGCCGAGCGAAGATCGTCTGCACCCTGGGGCCCGCCACCGACTCGTACGACCAGATCAAGGCCCTGGTCGACGCCGGGATGGACATCGCCCGCCTCAACCTCAGCCACGGCAGCCACGCGGAGCACGAGGACCGGCTGCACCGCGTCCGCAAGGCCGCCGAGGAGGCCGGGCGGGGCGTCGGCATCCTCGCCGACCTCCAAGGACCCAAGATCCGCCTCGGCACGTTCACCGAAGGCCCCGTCCTCCTGGAGCGCGGCGACACCTTCACGATCACCGTCGAGGAGGGCGCCCAGGGCGACGGCCACTCCTGCGGTACGACGTACGCCGGGCTCGCCGCCGACGTCACCCCCGGTGAGCGCGTCCTCGTCGACGACGGCAGGGTCTGCCTCGAAGTCACCGCCGTCGACGGGCCCCGTGTCCACACCCGGGTCGTCGAGGGCGGCATGGTCTCCGACCACAAGGGCCTCAACCTGCCCGGCGTCGCCGTCTCCGTCCCCGCGCTCTCCGACAAGGACGAGGCCGACCTGCGCTGGGCGCTGCGGAGCGGCGCCGACATCATCGCCCTCTCCTTCGTCCGCAGCGGCTCGGACATCGACGACGTCCACCGCATCATGGACGAGGAGCGGCGCCGGCTGCCCGTCATCGCCAAGGTCGAGAAGCCCCAGGCCGTCGACGCCATCGAGGACATCGTCGCCGCCTTCGACGGGATCATGGTCGCGCGCGGCGACCTCGGCGTCGAAATGCCCCTGGAGCAGGTCCCGCTGGTCCAGAAGCGCGCGATCAAACTCGCCAGGCGCAACGCCAAGCCGGTCATCGTGGCCACCCAGATGCTCGACTCGATGATCGAGAACTCCCGCCCGACCCGCGCCGAAGCCTCCGACGTCGCCAACGCCGTCATCGACGGCACCGACGCCGTGATGCTCTCCGGCGAGACCAGCGTCGGCAAGCACCCCATCGAGACGGTCCGCACGATGGCGAAGATCGTCGAGGCGGCGGAGGAAGACCTCCTAGCCAAGGGCCTCCCGCCCCTGACCGACCACAACAAGCCCCGCACCCAGGGCGGCGCGGTAGCCCGAGCGGCAGCGGAGATCGGCGACTTCCTGGGAGCCAAGTACCTGGTCGCCTTCACTCAAACCGGCGACACGGTCCGCCGCCTCTCCCGCTACCGCTCCCCGATCCCGGTCCTCGCCTTCACCCCGGTGGCCTCCACCAGGGCCCAGCTGAGCGTGAGTTGGGGCGTGGAAACCCTCCTGGGCCCCTGGGTCGACTCCACCGACGCGATGGTGGAACAGGTCGACGAACTGCTCCTGAAACACGGCCTCTGTCAACAGGGCGACGTCGTCGTCATCACGGCGGGCTCCCCGCCCGGGGTGTCCGGCTCGACGAACATGGTCCGCGTCCATCACATCGGTGAGGACGACAGTCCCCGCTAGGCGAAGACGGAAGAACGCAGACGAAAAAACGGAGGATCACCGGGAAGTGGTCCTCCGTCTCGCGTTCGCGACGCGACCTTGGAATCTAAGGAAAAGTACCCCGGGTCGGATTCGAACCGACGCTGGATGGTGTTTGAGACCATTGCCTCTACCGCTGGGCTACCGGGGCGCCTTGTAAACAAAGGTGGACGGTCACCCGCCGTGCCCCCACCTTACCGCAGCTAGGTACGCTCTTGTCAGCAGTACCCCTGCCCCGACCAAGGAGCCCCCGTGACCGCCGAGTCGCCCCAGCCCGTAGACGCGCCCGACGACGACAAGTCGCACGTGCCTCCGCTGACGACCCGGGTCGTCATCGCGGAGGACGAGGCGCTGATCCGTCTCGATCTGAAGGAGATGCTGGAGGAGGAGGGGTACGCGGTCGTCGGGGAGGCCGGGGACGGGGAGCAGGCCATCGAGCTGGCCCGCGAGCACCAGCCCGACCTGGTCATCCTGGACGTGAAGATGCCCAAGCTGGACGGGATCTCCGCCGCCGAGAAGATCGCCGAGGAGCGGATCGCGCCGGTGCTGATGCTGACCGCGTTCTCGCAGCGGGACCTGGTCGAGCGGGCCCGGGACGCCGGGGCCATGGCGTACCTGGTCAAGCCGTTCAGCAAGAGTGATGTGGTCCCGGCCATCGAGATGGCCGTCTCGCGGTTCAACGAGCTGAAGGAGCTGGAGAAGGAGATCGCCGACCTCTCCCAGCGCCTGGAGACCCGCAAGCTCGTCGACCGCGCGAAGTCGATCCTCCAGACCGAGTACGGCCTGACCGAGCCGGCCGCGTTCCGCTGGATCCAGAAGACCTCGATGGACCGCCGCATGTCGATGCAGCAGGTCGCCGAGGCGGTCATCCAGGACGCGGACGAGAAGAAGTCGGGCAAGAGCCAGGGCTAGACGGTACGACGATGGCGGGCACCCCCGGCGCCGGGGGTGCCCGCCATCGTCGTACCCGTGGTCAGTCCTCGCCGAGGTACGCCTTGCGGACGGACTCGTCGTGCAGGAGGTCCTGGCCCGTGCCCGAGAGGACGATGTTGCCGACCTCCATGACGTGGCCGTGGTCCGCGAGGGACAGGGCGGCCTGGGCGTTCTGCTCGACCAGGAGGATCGTCGTGCCCTGGGACTTCAGCTCGGCGATCGTGGCCATGATCTTCTGCATCATGATGGGGGAGAGCCCCATGGAGGGCTCGTCCAGCATCAGCAGCTTCGGCTGGGACATCAGGGCCCGGCCCATCGCCAGCATCTGCTGCTCACCGCCCGAGAGGGTGCCCGCCGCCTGCTTGCGGCGCTCGCCCAGGATCGGGAAGAGGTCGTAGGACCGCTGGATGTCCTGCTCGATGCCGGGTTTGTCGCTGCGCAGGAACGCCCCGAGGCGCAGGTTGTCCTCGATCGTCATGCGGGGGAAGATGTGCCGCCCCTCGGGGGAGTGCGCGAGCCCGAGGGAGACGATCTGGTGCGCGGGGGTCTTCTTCAGCGACTTGCCGTTGAAGCGGATCTGCCCGCCGACGGGCTTGAGGAGCCCGGAGAGGGTGCGCAGGGTGGTCGTCTTGCCGGCGCCGTTGGTGCCGATGAGGGTGACGACCTCCCCGGCGTCGACGGTGAAGGAGATGCCCTTGACGGCCTCGATCTTGCCGTAGGCGACGCGGAGGTCCTCGACTTCGAGCAGCGCGGTCACTTCGCGCCTCCTTCCGTGGTGCTGTGGGCCTCTGCGGCCTCGACCTCGGCCACCTCTTCCGCGCCGGGCGCGTCCTCGAAGGGTTCACCGAGGTACGCGGCGACGACCCGCTCGTCCCCCTGGACGGTGGCGCTGTCGCCCTCGACGAGCTTCTCGCCCTGGACGAGGACGGCGACCCGGTCGCAGAGGTTGAAGATGAACCGCATGTCGTGCTCGATGACGAGGACGGCGATGCCCTGGTCGCGGATGGCGAAGACGAGTTCCTCGGTGGCCCGGGTCTCCTGCGGGTTCATGCCGGCGGTCGGCTCGTCGAGGAGCAGCAGGCCCGGCTCGCTGGCCAGCGCCCGCGCGATCTCCAGCTTGCGCTGCTCGCCGTAGGGCAGGTTGCGCGCGAGGTGGTCGGCCTTCTCCGCGAGGCCGACGAACTGGAGGAGTTCCATGGCGCGTTCGCGGGAGGCGGCCTCGGCCTTGTGGAAGGCGGGCAACCGCAGGACGGCGGACCAGAACCCTTCCTTCGTACGGGTGTGGCGGCCGACGAGGACGTTCTCCAGGACGGTCATGTTGGCGAAGAGCCGGATGTTCTGGAAGGTCCGCGCGATACCGGCGGCGGTCACCTTGAACGACTTGGCCGGCAGGACGGTGTCCTTGTAGCGGACCTCGCCCTCGGTCGGGACGTACAGACCGGTCAGGCAGTTGAAGAAGGTGGTCTTGCCGGCCCCGTTGGGCCCGATGAGCCCGACGATCTCCCCGCTGTTGACGGTGAGGTCGACGCCTCGTACGGCGGTGAGGCCGCCGAAGCGCATGGTGACGCCGCGGGCGTCGAGAACGGTGTTCGTCATGGTCGTCAGGCCCCTGCCTTGGTGAGGACGGTGGGCGCTTCGGCCTCCTCGTGGAACTCCAACTGGCGGCGGCGGTTGGGGATGAGACCTTCGGGCCGGAAGCGCATGATGAGGATGAGGGCGACGCCGAAGGCGAAGAGCTGGTACTCGCCGAGGAACTGGAGCTTGTTGGGGATGAGGAAGAGCAGGGCGGCGCCGACGAGGGGCCCGCTGATGGTGCCCATGCCGCCGAGGACGACGGCGGCGAGGAGGAACGCCGAGTTGGGCGGCGCGGAGCTGGCGAAGACGTACTGGTCCGGGGTGACCGCGTAGCTGACGTGGGCCTGCACGGTGCCGGCCAGCCCGGCCAGGGTGGCGCCGACGGCGAACGCGATGAGCTTGACGCGGAAGCCGTTGATGCCCATGGCGAGGGCCGCGGTCTCGTCCTCGCGGATGGCGATCCAGGCGCGGCCGATCCGGGAGTCGCTGCTGCGCCGGAAGACGACGATGACGACCGCCGTGATCAGCAGCATCAGCAGGAAGTAGTTGGCGAAGCGGCCGATGGTGAACCCGGCGATGTCGTGCGGGGTGCCGAGGTCGAAGCCGAAGATCTTCAGGTCGGGGATGGAGACGACGCCGTTGGAGCCGTTGGTGACCTTGGGGCCCGAGGTGCCGTCGAGGTTGTTGACGGTGATGCGGAAGATCTCACCGAAGCCGAGGGTGACGATGGCGAGGTAGTCGCCGCGCAGCCGGAGCGTCGGGGCGCCGATGAGGACGCCGAAGATCAGGGAGGTCGCGGCACCGACGAGGACGGCTGCCCAGAACGGGAAGTGGACGTCGATGGGCGAGCTGGAGGTGCCGGAGACGAGGGCCGCGGCGTAGGCGCCGACGCCGAGGAAGGCGACGTACCCGAGGTCGAGGAGTCCGGCGAGGCCGACGACGATGTTCAGGCCGAGGGCGACGGTCGCGAAGATCAGGATCTGCACGCCGATGGTCGCGTACTGGTCGTCGGTCTGGGTGAAGGGGAACAGGGCGGCGGTGACGAAGGCGCCGGTGATGGTGATGTTCTGGTGGCGCGCGGTGATCTGGGAGGCGTGGGCGACGAGGCCGGCCCTGTTGAGCGCGGCGAAGGAGAACCCGGCCGTCAGCAGGAAGCCGATGAAGAGTTCGTCGTACTCGGTGCCGATGCCGTAGGTGAAGACGGTGAGGCCGAGGGCGAGGACGGCGATGACGATGAGGATCTCGGCGTACGGGGGGAGCGCGCCGACCGGCTTGGGGGCGTCGGCGGCGAAGGCCGCCTTGACGGTGGTCCCCTGGTGGCGGGCCCGGTGCCGGAACTGCTCCCAGCCGCTGTCGTCCGGGTCGGCCGGGTCGGGCTCGGGGTGGACGAAGGGCAGCGCGAGGGCGCCGGCCAGGGCGGTCAGGGTGGCCACGGCGGCGATGTACGCGCCGGGGTCCAGGTTGACGACGCCGCCGAGGTCGACGCTGATCGCGATGACCGTGTACCAGGTGGTGGCGAAGGTGGCGAGCGCGCCGAGCTTGACCGCCGCGTCCCCGCCGCCGGGCGTCAGCCAGGCCAGGCCCTTCACGCCGTACGTGGACAGGGTGAGCAGCGTGGTGAGGGCGGCGCCGACGAGGACGAGGACCTGGAGGCCGCCGGGGTAGCCGTAGACGGTGAGGTCGCCGGGGAAGTCGTCGGTCCAGGTCCAGGCGAGGAAGGTGGAGACGATCGCGAGCGCGCTGCCGCCGAGGGCGAGGGCGCGGCCGGTCTTCTCCGGGAGGGGGACGAGTCCGGCGGGCGCGGGCGCGGTGTCCGGTGTCTTCGGTGCGGTGGTCTGTGTCGTCATGGGTGTCACGCCCTGTCCGCGACGCGCTCGCCGAGCAGGCCCTGTGGCCTGAACAGCAGTACGAGGATGAGGAGTACGAAGGCCCAGACGTCGGCCCAGGACTGGCTGCCGAACTTGTCCATGCCGGGGATGTCGGCGACGTAGGCGGTGGTGAGGGTCTCGGCGATGCCGAGGACGACGCCGCCGATCATGGCGCCGTAGATGTTGCCGATGCCGCCGAGGACGGCCGCGGTGAACGCCTTGAGGCCGAGGAGGAAGCCCATCTTGAAGTCGATCTGGCCGTACTTCAGGCCGTAGGCGACGGCTCCGACGGCGGCGAAGGTCGCGCCGAGGGCGAAGGCGAGGACGATGATGCGGTCGGTGTTGACGCCCATCAGCTTCGCGGTGTCCGGGTCCTGGGCGGTGGCCTGCATCCCGCGGCCGGTGCGGGTCTTCATCACGAAGTAGGCGAGGAAGGCCATGGAGAGGGGGGCGGCGCAGAGCAGGAAGATGTCACCGGTCTGGATGGTGACGTCGCCCAGCTCGAAGGGGCCGCCTGGGATCTCCGGGAAGGGGCGGGCCGACTTGGCGTCGGGGTACCAGGCCCAGACCGCCTGCTGGAGGGCGAGCGAGAGGCCGATCGCGGTGATGAGCGGGGCGAGCCGGGGGCCGCCGCGCAGGGGCCGGTAGGCGAACCGCTCCGCGCCGACCGCGATGGTGACGGCGACGACGATCGCCCCGGCCATCATCAGGGGCAGCGCGAGCCACATGGTGGTGCCGCTCGGGAGCCAGAGCCAGACCGTGAGCGCGCCGAAGCCGCCGGTCATGAAGATCTCGCCGTGGGCGAAGTTGATGAGCTGGACGATGCCGTACACCATCGTGTAGCCGATGGCGACGAGCCCGTACATGGCTCCTAGAAGCAAGCCGTTGACCAGCTGCTGCGGCAGTTCGTTCACCGCATGTCCTCCGAGACGGTCGTGTTGACGGTGGCCGGATGCGCGAGCGCGCGGGGCGCTGGTGGAACAGCGCCCCGCGCGGCTCATGAAGGGGGTGTGGTCGGCGTCAGCCGCCGTTGTAGGTGCCGGAGGTGACGGTCTTCCAGGCGCCGGCCGTGACGGAGTAGACGGTGAGCTGCTTGTTGGTCGCGTCGCCGAACTCGTCGAAGGAGACCTTGCCGGTCACGCCGTCGAAGGAGACGTTCTGCATGGCGGCGACGATCTTCGCGCGGGCGTCGGAGGGGAGCTTGCCGCCGTTGTCGTCGACGACCTTCTTGACGGCCTCGATGATCGCCCAGGCGCTGTCGTACGAGTAGCCGCCGTAGGCCGAGAAGCCCTCGGAGTAGCCGCCGGCCTTGTAGTCCGCGACGAACTTCTTGGCCGAGGGGAGGTCCTCGACGGGGGCGCCGACGGAGGTCGCGACGTCGCCGTTGCCGGTGGCGCCGGCCAGCGAGATGAACTTGTCGTCCTTGATGCCGTCGCCGCCGACCAGCGGGATGTTCGCGCCGGACGCCTTGATCTGCTTGGAGAGCGGACCGGCCTGCGGGTACTCGCCGCCGTAGTAGACGACGTCGGCGCCGGAGGTCTTCACCTTGGTGGCGACGGACGCGTAGTCCTTGGTGTCGGGGTTGATGTGCTCGGTGCCGACGACCTGCCCGCCGAGCTTCTTGAACTCGGTGGTGAAGGTGCCCGCGAGGCCGGCGCCGTAGGTCTTCTTGTCGTCGATGACGAAGACCTTCTTCTTCTTCGCCGTGTTGAAGACGTACTGGGCGGCGTAGGGGCCCTGGATGGCGTCCGTGGTCGCGGTACGGAAGTACGACTTGAACTGGCGGACCTTCTTGGTCGCCCAGTCCGGGCCCTGGGTGAGGGCGGGGCCGGTGTTGGCCGGGGAGACCTCGACGAGGTTCGCGGCCTCGAAGACCTTCTGCATCGAGACGGCGACGCTGGAGTTCAGCGGGCCGACGACGCCGAGGACGTTCTTGTCGGCGACGAACTTCGTGGCGTTCTGCTGGCCGGGGGCGGACTGGCCCTGGTCGTCGAGGGCGTCGATCTTGAAGGTGATGCCCTTGACGTACTCCTGCTTGTTCGCGGTCTTGGCCGCGAGGTCGGCGGAGTTCTTGATGCCGAGGCCCATCGCGGACAGGTCGCCGGTGAGCGGGGCGTCCACGCCGATGGTGACGGTGGTGTTGCCGCTGCCCGAGTCGGACTTGTCACCGCTGTCGTCGCGCGAGCCACAGGCGGTCAGAGTGAGAGAGCCCGCCGCCAGTGCGGCGGTGATGGCGATGAACGAGCGTTGACGCACGATCCGGTCCTTTCGCTGGCACGGCCCTCCCCCCTGGAAGAGGCCGGGTCGGGCGCCGAGCCGAAGGGGTATTCCGGCCGCGCCGTGACTGGCCGTGACTCTAAGCGGGTGTGGATAGCTGGAGGAGAGTCTGACCAATGCTGTGACGCTCTTGTTATGACACGAGGTAATGCAGAGCGGTACTGGAAGGGTGGAACAGTGGAATTCGGGCCGATTCGCCCCGTCCGCATGCTGAGAACGCGCAGGACCCGGCGGGTGCCGTTCAGGAGTCTGGGGCGTTTTGGTAATGACGCGAATTCGGGGCCGCGCGTTCTGGTTGTATGTGCCCGTCATATTGCGGGCTCATTACACAGGGTTACAGTCGTGAAAGGGAATCCGGCGTTCCTGATCACTTTTCCGTATTCCGTCACCCGTATACCGATCGCGAAAAACGCCGCAGGCCCGCACCTCTGAGCGGGTGCGGGCCTGCATCGATATGCGGCGGACGGTGACCGGCTAGCGGACGGCGGGCGCCCCGTCACCGGCGCCGACGTCACGCAGGAGACACGTCAGCCGCGCCGTGCACACCCGCCGGCCCGCCTCGTCCGTGATCACGATCTCGTACGTCGCCGTCGTACGGCCCCGGTGCACGGGCGTCGCCACGCCGGTCACCAGGCCCGAGCGCACGCCCCGGTGGTGCGTGCAGTTCAGGTCCACGCCCACCGCGAGCTTCCCGCTCCCGCCGTGCAGCATCGCGCCGACCGAGCCCAGTGTCTCGGCCAGCACCGCCG
The DNA here is from genome assembly GCF_048159485.1 of Streptomyces sp. 4F14. Classification (NCBI taxonomy): domain Bacteria; kingdom Bacillati; phylum Actinomycetota; class Actinomycetes; order Kitasatosporales; family Streptomycetaceae; genus Streptomyces; species Streptomyces sp. 4F14. The sequence goes on from NZ_JBLRVY010000002.1 coordinate 331,061, forward strand.
AGGCGCCGCCGTGCAGCAGGCCGTACGGCTGGGTGTTGCCCTCCACCGGCATCGTCCCCACCACCTGCTCCGCGGACGCCTGGATGATCTCGACGCCCATCCGGCTGCCGAGATGCCCGGCGGAGAACAGGGACGGGAGATCGACGCCGAGTGCGGCGTACTCGTCTATGACCTCTTGCGGGAACGTCTGCTCGGCCATGGGACCCGGCTCTCGTCTCGTGGTGGGGTGCTGTCTCTGTGTGTCAGCTTCGGTGCGCTCCTGAGCAAACGCTCAGTCGGTCGCCGATTGTTCCAGACGCACCACCACGGACTTGCTGGCAGGGGTGTTGCTGGTGTCCGCCGTCGCGTCCAGCGGGACCAGGACGTTCGTCTCCGGGTAGTACGCCGCCGCGCACCCGCGCGCCGTCGGGTAGACCACGACCCGGAAGCCCGGCGCACGCCGCTCCACGCCGTCCTTCCACTCGCCGACCAGGTCGACGTACGCGCCGTCCGCCAGCTTCAGCCGCTCGGCGTCCTCAGGGTTGACCAGGACCACCCGGCGGCCGTTCTTGATGCCCCGGTAGCGGTCGTCCAGGCCGTAGATCGTGGTGTTGTACTGGTCGTGGCTGCGCAGCGTCTGGAGCAGGAGGCGGCCCTCCGGCAGCTCGGGGAACTCCACCGGCGCGGACGTGAAGTTGGCCTTGCCGGTCGCCGTCGGGAAGCGGCGCTCGTCGCGCGGTGCGTGCGGGAGCGCGAAGCCGTCGGGGTGCGCCACACGCGCGTTGAAGTCCTCGAAGCCGGGGATCACCCGGGCGATGCGGTCGCGGACCGTCGCGTAGTCCTTCTCGAACTCCTCCCACGGGGTGGCGCTGCTCTCGCCGAGTACCCGGCGGGCCAGGCGGCACACGATCGCCGGCTCCGACAGGAGCTGCGCGCTCGCCGGCTTCAGACGGCCCCGGGAGGCGTGCACCATGCCCATCGAGTCCTCGACGGTCACGAACTGCTCGCCGGAGCCCTGGAGATCGCGTTCCGTGCGGCCCAGGGTGGGCAGGATCAGCGCCCGCGCGCCCGTCACCACGTGCGAGCGGTTCAGCTTCGTCGACACGTGCACGGTCAGGCGGGCCTTGCGCATCGCCGCCTCCGTGACGTCCGTGTCCGGGGACGCCGAGACGAAGTTGCCGCCCATCGCGAAGAAGACCTTCGCCTCGCCGTCGCGCAGGGCGCGGATCGCCCGGACGACGTCGTAGCCGTGCCCGCGCGGGGGCGCGAAGCCGAACTCCCGCTCCAGGGCGTCCAGGAACGCGGGCGCGGGGCGCTCGAAGATGCCCATCGTGCGGTCGCCCTGCACGTTCGAGTGGCCGCGGACCGGGCACACGCCCGCGCCGGGGCGGCCGATGTTGCCGCGCAGCAGGAGGAAGTTGACGACCTCGCGGATCGTCGGCACCGAGTGCTTGTGCTGGGTCAGGCCCATCGCCCAGCAGACGATCGTCCGCTCCGAGGCGAGGACCAGGCGCAGGGCCTCCTCGATCTCCGCGCGGGTGAGGCCCGTCGCCGTGAGGGTCTCGTCCCAGTCGGCGGCGCGGGCGGCTGCCGCGAACTCCTCGAAGCCGTGGGTGTGTTCGGCGATGAAGTCGTCGTCCAGGGCATCGGGTGTGTCGAGGATCAGCTTGTTCAGCAGGCGGAACAGGGCCTGGTCGCCGCCCAGGCGGATCTGGAGGAACAGGTCCGTCAGCGCGGCGCCGGTCGCCATGCCCTTCGCGGTCTGCGGGTTCTTGAACTTCTCCAGGCCCGCCTCCGGCAGCGGGTTGACGCTGATGATCTTCGCGCCGGACGCCTTCGCCTTCTCCAGCGCGGAGAGCATGCGCGGGTGGTTCGTCCCCGGGTTCTGGCCCGCGACGATGATCAGGTCCGCGCGGTAGAGGTCCTCCAGGAGGACGCTGCCCTTGCCGATGCCGATCGTCTCCGAGAGGGCCGAACCGCTCGACTCGTGGCACATGTTCGAGCAGTCCGGGAGGTTGTTCGTGCCCAGCTCCCGCGCGAAGAGCTGGTACAGGAACGCGGCCTCGTTGCTGGTGCGGCCCGAGGTGTAGAACACCGCCTCGTCCGGCGAGTCGAGGCGGTCGAACTCCTCGCCCATGATGGCGAACGCGCGCTCCCAGGACACCGGTTCGTAGTGGTCGGCGCCCTCGGGGAGGTACATCGGGTGGGTCAGCCGGCCCTGCTGGCCCAGCCAGTACCCGCTGCGCGTCGCCAGGTCGTCGACACTGTGGTCCGCGAAGAACTCCGGGGTCACCCGGCGCAGCGTCGCCTCCTCGGCGACCGCCTTCGCGCCGTTCTCGCAGAACTCGGCGGCATGCCGGTGATCGGGCTCGGGCCAGGCGCACCCCGGGCAGTCGAACCCTTCCTTCTGGTTGACCCGCAGCAGCGTCAGCGCGGTCCGCCTGACCCCCATCTGCTGCTGGGCCATCCGCAGCGAATGCCCCACGGCGGGCAGCCCGGCCGCCGCGTGCTTGGGCCCACCGACCTGCGGCGCGTCCTGAACCGGATCACTCTTAGGCGCCTTCCCGGCCATCCCACACTCTCCTTCGCGACCGCAAGCGGAGTCCTTGTTCGATCCTCCCACGGAGGAGTGACAGTTGGGATCGGGCGGGGGACCGGGAGGGGTGGGTGGGGCTGAGGAGGGCTGTGGTGCGGGTGCGTCGCGGCCGGTTGTTCGGCTGCGGGTGCATCGTGGCTGGTCGCGCCCGCGTGACGGCAGTCGTCTATCGAGTACGGCCCCGCGCACCCGGGCCGGCATGCTCGCCCCGCTCGCCGAGGCGCCGTAGTGACGAGCCCCGGCGCAGCTCGTGGGAGCGGGCCGTGGCGGGGCGTTGTCAGTGGCGCGTGGCAGGATCGGGGGCGTGGCAGAGACAGCATCGAAGACGAACGAGACGGCAACCGGCGAGGGCAGGCCCCGGCTGATGCTCATGGACGGGCATTCGCTGGCGTACCGCGCGTTCTTCGCGCTGCCGGTGGAGAACTTCACGACGGCGGTGGGGCAGCCGACGAACGCGATCTACGGCTTCGCCTCGATGCTGGCGAACACGTTGCGTGACGAGGCGCCGACCCACTTCGCCGTGGCGTTCGACGTGTCCCGCAAGACCTGGCGCTCCGAGGAGTTCACGGAGTACAAGGCGAACCGCTCCAAGACACCGGACGAGTTCAAGGGCCAGGTGGAGCTGATCGGCGAACTGCTGGACGCGATGCACGTGTCCCGGTTCGCGGTCGACGGCTTCGAGGCGGACGACGTCATCGCGACCCTGGCGACCCAGGCGGAGGCCGCCGGGTACGACGTCCTGATCGTGACCGGCGACCGTGACTCCTTCCAGCTGGTCACGGACCGCACGACGGTCCTGTACCCCACGAAGGGCGTCTCGGAGCTGACCCGGTTCACCCCGGAGAAGGTCGTCGAGAAGTACGGGTTGACGCCCGCCCAGTACCCCGACTTCGCGGCCCTGCGCGGCGACCCGTCGGACAACCTCCCGGGCATCCCGGGCGTCGGCGAGAAGACCGCCGCGAAGTGGATCAACCAGTTCGGCTCGTTCGCGGAGCTGGTCGAGCGCGTCGAGGAGGTCAAGGGCAAGGCGGGCCAGAACCTCCGCGACCACCTGGACGCGGTGAAGCTGAACCGCCGCCTGACGGAGATGGTGCGCACGGTCGAGCTGGACAAGACCGTCCCCGACCTGGAGCGCGCCCCGTACGACCGCCAGGCCGTCGCCCTGGTCCTGGACACCCTGGAGATCCGCAACCCGTCCCTGCGCGAGCGCCTCCTCGCGGTCGACCCGGGCGGCGTGGAGGCCGACGCGGCCCCGGTCGCCTCGGCGGGCGTGGACGTGGACGGCACGGTGCTGGGCACGGGCGAGGTGGCCCCCTGGCTCGCGGAGCACGAGACCGGCACGCTGGGCGTGGCGACGGTCGACACCTGGACCCTGGGCGCGGGGAGCGTCACCGAGGTCGCCCTCGCCACCGCCGAGGGCCCGGCCGCCTGGTTCGACCCCGCCCAGCTCGACGAGGCCGACGAGCGCGCCTGGGCGGCCTGGCTCGCGGACCCCGCCCGCGCGAAGGTCTTCCACAACGCCAAGGGCGCGATGCGGGTCTTCGCCGAGCACGGCTGGACCATCGAGGGCGTCACGATGGACACCGCGCTCGCCGCGTACCTCGTGAAGCCGGGCCGCCGCTCCTTCGACCTGGACGCCCTCTCCCTGGAGTACCTGGGCCGCGAACTGGAGCCCGCCGCGGCGGCCGACGGCCAGCTCGCGTTCGGCGCTGACGACGGCGCCGAGAGCGAGGCCCTGATGATCCAGGCCCGCGCGATCCTCGACCTCGGCGAGGCGTTCCGCGCCCGCCTGGAGGAGGTCGGCGCGGCCGACCTGCTGCGGGACATGGAGCTGCCGACGTCCGCGATCCTGGCCCGCATGGAGCGCCACGGCATCGCGGCCGACCGCGCACACCTGCAGAGCATGGAGCAGATGTTCGCCGGAGCCGTCCAGCAGGCGGTGAAGGAGGCGCACGCGGCGGCGGGCCACGAGTTCAACCTCGGCTCCCCGAAGCAGCTCCAGGAGGTTCTGTTCGGCGAACTGGGCCTGCCGAAGACGAAGAAGACGAAGACGGGCTACACGACCGACGCGGACGCGCTGGCGTGGCTCGCCACCCAGACGGACAACGACCTGCCGGTCGTCATGCTCCGCCACCGCGAGCAGGCCAAGCTGCGCGTCACCGTCGAGGGCCTGATCAAGACGGTCGCGGCGGACGGCCGCATCCACACGACGTTCAACCAGACCGTCGCCGCGACCGGCCGCCTGTCCTCCGTCGACCCCAACCTCCAGAACATCCCGGTGCGCACGGAAGAGGGCCGCGCGATCCGGCGCGGGTTCGTCGTCGGCGAGGGCTTCGAGTCCCTCATGACCGCCGACTACAGCCAGATCGAGCTGCGCGTCATGGCCCACCTCTCCGAGGACCAGGGCCTCATCGACGCGTTCACCTCCGGCGAGGACCTCCACAACACGGTCGCCGCCCAGGTCTTCGCCGTCGACAAGGACGCCGTCGACGCGGAGATGCGCCGCAAGATCAAGGCCATGTCGTACGGCCTGGCGTACGGCCTGTCCGCGTTCGGCCTGTCCCAGCAGCTCAACATCGACGCCGGCGAGGCGCGGGCCCTGATGGACACGTACTTCGAGCGCTTCGGCGGCGTACGCGACTATCTGCACCGTGTGGTCGACGAGGCGCGCGCGACGGGCTACACGGAGACCCTCTTCGGCCGCCGCCGCTACCTCCCCGACCTCAACAGCGACAACCGCCAGCGCCGCGAGACGGCCGAGCGCATGGCCCTCAACGCGCCGATCCAGGGCACCGCGGCCGACATCGTGAAGATCGCGATGCTGAAGGTCGCGAGGGCGATGGAGGAGGCGGAGCTGACCTCACGCCTGCTGCTCCAGGTCCACGACGAAATCGTCCTGGAGATCGCGCCCGGCGAATCCGCGCGCGTGGAGGAGCTGGTCCGCCGCGAGATGGCCGACGCGGTCCACCTGCGGGCCCCGCTGGACGTGTCGGTCGGCTCCGGCCAGAACTGGGAGGCGGCGGCTCACTGAGAGACCGAGGAGTGCTCTCGTCCGGAGAGCACTCCTCGCTGCCCGTCCGGCCGCGCCACCCGTACGACCACGGCGTACACCACGACCCCCACGAGCAGCCCCGCCCCCGCCCCGAAGCACATCGTCGGGACGATCTCCCAGGGCTTGGCCCCTCGATCCCCCCAGTACGCCCACCACCGCGCCACCCGCAGCCCCGCCCCGACGGCCGCGCACCCGCCCAGCAGCGCCCCCGCGAGCCACCGGTCCCGGACCGACAGTACCGGCACCCCGCGCACCGCCCCCGAGGGCGCCCGGCGCAGCGCGTGCGTCAGGAACGCCCCGATGACGACGGCCGCGACCAGCGAACCCCCGTACTGGAGGTACCAGTACAGCGGCGACCCGGCGACCTCCTCGCCGAGGACCGGGAACAGGCGCGACCCCCACCGGTCGTGGTGCGTGAACGCGTCCCAGACGACGTGCGTGAGAGCGCCGGTGACGGCGGAGGCGTACCAGCGCAGCACCAGCGCGGCCCGCACCCGCGCGCGGGGGACGCCGCAGCGGGTGAGCGCGGCGACCCGGGGCCGCCCGGCGGCGGGCAGCAGCGCCACCAGCGGCTCGCGTACGAGCAGCCACAGCCCGACGAGCAGCCACGCGAGCAGCACGTCGACGGTGAGGACCCCGGCGAAGGAGTGCGTGACCTCCCCGAACCGCATCGCGTCCGGGGCGGCGCTCGCCGCGTAGTACGTGAGGTCCGGGGCGAAGGACCCGGCCACGAGAACGGCGGGAATCAGCCGACCCCGGCCCGTCCCGTCACCGCGCACACCGGGCAGCACGGCGGCCGCGTGGCTCAGGGTGAACGGCACACATGCTCCTCGGGCGGAAGACGATCACGGACGACCCGGGAAGACGCCCACGACGTGGGACGCGGTTCCCGGCCACCGGCACATGAGCGCCGGATGAAAACAGCCTCCTACGGGTGCCGGTGTCAAGGGAGTTGACGTAGGGTCGCCCTACCCGTCGGTACGTCCGGTGTCCGCGGGGCGCGCGATGACGGCGGGACGGAAATCGCCTGGAGGGGCAACCTCCCGGGCACCCCGTTCGTCAGACAGGTGAGCACGGCAGACAGAGACGGGACGCTCGGGCGTCCACGGGAGGGGTTCACTTCATGTCGGCGCAATTCGGCAGGAGGCTGCGCAAGAGCGCGGTCAACACCACCGTCGCGGCCGTCGCGGTCGCCGCCCTGGCCGCGTCGCAGGCTCCGGAGGTCGTCGCGGGCACGACCCAGGACAGACCCGCCGACACCCCCGCCTCGGCGGCCGACACCGGCTCGACGACCGGCGGCGCCACCGGCAACTCGCCGTACTACACGGACCTGCCGCCCCTCAACAGCCCGAGCCCGGTGCCGACCACGGGCACCGCCCCGATACCCGGCACCGGCGTGACCGGTACCGGAACCGTCTCGGAGGCGGGCATCCCCGCGACCGTCCTGGACGCCTACAAGCGGGCCGCGACGACCCTCGCGGGCAGCAAGCCCGGCTGCAACCTCCCCTGGGAACTCCTCGCCGCGATCGGCAAGGTCGAGTCGGGCCACGCGAGCGGCGGGAACGTCGCGGCGGACGGCACCACGATCACCCCGATCCTCGGCCCGCCCCTCAACGGCGTCGGCTTCGCCCACATCAGCGACACGGACGGCGGCGCCTTCGACGGCGACGCCACGTACGACCGCGCCGTGGGCCCCATGCAGTTCATCCCCTCGACCTGGGCCTGGGCCGGCCGCGACGGCAACGGCGACGGCAAGAAGGACCCCAACAACGTCTACGACGCCGCCCTCGCCGCCGCGCACTACCTGTGCCGCAACAACTGGGACATGAACACGCCCTCGGGCCTGCGCAGCGCGATCCTCAGCTACAACAACTCGACGGCGTACTACAACACCGTCACCTCGTGGCTGGAGTACTACCGCAAGGGCACGCACGAGATCCCGAACGGCACGGGCACCCTCCCGGGCAACCGCAGCGACAACCCGGTGTCGGGCTCGGGCGGCACGAAGACCACCCCGCCGAAGACGGGTACGCCCCCGAAGACCCCGGCGCCCCCCAGGACGGACCCGCCGAAGACCCCGCCCACCACCCCGCCGCCCGCCCAGACCCCGACGGACACCGTCCGCCGCCTGGAGGACGCCGGCACGGGCAAGCTGACCGCGACCGCCGGAAGCGCCTTCGCGCAGAAGATCGGCGCCCGCGCGGAGACCGCCGACGGCAAGGCCGTCGCCAAGGTCCGCGTCCGCTTCCTGATCGTCGGGGACACGGACACCACGTTCACCGGCGGCGAGAAGATCGCGACGGCCACCACCGACGCGAAGGGCGTCGCCACGCCGCCCGCGCTCCGGGCGGGCGAGAAGACGGGCTCGTTCCTGGTCCGCGCGCTGGTCGTCGGCCGCGCGCTCGACCCGGTCGACTACACGGCCACCGTCGAGGCCCGCTCCGCCGACCTGATCTCCAGCCTCCTGGGCGGTCTGCTGACCACCGTCGCGGGCGGCGAGTTCACCGACCAGGTCCAGGTCAAGGCCACCCTGAAGGGCGCCGCCGCCGGGAAGGTCGCCGCGACCGCCACCCTGGTCGCCGCCGCCGGCGACACCACGGCGAACGACAAGGGCCCGTACTTCAAGGACGCCGCCGGCAACCCCGTCCGCACCCTGACCGGCCTCACGACGGACGCGCTCGGCGTCCTGAAGCTGCCGAAGCTGTACGCGGACGACAACGCCGGCACGTTCCTGCTGAAGATCACGACGACGGGCGGCGCGAGCCTCACGGTCGAACTGACCGTCACGGCCGTCCCGACCGCCACCCCGGACCCGGAGCCCGAACCGAGCGACCCGCCGTCTGCGAGCCCCTCGCCGAGCGGGTCGACCGAAGCCTCACCCTCGGCCTCCTAGGCCCGCAAAGGCCCGTACAGCGGCCGCGGCGCCCCTCTCTCACGAGGAGCGCCGCGGCTGTTCTCATCTGCGCCGCCCGTTGCTACGGTGCCGACACCTGACAGACCGTCAGGTCCGGGAGGTCCGTATGCGCGCTCTGATCGCCGCCGCGGCCGGTCTGGCCGCCGCCCTCGCCCTCGTCCTGACGATCAGCGCCATCGGCACGCCCACCGGCAAGACCTCGCCGAAACCGCTGCTGACGACCGTGCCCGCGCACCCGTGAGGAGGGCGCGATGCGCCGCAGAGCCGCCCTGATCCTGCTCGCCCTCGCCGTGTTCTCCGCGTCCCTCGCCCCCCTCCTGCGCTGGTACGCCTTCCCCCGGCTCGCCAAGATCCCCGCGAACACCTACCAGGCGACCGTCCTGGAGGCGAGGAACGCGACCCTCCTCGACTACGGCACCCTGCGCGCGCGTACGGTCCCCAAGGTCACCATCGTCCAGACCCTCAAGGGCAACGTCGAGGAGTCCGAGCGGATCGAGAAGACCGTCGGCAAGGACGTCGTCGTCTGGGACGGCCTCTCCTACGTCGTCGGGCCCGACGGCAAGATGGTCTCCAAGGTCCCCGAGCGCTACATCTTCGACGCGCACACGCAGGCGCCCGTCCACGCCGACGGGGAGATGGTCGACGGCGACCCCGTCACCCGCACGGGCATCGAGTTCAAATGGCCCTTCCTCGTGGAGAAACGGGACTACGAGTACTTCGACGCGCAGACCCGCACCTCGGCGCCGATCCACTACAAGGGCACCCGCACCTTCCGCGGGCTGACCGTCTACTACTTCGAGCAGACCGTCCCCTGGACGCAGGTCCCGATGCCCAGGACGATGCCCGTCGCCGGGATCACCCCCGAGACCATCGCCTCCACCGGTACGACCCGCTGGTACACCACCGTCCGCAAGTTCTGGGTCGAACCGCTCACCGGGGCACCCGTCAACGGCGAGGAGGTCCACCAGGAGGAACTGCGCGGGGGCACGCTGCTCGGGGGGCGCGAAAAGGTCACCGCGTTCGCCGGGGAGGTCAAGATGCGCGAGGACTACATCGAGCACGCCGTCGACCTCGTGAAGAGCAACCGGACGCTCGTGCTGCTCATGACGTCGTACCTGCCGTGGGGGTTCGCGGGCCTGGGCCTGCTCCTGCTGGCGCTCGCGCTGCTCCTGGAGGCCAGGGGACGCAGGCCGGCCACCCCGCGCGCGGAGCCGCTCCCCGAACCGGTCAGCGTCTGAGGCGCGCGTTCGTGTGCCGGGTCGGTTCGGCCGTCGTCGGGTCCTCGGGCCACGGGTGCTTCGGGTACCGGCCGCGCAGCTCCGCGCGCACGCCCCGGTAGCCGTCCCTCCAGAACGACGCGAGATCCGCCGTCACGGCCACCGGCCGCCCCGCCGGGGACAGCAGATGCACCACCACCGGCACCCCGGCCACCTCCGGCGACTCCTGGAGCCCGAACATCTCCTGCAACTTCACGGCCAGCACGGGCCGTTCGGGGTCCCCGTAGTCGACCCGGACACTCGACCCGCTGGGTACGACGATCCGCTCCGGCGCCAGCCGGTCCAGCTTCCCGGCCTCACCGGAAGCCCACGGCAGCAGCCGCCCCAGCGCCGCCCCGGCGTCGATCCGCGCGAGATCCCTCCGCTGCCGGGCCCTGCCCAACTCCGGCTCCAGCCACTCGTCCACGCGCGCGTACAGCGCCTCGTCGGAGACGTCCGGCCAGGGTTCCCCGACCCGCGCCCGCAAGAACGCGAGCCGCTGCCGCAGCCCCGCCCCCGCGTCGGACCACCGCAACACCCCGAGCCCTTCCAGCCGCAGCCCCTCCAGCAGGGCTTCCCGTACGAGTCCGGCATCGGCGTCCCTGAGAGGCCGCACCGCCAACTCCACGGCCCCCAGCCGCTCCACACGCCGCGCGACGACGTCCCCGTCGGCCCACCGCACCTCCTCCCGCTCGTCGAGAAGCGCGCCCGCGGCCCACCGCGCGGTGTCCTCGTCGACGACCGCCGCGAGCTGCACGCGCGCGTGCCCCTTCCCGACGGGGCGGTCGGCCACGGCGATCGAGAGCCAGGGGGACGACCGCAGGGGCGAGCCGTCGCGGAGTTCCGCGCGCGTGCCGGACAGCATCAGATAGGAGCCGCCGTCGAGCTTGGCGAGGCGCTCGGGGAAGGCCAGGGCGGTGATCAGGGCGAGGGCGGGGGCGTCGCCGGAGGCGGTGGCTGGAGTGGGGCTCGGGGCGGCCGGGGCGGGGGAGACCCCGGGTGCCGCAGCCGTAGACGTTCCTGATGCCGGTGTCGCCGTCGCCCCCGCGGCGACCCCGCGCAGGCGCCGTACCTCCGTCCGCCAGCGCGCGCTGTACGCGTCGCCCCCGCGCCGGGCTGCTCGCAGCGCGGCGGCGAGGTCGTCGCCGTACTCCCGGGGGGCCTCCTCGCTCAGCAGGGCGACCGCCTCGGCAGCGCGGTCCGGGCCGAGGGCGTGGGTGCCGTCCAGGAGGGCCCGGCCGAGGCGGGGGTGCAGGCCGAGGCGGGCGAGCCGGACGCCTCGCTCGGTGGCCCGGCCGGTGGCGTCGACCGCGCCGATCGCCGTCAGCAGGTCGCGGGCCGCCGCCATCGCCCCGCCCGGCGGCGGGTCGAGCAGGGCCAGCGAGGAGGCCCCTGGATCGCCCCAGCAGGCCGCCTGGAGGGCGAACGCGGAGAGGTCGGCCACCTTGATCTCGGGGGCGGGAAAACGCGGGAGACGGGCGTTCTCGGCCTCCGCCCAGCAGCGGTAGACCGTGCCGGGCGCCTCACGGCCCGCACGGCCGGCCCGCTGCCGTGCCGACGCCCGGGACGCCCGCACCGTCGCCAGCGCGCTCAGCCCGCGCGCGTGGTCGACGCGCGGCTCCCGCGCCAGCCCCGCGTCCACGACCACCCGCACCCCGGGCACCGTCAGCGACGACTCCGCGACGGCCGTCGCCAGCACCACCCTGCGCCGCGCACCGGGGGAGAGCACCGCGTCCTGCACGGCGGCGGGCGCGCGCCCGTGCACCTGGAGCACCTCGACATCCCCGACGTCCCCGCCCAACTGCCCGGCCACCCGCGCGATCTCGCCCACCCCGGGCAGGAAGCACAGCACGTCCCCGTCCCGCTCGACGAGCGCCCGCCGCACCACCGACGCGACGTGCGCGAGCAGCGCCGGATCGACCCACGTGCCGTGCGGCGGCCGCACCCCGCGCGCGGGCGGCACCCACACGCTCTCCACCGGGTACGACACCCCCCGCGCCTCGACCACGGGCGCCCCGCCCAGCAGCGCGGCCCACCCCTGCGCGTCGGTCGTCGCGGACGCCGCCACGAGCCGCAGCTCCGGCCGCAGGGTCTCCCGGACGTCCCACAGGAACGCGGCGGCGGTGTCCGCGTCCAGATGCCGTTCGTGGCACTCGTCCAGCACGACGACGTCCACCCCGGCCAACTCCTGGTCCCGCTGGAGCCGTTGCAGCAGCACGCCGGTCGTGACGACCTCCACGCGCGTACGCCGCCCGACGACCCGCTCCCCGCGCACGGTGTACCCGACCGTCCCCCCGGCCTCCTCCCCGAGCAGCCACGCCATCCGCCGCGCGGCCGCCCGTGCGGCGATCCGCCTGGGCTCGGCGACGACCACCTTGCGCGCGGGCCCCTCCCCGAGCGCTCCCGCCAGCGCCAACGGCACGAGGGTCGTCTTCCCGGTCCCGGGCGGCGCCACGAGAACAGCCGTCCCGCGCGCGTCCAGAGCGTCACCGAGGGCGGGCAGAGCACTGCGGACGGGCAGGGCGCCGAGAGCGTCGTAGCGGATCACGCGACCCAGTGTCGTACGACGGGTGACGACCGCCTGCGCGCGCTTAGGTGCCCGCAGGCGGTTCCCGTCAGTCGCGTTCGCAGGTGAAGATCGCCGTTCCCGGGATCAAGTTGCCCCGCAGCGGCGACCAGCCGCCCCACTCCGACGTGTTCCAGGACGGCCACTGCGGCTCCGTGAGGGCGGTCAGGCGGAAGCCGGCGGTGACGATGTCGTGGACGCGGTCGCCGAGGGTGCGGTGGTGTTCTACGTAGACCGCCTGGCCCGCGTCGTCCTGCTCGACGTAGGGGGTCCGGTCGAAGTAGGAGGCGGAGACGGTGAGGCCCTCGGGGCCGGGCTCGTCGGGGAAGGCCCAGCGGACGGGATGGGTGACGGAGAAGACGAACCGGCCGCCGGGGCGCAGCACGCGGCGTACCTCGCGCAGGACCTGCACCGGCTCGGCGACGAACGGCAGCGCGCCGTACGCGGAGCAGGCGAGGTCGAAGGAGCCGTCCGCGAAGGGCAGGACGCCCGCGTCGGCGCACACCAGGGGGATGCCGCCGCCGATCCGCAGGGAGTGCTGGAGCTGCCGGTGGGAGATGTCGAGGGCGACGGGCCGGGCCCCCTGCGCGGCGAGCCAGCGCGAGCACTGCGCCGCGCCCGCGCCGATCTCCAGGACGGACAGGCCCGCCAGCTTCTCGGCGGGGCCCAGGAGTTCGGCCTCGACCTCGTCGAGCCCCTCGGGGCCCCACACGAAGCGGTCGTCGCCGAGGAACGTGCCGTGCTCGATCTGGTACTCGTCCGCGTTGCGGTCCCACCAGCCCCGGTTCGCGCGGGCGCTCTCCGTGACGCCGGCCGCACGCCGGGTGGCCTCGGAATCGGGTTCTGGGTCGTGGTCCACGGCGGACACCGTTGGCTCTTGGATGACGGGCTCCCTCGTCGTACTCTTCCGTCACCCGTTTTCGAGGCCGGGCGCTCGTACAGGTGTCACGGAAGGGGTCTCTCGGGCCTGCGTTGGCCTCCAGAGACGCTTCTTGTGCCGGGTATGCGGCGATCCGCCCCGGGTGTGCGCCTTCGCGCATTGACCCCGTCCGGCTGCCCCCGTATGCTACAAGTTGCGCTGCGGGCCTGCGCACCTCAGACGTAGCAGGTCGCGCTCGCATCTGTTGTAGTCCCCTCGGTTTTCGAGGCGCCACCGGATCTCCGGTGTGCCGCTTCCTTGGCTGTCCGGCTTCTTCAGAGCGATACGGGCTCCCGGCGTAGCAGTACCTACGACCTTCTGTCCGTAACCGGAGCCCTTTCCCACATGACGAGCAGCACCGAGACCACCGCCACCACCCCGCAGGTTGCGGTCAACGACATCGGTAACGAGGAAGCCTTCCTCGCCGCGATCGACGAGACGATCAAGTACTTCAACGACGGCGACATCGTCGACGGCGTCATCGTGAAGGTCGACCGGGACGAGGTCCTGCTCGACATCGGTTACAAGACCGAAGGCGTCATCCCGAGCCGCGAGCTCTCCATCAAGCACGACGTCGACCCCAACGAGGTCGTCGCCGTCGGTGACGAGATCGAGGCCCTGGTTCTCCAGAAGGAGGACAAGGAAGGCCGTCTGATCCTGTCCAAGAAGCGCGCGCAGTACGAGCGCGCCTGGGGCACGATCGAGAAGATCAAGGAAGAAGACGGCATCGTCACCGGTACCGTCATCGAGGTCGTCAAGGGTGGTCTCATCCTCGACATCGGCCTCCGCGGCTTCCTCCCGGCCTCCCTCGTCGAGATGCGTCGTGTCCGCGACCTCCAGCCCTACGTGGGCAAGGAGCTCGAGGCGAAGATCATCGAGCTGGACAAGAACCGCAACAACGTGGTCCTGTCCCGCCGTGCCTGGCTGGAGCAGACCCAGTCCGAGGTCCGCCAGACGTTCCTCACGACCCTCCAGAAGGGTCAGGTCCGCTCCGGTGTGGTCTCCTCGATCGTCAACTTCGGTGCCTTCGTGGACCTGGGTGGCGTCGACGGTCTGGTCCACGTCTCCGAGCTGTCCTGGAAGCACATCGACCACCCCTCCGAGGTCGTCGAGGTCGGCCAGGAGGTCACGGTCGAGGTCCTCGACGTCGACATGGACCGCGAGCGCGTCTCCCTGTCGCTGAAGGCGACCCAGGAAGACCCGTGGCAGCAGTTCGCGCGCACGCACCAGATCGGTCAGGTCGTGCCCGGCAAGGTCACGAAGCTGGTTCCGTTCGGTGCGTTCGTCCGCGTGGACGAGGGCATCGAGGGCCTGGTCCACATCTCCGAGCTGGCCGAGCGCCACGTGGAGATCCCGGAGCAGGTCGTCCAGGTCAACGACGAGATCTTCGTCAAGGTCATCGACATCGACCTGGAGCGTCGCCGGATCTCGCTGTCCCTCAAGCAGGCCAACGAGTCCTTCGGCGCCGACCCGGCCTCGGTCGAGTTCGACCCGACCCTGTACGGCATGGCCGCGTCCTACGACGACCAGGGCAACTACATCTACCCCGAGGGCTTCGACCCCGAGACCAACGACTGGCTCGAGGGCTTCGAGTCGCAGCGTGAGGTCTGGGAGAACCAGTACGCCGAGGCGCAGTCCCGCTTCGAGCAGCACCAGCAGCAGGTCATCAAGAGCCGCGAGGCCGACGCCGCTGCCGCTGCCGAGGGCGGCGACGCCGCGGGTGCGGCTCCGGCCGCGGGCGGTGGCTCGTACTCCTCCGAGGGCGCGGACACCTCTGGTGCCCTCGCTTCCGACGAGGCGCTGGCCGCCCTGCGCGAGAAGCTGGCCGGCGGCCAGAGCTGACGCTCACCGCACGACCGGCGCTCACTGAGCGGTAGTTGTTGACTGAGGGGCCGTACCTTCCGAGGTGCGGCCCCTCAGTCTTTTCGCGTATTCGCCTGATTACGGGAATGCCCGTGGCCGTCTGATCGTTGTGCTGTACGAACACGAGGAGGAGCGGTCCAAGTGCTTGATCCGCAGGGTTTGTACGCATGGGAGCCGAAGGGGCTGGCGGTCGTCGACATGGCGCTGGCCCAGGAGTCGGCCGGACTTGTCATGCTCTACCACTTCGACGGATACATCGACGCCGGCGAGACCGGCGACCAGATCGTGGAGGGCCTGCTCGACACGCTGCCCAACCAGGTCGTGGCCCGCTTCGACCACGACCGGCTCGTCGACTACCGCGCCCGG
This sequence comes from Streptomyces sp. 4F14, assembly GCF_048159485.1. Classification (NCBI taxonomy): domain Bacteria; kingdom Bacillati; phylum Actinomycetota; class Actinomycetes; order Kitasatosporales; family Streptomycetaceae; genus Streptomyces; species Streptomyces sp. 4F14. The sequence goes on from NZ_JBLRVY010000002.1 coordinate 346,572, forward strand.
CGCCCGCTGCTCACGTTCAAGCGCGACCGCTGGCAGGACTACGAGGAGCCGTCGATCGACGTCCGCCTCGTCCAGGACGCCACGGGCGCACCGTTCCTGCTGCTGTCCGGCCCCGAGCCGGACGTCGAGTGGGAGCGGTTCGCCGCGGCCGTCAAGCAGATCGTGGAGCGGCTCGGCGTACGCCTGTCGGTGACGTTCCACGGCATCCCCATGGGCGTCCCGCACACCCGCCCCGTCGGCCTCACCCCGCACGGCAACCGCACGGACCTGGTCCCCGGCCACCGCAGCCCCTTCGACGAGGCGCAGGTCCCCGGCAGCGCCGAGGCGCTCGTCGAGTACCGCCTCATGGAGGCCGGGCACGACGTCCTGGGCGTCGCCGCGCACGTCCCGCACTACATCGCCCGCTCCGCCTACCCGGACGCCTCCCTCACGGTCCTGGAGGCCATCACGGCCGCCACCGGCCTCGTCCTGCCCTCCCTCGCGCACACCCTGCGCACGGAGGCGCACCGCACCCAGACCGAGATCGACCGCCAGATCCGCGAGGGCGACGAGGAACTCACCTCCCTCGTCGAGGGCCTTGAGCACCAGTACGACGCCGTCGCGGGCGCGGAGACCCGCGGCAACATGCTCGCGGAGCCGGCGGACATCCCCTCGGCGGACGAGATCGGCCGGGAGTTCGAGAAGTTCCTCGCGGAGCGGGAGGGGGAGGGCTGAGGCCGCCCACGACAGTCGTGACGGCGGTTGTGACCGCCCGCCCCCCGATGTCAGTGGCGGGTTCTAAGCTTTCCCCATGCTGACAGTGGGGCTGACCGGCGGCATCGGGGCCGGCAAGAGCGAGGTGTCGCGGCTGCTCGTGGCGGCAGGGGCCGTGCTGGTCGACGCGGACCGGATCGCCCGGGAGGTGGTCGCGCCGGGGACGGCCGGGCTCGCGGCGGTCGTCGAGGCGTTCGGGCCGGGCGTGCTCGGGGCGGACGGCGCGCTGGACCGGCCCGGGCTCGGCGCGATCGTGTTCGCCGACCCCGAGAAGCTGGCCCTGCTCAACTCGATCGTCCACCCCCTGGTCGGCGCCCGCTCCCGCGAGCTGGAGGCGGCGGCCCCGGCGGACGCGGTCGTGGTCCACGACGTCCCCCTCCTCGCCGAGAACGGCCTGGCCTCGCGCTACGACCTGGTGATCGTCGTGGACGTCGCCCCCGAGACCCAGCTCGACCGCCTCGTGCGGCTGCGCGGCATGACCGAGGACGACGCCCGCGCGAGGATGGCCGCCCAGGCCACCCGGGACAAGCGCCGGTCGATCGCGGACATCGTGATCGACAACGACGTACCGCTGGCGGAGCTGGAGCGCCGGGTGCGCGAGGTGTGGGACGGGCTCGTGCGCCGGGCCCGGGGGGAGGGCGTCTGAGACGCGGGGGTGTACGCGGCCGGGCGCGACGGCGTCGTAGGAATAGCGGCCCCCGTGCGGGGCGTTGAACGCGGTCAGTGAGGGAAGGACTGTTCCGTGCCCGAAATCAGCGGTTCGACCGGACGTTCTCCGGAGACGCATGTCATCGACTTCCGCGCCGCCGAGCAACTGCTTGCCGCGCGGGACCCGCGGGGTGCGGTGAAGCTGCTCGACGGGGTCATCGCCGCGCACCCCGAGAACACCGCCGCCCGTCTGCTGCGTGCGCGTGCCTTCTTCGCGGCGGCGCAACTGCGCCCGGCGGAGCTGGAGTTCACGATCGTCCTGGAGCGTGAGCCGGACAACGCGTTCGCGCACTTCGCGCTGGCCCGGACGTACGAGCGCCAGGGCCGCGACGACCAGGCCAAACGGCACTTCCGGCTGGCCGCGGCCCTCGACCCGAACCCGGAGTACCTGCGGGCGGCGCGGTTCGACGCGTAGGCGTCAGGGCCGGCGCCCCTGCTCCGGCGGCCGGTAGGGCGGGACGTCGCGGCCCGGCTGCCAGTGCGGGCCCTGCCGGATGTGGCGCAGGATCAGCGTCAGATCGACCATGATCACCAGCCAGAGCGCCCCGCAGGCGGCGGCCCAGCCGGGCCGGCCCGCGAGGGCGAACGCGGCCGTGCCGAAGACGGCCCAGGCCAGGCCCCACAAGCTCAGCCACAGTCGCATCCGCAGCGCACTGCGCGCGGTCGTCGGCTCACTGCCCGTACGCATCGGGATCACCACTCCTTCCTGAAACGTACTCTTCGGTGGAGACGTTCTCCAGAGGTGCCGGTCCTTCCGGAGCCACAGGGAGCTACAGGGGGTGCAGTCGTGGAACTCAAGGACGGTCTGTCCGTGCTCGCCGACGCCGACGCGCTGGTCGACGCGCTGCTCGATCTCGGGGTGTCGCACCAGGACATCGAGGAGCCGGTGCGGCTGAGCCGGCAGCTCCTCGACGACCCCGCGAGCAGGGCCGCCCTGGAGCGGGGTGTGGCCGGACTCGTGCGGGACATGGGGGCGGTGACCGGCGGGCTCGACCTGCCCCGCTATCCGGGCGCGTCCCACGCGGTCGCCCGGTGGTTCCCGCTGTACGTCTTCGTCGTCGCGCTGCCCTTCGTGCGCGCCTACCACCGCGAGCGGGGGATCCCCGCCGAGACCGGCCGCCGCACCCTCGCCGACATCGGGCGCGGGGTCGCCGTCCACCGGCGCTGGCACGGCACCGGCGGGATCATGACCGCGCGCTGGCTCTCCCTCCATCTGCGGGGCGAGCTGTACCAGTTGGGGCGGTTGCAGTTCCAGCGGGGCATCGTCCCCGAAGTGCTCGGCGAGTCCGTCGCCGCCGCCGGGCTCCGGGCCGGGGACCCGGCGCTCGGACTGCACATCCCCGACTTCATGGGCCCACTCAGCCCCGAGTCCTGCGACCGCTCCCTCGCGCTCGCGCGGGAGTTCTTCGCGGCGCACTTCCCCGAGGAGACGTACCGGGTCGCCACCTGCGGATCCTGGCTGCTCGACCCGCAGCTGAAGCGGTACCTGCCCGCCGGGTCCAACATCGTCCGCTTCCAGGAGCGGTTCCACGTGCACCGCCTGGAGGAGGAGAACGACCTGACGCCGGTCCGCTTCGTGTTCGGGTCCACACAGCTGGAACTGTCGGAGCTGCCTCGGCGGACCACCGTGGAGAAGGCGGTGCTGGAGCACCTGGAGGGGGGCGGGCACTGGTACGGCGGGGAGGGGTGGTTCCCGCTGGAGGGTTGAGCGCGGGGTGCCAGCGGAAGGGCGCGGGCTACCACACGGACGTGCCCCGGGAGCGGGTCGATCCCAGCGGGTTCAGCGTCGGCGTCCGGTCGTCGACGCCCGTCGGGGAGGGCGTCGACTCGGTCCACGTGCAGTACACGTTCCCGGACGCGGGCTGCGGGTGGACGAGGTGCTGACCGAGGACGGGATGTGGGTCGGAGGGGCGAGAGGCGGCGACTCGACCCGCTGGTGAGCCGCGATCCGCCGCCGCGTCCCGCCTGGCCGTCCTGGACGCCGGGATCGCCGGCTGCCGGGCCTGCCCCCGCCTGGTGGAGTGGCGGGAAGGGGTCGCCCGCACCAAGCGCGCCGCCTTCGCCGACTGGACGTACTGGGGCCGGCCGGTCCCCGGATTCGGCGCTGAGGACGCGAAGCTGCTGATCATCGGCCTCGCCTCGCAGCCGGAGTCCGTGGCCGTGGACGACGGACTGGAGCTGTACGGCGTCCGGATCACCGCGCCCGTGCACTGCGCACCCCCGGAGAACAAGCCGACCCCGGCTGAGCGGGACGCGTGCCGGCCCTGGCTCGTGGAGGAGCTGACGGCGCTGCGGCCCGGCCTTCGGGCGATCGTCGTGCTGGGGGCGTTCGGCTGGCAGGCGACGTGGCCCGCGCCGGCCCGGGCCGGGTGGGAGGTGCCGAGACCCCGGCCGGCGTTCGGGCACGGCGTACGCGTGGGGCTGGACGGCGTGGAGGTGTTCGGCTGCTTCCACGTCAGCCGGCGCAACACGTTCACCGGCAGGCTCACGCCGGAGATGCTGAGGGGGGTGCTGCGAACAGCGGCGCGGGCGGCGGGCCTGAAATGAGGTGAGGGCGAGGAGGCCGGGGACATAGCGTGCGGGGAATGGGACTGTATCCGGAGACCGAGCCGTACGACCACGGCATGCTCGACGTGGGGGACGGCAACCACGTGTACTGGGAGACCTGCGGAAACCCGCGGGGCAAACCGGCGCTGGTGCTGCACGGCGGGCCGGGGAGCGGCTGCGGCCCGTACTTCCGGCGGCTGTTCGACCCCGCGCGCTACCGCGTCGTCCTGCTGGACCAGCGCGGCTGCGGACGCTCCACCCCGCACGCCGCCGAGCCGGGCACCGACATGAGCGTCAACACGACCGGCCACCTGATGGCCGACCTGGAGCTGCTGCGCCGGGAGCTGGGCGTCGACCGGTGGCTGGTGTGGGGCGTGTCGTGGGGGTCGGTGCTGGGGCTGCGGTACGCGCAGACGTACCCCGGCGTCGTGTCGGAACTCGTGCTGACGGGTGTGGCGACCGGCTCCGACGCGGAGGTGGACCTCCTCACCCGCGGCCTCGGCCAGGTCTTCCCGGACGCGTTCGCGCGGTTCCTCGCGGGCCTGCCGGAGGACGACCGGGACGGCAACCTCGCCGCCGCCTACAACCGGCTCCTGGAGTCCCCCGACCCCGGGGTCCGCGAGCGGGCCGCCCGCGCCTGGACCGACTGGGAGACGGCGATGGCCTCGCAGCCTCCGCGCTCGGTCGAGCGCTACGAGGACCCGGTGTTCCGCAGGGGCTTCGCCCGCACGGTCACCCACTACTTCGGCAACGACCACTTCATGGAGACGGACGCCGTGCTGCGCGACGCCCACCTCCTCGCCGGGATCCCCGGCAGCCTCGTGCAGGGCAGCGTCGACCTCGGCAACCTCACGGGCGTCGTCTGGCGGCTCCATCACGCCTGGCCCGGCAGCGAGTTGACGGTCGTCGACGAGGTGGGCCACTCGATCGGCCCGGAGTCGATGACGGACGCGCTGGTGGCGGCGACGGACAAGTACGCGGACCGCTGAACGCCGGTTTACAGCGAGGGCGTTGGGGGAGGGCCGCGCCCCCTACGCCTCCCGCACCGCCTCCTGCGCCCCTTCGTCCCCGAACAACCGCCGTACCGTCGACCGGTAGTTGGTCTGGACGTGCGTCAGCGCATGGAGCCGCGCCCGCTCGGGGTCGCCGGACGCGATGGCTGCGTACAGATCCTGGTGCTCGGTCAGCAGCTGGGCCCAGTCCTCGTTCTGCCGGGTCAGCCAGCGCAGGCGGCCGTCGACGGGCTCCATCACGGAGCTGAGGAGGCTGTTGCCGGCCATCGTGAGCACGCGGTCGTGGAAGCGCGTGTTGATGTCGGTGACGGCCTCCGCGTCGGCCGCCTCCGTCGCCCTCGCCGCCTCTTCGAGGAGCCTCCGCAGCTCCCCGAGCGCCTCCGGGGTCGCGCGCGCCGCCGCGAGCCCGGCCGCGTACACCTCCAACGCCTCGCGCAGCTCGAAGAGTTCCCGTACGTCGTCGGGGGTGAGACCGCGTACGGCGGCGCGGCGGGCGGACGCGAAGTGGACGAAGCCCTCGGCGACCAGCGCGCGCACGGCCTCGCGGACGGGGACGCGGGAGACGCCGAACCGGTCGGCCAGCTCGCGTTCCACGAGCCGGTCCCCGGGGGCCAGGCGCCCGGCGATGATGTCCTGCCGCAGCGTCGCGAGGACGCGTTCCCGGACCGCGCCGAGGGGTTCGCCGTTCGCGGTGTCCCGCGTCGGGGCCTTCGTCGCGGTCTTCGTCGTGGAGCCCATGCAGCCATTTTCTCCGACGCGGAGAGGTCTTTTACCTAGCTGTAACTGTGGAGACATCGACACGGGTGCCCGACAGCGCGACCATGTCCGCACTTTGGTATACCAAAACCCGCTCAGCGTCCCCGAGTTCTCCCCTCTGGAGCCCCTTTGTCCCTCGCCGACAGCGTCGAAGCGCCCGCGTTCACCCCCGACCCCCGGCTCGTCAACGAAGACCTCGCGCCCGCGAAGAAGCGCAACTGGAAGGTCTTCGACCTCTTCGCGATGTGGATGTCCGACGTCCACAACCTCGGCAACTACACGTTCGCCGCGGGCCTGCTGGTCCTCGGCATGAACGTCTGGCAGGTCTTCACCGCCCTCCTCGTCGGCTTCGTGCTGATCTACGTCGGCATGAACTGGATGGGGAAGATCGGCCAGCGCCACGGCGTGCCGTTCCCCGTCGTCAGCCGGATCAGCTTCGGCGTCTGGGGCGCCAACATCCCCGCGCTGATCAGGGCCGTCATCGCGATCATGTGGTACGGCATCCAGACCTACCTGGCCTCCGTCGCCGTCAACGTCATGCTGCTCGCCGCCTGGCCCGGACTCGACTCCTGGACCAAGCACTCCTTCCTCGGCCTCGACGCGCTCGGCTGGGTGTCGTTCATCGCCCTGTGGCTCGTCCAGGCGCTGATCATCCGGCAGGGCATGGAGGCCGTCCGCAAGTTCCAGGACTTCTGCGGACCCGCGATCTGGCTCGTGATGATCGCGCTCGCCGTGTGGATCCTCGCCAAGGCCGGCTGGTCGATCTCCCTCACCACCACCCCGCACCCCGTCTCCGTCGGCGAGCAGTGGCGCCAGTGGTTCGGCGCGATCGGCCTGATCCTCGCGACCTACGGCACGCTGATGCTGAACTTCTGCGACTTCTCCCGCTTCGCCCCCGACTTCAGGACCGTGCGCCGCGGCAACTTCTGGGGCCTGCCGATCAACTCGACCGCCTTCGTCGTCGTCTCCGTGATCGTCACCGCCGGCTCCCTGGAGGTCTACGGCCAGGCCATCACCGACCCCGCCGAACTCGTCGCCAAGGTCGGCAACACCTGGGTCCTGATCGTCGGCGCGCTGACCTTCGCCATCGCCACCATGGGCGTCAACATCGTCGCCAACTTCGTCTCCCCGGCGTACGACCTCGCCAACGTCTGGCCGCAGAAGATCACGTTCAAGGTCGGCGGCATGATCAGCACCGTCGCCGCGCTGCTCGTCACGCCGTGGAACCTCTTCTCCAACCCGACCGTCGTCAACTACTTCCTCGGCGGCCTCGGCGCGTTCCTCGGACCGCTGTTCGGCGTGATCATGGTCGACTACTACTGGGTCAAGCGCGGGCGCGTGAACGTCGACGAACTCTTCGACGCGACCCCCGGCTCCCGGTACTACTACCGCCACGGCGTCAACCCCAAGGCCCTGTGGGCGTTCCTGCCCTCCGCCGGTGTCGCCGCGGTCCTCGCGCTCGTCAAGACGTTCAGCGACGTCGCGCCCTACTCCTGGTTCATCGGCACGGCCCTCGCCGCCGGCCTCTACCTGGTGATCTGTCGCAGCGAGCGCGCGGAGCAGGAGGTCTGACGGACGTGCGGATCGTCGTCACCAACTGCAACACCACGCAGGAGATGACCGCCGAGATCGTACGGGGTGCCCGCGCCGCAGCCGCGCCGGGCACCCTCGTCACGGGTCTCACCCCCGCGTGGGGGCCCGCGTCGGCGGAGGGCTGGCTCGACAGCTACCTCTCCGCGGCGGCCGTCATCGACACGCTGCGTACGTACGACGGGCCCGCGTACGACGCCGTCGTCATGGCCGGGTTCGGGGAGCACGGGCGGGAAGGGGTGCGGGAACTGGTCGACGTACCCGTCGTCGACATCACGGAGGCGGCGGCGCACCTGGCGTGCCTCCTCGGGCGCCGGTACGGGGTCGTCACGACGCTGGAGCGGACGTGCGGGCAGATCGAGGACAGCCTTGAGCTGGCGGGAGTGGCCCGCAACTGCGCCGCCGTCGTCTCGACGGGGCTCGGCGTCCTCGAACTCACCGACCCCGCGCGCACGGAGGCGGCGTTCGTCGGCGCCGCCGAGCAGGCCCTCTCCGCCGGGGCGGAGGTGCTGGTCCTCGGGTGCGCGGGGATGACCGGCCTCCAGCAGGTCGTCGCCGAGAAGCTGGGAGTGCCGGTGGTGGACGGGGTCGGGGCGGCCGTGAAGCTCGCCGAGTCCCTGGTGTCGCTGGGGCTGAACACGAGCCGGGCGGGGAGCTTCGAGAGGCCGCTGGACAAGAGGAGGATGTGGGGGAGGGGCGGGTAGGGGGGGTGTGGTGCTTGTACGGAGGCGGCTTGCGTCCGGCCGTGCGCGCCCCCCGTACGCCCCTACTCCGGTACTACCGCCGTCGCCGTGATCTCCACCAGCTGGCCCGGGTAGCCGAGGCAGGCGACGCCGAGGAGGGTCGAGGAGTGGGGGCCGGTGCTGAGGCCGGACGCCTCGATCACGGTCCACACCGTCGCCAGGACGGCCGGGTCGGCGCTGACGACGTACACGTCCGTGACCGCGACGTGCGCCAAGTCGCTGCCGATCGCCGCGAGTTGTTCCTCCAGGTTGGCGATCGCCCGCTCGGCCTGCCGTACCGGGTCGCCCGGCCCCACGAGCCTGCCGTCCGCGTCGAGCGGCACCGAACCGGCGAGGAACGCGAGTCTCGTGCCGGCCTCGACGACCGAGGCGTGGGAGTAGGTGGGCGGGCGGAAGAGGGCCGGGGACGTGACGCGGCGGATCATGGGAACTCCTCGGTGACGGACGACCGCCGATCATTCCGCCCGGCGCGCGCGGGCGCACCCGAGTTTCGGCCCGGCCGGATCAGGGCATCACGCGGCCCGCAGGGCCGTCTCACGACTCCGGGCCGTCAGGGTCCGCTCGAACCTGCGGGGGGGGGTGCCCCTGTCGGCCCCCAGCCCCGGCGAGCGGGGCGCCGGGAGGTCGATGAGGTCGCTGACGCCGGCGACCTGCTGGAGCGTGCGGGCCAGCGACGACAGGGTGCGGCGGACCTCCGTGAGCTGGGCGCGCAGCTGCGGTGCGTGGTCCCAGGCGCGCTCCCACGCGACCGGGTCCCGGCCCTCGGGCCGCCCGGACTCGTACGCGGCCAGGCGGGGGTGCCAGGACGCCAGGAAGGGCCGCAGGACGCGGTTGAGGACGGTCACCGCGAGGACGCCGAAGCTGACATGGCCGGGCGCCAGCGGCGGGGCCACGTCGGGGCCGTAGCGGCGCAGGATCTCGCGGGTCGTGCCGAAGAACGTGTACAGCGAGGTCAGCGCCTCGCGCAGGAACCCCTCGTCGGGGTGCAGGTCCTCCACCGAGACCCGCGTCACCAGCTCCAGGTACAGCTCCCACGCCGCGCTGCGCTCCGCGTCGGCCGGCTGCCAGGTGCCGGAGATCTCGCCCACGAACGGTATCGACAGTGTCGCCGTGATCTGCGACGGTCCGCCCGGTCCCCGTCGCCTGCGCTGCCTGTGTCCCATGATCGCCTCCCCGGTGCCCACAGTAGGGTAAGGCGCCGTGTGGGACGTCTTCCTCAGCTACAGCCGCGCGGACGCGGAATCGGTCCGTCCCCTCGCGCGGGCGCTGCGCGAGGCGGGCCTGCGGGTGTTCACCGACGAGACGGGCGTGGCCCCCTTCGCGGGCATCAGCGAAACGATCCGCCGCGAACTCGCCCGCTCCAAGGCGCTGCTGGCCTACTACTCCGCCGGCTATCCCGCGCGTGAGGCATGCCAGTGGGAGCTGACCTGCGCCTATCTCGCGGGCCTCGCCGAGGGCGACCCCCGCCGCCGCGTCATGGTCGTCAACCCGGAGCCGGCCGCCGCCCACATCCACCCCGTCGAACTGCGCGACGCCCGCCACGCGGACCCGGCGGACCCCGCCGGGCTCGTCGCCGACGTCCTGGCGCACCTCGCCCGCCTCGACGGCCCCCTGCCGCTCCCGGAGACCGCCGCGGGAGGCGCCGGGTTCCTCGGCCGGCTGCCGGAACTGTGGCGCGTCCACTCCGCCCTGCACGCCCACTCCGCGCCCCTCACCGCCGGCCGGGCCGGGGCACGTGCCGTCCAGATCCGGGGCATGGCCGGCATCGGCAAGACCGCGCTCGCGCGCGAGTACGCGCTGCGCTTCGAGGCGGCCTACCCGGGCGGCGTCCACTGGCTGGACGGCCACTCGTACGACGCCCCCGCCCCGGCCCCGGACCGCCCCTTCCTCCGGATCGTCGACGACGTCCCGACGGAGCGCCTCACCGCCCGCGAGATCGCCGCCCTGACCACTGCCCACCCCCTGGGACACACCCTCTTCACCCTCCGCAGCCACGCCTACGACGGACTGGGCACCGCCCTCGACCTGGGACCGCTCGACGCGCACCACGCGCGCGTGCTGCTCGGCGACGGCGACGGTGACACTGACGGCACCGACGCCCTCGCGGAAGCCGTCGACGGGCACCCCCTCGCCCTCACGCTCCTCGGCCGGGCCGTCCGCGCGGGACACAGCCCGCGCGCCCTGTACGACCTGCTGCACGCGCGCGGGAGATCGCTCCTGGACACGCTGGCCGAACAGGACGTCACGGCGGGCGTCGTCGCGGACGTGACCGGCGAGGAGGCCGCCGACGTCCTGCGGTGCGCCGCCGCCCTGCACCCGCTGCCGGTCACCGTGCAGGACGCGGCCGGGGTGCTGGCCGACGTCGACCGGGTGCCGCGGGCGGTCGCCCGGCGGCGGGCCGTCCAGGGGATCGCCGAGTTGTCCGCACGGAGTCTGCTGGAGCCCGGGGACGCCGTGGGCGGCTCGGGGGGCGTGGACGGCTCTCCGGGGGCTCCAGGCGGGTCTCTGGGCGCCGCGGGCTCACCAGGGGGCGCGGACGGTTCCCCGAGGGCTTCGGGCGGGCCTGCGGGGGCTTCGGGCGGCTCTGCGGGGGCCTGGCGGCTGCACCCCGTCACGCTGCACGCCTGGCACCACCACGACCCCGCTCCGGCCCGTACGGAGGCCCTGAGGCACGCCGCCCTGCGCACGCTGTGCGGGCACCGGGGCCCGGCTACCCTGGGCCTTCCCGGCAGCCGGAGGGAGGGCCCCGTGGCAGCACCCAGCGAGTCCGAGCGGATGGCCGCGTTCGACATCCAGGTCGAACTGGTCACCCGCATCGGCGTCCAGGAACTCGCCCCCGGGCAGGGGAGCCTGCGGGAGGCCCTGGCCTCGCTCAAGTCGGTCATCGACTTCACGCGCGCGACGCTCCACACGTACAGCATCGGCCTCGCGCCGGGCGCGGGCGCACCGACCGTGCAGAGCCTCGCGTACAGCCTGGTCAACGAGGTGATCCGGCCCTTCACCACCGCCTGGCACCCGCGCCTGACCGCGTACGAGGCGACCCGGTCCCCGGAGGTCAGCCCGCTCGACCACGAGGCCGGCTGGCCCGAGGGCGAGGCGATGCGCGCCGAACTGGCCGCGCTGCGAGGGCCGTTGCAGGGGATCGTGGAGGGGCTCGGGGGGATCTCCGGGGCGGGGTTCGGGCTGACGGCGGCGGGCTGAAGCGGTCGGCGCCGGGGGCTGGATCCGGTGCTGTGTGCGGGGCGGATCCGGTGGTGCGCGCGGTGAGTCCGGTGGCGCGCGCGGGGTGAATTCGGTGGTGGGGGCGGGGCGGCGCTCCGTAGCCTGCGCGCATGTCCCACCTCACCGACACCCAGTTCCTCGACACCGTCGCCGACCGGCTCGCCGCACTGCCCGGCGTACGGGCCGTCGCGCTCGGCGGCTCGCGCGCGCAGGGGACGGGGCGCCCCGACAGCGACTGGGACCTGGCGGTCTACTACCGGGGCGCCTTCGACCCGGCGGACCTGCGGGCGACCGGCTGGCCCGGCGAGGTCTCCGAGATCGGCGGCTGGGGCGGGGGAGTCTTCAACGGCGGCGCCTGGCTGGACATCGAGGGCCGGCGCGTCGACGTCCACTACCGCGACCTCGACGTCGTGGAACGCGCGCTGGCGCACGCGCGGGAGGGCCGGTACGAGGTCGAGCCCCTGCTGTTCCACCTCGCCGGCATCCCGACGTACCTGATCGTCGCCGAACTGGCCGTCAACCGCGTCCTGCGCGGACACGCGCCCCGCCCCGACGGCTACCCCGAGAAGCTGCGTACGGCCGCGAGCACGCGGTGGTACGACACCGCGCGGGCCACCCTCGCCTACGCGCGCGCCGCGCACGCGTCCGAGGGGCGGTGGACCGAGGCCCTGGGGGCGATCGCCGTCGCCGCCGCACAGACCGGGCACGCGGTGCTCGCCGCGCGCGGGGAGTGGGTCACGAACGAGAAGCGGCTCCTGGAGCGGGCGGGGCTGCGGGACGTCGACGGCATCGTCAGGGGTGCGGGGGACGTCGGGGAGGCGATCGACCGGGCGGGCGCGTTGTTCGCGGAGCGGTTCGCGGCGGTGGCTCGGTAACGGGCGCCCCTGGAGGCGGCTTCGGGGAATCGCGGTCCCCGCGCGGGAGGTGTGTCACGGGAGTTGCGTTCATAAAGAAACCGCCTGATCGCACCCCGCTTCACCTCGACGAAACGCAACCGGCCCACCCGTTCCGTACGGTGGAGGAACAGCCCGAAGCCCCGGCCGACGTCGCCCGACGGCACCCGTCCCCGTCACGACAGGAGCCCCGTGTCCCGAAGCGCCGGTGTCGCCCTCCCGCCCTGGCTCGCGCACGCGCTGCGCGCGCAACGAGGCCCCGTCCCCTGGGCGGCGGTCGCGCGCGGGGCGCTCGCGGCGGGGCCGCTGCTGGCGGTCGCCGTCGCCGCCGGACGCACCTCCCTGGGCGTCGTCGCCGCGATCGCCGCGATGCTCGCCGGGATCAACGACCGCCCGGGCAGCAGGCGGACGTCCGTCCAGCGGCTCGGCACGCCCGCGCTCGCGGGAGCGGCCGGACTCCTCGCCGGCACCTACGCGGGCGCGCACGCGGGACCCGTCGTCCTCACCCTCGCCCTCACCGCCCTCGGCCTCCTCGCGGGCGGCATGAGCGCCATCGGCCCCGTCGCCTCCGCGGCCGGCACCCAGGTGCTCGTCGCCGCCGCGATCGGCGCCGGCATGCCGGTCGACGAGGCGGGCTGGCAGCGCGCCCTCGCCTACCTCGCGGGCGCGGGCTGGCTGCTCCTGCTGCGCCTGGCCCTGCCCACGCCGGGCTCGCTCGCCGGGGACTTCCGCTTCGACGGCGAACGCGCCGCCGTCGCGGGCGTGTACGACGCGATCGCCGCCCTCCTGGACGCCGTCGGCGGCCCCGACGCCACCGCCCGCCGAGCCGCCCTCACCGCCGCCCTGGACCACGCCCAGGACGCCTTCGCCGGACCCCGGCTGCGCCGCTACGCCAGCTCCTCCACCGAACGGCGCCTGCACGCGCAGTACGCCGCCGCGCTGCCCCTCGGGGAGGCCGCGACCGCGCTCGCCTGGGCCGGGGAGCCCGTCTCCGAACGCGCCTCCGAAGGACCCCGGCGGCTGGCCGCCGCCGTCCGCGAGAACACTCACACCGGGCCGCTGCCCGCGCCCTCCCGCTCCGCGCCCGCGCTGCGCGCCCTCGACGACGCCCTGCTGCACGCCGCCGAGGCGTTCGACCGGGGGCACAGCACCGCGCCCCACGCGCGCAGGCGTACGGCCGCCGACCTGCTGCGGGCCGCCTTCGGCCCGGGCGGGCGCGAGTACGGGATGCGCGTCGCCCTGTGCTTCGGCGCGAGCGCGGCCATCGCGCAGGCCCTGCACCACTCCCACTGGTACGGCGAGCACACGCACTGGTACTGGCTCCCGGCCACCGCCGTCTTCCTGGTCAAGCCCGACCTCGGACCGCTCGTCTCGCGCGTCCTGAACCGGGCCGCCGGCACGGTCCTCGGGGCGCTGGTCTTCGCCGGGTTCGCCCTGTTCCTGCCCCGGCCCGAGGGACTCGTCGCCCTCGTCGCCGTCTGCGGGGCCCTCGTCCCCGTCGCCACCCGGCACTTCGCCGCGCAGACCGCCGTCGTCACCGTCCTGGTCCTCGCCCTCGTCATGGTCGGCGGCGAACCCCAGGCGTCCGCCGGGCGCATCGGCGAGACCCTCCTCGCCTGCGTCCTCGTCCTCGTCGTCGGCCACCTCCCCATGCCGGGCGAACGCGGCGGCCAGGTACGCGCCCGCCTCGCCCTCGCGACCCGGGCCGCCCAGGAGTACCTGGCGTACGTCCTCAGCGGCACCGGCGAGGAACCGCGCCCCCAGAAGCCCCACAAGCGCCTGTGGCGGCCGGAGACCCACGAGAAGCACCAGACCGCCCGGACCATCCCGAACGGCCCCGAGAACGCCCCTCAGGCCCCTCCCGCAGGCGACCGCGCCACCCGCTGGGCGCTGCGCCGCGAGGCGTACCGCACCCTCGCCGAGGCCCGCGCCGCCATCGCCCTCTCCGCCGCCGAACACCCCGCGCTCGCCCGCCACACCGCTGGCACCGACGAGGTCGCCGCCCTCCTCGAACGCCTCGTCGACACGACCACGGCCTCCGCCGTGCAGCTCGACGACACGGGCCACCTGGGCCGGCGCCACCGCGAGCTGCTCGACGAACTCCTGACGGCGCTGGACGCGCACCGGGTGCCGGGGGCCAGGGGGAGGCTGAGGCTGCCGCGCGCGGTGTGAGGCCGACGCTGGGGGAGCCGGCGCCCGCGATGGGTGAGGGCGTTCCACGCACGCTGTGCGAAGGCGGCCCGTGCGCGGAGTGAGGCCCCGTGCGAGCTACCCCACCCGCACCCACACCGGCGCGTGGTCCGACCCCGCCGCGTTCCGGCGGTCCTTCGGGTCCTCGCCCACCGACGGGAGGCGCAGGATCTCGTCGGGCGATCCGATCCCGGTGCCTGCCCCGGTCGCGCGGTGGACCAGCCGGTGGCTGAGGAGGACGTGGTCGATCAGTTCGCGGCGGCCGGAGTTGACGCGGGAGTAGCGGCGGTCGGCCGGTATCAGCGGGGCGATGTCCCAGAGGCGGGCCTTGTCGCCCTTGTCGGCGAGCTGGTAGCCGGACGTGCCGATCTCCGATCCGGGCGGCCCCAGGAGGATCTGCGTCGTGGCGGCCTGCACCTCGTCGTTCAGGTCGCCCAGGACGACGACGTCCCGCGCGCGTCCGTCACCGGCGAGCAGGTCGTCGGCGAGCGCGCGCAGGGTCACCGCCTCGGCGGCCCGGCGGTACAGCGCGTACGCGCCGTAGCGGGCCCGTTCCCCCTCGTCATGGGGGAAGAAACGGTTGCCCGGATAGGTCAGGAGCTTGGACTTCAGGTGGGCCACCGCGAGGTGCACGGACCCGGCCCGCACCGCCAGCAGGCCGCGTCCGGTGGCCGAGACGGTCAGGCCGGAGTCGTCCGACTGCACGGGACGCAGCTTGTGCGGGAACGCCTCGACGTCCGCGACGACCTCCAGGGGCGTCCTGCTGAGCACCCCGACGCGGATGCCGCGCCCGTCGGGGTGCTCGGACAGCGCGGTGTGCCAGGCGCCGCCCACCACGTCGAGGAGGTCGGCCAGCGCGTCGGGGTCGCCGACCTCCTGGACGCCGAGGAGGTCGGGGGCGAGGGCCGTGATCGTCTCGGCCAGGGCGGCCAGCTTCGCGTCGTAGGCGGCTTCGTCCTTGGGGCCGAAGGGCCCGCCGGGACGGTAGAGGTTCTCCAGGTTCCAGGTGCCGAGGAGCATGCCGGGCTCCCTCCAGAGCGCTGTGCAGGGCCCAAGGGTGCCCTCCGGGGAGGCCGCCGCGACAGGTGCCGGGACACGATGCCCGCCACGGCTCACGCAGGCCGAGGACCCCGTCGTACGGTGTCAGGATGACTCCGATCGCGGACCTCGTCATCTCGGGCTGCACGATTCTCGAACCGGGTCTCACGTTCCGGGAGGACGCCACGGTCGTCGTCCGGGACGGCCGGATCGAGTCGGTCGGCGACGACCCTCCCGGGCAGGCCGCGCGACGGATCGACGCGCGCGGGCAGGTCGCGCTCCCCGGGCTGGTCAACTGCCATACGCACGCGCCGATGGTCGCCCTGCGCGGACTCGCGGAGGACCTGCCGACCGAGGAGTGGTTCAACGACGTCGTGTGGCCGGTCGAGTCGAACCTCACCGCGCGGGACGTCGAACTGGGCGCCCGGCTGGCCTGCGCCGAGATGATCCGCGCGGGCGTCACCTGCTTCGCCGACCACTACTTCGCGATGGACGCGGTCGCCGCCGTCGTCGAGGAGACCGGGATGCGCGCCCACCTCGGGCAGGCGTACTTCTCCTCCCAGGGGCGGCGGGGCCGCGAGGAGTCCGTGGAGTTCGCCCTGAGGCACCGCGGGGGCGCGGGCGGGCGGATCACCACCACCCTGGCCCCGCACGCCCCGTACACCGTCACGGAAGCCGATCTCGCGGCCACCGCGGCCCTCGCCCAGGAGCACGGACTCCCCGTCCACCTGCACGCCTCGGAGAACCGCGACCAGGCCGAGACGAGCCTCGCCCGCCACGGCGTCACCCCGATCGACGTCCTGGAGCGCACCGGGATCCTCGACACGGACGTCCTCATCGCGCACGGCACCGGCATCCTCGACCGCGACCTGCCCGTCCTCGCCCGCGCGCGAGGGCGCGTGTCCGTGGCGACCGCCCCGCGCGGGTACCTCAAGTTCGCCTGGCCGACGACCACCCCCGTGCGCGCGCTGCGCGACATCGGCGTACCCGTGGGGCTCGCGACGGACGGCGCCGCCTCCAACAACTCCCTGGACGTCTGGGAGGCGATGGCGCTCACCGCGCTGGTCCAGAAGTCGACGACCGGCGACCCGCGCTGGCTGACCTCCCGTCAGGCCCTCGACCACGCGGGCCCGCAGAGCGCGCGGGCCCTCGGCCTCGGCGACCGGATCGGCACCCTCGCCCCCGGCATGCGCGCCGACCTCGTCCTCGTCGACCTCACCGGCCCCCACACCCAGCCCGTCCACGACCTCGCCGCCACCCTCGTGCACAGCGCCCGCGCGAGCGACGTCCGTACGACGATCGTCGACGGCCGCGTCCTGATGCACGAGCGTCGGCTCCTCACCGTCGACGTGGAGTCCGTCGTCACGGAGCTGACGGCCCGCCTGCCCGCCCTCACCGACCGCGCCCACGGCCGCCGGATCCAGGACTACGGCACCTGAGCCGGACGGCCGGAAAAATCCTTCGCGTACGGCGATGAGTTCCGCGCCGCCCTCCAGTCACCCCCTCCGACGGACCGTCGTACGTGAAGGGGTGGGCGATGTCGCTCCCGGAGATCGTCTCGCGCGAACAGTGGCGCGCGGCGCGCGAGGACCTGTTGGCCAAGGAGAAGGCACTCGCCCGCGCGCGCGAGGCGCTGGGCGTCGAGCGGCGCCGGATGCCGATGGTCGAGGTCGACGCGGAGTACGTCTTCGAGGGCGGCGACGGCAAGGCGACCCTGCTCGACCTCTTCGAGGGACGCGGCCAGCTCGTCGTCCACCACTTCATGTTCGCGCCCGAGTGGGAGACCGGCTGCCGGGGCTGTGCCGCCTTCCTCGACCAGGTCGGCCACCTCGCCCACCTCAAGGCCCGCGACACGTCCTTCGCGGTCGTCTCCAGGGCGCCGTACACCCGCATCCTGCCCTTCAAGGCGCGGCTCGGCTGGACGGTGCCCTGGTACTCGTCCCACGACAGCGACTTCAACACCGACTTCGAGGCGACCCTCGCGCGCGCGGACGGCGAACCGGTCGAACGCCAGGGTCTGAGCTGCTTCCTGCGGGACACGGACCGCGTCTTCCACACGTACTCCGCCTTCGGACGCGGACTCGACGGGATCGGCACGGCGGCCGGCCTCCTGGACCTGACCGCGCGGGGACAGAGGCGTGAAACGGACACGCTCCATCACGACGAGTACGACTTCTGATCACCGTCCGTACGGGCGGTGTGTCAGGTAGGTCTCAGTCCTGTCATGCGCCGAGTCCTCACACCCCCGCTGAGCGTTCACTCCAGTACGAGCGACGGCCGACGTGGACGGCCGTACGGGTGGCGCTTACCGGAGGACGGCATGGTGAACGGGCGGACCGTACTGGAGCGGTTCCCCGCGGGCGGCCCGCGCGGGTCGTGGCCCGCGGAGGAGTTCGCGCGCGCGAGGCGCTCGGAAGGGCTGCCGGCGGAGGTCGTCATGGACCTCGCGAGCGACGCGTTCCTGGTGATCGTGCGGGCTCACTCCGGCGAGTGAGCGGGCAGCCGTACGGTGAACTGCTCGGCCTGCAGGGCGTACAGCTCGGCGTACACGCCCCCCGTCGCGAGGAGTTCGTCCGGGGTGCCCGACTCCACGAGCCGGCCCTGCTCCAGGACGTGCACCAGGTCGGCGTGGCGGACCGACGCCAGCCGGTGGGTGATCAGGACGACCGTCTGGCCGCTGCCGGCGAGCGCCCGGATCTTCTCGAACACCTCCAGCTCCGCGCGCGCGTCCAGCGCCGCCGTCGGCTCGTCCACGATCAGGATGCGCCCGCGCCGGTAGGCCGCCCGCGCGATGCCGAGCCGCTGCCACTGGCCGCCCGACAGCTCGTGCCCGCCGCTGAACTGACGCGCCAGCAGCGTGTCCAGCCCGCGCGGGAGGTCCGCCACGACGTCCTGCGCGCCCGCCTGCGCCACCGACGCCGCCAGCCGCTCCTCGGTCAGCGGCGCGGCGGAGCGGCCGATCGCCACGTTCACCTTCGCCGTGAACGGCCAGCGCTTGAAGTCCTGGGCGACCATCGCGATCCGCTCCGCGAGCTGCCGGCGGTCCGCGCCGGCCGCGTCCACGTCGTCCCACAGGACACGGCCCGACTCCGGGCGGTACAGCCCGGCGAGCAGCTTCACCAGGGTCGTCTTGCCGGAGCCGTTCTCGCCGACCAGCGCGACGATACGGCCCAGCGGCAGCGTGAGGGTGACGTCGTCCAGGGCCGGACGGTGGTCCGGCGATCCGTCGCCCGGGTAGCGGAACGTGACGTTCTCGAACCGGATCTCCCGGGGGTCCTCCGGCAGATCCGCGCCGCCCGCCGGGATCGCCCGCTCGGCCGCCTCGACGTACAGCCGCCGCAGATCGCCCACGAACAGGGCCTCCTCGTGGAGCTGGTTCACCTCCAGGACCAGCGTGTTCAGGCTCGCCGAGCCGCTGCGGATCGCGATCACGGCCGTCCCCGCCACGGCCAGCGCCATCGCGTCGCCCAGCAGCAGGCCGCCCAGGGTCGCGTACGTCGCGACGGTCGCCAGGCCCGTCCAGGCCGCCGCGATCAGGCCCGTACGCGCCTGCAGGCGGGCCAGCCGCGCCTGTTCGGCCTCCGCGGTCTCCGACATCGACCGGTAGTGCCGCAGCAGGAACGGGCCGACGCCGTGCACCCGGATCTCCGGGGCCGCCGCCGGCTCCGTCAGCAGGCTCGCGATCAGCTGTCCCGCGCGCGCGTGCTGCACCCACGTGTGGAACGACTCGTAACGGCGCCGCGCGTTCGTCAGCGCGCTCCACGCGCTGGGCAGCGTCATCGTCAGCAGCAGTGGCAGCAGCACCGGGTGCAGGACCGTCAGGACGCCCGCCGCGGCCGCCAGCGAGATCACCGAGTTCACCACGCGCGTGCCGTACCCGATCATCCTGCGCGCCGACTGAGCGCCGTACTGGGCCGTGTCCAGCAGCTTGTGGAAGGCGTGGTCCTCGATCGCCGCGAGCTCCACGGCGGCGGCCCGCTCCAGGTAGAGCTCCGTCGCCACGCGCTCGACCTTCGGCTCCAGGCGGCCCGTCGCGTACGTCGACGCCGCGCGCAGCAGGGCGCCCAGGAACAGGACGGCGGCCATCGTGACCAGCGCGGGGGCGGCGGAGCGCACCCGGTCCTCGATCGGTGCCTGGGTGATCAGGCGGCTCAGGACGCTGTTCACCGCCAGCAGGCTCACGGCCTGGGCGACGCCCCTCGACAGCTCGGCGGCCACGACGAGCCGGGCCGCGCGCGGGTCCGCCTGGCGGGCCAGCCCGAGGCTCACCGCGAGCAGGGAGGGCAGGCGGGTGAGCATCGAACGGAACCCCAGCTCCAGGAACGCGTCCCGGTGCTGGTTCCAGCCCATGTCGTAACTGAGCGGCCCTCCGAACAGCAGACGCTCCGACTCGGAGACGTCCCGCTCCTCCCGGCCGCTCTTGCGCTCACCGCGCGAACTGCGCACCGCTTCGCCTCCCCCGACGGCTGTCACCTGTCATATGCACGAACGGCCACTATGGCGCGCGGGGGCGAGGCGGGGGAGGGCGCGTGACGGGGGGCGGGTGCGCGCGGGCGTGCGCCGTGGGGAGGGCGGGGTGGACCTGACGTGGCGTGGGGCTGAGCGTGATCTCTTGAGGCTGCGCCGGAACACACGGCCTCAAGAGATCACGCGGCTCACGAGGTGATCACGGGCGTTGTGCGGGGCCCTTACGCGCTGATCGGGCGGGACCAGGTGGGCGTCGCGCCGGTCAGGCGGCACAGCGCCAGGTACAGCGGTATCGGCGGCGTGTACGGGACGGTGCCCGTGGGGCGGTTGATGAGGGTGAGGGCGTGCGGCGCGTCGGGGAGGACCGCGCCGGTGACGTACTGCGCGGGCGCGGGCCATTCGACGGCGTAGTCGGAGTCCGCCGGGACGAGCCACCACCAGTGCGTCTCGTCGGCGTACACGCACCCCACGCGCGGGAGGCGCGGCATCAGCAGCGGGCCCAGGCGCGCGGGTACGGCGACGGCGTCGCAGCCCAGGGGGACCGTCATACCGTCGGGGACGGGCAGGCGCGCGGGGGCGCCGGGTGTGTGGGTCAGATGGCGGCCGACTCGGACGAGCGTGTTCATGGTGAGCACCGGACCTTCTGCGGACGGGGCGCTCACGCCCTGCCCCGCTCTCGGCCCCGCTCGACGGCGCCGGGAAGCCCCGGCTGCGACGTCGCGGTGGCCGGACCGGGGTGCGAGCGCCAGCTGATGGGGTCCCCGTCGGGACTCTGGGCGTGCTGCCTGCCCGGCCGAGCCGGGTGCCCCGGAAGCGGAGGGGTGTCGGGGTGGGCGTGCGGCGGGTGGTGCGGCACGGGCCGCTGGACGCTGTCGACGGGGCGCGGCTGCGGCGCCGGGACGGCGTGGAGGGAGGGCTGCCCGGCGTGCGGGCCCCGGGCCGGGCCCGCGGGGGCCTCGGCGGCGTACGGCGGAGCTTCGGCGGGGGCCGTCGCCGCGCGCTGGGTCACCACCCGCTCGTCCGGGTCCGTGCCGGCACCCGCGGGAGCCGCCTTGGTGTGCTCGCCCTCGTGGGGTTCGGGCTCGTCCTGGGGGGCCGGCTGGGGGCGGGCGCCCCAGCCGAGGTCGTTGTGGGGCTCGGAGGCGCCCCGGGGGAGCTCGGCCCACACCAGGAGGCCGGGGCCGTGCTCCTGGGCCCCCCAGGCGCGACACAGGGCGTCGACGAGGAGGAGGCCGCGGCCGTGCTCCTCCTCGGGGAGCTGCGGCGACGGGCGCGGTTCACCCGGCGCGCACCCTTCGTCACGCACGGCTATGCGCAGGGTTTCGTCGCCGTCCTGGAGCTCGCAGACGACGACTCCGCCGGCGGTGTGCACGATGGCGTTGGTGACCAGCTCGGTGATGACGAGGGCGGCCGAGTCGCAGGTGTCCTCGCACACCGACCAGCCGGTCAGCCGGGCCCGCACCAGGCGTCTCGCCTGGGCCGGGGAGCCCGGGTGTGCGGCCAGCTCGAACCGGAACCGGCGCTCGGCAGAGGTCTGGTCAGAACCTGCTCCCGGCGCGGCACCGAGACCGGCGGGGCGGCCTGCGGTGGCGTCTGTTCCTAAAGGCGCGGACGGAATCACGCTTGCCACTATCGCCCCGCCGTGAACACTTGGCAAGTGTCACTCTGAAAATTGCAGAGTGCTGTGTGACGCGGTGGGACGCCGTGGCACACTGCTCGCAACAGCACGTAGAGCGGCGCCAATTGGGACCACGGACAACCGTCGCCCACGCGCGGACGTACATCGCCGTACGCGCGCGTTGCGGTCGTACGGAACTCCGCGAAGTCTTCGAACGGCGCCGCAGGGCTGTCGGGATTCTTTTTCGGCCGACAGTCCGCGCGGCCGTCGGGCGGCCGGCGTGCGGGTCAGGAGAACAGTCAGCGAGACGTTCGTGAAGCTTCGTGGAGGTGGAGCGTGAGCGAGCCGCGGTCCGCGCCGACCGTGGGACAGGTGGTCCTCGGCCGGCGCCTGCTGGACCTGCGGGAACGCGCCGGGCTCAAACGCGAGGAGGCCGCCAAGGTCCTGCGCGTCGCGCCCGCCACGATCCGCCGCATGGAGAACGCCGAGGTCGCGCTCAAGATCCCGTACCTACAGCTGCTCCTGAAGGCGTACGGCGTCGTCGAGGAGGAGGCCGCGGGCTTCGTCCGGCTCGCCGAGGACGCCAACCGGCCCGGCTGGTGGCAGCGCTACCACGACGTCCTGCCCGGCTGGTTCTCCATGCACGTCAGCCTGGAGGGCGCCGCCGCCCTGATCCGCCAGTACGAGCCGCATTTCGTCCCCGGACTGCTCCAGACCGAGGACTACGCGCGCGCGGTGCTCATCTCGGGCGCGATCGCGCAGACCCGGCCGGAAGACATCGACCGGCTCGTCGCCCTGCGCATGCGCCGTCAGGATCTGCTCACTCGTGCTGACGCGCCCCGCATGTGGGTGGTCATGGACGAGACGGTGCTGCGCCGCACGGTCGGCGGCCCGGAGGTGATGCGTGCGCAGATCGACAGGCTGCTCGACGCCGCGAAGCTGCCCAACGTGGTGCTCCAGATCGCCCCGTTCGCCAACGGGCCGCATCCGGGCACGTACGGGCCCTTCGTGCTGTTCCGATTTGCCATGCCGGAGCTTCCGGACATGGTCTACAGCGAGTACTTGACCGGCGCCGTCTATCTCGACGCGCGTGAGGAGGTGGCGACACATCTCGAGGTCATGGACCGCATGGCGGCGCAGGCCGCTACGGCACATCGCACGAAGGAGATCCTCCGGGATCTCCGCAAGGAGCTGTAAATGAATCGCATCTCGTCCTCTGCCGCCCCGCGGATCTACAACGGCATGCCCGCGCGGGACCTGGGCAACGAGGGCTGGCACAAGCCGTGGAGCGGCGGGAACGGGGGGAACTGCCTGGAGGCGATGAAGCTGGAGGACGGCCGGATCGCGCTGCGTCAGTCGACGGATCCGGACGGACCCGCGCTGATCTACACCCCGGCCGAGATGACGGCGTTCATCGAGGGCGCGAAGGCGGGTGAGGCGGACTTCCTGCTCTCCTGAACACCTTGTTCACGGGTCCGGATCATGTTCGGTGACTTCCCTTTTGTTTGCTTATCGCGCCTCTTGAAAATTGACTGCTCGACCCACATTGATCAGTTATGACCGCATCGACGACCCTCTAGGCGGGTGAACTACAGCCACGACCACATGCGGCGCGGGGCGTCCACCAGGCGGCTCAGCGCGACCACCGGAAGCGGTGGCTGCTCCGCCTCGTGCCGCTCCAGGCTCAGCCCGTAGTAGATCTGCTCGATCGACGGCGGTCCGACCGCGAGATTGCGCCGGACCGCCGCCGACGGGGACTCCTCGCCGGTCTGCACCAGATACGCCGCCGCCATCGTCCCCGTACGGCCCACTCCCGCGCCGCAGTGCACGAACACCCGCCCCGGCGCGTCCTGCACGACCGTCAGGAACCGCCGCACCTGGTCCTGCGTGGGCGTCTGCCCGTCCCGCACCGGCATGCGTACGGCCGTGAGGCCCGCCTTCGCCGGTTCGGCGAGCTGCGCCGTGCTCAGGTCCTCCGCGCGCAGGTCCACGACCGTCGTGAAGCCGAGCCTCTTCAGCTCCCGGTACCCGTCCGGCTTCGGCGCGGCCCCCCGCCACAGCCGGCCCTCGGTGTCCACCGGCTGAAAGTGATGAACCCCACGCAGCTCCCGCGTCCCCGGCGGTGTCGGGGTGCCCTCGCGCGCCAGGTACGACAACCCGAGGATCCCCAGCGCGCCGGTGGCCCACAGGGCGAGGTATCCCACCGTCACGATCAGCGCACCACGCAGCACACGTCTGCGGATCCGCCGCGAGGGCGAGGAGGTAGGGGGGAGCGGGGCGATGACGACGGCCATGGACAACCCGGGGGTGTCG
The DNA here is from genome assembly GCF_048159485.1 of Streptomyces sp. 4F14. NCBI lineage: Bacteria > Bacillati > Actinomycetota > Actinomycetes > Kitasatosporales > Streptomycetaceae > Streptomyces > Streptomyces sp. 4F14. The sequence goes on from NZ_JBLRVY010000002.1 coordinate 370,423, forward strand.
GGGACGGGGGACGCCTTCGCATGGTAACCCGATGGGGTGAAGAGGTGACAAGAGTGAATAAAACGACAAGGGGTGGGGGAGGGGCGGGGGTTTCGGACGTGGGGTGTGGCGCGGTCCGCCCGGGGCTCGGCGTGGTTCGGGGCGTGGGAACTTCGGGAGGGGGCCCTTCGTTCAGTCGTCGTCCGCGTCCGTTTCTCCGATCCCCAGCACCGTCAGATGCGTCCGGTCCAAGGCCGCGTCCTCCAGGCAGCCCCGCAGGCGCATCCGGTCGTGCTCGGACAGCGCCGGGCGGACGACACCGGCGAACAGGTCGTCCCCGAGGCTCCCCAGCGTCGCGTGGTCCAGCGGCACCGACGTCGAGTCCCGGCACCCCTCCCAGACCTGCCGCGCGGCCAGCGCGCGCCGCTGGGCCGTCATCGTCGTCCCGCGCGTGTCGACCCGCATCAGCACCGACGTCGCCTCGTTCTGGTCCGCCTTCTCGTCGCGGGTCTGCGTGAGGTCGGCGAGCCCTACGACCAGCGCGCCGAGCAGCAGACCTCCCACAGCGGTCACGGCACCGAACCGCACGGCCCGCGCGCGCGAGCGCCCCGCGCCGAGCGGCGGGAGATCCTCCAGGTCGACGACCGGCGGCGAGGTCTCCCGCACGGGGCTGTACGAGACGCGCCCGTGGGCGGAGACGTACACGCCTTGCTCGGCGCCGGCGGGCGCGTACGAGTCCCGCCCGCCGCCGGGGACGTCCACGCCGTGCCCGGTGCCGGCCGCGTACGGGTCCCGCTCGGCGTCGGGCTCGTACGCCCCGGGCTCGGTGCCGGCCGCATGCGCGTCTCGCTCCGCGCCGGCCGCGTACGTCCCCGCGTTGGGCGGGTGCGGCTCCCGCTCCGCGCCGACCGCGTACGGCCCCGCCCCTGCGCCGACTGCGTACGCCCCTCGCTCCCCGTCGGACGCGTACACACCGTGCCCCGAGCCCGCCGCGTACGAGGCTTCCTCCGCGCCAGGCGCATATGCCGTCGGCCCCGCATCAGGTGCCGCGAGGACGGCGAGACGCCCGGCCAACCGCTTCTCCGCGGGCCCGCGGACCGTCGCCGACGCGATCCGCTGGACCACCCACGCCAGGCCCGACAGCAGCACGCCGGTCACCATGAGCACCGGCACGAAGACATGCGTCCGCTCGCCCGTCTCCGCCTCGTCCAGCCACCGGAACCGCCGGACCTCCCCACCGCGCTCCCGCAGCCGCGCCAGCACGTCGTCCTGCCGCCGCTCCCCGTCCCGGATCCGCTCCTCCAGCTTCGCGAACCGGCCCAGCAGCACGAGCCCGAGCAGCATGACCTCCACGACCAGCAGCAGCACGCCGCACAGGACGGCCCGCTGCCACTGCCACCGGTACAGGTACACGACGAGATACACCGCCGCGCCCGCCGCCGCGGCACCCCCGAACAGATAAGCGACCCGCCTCATCGCACACCTCCGGGGTCCGCCACGCCCGCACGCGGTACGCCTGCGCCTGAACCACCCGCACCCGCACACAGCCCGCCCCCAACACCACCGCACCCCCAACCACCCTCCGGCAACCGCCCCTCCGCCTCAGCCGTCCGCATCACGTCTCCCCCTCCCGCACATCCCCGGTCGTCCCGTCCAGCACGACCCGCGTGCCCGGCGGGAACCGCCGTACCGCGTCGGTCACCCCCACGACCGCCGGCACCCCGAACTCCCGCGCCAGTACGGCGAGATGGGACAGCGGACTCCCGGTCTGCGCGACCACCCCGGTCAACCCCGCCAGCAGCGGTGCGAGCGCCGGATCGAGGGTCCGTACGACGAGTACGGCGCTCTCGGGCCGCGCACCGGCTCCGTCCCACGCGGTGCCCAGGGCCCGCCCGCCGGACACCCCGCGCCCACCGCCTCCCCGGCCGCTCTCCCGCTCGGCGACCGCGCGCCCGTCCGCGGCCAGCCGGAACACGTCCGGCAACGGCGCGCTGGCCGCCACCGGCAGCCGCCCGGCCAGATCCCCGGGCAACCTCCCGCCCTCCAGGACCCCCACGAACTCCCGCCACCGCAGCACCCCCACCGCCTCGACCCCGACGCCCACCCGCCGAGCCCCCTCCCGCACCAGCCTGACCTGCAACTCCTGCACCCACCGCACCCGCAACCGCAGAGCCTCCCGAACGGGCAGCACAGGCACCCGCACGCCACCCGAAGCCCCCACACCCCCGGACCGTCCCCCGACAACACCCGCCGCCGCTTCTCCCACCCCCGGCGAGCGCCCCCGCAACCCCGGCGCCACCAAAGCCAGCACCACCGGCTCGCGCGCCAGAGTTCTCGCCGCGGACTCCCCGCGCGCCCGCCCCTCCGCCAGAGCCGCGAGCGCCGCCCCCGCGGCTGTCTCCGTCTGGTCCGGCGTGGACAGCAGGGCTCCGGCGAGGGACTCCTGCGCGTGCAGGGAGACCAGGACCGCCCTGGCCCACCGCAGCTCGGCGACCAGTTCGGGGCCGGTCAGGGCGGCGAGCGGGGGTATCTCCGACAGGCGGCGGTCGACGTCGGCCAGCAGGTCGGTCGCGAGGCCCGGCAGGGCTCCGCCGAGGCGCCCCACGCGCCAGGCCGCGCCGAGCCGCCGGGCACCCGGCGCCGGGTTGAGGAGCGACAGCCACCGGTGCCGGGGCGGGACCGCGCCGAGGAGGCGGAGGTCGGCCGCGGCACGCCCGCCGACGGTCCTCACCACCGGCACCCGCGCCAGCACCCGCCGCGGCGCGCTGCCGCCGATGTCGAGCGCGGCGGCGAGTCCGCGGGACATGGGCGTCACCCAGAGGTCCTCCTCCAGCGGCAGCAGCTGGTCCGGCAGGGTCTCGGCGACCGGACCGGGCCCGAGGAGCCGGGCCCCGCGCGCGGGCCGGACGGCCATCGCGGTGATCGGCCGGCTCTGGAAGAGCCACAGCCGCCCCTGCGCGTCGAACCCGAACTCGACGTCCTGCGGCCCGCCGAACACCCTCCGCACCCGCCGGGCGAGCCGCGCCAGCCGGACCAGCTCGCCCCGCGTCAGCGGCGCCTCCCCGTCGGCCGGCTCGGTGCGCAGCAGCCGCCCGCGCCTGCTCAGCCAGTGGTCGACGCCGGCCCGCTCACCGCTGACCAGACTGTCCGGCCCGCCGCGCACCGCGCTCACCAGCATCCGGTCGCGACGCCCCTCGACGGGGTCCGCGCCGAACATCACCCCGCCGACCCGCGCCGTCAGCATCGGCTGCACCAGTACCGCCATGGGGACCGCCGTCCCGTCCGGCCGCCGCGCCGAGTCCAGCACCGCCCGCACCGCCGTACGGAAGCCGTCCCACCCCCGTACGTCGAGCACGGACGTGAACTGGCCCGCCAGCGACGACTCCTCGGTGTCCTCCTGCGGCGAGGAGGACCGTACGACCAGAGAACGGCTCCCGTCCTGCGACAGTTCCCGCCAAGCCCGGCGAATTTCGTCAGAAGCCACAAAGCCTTGAGAATGCCGCGAATCGTCAGAAAATATGACAGCCGCACCGGCCCCCGCACCCCCGCCGGACGCATCCCACACCCGATGAGGAATCACGAACCCCGGCAGCACGGGCAACCCCGCCCGGGCCGCCCGCGCGAGATGCGCCGCCTTCGACCCGGCGAGCTGCGCAAGCGTGGCGGCCGCCTGATCCAGCCGGACCGCGTGCGTGGGGTGCCCGTCCGGCGCGAACGGGCCGGCGGCAGAGGACGCACCGGGGGAGAGGTCGCCCCGGGCACCGTCCCCCTGACGTTCGTAGAGCGTCGTCATCGAACAACACCCTCCAGGACCGGCCGCCAACAGGGGGGACGCGCGGGGTGGCCCTACGCCTGACGGCGGAACGAAGGATGGGGGCGCTCCGCGAACCGGCCTCGGCCCCCGGCACGCCTCCTCCTCCCAGGATCCCACCGGTCACGGCATTCCCGCCGGTCCACGACCGTTTTCCGGCCTCCAGGGCCCTGATCTCGTCCACCGGCAGGAGACACCGCGGCCGGGGCTACTGCGCCGGGAGTACGCCGCACAGGGCCTGGAGTGCCCCCTCGTACGCGTGCTCGGACGGAGTGCCGTACCCGACGACGAGCCCGTCCCCCTGCGCCCCCTGCGCCGCCGGATGCCGGAACGCGGCGAGCCCCTCCAGCGCGACCCCGCGCGCGGACGCCGCCTCGACGGTCGCCCGCTCCGTGCCGGGCGGCAGCCGCAGCACCGCGTGCAGTCCGGCCGCGACCCCGCTCACCCGGATGTGCGGCGCCCGCTCGGCCAGCGCCGCGACGAGCCGGTCCCGGCGCCCCCGGTACCGCTGCCGCATCCGGCGCACATGACGGTCGTACGCCCCCGACCCGACGAAGTCGGCGAGCCCCAGCTGATCGGGGACGCCCGACCAGGTCTCCCGCTCGCCCTTGACCGCGCGTACGGCGTCGACGAGGTGGTCCGGCAGGACCATCCAGCCCAGCCGCAGGGCCGGCGACAGGCTCTTGCTGACCGAGCCGACGTAGACGACCCGCTCCGGATCGAGCCCCTGGAGGGCGCCGACGGGACGGCGGTCGTAGCGGAACTCGCCGTCGTAGTCGTCCTCCACGACGATCGACCCGCGCGCGCGTGCCCAGTCGACCACCGCGGCCCGGCGCTCCGGGTGCAGCGGGCCGCCGGTCGGGAACTGGTGGGCCGGGGTCAGCAGCACGGCCCGCTCCCGCCCCAGCGGGTCGACGCGCGCGCCGTGCTCGTCCAGGGGCAGCGGCACGGTCCGTACGCCCGCGTCCGCCAGCAGGTCCCGGTGGAACGCCAGCCCGTACGACTCGACGCCCACCGGACCGCGCAGCACCCCGCCCGCGCCGAACAGCAGCCGCAGGGCGTGCGCGAAACCGGCGCAGACCACGATCCGGTCCGGTTCGGTGCGCACCCCGCGCGCGCGTGCCAGGAACTCGGTCAGCGCCTCCCGCAGCTCCCGCCGCCCCGCCGGGTCCCCGGGCCCCAACGCCTCGCTCGGCGCGCTGTGCAGGGCCCGCCGGTAGGACGCCAGCCAGGCCGCGCGCGGGAACGACGAGGCGTCCGGGGCGCCCGGCCGCAGGTCGTACCGCGGTCCTCGCGCGCGTGGAGGGTCGCTGACCGCCGGTCTCCCGGCGTGTCGCAAGGGCTCCGTACGGTCCGCCACGCGCGTGCCGGACCCCTGCCGCGCCGTCAGCCAGCCCTCGGCGACGAGTTCGCCGTACGCGTCCGCCACCGTGTTGCGGGCCACCCCGAGGTCGGCGGCCAGCGAACGGTACGGCGGCAGCCGGGTCCCCGGCGCGAGCCGGCCACTGCGTACGGCGTCCCGCAGCGCGCCCGTGAGCGCGGCTCGGCGGCCACCCGGCCCGGACACGTCGAGGTGCAGGTCGGAGCCGATGCGCTCAGCGGAATTGACCCATGAACTCGCCATGGAAATGCACCCTACAGAGGGGCTTTACGGAGCCTAGATTCGAGGCATGACGACGCACACGAACACGCCGGACGCCCTCACCGCCACCGACATCGACTCCGGTATCGCCGCCGCCGAGGCCGGCCGCACCCGCCTCGACTTCGCCACCGCCTCCCGCAAGACCTTCCGCGCCGTCGTCGCCCTCGGCATGGCCGCCCGCGAGGGACTCGACCCGGCCCTCGTCGAACTCGTCCAGATCCGCGCCTCGCACCTCAACGGCTGCGCCTACTGCCTCCACATGCACACCAACGACGCCCGCAAGGCCGGCGAGAACGAGGACCGCCTCCACCTCGTCCCCCTCTGGCGCGAGGCCCGCCACTTCTACACCCCGAAGGAGCGCGCGGCCCTGGCCCTCACCGAGGCCCTCACCCTCCCCCGGGGCGGTGTCCCCGACGAGGTCTACGCCGAGGCCGCGACCCACTTCGACGACACGCAACTGGCCCAGCTGATCGGCCTGATCTGCACGATCAACACCTGGAACCGGGTGGCCCTGGCGACGGGCAAGGTGGCGGGCACGGACGAACGCTGAACGCGCCACGGGAGGCCGCGCCCGGCTCCGGCACGGGGAACGGCCCCCCTCACACGGCCCTCGGCCGGTCGTCCGGGCCGATCGGGGCCGGCAGGGTCGAGGCGCCCGTCAGATAGCGGTCGACGGATGCCGCCACCGACCGGCCCTCCGCGATGGCCCACACGATCAGGGACTGCCCGCGCGCGGCGTCCCCGGCGGCGAAGACACCGGGGGCGGTCGTCGAGAAGTCGCGCCCGCGGGCGATCGTGCCGCGCGGCGCGAGGGTGACGCCGAGCTGGTCGAGCAGGCCGTCCGAGACGTCGGGACCGGAGAAGCCGAGGGCGAGGAGGACGAGGTCGGCGGGGAGGGCGCGGGACGCGCCGGTCACCGGGCGGCGGTGTGCGTCGACCTCGACGAGGTGCAGGGCGGCGACCCGGCCCTGTCCGTCGCCGGTGAAGCGGAGCGTGGACGCCGCGAAGAGCCGCGCGTCGGCGTCCGCCGCGGGCGCCGTACCGAGTTCGCCCGCCTCCTCGTGCGCGGCGGAGAGCCGGTAGACCCTCGGGTACGTCGGCCACGGGTCGGCGTCCGCGTCCCGGTCGTCCCCCGGCCGGCCGTAGATGTCCAACTGCGTGACGGACGCGGCCCCTTGCCGCACCGCCGTCCCCAGGCAGTCCGCCCCTGTGTCACCTCCGCCCACGATCACCACCTGTCTGCCGGCGGCCGACAGCGGGGAGACCTCCGGCTCCCCCTCGCACACCCGGTTGGCCGGCGGCAGATACTCCATGGCCTGATGTATCCCCTCCAACTTCCGGCCCGGCACCGAAAGTTCCCGCCACGCCGAAGCCCCCGTGGCGATCACCACCGCGTCGTACCGCGCCCGCAGCCGAGCCGCCTCCACGTCCCGCCCGACGACCACGGATGTCCGGAACTTCGTCCCTTCGGCCCGCATCTGATCGATACGGCGCTCCAGGTGGCGCTTCTCCATCTTGAACTCGGGGATGCCGTACCGCATGAGTCCGCCGAGCCGGTCGTCCTTCTCGTACACGACGACGGTGTGACCGGCTCGCGTCAACTGCTGCGCGGCGGCGAGTCCGGCGGGTCCGGAGCCGATGACCGCGACCGTCCGCCCGGAGAGCCGGTCGGGCGGCCGGGGCGCCACGAGCCCCTCCTCCCAGGCCCGGTCGGCGATCGCGCACTCGACGTTCTTGATGGTCACGGCGGGCTGGTCGATCGCGAGCACGCACCCCGCCTCGCACGGCGCCGGGCACAGCCGGCCGGTGAACTCGGGGAAGTTGTTCGTCGCGTGCAGCCGCTCGCTCGCGGCCCGCCAGTCCGCGCGGGACACCAGGTCGTTCCACTCCGGGATCAGGTTCCCGAGCGGACAGGCGTCGTGGCAGAACGGGATCCCGCAGTCCATGCACCGGTCGGCCTGCGCGCTCACGACGGGCAGCAGCGCCCCGGGCACGTACACCTCGTCCCAGTCCCGCACCCGCTCCGCGACGGGCCTGCGCGGCCAGTCCTGACGGGGGGTGCGCATGAATCCCTTGGGGTCCGCCATGGCTGAATTCCTCGGGGGCTTGCGCGTGCGGGCGCCGTACGACGGCACCTTTCCGCCACGATACGACGCCCCCGACGCTCGCGCAGAGCGTAAAGCTCAGGCCAACGCCAGGACGTACGACAGGGCCGCCGCGCCCGAGGCGACCGTCCTGACGTGGTTCCACAACGTCCACTCCCGCAGGTAGGCGGGCCAGTAGGCGAGCCCCTCCGCCGACTCCGCGCCGAGCCCGCGCAGCTTCTCGTTGCGCGGCACGTTCGCCGTCACGGTCACCCCGAACGCCCCCACCAGGTACAGCCCGCTGCCCAGCAGCAACTCGACCCGCCCGGCGGTCGGCCACAGCACGAACGTCACCACCGCGACCACCGCGCACACCACCGCCGCGCCGAGGAACAGCCACATGAACCCCGAGGTCAGCGCCGCCCTGTTGATCGCGTTCATCGCGGCCACCCCCTGCGCCGCCGGCAGCGCCCGCAGTCCCCGCATGACCAGCACCGAGAACGCCGCGAACACGCCCGCCATGACACCGGTCACCAACACCCCGGCGACCGCCATCGCCGCGTACGGCCCGTCCACCATGAACGTCAACCCCCCGTCTGCCGCCGAGATCCTGCCCCACCTGCACCGTCACCACAAGTGATGCCCCGGACAGGATCGGCGACACGCGCCGCGGCGAGCGCGGCCACGGCCGGACGGCCGTCTCCGCCCCGGAGCCCGTCGCCGACCGCCTCTGACGCATCATGACCTCTGTGCGACTAGAAGCGATCACTTGGGACCGGCTCGCCGACCTCCTGGCGGAGCGACTGTTCGATCTGGAACCGACAGACGGCAGCCCCTGGCCGCGCATCGCCTTCGACGGTGCCCCGGCGGCCCGCCCGGGAGACCTCGCGGCGCGGGTCGCGGAGGGGCTGAGGGCGCGTGGCCGGCCCTCCCGTGTCGTCGACACGCACGGCTTCCTGCGGCCCGCCTCCCTCCGCTTCGAGTACGGGCACCACGACGTGGACGCCTACTACGACGGCTGGTTCGACACCCGCGCGCTGTGGCGGGAGGTCTTCGGCCCCCTCGAACCCGGCGGCACCGGCCGGATCCTGCCCGACCTGTGGGACCCGGCGACCGACCGCGCGACCCGCAGCCCGTACGTCGAACTCCCGCCCGGCGGACTCCTGTTGCTCCATGGCCCGCTTCTGCTGCGGCACTGGTTCCCCTTCGACCTCAGCGTCCATGTCCGCCTCTCGCCGGGCTCCCTGCGCCGCCGCACCCCCGAGGGTGAGCAGTGGACGCTGCCCGCCTTCGAGCGGTACGAGCGGGAGACCGACCCGGCGTCGGGCGCGGACGTCCTGGTGCGTGCGGACGACCCCCGCCACCCCGCGTGGAACGGCTGAGAGCGAACAGGCGGGGGAGAGTCGGCCGAAGCTCTTTTATATGCACGTGCATGTAACTAGGGTGGCGGCATGACGATCTCCTTCGACGACTCCGTCCGCGCCCTCCTCGACGGCAAGAACTTCGCGTCCGTGGCGACCCTCGGCGCCGACGGCGCCCCGCACAACTCCGTGGTCTGGATGAAGCGCGACGGCGACTTCGTCCTGCTGACCTCCGTGGACAACCGGCAGAAGGTGCGCAACCTGCGCCGTGACCCGCGCATCAGCATCACGGTCTTCGACCTCGCGAACCCCTACAGCTCGGTCGAGATCCGGGGCCGGGCCGAGATTCTCCCGGACCCCGAGAAGCGGCTCCCGCGCGACCTCGCGCACAAATACCTCGGCATCGACCCGCCCGCCGAGAAGGAGGACGAGGGCAGGGTGGTCATCCGGGTCGTCCCGGAGAAGGTCGTGGGGTTCTCGGCCTGAGGCGCTCCTCCGATGCGCCTGACCTGCCCTGACCTGCCCGGCGCCGGGCACCCGCCGCGCGGACATGCGGCCCGCCCGGCGCGCGGCGAGAATGTAGGGCGCCGGGACAGCGGCGCGTCCGCGCCGTGCCGGCCGTCCGGCCAGGGAGGCTGTCCATGACCACCGCCGGAGACATCATGCACCGGGGCGCCCAGTGGATCCCCGAGCACGAGACCCTCGACCGTGCCGCCCAGCTGATGCGCGACCTCGACGTCGGAGCGCTGCCCATCAGCGACGCGGACGACCGGCTCTGCGGCATCCTCACGGACCGCGACATCGTCGTCGGCTGCGTCGCCATGGGGCACGACCCCGCCCAGGTGACCGCCGGCCAGATGGCCCAGGGCACACCCCGCTGGATCGACGCCGGGGCGGACGTCAGCGAGGTGCTCGAAGAGATGCAGGGGCACCGGATCCGCCGGCTCCCCGTGATCGAGAACAAGCGCCTCGTCGGCATGATCAGCGAGGCCGACCTCGCCCAGCACCTCACCGAGAGCCAGATCGCCTCCTGGGCCGAGAGCGTCTACGCCCGCGGCTGAACCGCACCGTGCCTCCGGCGCACCGGCCGGCCGTCCTCACAGCCAGCCGTTGCGCCGGAAGCCCCGGTACAGCGACAGACACGCCGTGACGATCACCCCCAGCACCAGCGGGTACCCGAACCTCCAGCGCAGCTCCGGCATGTGGTCGAAGTTCATGCCGTAGATCCCGCACACCATCGTCGGCACCGCGATCACCGCGGCCCACGCCGTGATCTTCCGCATGTCCTCGTTCTGCGCGACCGTCACCTGCGCCAGATGAGCCTGGAGGATCGAGTTCAGCAGTTCGTCGAAGGCGGCGATCTGCTCGGTGGCGCGCTGGAGGTGGTCCGAGACGTCCCGGAAGTACGCCTGTATCTCCGGGTCGACCACCCGCGCCGGACGGTCCGCGAGGTCCAGCAGCGGACGGCCCAGCGGCACCACCGCCCGCTTCAGCTCCAGCAGTTCACGCTTGAGCTGGTAGATCCGGCCCGGATCGGCCCGGGCGCCGTCCGCCGCGAAGACGTCCGTCTCCACCTGGTCGATGTCGGCCTGCAACGCGTCCGTGACGTGCAGATAGTCGTCCACCACGTGGTCCGCGACCGCGTGCAGCACCGCGGCGGGGCCCTTGGCGAGCTGGACGGGGTCGGACTCCAGCTCCTCGCGCAGCGGGCCCAGCGAGCCGTGCCGGCCGTGCCGGACGGTGATCACGAAGTCCGGGCCGGCGAACACCATGATCTCGCCGGTGTTGACGACCTCGCTGGTCGCCGTCAACTGCTCGTGCTCCACGTAGCAGACCGTCTTGAAGACCGCGAACAGCGTCTCGCCGTACCGCTCCACCTTCGGGCGCTGGTGCGCCTCCACCGCGTCCTCGACCGCCAGCGGGTGCAGGTCGAACAGCTCGGCGATGCCCGCGAACTCCGCGTTCGTCGGCTCGTGCAGCCCCAGCCAGACGAAGCCGTGGCCCTTCTTGCGGACCCGCTCCACGGTCTCCACCAGATCCGCGCCGGACGGGGCCCGCACACCGTCCAGGTACGTCACGCAGTTCACCACCGAGGAGCCCAGCGGCGAGCGCGCGGGATGGCTGAGATCGACCTTCGCGCGCCGCCGCGCCAGCCGGGCCACCCGGCGCAGACCGCCGACCCTGCCCAGGCCGGTGACCTTCCGCAGATTCCCCGCCATGGTCATGTGGATCTCCTCGCCGGCTCCCCGTACACCGCGTTTCCCGCGTCTGGCTGGCCAGTGTGCCAGGTCGGCGCAAGGGTCGGGTAAGCCTGTGGACAACTCCGATTCCGCTTCCGGCCCGCCTGTGGACAACTCTCTTCCCCCGGCACCGGAAGCCATGCGGGGAGCGGATTTCCGGCCGCGTCGACCCCCTCCGGGAACCAGGGTAAATGGGATGATCCGATCATGACGCGAACCGACGGGTATCTCCTCGACAACCGGCGGGCCGAGGCCGCAGAACGCTTCGACGCCTTCGCCACGCTCTTCGACCCCACCACCTTCCGCCACCTCGAAGCGCTCGGCATCGGACCCGGCTGGCGCTGCTGGGAGGTCGGCGCGGGCGGCACCTCCGTCGCCTCCTGGATCGCCAAGAAGGTCGGACCCACCGGCCGGGTCCTCGCCACCGACATCGACACCACCCACCTCGCGCGCGCCGCGCGCCCGCCCATCGAGGTCCGCGTCCACGACGTCGGCGTACAGGAGCCGCCGGGGGAGGGCTTCGACCTCGTCCACGCCAGGCTCGTACTCGTCCATGTCCCCGACCGCGAACGGGCGTTGCGCTCCATGATCAAGGCCCTGCGCCCCGGCGGACGGCTCCTGATCGAGGATGCCGACCCCGCCCTCCAGCCGCTCCTGTGCCCCGACGAGCACGGCCCCGCGCAGCAGTTGGCCAACCGCCTGCGCAACGCCTTCCGCACCCTCCTCGCGGACCGCGGCGCCGACCTCGCCTACGGCCGCCGTCTGCCCCGCCTCCTGCGCGAGGCCGGCCTGCACCGCGTCGAGGCCGACGCGTACTTCCCCGTCGCCTCCCCCGCCTGCGCCACCCTCGAATCCGCCACGATCCGCCACCTGCGCCCGGAACTCCTCGCCGCGGGCCTCGCGACGGACGAGGAGATCGACCGCCACCTCGCGAACGTGGCGTCAGGACAGATGGACCTGGCCACGGCACCGATGATCTCGGCGTGGGGGAGGAAGGGGTAGGCGGGTACCGGAACGTTCCCCTATCGCCCCGCCGGCCGGGCCCCCACCACCTCCACCGCGCGTGCGCCGGCCCGGCAGCCCTCTGCCGCGGCGGCTTCCGGCGGGGCGCCGGTGAGCAGGGCCGCGAGGAAGGCGCCGGTGAAGGCGTCGCCCGCGCCGGTGGTGTCGCGGGGCTGTGCGGGGACGGCGGGGACGTGCGCGAGGAGGGTGCCGGCGCGGGCCACGAGGGCGCCGTGCGGGCCGTCCTTGGCGATGACGAGGGGGAAGTGGCGACTGAGCTTGACCGCGGCGTCGGCCGTGTCCGGCAGGCCGGTGAGGAGGCACGCCTCGTCGCGGCTCGGGAGCAGCACGTCGACGCCGTCCACGAGTTCCAGGAACCGTTCGACGCCCAGCTCCGCGAGGAACCCCGCCGACGCGGGATCGACGCTCACCGGCACACCTCGCGCGCGTGCGGACGCGAGAGCGACCCGGACCAGCTCACGCCCGCCGGACGAGAAGAGCAGATAACCCGACAGATGCATCCGTACGACACCGTCGAGCAGCCCCTCCGACCAGTCCCCGGCGTCCAGCCGCAACGCCGCGCCGCTGTCCGTGAGGAACGTCCGCTCGGCCGCCGCCCCCGAGTCGACGAGGCAGATCACCGTCCCGGTCGGCGCGTCCGGATCGACGACCAGGTGCGGCCGTACCCCGCACGCCACCAACTCCCGCTCGTGCCAGGCCGCCTCCGCCACCCCCACCCGCCCCAGCAGCCGCACGTCCCCGCCTCCCCAGGAGGCCGCCCAGCACGCCACATTGGCCCCCGCCCCGCCCGGCAGCCGCCGTACGACGGCCGCCGTGTCGGTCCCCACGGCCAGCGGTCCCCGGTACCGCGCGACCACGTCGGTGACGACGTCCCCGACGACCAGCAGCCCGCCGTGGCCCCCGGACACACCGGCGCCCGAAGCCCGCCCCCTCAATCCCCCGCCCAGGCCGCCGCGATGCGTCCCGCGAGCCGTACGTTGCCGCGTACGGCCGCCAGGTTGGCTTCCAGGGACGCCCCGTCGGTGTGGCGGACGAGGTAGTCGAGGAGGAAGGGCGTGACGGCCTGGCCGGTGATGTTCTCCGCCTCGCAGGCGCCGAGGGCGTCGGCGAGCACGCGCGCGTGGAGGGCCGGTTCCAACTGCTGGTCCCTGGGGACGGGGTTGGCGACGATCAGGGCGGACCCCGGCCCGTCGAGGAGATCCTGGGCCCGCATCACCCCGGCGACCTCGCCGGGCGTACGGAGCGTCCACTCGACGGGGTGCCCCGAGTCGGACAGGTAGAAGCCGGGGAAGCGGTCGGTGCCGTACCCGGCGACGGCCACGCCGAGCGTCTCCAGGCGCTGGAGCGTCGCGGGCACGTCCAGGATGGACTTGACGCCCGCGCACACCACGGTGATCCGCGTGCGCGCCAGCAGCCCGAGGTCGGCCGACTCGTCCTGGGTGAGGGTCCACTCCCGGTGCACGCCCCCGAGCCCGCCGGTCGCGAACACCCGCACCCCGGCCAGCGCGGCGAGCTGCGCGGTCGCCGAGACGGTCGTCGCCCCGCTCGCCCCGGTGGCCACCGCGAGCGGCAGGTCCCGATGGCCCAGCTTGCGGATGCCGTCGCTGTTGGCGATCCGCTCCAACTGCTCCTTGTCGAGCCCCACGCGCGGCTGCCCGTCCAGCACGGCGACGGTCGCCGGTACGGCGCCCTGCGCGCGGACGACGTCCTCCAGCTCGCGCGCCACCTGGAGGTTGCGCGGCCGGGGCAGCCCGTGCGCGATGATCGTCGACTCCAGCGCCACGACGGGCCGGCCCGCCGCGAGCGCGTCCCGTACCTCTTCCGACACCACCAGCACCATGGGCCCGCCTCCTGTCGGTCGCTCTCCTCTCATCTCTGGCGACCCTCCTGGCCGGTCAAACCCTTGCGGCCTGTGGGAGACACCACCAGCCTTGGACGCATGACGGACAACTCCGCACGTCTCGACCACGTCGTGCTCTGGGTACGCGACCCCGTCGCCGCCGCGGGCTTCTACGCGCGCACGGTGGGCCTCGAACCCGTACGACTCCCCGAGTTCACCGCGGGCGAGGCCCCCTTCCCGTCCGTACGGGTCAACGACGACACCCTCCTCGACCTCATGCCCCTCACCATGGCGCCTCAGATGCGCATGCTTCCCGACTCCGCCGCCAGCGCGGGCCACCCCGTCAACCACCTCTGCCTGGCCCTCCCCGCCCCCGCCTACGACGCCCTCCGCGCCCGCCTGGAATCCCTCGCCGTCCCCGTCTCCTCCGTCGCCCACGGCTCCTTCGGGGCCCGCGGCAAGGCCCCGCGCAGCTTCTACTTCCGCGACCCCGACGGGAACGTGGTGGAGGCCCGGCACTACGACTGACGGGCCGCCCGCGCCGGTCAGAACAGCGGCTCCGGCAGCACCCCCTCCAGGGCCAGCAGCCGCCGCTTGGTCTCCAGCCCGCCCCCGAACCCGCCGATCCCGCCGTCGCGCTCCACGACCCGGTGACAGGGCACCACCACCGGCAGCGGGTTGGAGCCCATCGCCGCTCCCACCGCCTGCGCGGCCTCCGGCTGCCCCACGCGCCGCGCGAGGTCGCCGTACCCGACGACCGCGCCGTACGGCACCCCGGCCGCCAGCTCGCGCAGGACCCGCCGGTTGAAGCCGGAGATCAGCGACCAGTCCAGCGGCAGCGCGAAGTCCCGGCGGCGGCCGGCGAAGTACTCCTCGACCTGCCGGACCGCCTCGGCCAGCACGGGCGAGCCGGGCGCCTCCACCGGGACCGCCCCCAGCCGCTCCCCGAGCCGCTCCAGCGCCCGCTCCCGCACCGCGTCCGTCGCGTGGAACACGACGTTCACCAGCCCCTCGCCGGTCGCCGCCAGGAGCAGCGGACCGATCCCGCTGTCCACGACGGTCCACACGACCCGCTGCCCGAACTCCCCGTCACCGCTCATGCCCCCACGGTACGGCGCACCACTGACAACGCCCCCTCACCCCCAGGACAGGGCGTCCCGCACCACGTCCGGCTTGTTCGTGATGATGCCGTCCACCCCGAACCCGGCCACCTTGCGCGCGTTGACGGCGTCGTCGACCGTCCAGACGTACATCTGGAGCCGCCGGTGGTGCGGCCCCCGCAGCGCGTGCACGGCGGCGACGTAGTCACTCGTGACCGTGGTGTGCGAGGGATTGATCAGATCGGCGAACCGCGCGTAGGACGGCAGATCGGCCACGGCGGGCGTACCGAGGAACCCGGTGCGGACGGCCGGCCTGAGGCCGTGCACCGTACGGAGGCTCGCGGCGTCGAAGCTCTGCACGATCAGACGGCTGTTCAGATGCCAGGGGCTGAGCCACCCCTCGTTGCCGAGCACCTTGATGATCTGCTGCTCGATACCGGGATAGAGCTGGGGATTCTTGATCTCCAGGAGGAGTTTCTGCCGGTGGGTGTCGAGGCGGTTCACGAACTGCTTGAGCGTGGGCACCCGCTCACCCGCGAACGCGGGCCCGAACCAGCTCCCCGCGTCGAGCTGGGCGATCTCCGCGGCGGTGAAGTCCTTCACTTTCCACGGGGCCCGGTCCGGAAAGATCTTCGCCGCATTGGTGGTGCGCCGCAGCGTGTCGTCGTGGATCACCACGAGTTCGCCGTCCTTTGTCCGCTGGACGTCGTTCTCGACCCAGGCGACATCCATTTCGGCCGCTTTGTCGACGGCGGCGAGCGTGTTCTCGGGCGCCTGCGCGGAGGCGCCCCGGTGGGCCACGACGACGGGTGCGGGACGGGCTGCCGCGCTCGCCTCGGGGGCCTGCGCCAGGAGAACCGCGGCGGCTCCCAGAAGAGCGGTGGAGGTAACGGCGGCTACGCGCGCGTGCATGACGACTCCTCGCTTCCTGTGATCACGTAGGGATTCACTGTGACATCACAGGGGCGGCGCGGGAGGAGACCGCGGATGGCCACAGAATGAATGGAGACAGCCACACGCGCTCACCCCAGGCGCACAAGTGGGGCAAGGGCGTGTTTCTTTGCCGGAAAATCGTTCGACCATTCCGGTGGGGGTCATACTCTCTGCGTCAACCCTGACCGCTCGGCGGTCCTGGGAAGGGGCGCATTCCAGGGAAAATCATCAACAGGGCGGAAGGGCAACCCCGCATGCAAGGCACGGTCGACGGATTCAGCTACGGACTCGTCACCCCTCTGGTGGCCTACTTCATGGCCTGCCTCGGTGGCGCCCTCGGTCTGCGCTGTACGACCAGAGCCCTGCTCGTCTCCCACTCCTGGCGCCCCGGCTGGCTCGCCCTCGGCGCGGCGGCGATCGGCTCCGGCATCTGGACGATGCACTTCGTCGCCATGATGGGATTCACCGTCCAGGGCGCACCCATCCGGTACGACAAGCCCCTCACGTACGCGAGCCTCGGCGTCGCGATCCTCATGGTCGGCATCGGGATCTTCATCGTCGGCTACAAGGGGGCGTCGGGAACCGCCCTGTTCACCGGAGGGACGATCACCGGCCTCGGCATCGCCTCCATGCACTACCTGGGCATGGCCGGCATGCAGCTCAACGGCAGGCTGGAGTACAACACGCTCACCGTCGCGACGTCCGTCGCGATCGCCATGGGGGCCGCGACCGCCGCCCTGTGGGCCGCCGGACAGGTCAGAGGCTTCCTGTGGAGCGTGGGCGCGAGCCTCGTCATGGGCCTCGCCGTCACCGGCATGCACTACACCGGCATGGCCGCCCTCAGCGTCCACGTGCACTCCGGTGACACCACCTCCGGCGACTCGCCCGCCTCCCTCCTCGCCCCCATGCTGATCGGCCCCCTCGCGTTCCTGGCGCTCGCCGCGGTCGTCGTCGTCTTCGACCCCCTGATGGTCATGGGCAGACCCGCCGTACCCCCCGTCGAGCACAAGCCCGGCGTCCCCGCCCACCCGGCCGGACACCACACCGGCCGCCGCCCGAGCGTGCGCGCCCGCCGCCGCACCGCCCGCCAGGAAGTCCGCGCCCCGCAGAACCGCTGACCCGTAAAACCCCTGATGGGACCCCGTTGTCAGTGGGGGGTCGTACGGTGGGTGGCATGCGGCCCGTTTCCAGCATCGAACGTACGGTGGCGCCCTTCGAGGTCGTCAGCCCCTACCAGCCCAGCGGCGACCAGCCGGCGGCCATCGCCGAGCTGGCCCAGCGCATCGAGGCCGGTGAGAAGGACGTCGTCCTCCTCGGCGCGACCGGCACCGGCAAGTCCGCCACCACCGCGTGGATGATCGAGAAGCTCCAGCGCCCCACGCTCGTCATGGCGCCGAACAAGACCCTGGCCGCCCAGTTGGCGAACGAGTTCCGCGAACTGCTCCCGAACAACGCGGTCGAGTACTTCGTCTCGTACTA
This sequence comes from Streptomyces sp. 4F14, assembly GCF_048159485.1. Classification (NCBI taxonomy): domain Bacteria; kingdom Bacillati; phylum Actinomycetota; class Actinomycetes; order Kitasatosporales; family Streptomycetaceae; genus Streptomyces; species Streptomyces sp. 4F14. The sequence goes on from NZ_JBLRVY010000002.1 coordinate 387,915, forward strand.
CGACTACTACCAGCCCGAGGCGTACGTCCCCCAGTCGGACACCTACATCGAGAAGGACTCCTCGATCAACGAGGAGGTCGAGCGCCTGCGCCACTCCGCGACGAACTCGCTGCTCACCCGCAGGGACGTCGTCGTGGTCGCCTCCGTCTCGTGCATCTACGGCCTCGGCACCCCGCAGGAGTACGTGGACCGCATGGTCCGTCTGAAGGTCGGGGAGGAGATCGACCGGGACGACCTGCTGCGCCGCTTCGTCGACATCCAGTACACGCGCAACGACCTCGCCTTCACGCGCGGGACGTTCCGGGTGCGCGGCGACACCATCGAGATCTTCCCGGTCTACGAGGAACTGGCCGTCCGCATCGAGATGTTCGGCGACGAGATCGAGGCACTCTCCACGCTCCACCCGCTGACCGGCGAGATCATCAGCGACGACCAGCAGCTCCACGTCTTCCCGGCCACCCACTACGTCGCGGGCCCCGAGCGCCTGGAGCGCGCCGCCAACGACATCGAGAAGGAACTCGGCGAGCGCCTCGCCGAACTGGAGAAGCAGGGCAAGCTCCTGGAGGCCCAGCGCCTGCGCATGCGCACGACCTACGACCTGGAGATGCTCCGCCAGATCGGCTCCTGCTCCGGCGTCGAGAACTACTCGATGCACTTCGACGGCCGCGAACCGGGCTCCCCGCCCAACACCCTCCTGGACTACTTCCCGGACGACTTCCTGCTCGTCATCGACGAGTCGCACAACACGGTCCCGCAGATCGGCGCGATGTACGAGGGCGACGCCTCCCGCAAGCGCACCCTCGTCGACCACGGCTTCCGCCTCCCCTCGGCGCTCGACAACCGCCCCCTGAAGTGGGAGGAGTTCCAGGAGCGCATCGGGCAGACGGTCTACCTGTCGGCGACCCCCGGCAAGTACGAGCTCTCGCGCGCGGACGGCGCCGTCGAGCAGATCATCCGCCCCACCGGCCTCATCGACCCCGAGGTCGTCGTCAAGCCCACCGAGGGCCAGATCGACGACCTGGTGCACGAGATCCGCGGCCGCGTCGAGAAGGACGAACGCGTCCTGGTCACGACCCTCACCAAGAAGATGGCCGAGGACCTCACGGACTACTTCCTCGAACTCGGCATCCACGTCCGCTACCTGCACAGCGACGTCGACACCCTGCGCCGGATCGAGCTGCTGCGTGAACTGCGCGCCGGCGAGTTCGACGTCCTGGTCGGCATCAACCTCCTGCGCGAGGGCCTCGACCTGCCCGAGGTCTCCCTCGTGGCGATCCTCGACGCCGACAAGGAGGGCTTCCTGCGCTCGGGCACCTCCCTGATCCAGACCATCGGCCGCGCCGCGCGCAACGTCTCCGGACAGGTCCACATGTACGCCGACCGGATCACCCCTGCGATGGAGCGCGCCATCGAGGAGACCAACCGGCGCCGGGAGAAGCAGGTCGCCTACAACACGGCGAACGGCATCGACCCGCAGCCGCTGCGCAAGAAGATCAACGACATCGTCGCCCAGATCGCGCGCGAGGAGGTCGACACCGAACAGCTCCTCGGCAGCGGCTACCGCGCGAAGAAGGACGGCCGCGGCACCAAGGCGCCGGTGCCCTCGCTCGGCGACAAGGCCCTCAAGGGCGCCAAGTCCACCAAGGCGGCCAAGGGCAGGGCCAAGGACACCGTCCCCACGGACACGCCGGCCGCCGACCTCGCCGAGCAGATCGAGGCGATGACCGAGCGGATGCGCGCCGCCGCGGCAGACCTCCAGTTCGAGGTCGCCGCCCGGCTGCGGGACGAGGTCTCCGAGATGAAGAAGGAACTGCGCCAGATGAAGGAGGCGGGTCTCGCCTGACCCGCGTATCCGGGAGCGCCGCGCCGTACGCGCTGTGTTGCAAGACCGACACAAAACGCGCTCCCGGGTACGGCACTGTCAGTGCCCTTGCGTAGGGTTCTGGAACATCCGCGCAGCCCGCGGGAACAGGGGAAGTTCGAGAGGGGAATCAGCTCGTGACCGTCAACATGACCAAGGGTCAGGCCATCAGTCTTCAGAAGAACGACGGAGGCAGCCTGAGCGCGGTGCGGATGGGTCTCGGCTGGCAGGCGGCCCCCCGGCGCGGCCTGTTCGGTTCCCGCACCCGTGAGATCGACCTCGACGCCTCGGCGGTCCTCTTCGCCGACCAGCAGCCGGTCGACGTCGTCTTCTTCCGCCACCTCGTGAGCGACGACGGCTCCGTGCGCCACACCGGCGACAACCTGGTCGGCGGCGTCGGCCAGGGCGGGGACGACGAGGCGATCCTCGTCGACCTCTCGCGCGTGCCGGTCCACATCGACCAGATCGTCTTCACCGTCAACTCCTTCACGGGCCAGACCTTCCAGGAGGTGCAGAACGCGTTCTGCCGCCTGGTCGACGAGACCAACGGCCAGGAGCTGGCGCGCTACACCCTCGCGGGCGGCGGCAACTACACCGCCCAGATCATGGCCAAGGTGCACCGCGTGGGCCAGGGCTGGTCGATGACCGCCATCGGCACCCCGGCCAACGGCCGCACCTTCCAGGACCTCATGCCGGCCATCCAGCCGGTCCTCTGAGGCCCGTAGCACCACAACCACACAGCACGACACAGGGGGACGACAGGCGATGACGGCCGAGCTGACGCGGGGGCAGAACCATCCGCTCTCCCAGGTCCGCCTGGTGATCAGGGTCTCGGCCGGGGCCCCGGTCGTGGCCGGGGTCACGCTGGGGGACGACCAGGGGCGGGTCCCCGGCCCCGAGTGGGTCGCCCACCCCGGCGCCCCCGCCCTGCCCGGCCTGGACGTCCCTCACCGGGCCGCCGCCGAGCACCGCATCGCCGTCGACCTGGACGCCGTACCAAAGCGCGCGCACCGCGTGCACGTCCTGATCGCGCTGCCCACGGGCTCCGGGGCCGTCCGCTTCGGCGCCTCGGCCGCCCCGTTCGTCGCGGTCGCCGGCGCCGACGGCACCGACCTCGCGACGTTCACCCTCACCGGCCTGGACGCCGAGTCGGCCGTCGTCGCCGTGGAGCTGTACCGCCGCCAGGGCGCCTGGAAGGTCCGCGCCGTCGGCCAGGGCTACGCGGGCGGCCTCGCCGAACTCCTCGCCGACCAGGGCCTGCCCCAGGCCCACCAGGTCGCGTCCACGATCCAGCAGGCCACCGCCCCCACCCCGCCGGTCCCGGCCCCCCTCACCCCGGACCAGAACACGACGCCGTACGACACCCGCCCGACGGCGCCGGCGGGCCCGTACGGCAGCCCCTACGACGACCACCCCGCCGCACCTCCGCAGGGAGCCGGGCTCTACAGCCCGCAGAACGCGCCGAACGCCCCGGCGGGCGGCCCCGTCGACTACACCCACCCCGGCCGCCGCACGACCCCTCCGCCGCCCCCGCCGGCCGCGCCCCCGGCCTCCCCGGGGCAGCCCGCGCGGCCCGTCGCGGGGGACGCGACGGGGTGGTCGATGGAGGAGCGGCTCTACAACCAGGTGTGGGGCATGTTCGAGGACTACGCGCGCACGACCGCCGCGTACCGCAGCGCCGTCGACTTCGCGGACACGCGCATGGAGCGCGAGCTGGACGAGGCGCTCGCGGACCCGCGCGCCCGCATGGGCGGGCAGGCCGACGCCGCGCGGGAGGCGGCCCGCGCCAAGCACACCCAGCTGATGGACCAGGCGCGCGAGGTGCTCGACCGGGACCTGGCGCAGCTCGTCGCCGAGTCGGACGTCGTCGAACCCGCGCTGCCGCCGTCCTACGCGGGCTGGGACAACCCCGTCTGGCACGCCTACCGCGTCCCCGAGGAACTCCCCATGGCCCTGCGCCTGGGCGATCTGCGGCTGCCCGAGAGCGAGCGGCTGCGCATCCCGATGCTGGTCAGGCTGCCCCTGGAGCGCGGCCTGTGGATCGACAGCGGCGCGAGCGGCCCGGCGGACGGCACGGTCGACGCGTACGACGTGCGGCGGCTCGCGATGGACACGGCCGTCGCCCATGTGGCCCGGCTCCTCGCGGCGCACCCGGCGGGCGCGTTCACGGTGCACGTCGTGGACGCGGCGGGCGCGGCGGCGTCGTCCCTGGCCCCGCTGGTGGGGGCGGGCGTGCTGGCCGGGCCGCCGGCCGTGGGCGCCGCCGGGGTGGCGGACGTCCTCGGGCGGCTCACGCGGCGCGTCGACCTGGTGCAGATGGCGGTGCGCGGCGGTGCCCCGGACGCCTTGCCGCCGGACTTCGACCCCGCGCACCAGCTCCTCGTCGTGAACGACTTCCCGCACGGCTTCGACGACCGGGCGGTGACGCAACTGCGCTACCTCGCGGACGAGGGCCCGGGCGTCGGCGTGCACCTGATGATGGTCGCCGACCGGGAGGACGCGTCCGCGTACGGCCCGCTCCTCGACCCGCTGTGGCGCTCCCTGCTGCGGCTGACGCCAGTGGCCGACGACCATCTCGCCGACCCGTGGGTGGGGCACGCGTGGACGTACGAACCGGCGCTCGTGCCGCCCGGCAGCGGGGTGCTCCGGCAGGTTCTCGCGCAGGTCGCGGCCGCCCGCACCAAGCCTCGGTAAAACGCCCTGACCTGCGTTTTTGATCTTTCTTTTGCCAATCGCTTTACCGTTCCTTGGTGATTGGGGTACTGTTTTCCGTACGGAGGGGAGTACTCCCTGACAACTGCGGCGTACCCGTCAATACGGATCAGGCCAGATCCCGGGGCGTCGGCCCACAAGTGGGTGGAAGAGACCTCCGGCAGCGCGACGCGACGCTGAGTATCTGCCGTTACGTACTGCCGGAGGCACAGCAGTGGATGTTTCCTTGACCCTGTGGGTCCTGACGATCGTGGGCCTCAGCGCCCTCATCGCGGTCGACTTCTTCATCGGCCGCAAACCGCACGACGTGTCCATCAAGGAAGCGGGGATCTGGACGGTCGTCTGGATCGCCCTGGCCGCGCTCTTCGGCCTCGGACTCGCGATATTCGGCGGCGGTGAGCCTTCCGGGGAGTTCTTCGCCGGGTTCATCACCGAGAAGTCGCTCAGCGTCGACAACCTCTTCGTCTTCATCCTGATCATGGCGAAGTTCTCGGTCCCCTCGCAGTACCAGCAGCGGGTCCTGCTCATCGGCGTCCTCATCGCCCTGGTCCTGCGGGCGATCTTCATCGCCGCCGGCGCCGCGATCATCGCCAACTTCTCCTGGGTCTTCTACATCTTCGGCGCCTTCCTCATCTGGACCGCCTGGAAGCTCATCCAGGAGGCGCGGGCCGACGGGGAGGACGAGGAGTTCGAGGAGAACAAGCTCCTCAAGGCCGCCGAGAAGCGCTTCGGCGTCGCCGACCGCTACCACGGCACGAAGCTGTGGATCCAGGAGAACGGCAAGCGGGTCATGACCCCGATGCTGGTCGTCATCCTCGCGATCGGCACCACGGACGTCCTGTTCGCGCTCGACTCGATCCCCGCGATCTTCGGCCTCACCCAGGACCCGTACATCGTCTTCACCGCCAACGCCTTCGCCCTCATGGGCCTGCGCCAGCTGTACTTCCTCCTCGGCGGCCTGCTGCGCAAGCTGGTCCACCTCAGCTACGGCCTCTCCGTCATCCTCGGCTTCATCGGCGTCAAGCTCGTCCTGCACGCCCTGCACGAGTCGGGCGTCCACGTCCCGGTGATCAGCATCCCGGTCTCCCTGGGCGTCATCTGCGGGGTCCTGGTCATCACGACGATCACGAGCCTGCGGGCCTCCAGGAAGCAGGAGGCGGCCGAGGCGGCGCAGGGCGGCAGCGAGTCCGGCACCGAGTCCACGCCGAAGGACAGCATCAGCAGCTGATCCCCGTACCGCCCGAGTGGTGTCCCGGCAGCGTGCCGGGGCACCACTTTCCCGCGCCCGCCCTCCTCTGGAGCTCCACATGCACCCCGCCACCCCGTCTGCGACGATCGCCGCATGATCACTGGGCTTCGGACGCTCACCACGCGGTGGACGACGATCGTGCCGGTCCTCGCGGTCATCCTTCTCGCCCTCACCTGGGGCCGTGACCTCCCCGGCGCGGTCGTCGCCCTGGTCACCCTGGTCCTCGCCGGAGCCGTCCTCGCGGCGGTCCACCACGCCGAGGTCATCGCCCACCGGGTCGGCGAACCCTTCGGCTCCCTGGTCCTCGCGGTCGCCGTCACGATCATCGAGGTCGCCCTGATCGTCACCCTGATGGTGGACGGCGGCGACAAGAGCTCCACGCTCGCCCGGGACACCGTCTTCGCCGCCGTGATGATCACCTGCAACGGCATCCTCGGCCTGTGCCTGCTCGTCGCCTCCCTGCGGCACGGCACGGCGGTCTTCAACCCGGAGGGCACCGGCGCCGCCCTCGCGACCGTCGCGACCCTGGCCGTGCTCAGCCTCGTCCTGCCGACGTTCACGACCAGCAAGCCCGGCCCGGAGTTCTCCACGGTCCAGCTCACCTTCGCCGCGCTGTCGTCCCTCGTCCTGTACGGCCTGTTCGTGGCGACCCAGACCGTCCGCCACCGCGACTACTTCCTGCCGGTCACCCACGACGGAGACGTCCTCGACGCCGACGACCACGCCGACCTGCCGACCGTCCGCACCGCCTACGTCAGCCTCGGGCTGCTCGGCCTCGCGCTGATCGGCGTGGTGGGCCTCGCCAAGGGCGTCTCGCCGACGATCGAGTCGGGCGTCGAGTCGGCGGGGCTGCACCACGCGGTCGTCGGTGTCGTCATCGCCCTGCTGGTCCTGCTCCCCGAGACCATCGCCGCGCTGCGGGCCGCCCGCCGCGACCGCGTCCAGACCAGCCTGAACCTCGCGCTCGGCTCGGCCATGGCGAGCATCGGGCTGACGATCCCGGCGGTCGCCCTCGCCTCCGTGTGGCTGTCCGGGCCGCTCGTCCTCGGGCTCGGCTCGACCCATATGGTGCTGCTCGCGCTGACCGTCGTCGTCGGCTCCCTGACCGTCGTACCCGGACGGGCCACGCCGCTCCAAGGGGGCGTGCACCTCGTGCTGTTCGCCGCCTATCTGGAGCTGGCCGTCAACCCGTGACGCCCCGCGCGGCCACCTCCCGGACGGCCGCCACCGGCCGGGTCTCCGGCAGCAGCGCGAAGCAGCCGAGGCTCACCAGCGCCACCACCGCCAGATACGCCGCCACTCCCCACGGCACCTGGCCGGACCCCTCGGCCAGCGCCGTCGCGACGACCGGGGTGAGCGCGCCCCCGAGCACCCCGCCGAGGTTGTAGCCGACCGCCGCACCCGTACAGCGGACGCGCGGTTCGTAGAGTTCCGGCAGATATGCCCCGATCGCGGCGAACATCAGGGTGAACGCGAGCAGCGCCCCCAGGACCCCGGCGAACATCGGCAGCGGCTCACCGGTCGCCAGGAGCGCGACCGCCGGGAACATCCACAGCACCGTCGCCGCGCACCCGGTCATGCACAGCGGCCGCCTCCCGAAGCGGTCTCCCAGATGAGCCGCGAGCGGGGTGAGCGCCCCCTGCACGACGACGGCGGTCATGACGCACGTCAGCATGACCGTACGGCTCACGCCGAGCCGTTCCGTCGCGTAGGCGAGCGACCAGGTCGTCACCGTGTAGAAGACCGCGTACCCGGCGGCCAGCGCGCCGGCCGTCAGCAGGAGGCGCCGCCAGTGGCGGACGAACACCTCGACGAGCGGCACGCGCGCGTGGTCGTCGATCTCCAGGAACCGGGGGCTCTCCGTGAGGGACGACCGCAGCCACAGCCCCACGAGCGCGAGCACCCCGGCGGCCCAGAACGGCACCCGCCACCCCCAGGACGCGAACTGCGCCTGCGAGAGGCCCGCCGACAGGCCCAGCATCACCCCGTTGGCGAGCACGAACCCTACGGCGCCTCCCACCGGCGGAAAGCTCGACCACAGTGCGCGCCGTTCGGCCGGCGCGTGCTCCGCCGTCAGCAGCACCGCCCCGCCCCACTCCCCGCCGAGCCCCAGCCCCTGGAGGAACCGCAGCACGAGCAGCAGCACCGGCGCGGCCACCCCGATCGAGGCGTACGACGGGACGCAGCCGACCGCGACCGTCGCGGCGCCCGTCAGGAGCAGCGACACCACCAGCACCGGACGCCGCCCGTAGCGGTCGCCGACGTGCCCGAACAGCATCGACCCCAAGGGGCGTGCGACGAACCCGACCGCGAACGTCCCGAAGGCCGCCAGCGCGCCCGCGAGGGGCGAGAACGTCGGGAAGAACAGTGGCCCCAGGACCAGCGCCGCCGCCGTCCCGTAGGCGGAGAAGTCGTAGAACTCGATGGCCGTCCCCGCGAGCGAGGCGGCGGCGAGCCGGGGCATGGAGGGCGGGGACGGTGATGTCACCGTGCGTACAGGCTGCATATCGCGTCAACCAGCCCTGACCACCGTGAGTCACGCGGGCGCGCGGAGCACGCGGGGGCGCGTCAGTAGGTCACGGTGATCCGCCGCGCGGGACCGTCGACCCGTACGACACCGCCGTAGGGGATGACGAGTTGAGGGTTCGTGTGGCCGAGGTCGACGTCGAAGACGGCCATCGTGTCCGGGGCGTACGTCTTCAGCGCCTCCTCGACGGCCGCGCGCTGGTCGGCGGCGTACTGTGCGCTCGCCTGAGGGCCGTTCGGGTGCTCGAAGGACCAGGTCTTCGCCCGGCCCGTCAGAAGCGCCGGGAAGTGCCTCAGGAGGCCGCGCTCGCCCATGCCGCGCAGGACGCGGAAGACCGTCGAGGCGCTGGGGAGTTCCTCGGACGTCTCCAGGAAGAGCACGCCGCCGTCGTACGCCGAAGGGTCCGCGGCGATCTCGCGGTCGGCCATCAGGAGCCCGCAGAGGGTCTCCACGTTGCCGCCCCAGCTGCGGCCCTCCACCACGCGGTCGGCGTTGCGCCAGGTCCAGCCGGTGCCGGGGCGGGTCCGCGGGGCCCGCGCGAAGGTCTCCGGGTCGGCCCAGTCGCCCTCGACGTCGCTCCAGCGGGCGGCCGGGCGCAGCTCGTAGGGGCCCGAGGTGAACAGGGCCGCGCGCAGGGAGTCGGCGGTCTCGCGGTCCATGGCGAGCGGGCGGCCGAACTGCACCATGACGCTTCCGCCGTGGTAGCCGACGATCCCCGTGCTGTACAGGTGGGCCAGCAGGTTGGTGTTGTCGCTGTACCCGAAGAACGGCTTCGGGTGCGCGCGGATCAGCTCGCGGTCCAGGAAGGGCAGGACGGTGATCTGGTCGTCGCCGCCGATCGACGCGATCACCGCCTTGATCTCCGGGTCCGCGAAGGCCGCGTGCAGGTCGGCGGCGCGCTCGCGCGCGGTGGCGCCCATCCGCCGGGTCGTCGGGTACTCGACCGGGACGAGACCGAACTCCTCGCGCAGGCGCGCGAGTCCGAGGTCGAAGGGGCGCGGGAAGAGACCGGGCAGCCCGGCGGCCGGGGAGACGACGGCGACACGGTCACCGGGAGACGGCTTGGGCGGATACACGGGAGCTGCCATAGCCGCACGTTACGGGCCTCACCCGAACGGCGCACCGTGATAAACCGGGGGTGAGCGGCGGCCTCGCCGGGCCGCCCCGACCGGACCGGAGGAACCGTGCCCCGCACCCTGGCCAACGCCCCGATCATGATCCTCAACGGCCCCAACCTGAACCTCCTGGGGCAGCGCCAGCCGGAGATCTACGGGTCCGACACGCTCGCGGACGTCGAGGCCCTGTGCGCCAAGGCGGCGGCCGTGCACGGCGGCACGGTCGACCTCAGGCAGTCCAACCACGAGGGCGAACTCGTCGACTGGATCCACGAGGCACGGCTGAACCACTGCGGGATCGTCATCAACCCCGGCGCCTACTCGCACACCTCCGTCGCGATCCTCGACGCCCTCAACACCTGCGACGGACTGCCGGTCATCGAGGTCCACATCTCCAACATCCACCAGAGGGAGACGTTCCGGCACCACTCGTACGTCTCCCTGCGCGCGGACGGGGTGATCGCGGGGTGCGGGGTGCAGGGGTACGCGTTCGGGGTGGAGCGGGTCGCGGCGCTGGCCGGGGCGGGCACGGCGCGCGCGTGACGGGTCGTTCTCGTTTCGCGTAAGGGGCGCCGTCCAGGCCGACGCCCCTTACCGGGCTACAGGCGGCCGGCCTCCACGATCCGCCGCAGGAAACGCCGGGTGCGCTCCTCCTGCGGGGCGCCGAAGATCTGCTCGGCACTCCCGCGCTCCAGCACGACCCCGCCGTCCAGGAAACAGACCTGGTCGGCGACCTCGCGCGCGAAGCCCATCTCGTGGGTGGCCAGCACCATCGTCATCCCGTCGCCCTTCAGGTCCCGGACGACGTTCAGGACCTCGCCCACCAGCTCCGGGTCGAGGGCGGCGGTGATCTCGTCGAGGAGCAGCAGCCGGGGCCGCACCGCGAGGGCCCGCACGATCGCCACACGCTGCTGCTGGCCGCCGCTGAGCCTGTCCGGGTAGGCGGACGCCTTGTCGGCCAGCCCGAGGCGCTCCAGCAGCTCCCCGGCCCGCTCCTCGGCCTCCTCGCGGGGCACGCCGTGGACGCGGCGCGGGGCGAGCGTGATGTTCTCCAGGACCGTCATGTGCGGGAACAGGTTGTACGACTGGAAGACCACGCCGATCCGGCGCCGCACCGCGTCCTGGTCCGCGCGCGGGTCGGTGATCTCCTCGCCGTCCAGCCAGATCGCGCCGTCGTCGATGTCCTCCAGCAGGTTCGCGCACCGCAGCAGCGTCGACTTGCCCGACCCGGAGGCCCCGATGAGCGCGGTCACCGTGTGCGGGGCGACCTCCAGATCGACGTCCCTGAGGACGACGGATCCGCCGAACGTCTTGCGCACGGACTCCATCCGCAGCACCGGCCCGCCGCTCATGCCGTACCTCCCTGGGACCGCTGACGGTCCATCCGCGCCGTCACCCAGTCCGTGAACCGGGTCATCGGGATCGTCAGCGCCACGAACAGCAGCCCCGCGACGATGTACGGCGTGTAGTTCAGGCTCCGCCCGACGATGATGTCCGCCGCGCGCACCGCGTCGATCGCACCGCCGATCGACACCAGACCGGTGTCCTTCTGGAGCGACACCAGGTCGTTCAGCAGCGGCGGCACCTGACGGCGCACCGCCTGCGGCAGCACCACGTGCCGCAGCGCCTGCCGGTTCGTCAGCCCCAGCGAACGGGCCGCCGCGCGCTGCGAGGGGTGCACGGACTCGATGCCCGCGCGGAACACCTCCGCGACGTACGCCGAGTACGTCAGCGTCAGCGCCGTACCGCCCAGCAGCACCGGATCGACCGTCACGCCCTGCAGGCGCAGCGCGGGGACGCCCAGGACGACGATCATCAGGTTGATGATCAGCGGCAGGCCCCGGAAGAAGTCCGTGTAGGCAGCGGCGAGGACCCGCAGCGGGAAGAACACCGGGCCGCGCAGCGTGCGCGCGATGGCGATGAGCATCCCGAGCACCAGGACGGCCGCCCCGCAGACCACCAGCAGCCGCAGGTTCAGCCACAGCCCTTCGAGGACCTTCGGCAGCGCCTCGCGCGCGTAGTGCCCGTCGAAGAACGTCTCCTTGGTGCGCTGCCAGCCCGGCGCGTTGACGACGACCAGGTAGAGCGCCACACCGACGACGAGCGTCGACAGCGCGGCGATCGCCGTCGCCCTGCGCGCACGCGCGCGCCGGTAGCGCTCCCGCTCCAGCCGGCGTTCCGACGGGATGTACGCGTGCCCCTCCTCGGCCTTGGTGAGCGTCACTTGAGCACCGGGGCGTCGACCGCGTCGGACAGCCACTGCTGCTCCAGCTTCGCCAGCGTGCCGTCCTTGCGCAGGGCGTCCACGGCGGCCGTCACACAGGGCGTGAGCGCGCTGCCCTTGTCGAGGACCAGCCCGAACTGCTCGGGAGCGCCGCCCCGGTTCTCGAACTGGCCGACGATCGTGGCGTCGGTGATCTCGGCGCCGGTGATGTAGAACGCGGTCGGCAGGTCCACGACGATCGCGTCGACCTGCTTGTTCTGCAGGGCGGCCTTGGCCTGGTCGTTCTCGGCGTACGCGGCGGCCTCCCGACCCGGCTTCACCACGTCCTGGATGTACTCCAGGCTCGTCGTGCCGACCTGGGCGCCCAGCTTGAGGCCCTTCAGGTCGGCGAGGCTCTTCGCCTGCGCGGCCTTGGTGCCCTTGAGCGCGATCACGGCCTGGCGGACGTCGTAGTAGCCGGACGAGAAGTCGACGGCCTTCCTGCGCTCGTCGCTGATCGACACCTGGTTGATGTCGAAGTCGAAGGTCTTCACCCCGGGCGTGAACGCCTTGTTGAACGGCACGGTCTGCCAGACGACGGCGCTCTTGCCGTAACCGAGCCGCTGCGCCACCGCGTAGGCGACGGCGGACTCGAAACCCTGGCCGTTGGACGGCTTGTCGTCCTTGAACCACGGCTCGTACGCGGGCGTGTCGGTGCCGACGGTCAGTTTCCCGGAGGCCGTGGTCGCGAGCGCCCCCTTCGCGCACGCGGCGCCGGACGACGAACCGGAGGGGGTCGCGCCGGCCTTGTCGTCCGGCTGGGGAGCACATCCCACGGCGGTGGCGAGGAGGGCGACGGTGGCGGCCGCGAGGACACGGCGCTGGGCACGGGGGACGAGACGCATGGCCGGAGAGTGGCAGCGAAAGCGCCGGTTTGTCCAGTTCACGACAGCGGGTGTCCGCATAGTGGGAACGGGTGTTGCGCCTGCGTGAACAGGGCGACGGGAGCGCCCGCAGGAGTGCCCGGGAGAGTGCCTGGGCCGCCGATCGAGGGCGGGGAATACGAAAGACCGGCGGCCCTTGCCGAGCGGGAGCCGTCATCCCGCGCGGGGCACGTGGACCAGTGGACCGCACGCCCCCGCGCGCGGGGAGCGCGTGCGCGGGCCCGGCGCGGGTGCGCGATTCACACGGGGCGCGGAGCAGGCCACGCCGGGTGCGAGCGGGGGGGGTCCTGCGGGGGCTGTACGGGGCGTGGGCCCCGTGGGTCACCACCCGCGCGCGTGCCACTCCGGGAGCTGCGGACGCTCGGCGCCCAGCGTCGTGTCGTCGCCGTGGCCCGGGTACACCCACGTCTCGTCCGGGAGGACGTCGAAGATCTTCGTCTCCACGTCGTGGATGAGGCTCGCGAACGCCGCCGGGTCCTTGCGGGTGTTGCCCACCCCGCCGGGGAAGAGGCAGTCGCCGGTGAACACGTGCGGATGGCCGTGCGGGTCGTCGTAGACCAGCGCGATCGACCCCGGCGTGTGCCCGACCAGGTGACGCGCGGTCAGCTCCACGCGGCCCACCCGGATCACGTCACCGTCGTCGACCGGGACGTCCGTCGCCACCGGGATGCCCTCGGCGTCCGCGCGCCCCGCGTACGTGCGCGCGCCGGTGGCCGCGACGACCTCCGCGAGCGCCTGCCAGTGGTCGCCGTGCTGATGCGTCGTCACGACCGACGCGAGGCCGTCGTCGCCGACCGTGCCGAGCAGGGCGTGCGCGTCGTTCGCCGCGTCGATCAGCATCTGCTCGTCCGTGGCCCGGCAGCGCAGCAGATAGGCGTTGTTGTTCATCGGGCCGACCGCGATCTTGGTGATCATCAGGTCCTTGAGCTCGTGCACGTCCGCCGGGCCGCCGACCCTCACCTGTCCGCTGTACGTCATGACCGCAGCCTATAGCGGGGGCAGCGCCGGCAGGAGGCCGCCGTCGGCGACCGGCGCGGACTCGCCGGAGCGCCCCGCGAGCCAGCCCAGCAGCTCCGCCCCGGACCCGGTGACGGTCACCTCGGGGACGTCCGCCGCCCGGCCCGTGCGCCACGTGCGTGTGCCGTCCGTCAGCAGGACCGGCGGGACGGCGGCGAGGCCGGCGTACCGGTCGGCGAGGAAGGCCGTCTCCCGCTCGGTGAAGTCCGCCGGGAGGTCCTTCAGGCCGTACCCGATGCCCAGGTCCACGTGGTGCAGCTCGACCTCGATCCAGCGCCGGAACGGGACCCTGGACGCGCTGTCCGTCGTGCCGTTGCGCAGGGTCACCGTCCGCGACCAGTCGCCCGGGACGTCCGCCGCCGCGAGGAAGCGGGCGTGGCTCGCGCGCAGGTCGGCGAGGTGGACGTCCAGCGCGCGCGGGGCGTCCCGCTCGATGTCCGCGTCCCGGATCTCGGCGGTCGCGTACATCGGGCGACCGGCGAAGACGTTCGCAAGGGCGTCGGCGTTGCGGGCGAGGTGGGCGAGGACATGACCGCGGCTCCAGCCGGGCAACCGTGACGGTTCGGCGACCGACGCGTTGTCCAGTCCGGCGACCGCGTTCAGCAGCCGCTCCGTCGCGTCCCGTACAGAGGCCAGGTCACGCACGTGATCAGTCATGGGGCCGACCCTAGTCCCGTCACTCCATCGGGTGAAGACGGCTCGACAGCACCGTGAATCGAATGCATGTGCGATACGGTGACTTGCAGGCGTCGGGCATGCTGGATGGCCGGGGATTGTTCGCAACCCGTGCATCCGACCGGCGTTGTCAGTGGCTCCCCCTAGTCTGAGAAGGACGGGGGCCCCGCCCCTGTCACATCTCTCAAGAAAGGTGCGGACCGGCGTGGCCGACCGTCTCATCGTCCGTGGCGCGCGCGAGCACAATCTGAGGAACGTCTCGCTCGACCTGCCTCGTGACTCGCTCATCGTCTTCACGGGGCTGTCCGGCTCGGGCAAGTCCTCCCTCGCCTTCGACACGATCTTCGCCGAGGGCCAGCGGCGCTACGTGGAGTCCCTCTCCTCGTACGCCCGCCAGTTCCTCGGCCAGATGGACAAGCCCGACGTCGACTTCATCGAGGGCCTCTCCCCGGCCGTCTCGATCGACCAGAAGTCGACCTCGCGCAACCCCCGCTCCACGGTCGGCACGATCACCGAGGTCTACGACTACCTGCGCCTGCTCTTCGCCCGCATCGGCAAACCGCACTGCCCCCAGTGCCGGCGCCCGATCTCGCGCCAGTCGCCGCAGGCCATCGTCGACAAGGTCCTGGAGCTCCCCGAGGGCAGCCGCTTCCAGGTCCTCTCGCCGCTCGTGCGCGAGCGCAAGGGCGAGTTCGTCGACCTCTTCGCCGACCTCCAGACCAAGGGCTACTCCCGCGCGCGCGTGGACGGCGAGACGATCCAGCTCTCCGAGCCGCCCGTCCTCAAGAAGCAGGAGAAGCACACCATCGAGGTGGTCATCGACCGCCTCACCGTCAAGGACAGCGCCAAGCGCCGCCTCACCGACTCCGTCGAGACCGCCCTCGGCCTCTCCGGCGGCATGGTCGTCCTCGACTTCGTCGACCTCCCCGAGGACGACCCCGAGCGCGAGCGCATGTACTCGGAGCACCTGTACTGCCCGTACGACGACCTCTCCTTCGAGGAGCTGGAGCCGCGCTCCTTCTCCTTCAACTCGCCCTTCGGCGCCTGCCCCGAGTGCAGCGGCATCGGCACGCGCATGGAGGTCGACGCCGAGCTGATCGTCCCCGACGAGGACAAGTCGCTCGACGAGGGCGCCATCCACCCCTGGTCCCACGGCCACACGAAGGACTACTTCGGCCGCCTGGTCGGCGCCCTCGCCGACGCCCTGGGCTTCCGCACCGACATCCCCTTCGCCGGGCTCCCGCAGCGCGCCAAGAAGGCCCTGCTGCACGGGCACAAGACCCAGATCGAGGTCCGCTACCGCAACCGCTACGGCCGCGAGCGGGTCTACACGACCCCCTTCGAGGGCGCCGTCCCGTTCGTGAAGCGCCGGCACAGCGAGTCCGAGAGCGACGCCAGCCGCGAGCGCTTCGAGGGCTACATGCGCGAGGTGCCCTGCCCGACCTGTGAGGGCACCCGCCTCAAGCCGATCGTCCTCGCGGTCACGGTCATGGGGAAGTCCATCGCCGAGGTCTCCGGGATGTCCATCAGCGACTGCGCCGACTTCCTGGGCGAACTGCGGCTCAGCGCGCGCGACAAGAAGATCGCCGAGCGCGTCCTCAAAGAGGTCAACGAACGGCTGCGGTTCCTGGTCGACGTCGGCCTCGACTACCTCTCGCTGAACCGCGCGGCCGGCACGCTCTCCGGCGGCGAGGCCCAGCGCATCCGCCTCGCCACCCAGATCGGCTCCGGCCTCGTCGGCGTCCTCTACGTCCTGGACGAACCGTCCATCGGCCTGCACCAGCGCGACAACCACCGGCTCATCGAGACGCTGGTGCGCCTGCGCGACATGGGCAACACCCTCATCGTCGTCGAGCACGACGAGGACACCATCAAGGTCGCCGACTGGGTCGTCGACATCGGCCCCGGCGCCGGTGAGCACGGCGGCAAGGTCGTCCACAGCGGCTCCTACAAGGAACTGCTCGACAACACCGAGTCGCAGACCGGGCAGTACCTGTCGGGCCGCAAGTCCATCCCGCTGCCGGACGTCCGCCGCCCCCGCGACCTCGCCCGGCAGCTCACGGTCCACGGCGCCCGCGAGAACAACCTCAAGGACATCGACGTCTCCTTCCCGCTCGGCGTCTTCACCGCCGTCACGGGCGTCTCGGGATCCGGCAAGTCCACGCTGGTCAACGACATCCTGTACACGCACCTGGCGCGCGAGCTGAACGGCGCGAGGAGCGTCCCCGGCCGGCACACGCGCGTGGACGGCGACGACCTCGTCGACAAGGTCGTCCACGTCGACCAGTCGCCCATCGGCCGCACCCCGCGCTCCAACCCGGCCACCTACACCGGCGTCTTCGACCACATCCGCAAGCTGTTCGCCGAGACCACCGAGGCGAAGGTCCGCGGCTACCTGCCCGGCCGCTTCTCCTTCAACGTCAAGGGCGGCCGCTGCGAGAACTGCGCGGGCGACGGCACGATCAAGATCGAGATGAACTTCCTCCCGGACGTCTACGTCCCGTGCGAGGTCTGTCACGGCGCCCGCTACAACCGGGAGACCCTGGAGGTCCACTACAAGGGCAAGTCCATCGCCGAGGTCCTGAACATGCCGATCGAGGAGGCCACGGCCTTCTTCGAGGCGGTCCCCTCGATCGCCCGGCACCTCGGCACCCTCAAGGACGTCGGCCTCGGCTACGTCCGCCTCGGCCAGTCCGCCACCACGCTCTCCGGCGGCGAGGCCCAGCGCGTCAAGCTCGCCAGCGAACTCCAGCGCCGCTCCACCGGCCGGACCGTCTACGTCCTGGACGAGCCGACCACCGGCCTGCACTTCGAGGACATCAGCAAGCTCCTCAAGGTCCTCTCCGGCCTGGTCGACAAGGGCAACTCGGTCATCGTCATCGAGCACAACCTCGACGTCATCAAGACCGCGGACTGGGTCGTCGACATGGGCCCCGAGGGCGGCGCGGGCGGCGGCGTCGTGGTCGCCGAGGGCACCCCCGAGGAGGTCGCGGGGGTCCCGGCCAGCCACACCGGCAAGTTCCTGAGGGAGATCCTCGGTGCCGACCGCGTCAGCGACGCCGTGCAGGTGAAGGCGCCGCGGAAGAAGGCGGCACCGGCGAAGAAGGCAGCACCGGCGAAGAAAGCCGCAGCAGCCAGTAAAAGGAAATAAAAGGCAAAAAAGTCGGCGCCCCACGGGAACTCCCCGTGGGGCGCCGTCCGTTCCACCATCAGACAGGCGAACCTTGACAACGCCACAGCGTGCGAGTCAGAAGTCCTCCAGCTCGGAGGCGTACGGCGGTTCCGCCCCCGCCCGGGAGCAGGTCAGCGCGGCGGCGCGCGTGGCGAAGCTCAGCAGCCGGTACCAAGCCTCGTAGCCCAGCGCCCCCATCGCGTCGGCGGACAGCGCCCCGATCTCCGAAAGCCCGTGCAGCAGCGCCGCGTTCACGGTGTCGCCCGCGCCGATGGTGTCCACCACCCGCACATCCTGGCCGGGCACCGGATACACCTTCCCGCCCGGGAGGAACAGCGACAGCCCGGCCGAGCCGTGCGTGACCACGACGGCGGCCGGCCCCGAGGCCAGCAGGTCGAGCGGGGTGATGCCCAGCCAGCGCATGTCGTCCTCGGACAGTTTGAGGAGGGTGACATGCGGCAGCCAGCTGCGGAAGCGGGCCCGGTAGGCGTCCGGGTCGGAGATCAGACCGGGGCGGATGTTCGGGTCCAGGAGGGTGAACAGGCCCTTGTCGGAGGCGTCGCGCATCAGCCGCTCGTAGGCGCTCGCCCCCGGTTCCAGGACGAGTGAACAGGTGCCGAAGGACACCGCCTCCGTCCCCGGGGGCAGTTCGCTCGGCGCCGTGAAGAGGCGGTCGGCGGTGCCGGCGACGTAGAAGGAGTAGACGGCGGCCCCCTCCTCGTCCAGGGTCGCGGCGGCCAGCGTGGTCGGCTCCGGGCCGCGCTGCACATGGGAGACGTCCACCCCCGAGCCGCGCAGCCCCGCCAGCAGCGCGTCCCCGAAGGCGTCGGTGGAGGTGCGGGAGAGGAACGCGGTGGGGGAGCCGAGACGGCCCAGGGCCACCGCAGTGTTGTACGGCCCGCCGCCCAGCGCCGGCTGGAGCTCGGCGAGGGCGCCCTCGCCGAGCGGGACCAGGTCGATCAGGGCTTCTCCGGTGACGACGATCACGAGTCGGTTCCTCTCTGGCGGTGCGTGGACCGCTCGCTGCCGAGGGGCGGTTCGGGGCAGCCGCACGAGGTGCGGTGGACGAAGACGGAAGGGAGGCGGACGGTGCGGGTCGGTCGGCCCGGCTCGGCGAGGCGGTCCAGGAGCAGACGGACGGCGCGGGCGCCGATCTCCCGGCCCGGCTGGGCGACGGCGGTGAGACGGGGCGAGAGGAGGTCGGCCCAGGGAAAGTCGTCGAAACAGCACAGGGCGAGATCGCCGGGGACGCGGAGACCGCGCGCCCGCAGGGCGGTCAGGGCGCCGAGGGTGATGGCGTCGTTGCCGGTGACGAGAGCGGTGGGCGGATCGGGCAGGCCGAGAAGAGCGGCGGTGGCCTGCTCGGCGGAGGGGGAGGCGGGGTGGGCGTGCGGGGCGGGGGCGTCCGGGGCGGCGGAGCCGGTGGGCGGGAGGTGGCCGGCGGAGGCCGGGAGCGCCGGGACGCTCGCGTGGGCCAGGAGGCCGGGGTCGAAGGGGAGGCCGGCCGCCGCGAGGCCCTGGCGGTAGCCGGTGACGCGCTCCCCGGTGGTGCTCAGGCCGGGGTGGCCGGCGACGAGGGCGATCCGGCGGTGTCCGAGGGCCGCGAGGTGGGTGACGAGGTCGGCGGTCGGCGCGGTGTTGTCGGCGCACACCTGGTCGAAGAGGGGACCGGCGTCGGGCGGGGCGGCGAGGACGCGGTCGAGGAGGACCGTGGGGACGCGGTGGCGGGTGAGGTAGGAGACGAGGCCGCGCGGGTCGGCGGAGGGGGCGACGATCAGACCGTCGACGCGGCGCTCGTGCAGGAGCTGGACGACGGTGCGCTCGTGGCCGGGGTCGTCGTGCGGGTCGGCTATCAGGAGGCTGTAGCCGTGCTCCAGGGCGGCGGTCTCGACGCCCTGGAGGATCTGGGTGAAGTACGGGTTGGTGAGCGTGGACACCGCGAGGCCGATGGAGCGGGTGCGGGAGGTGACGAGCGAGCGGGCCAGGGTGTTCGGCGTGTAGCCGAGGGCGTCGACCGCGTCGAGGACGGCCCGGCGGGTGTGCGGGAGGACCGGGCGGGTGCCGTTGAGGACGTGGGAGACGGTGGCGACGGAGACACCCGCGAGGCGGGCGACGTCGGCCATGGTCGCCATGGTGGGCTCCCCTCCCTGGGCGGCGCGGGTAGCGGTACGGCGGGGAAGGTATCGCAGTTCCCGGGGGACGTAAACGCTTGCGCAAGCGTTTACGTCCGGAGGAACCGGATCAGGCGGGACCGGCGGTGGGCGAAGCAGGGGCTCCGCTGTGGGGCGCGGGGCTCCCGGGCAGGCGGGAAAGGGCTCCGGCATACGGGCCCCGCGGCGAGCGGGGTGCGGGGAGCGGCCCCGGAGTCCGGGGCTCCGGGGTGGCGGGCCGCTCAGGGAAGGGGGTTCGCCGTGGGGCGGGTCACTCCCAGTCCCAGCCGATGCCCACGATCCCGGTGCGCAGGCGGGGTTCGACCAGGTGGACCGAGTGGTGGCTGCCGCTCAGGGGGAGGGACTGGCGGCCGGTGCGGGGCGCGGCGTACGAGTGCTGGGTGAAGCGGTGGCAGCGGGCGGGGAGGGCCTGTTCGTCGAACTGGATCTGAAGGACGTACTGGCCGCCGGCCAGGTTGACGTCGTGGACGTACTCGCGGGAGGCGCCGGCGGTGCCGTCCTCCACCTCGTAGCGGAAGAGGAAGGTGTCGCCGGGGCGCAGCCGGGTGTCGAAGAGCAGCTCGGCGACGAGGATGCCGGTCTCCTGGTGGTGGCGGACGCGCCCGGTGCGGCAGTTCTCCAGGGCGCGCACCCGCATCCGGTCCGGGGCGCAGCCGGGGTCCCCGTGGTGGACGGCGACGTAGCGGTCGACCCCGTCGCGGTGGGCGCGGACGATGTGGTGGGCCTCGCGGCTCAGGAGTTCCCGGCCCGCGCCGATGCGGACGCGCTCGTGGTGGCCGATGGTCTGGAGCCCGGGGTCCAGCGGGCAGCCCAGGTCGGCGAGGAGGCGTTCCAGGACGTCGGTGGCCTCCAGGAGCGCCCGGTAGGAGCGGGCGGCGGGGCGGCCGGGGGCGGGGTCGTCCTCGACCTCCGCGAGGAGGCGGATGAGGGACTCCTCCGGGAGATGGAGGATCTCCTCCAGGGCACGGACGGCGCGCAGGGACTCCGGGCGCTGGGGGCGGCGGGCGCCCTGCTGCCAGTAACTCAGGCTGGTCACGCCGACTCTGACGCCGTAGCGGGACAGATGGTGCTGGACGCGTTGCAGCGGCAGGCCGCGTGCGGCTATCGCGGCCCGCAGGGCGACGTGGAAGGGGCCGCCTCGCAGGGCCGTGTCCAGTTCCGCTGTGACGTCGGAGGGGCCCGCGTGCTGTGCGGCGTGCGGCATGGAGGGGCCTTTCTGTGAACAACGGCTGGTCAGACCGTTCGCATGGATCGGGGCCTCCCCGATGGCGCAGGAGGGTTTTCTGCCTCTTCCTACGGCTCACCCGTACGACGCTGTTCACGGCCCCGAGTTCCCCCGCATTGAAGCGTGTCGGTCTGGCGGCGACAACAGTTGTGACGGGGCTGGTGCGAGGGGTGGCCGAGTCGTGCTGCCGGGGTGGGGGAGCGGGGGCCCGGGAAGGGGCGAGGAGCACGGGGGAGGGGGGAGAGGGACGGCGCCGGGGGAGGTGACCGGAATGGGGCGGGGCGTCCGGGCCGGCCGCCCTGAAGCGCCGGCCCGTCGCCCGGGCGCTCCGGGTGCCGCAAGCGCGGTCGGGCGTCTTCTCGCGGACACCTGAGTGTCAGTGGGCGACAGTAGGGTGGGGTGTATGGCCGATCCCTCCAGCTACCGCCCGAAGCCGGGTGAGATCCCGGAGTCTCCGGGGGTGTACAAGTTCCGCGACGAGCACCGGCGGGTGATCTACGTCGGGAAGGCGAAGAGCCTGCGGCAGCGGCTGGGGAGCTACTTCCAGGACCTGTCGGGACTGCACCCGCGGACGCGGACGATGGTGACGACCGCGGCGTCCGTGGAGTGGACCGTGGTGTCCACGGAGGTCGAGGCGCTCCAGCTGGAGTACTCCTGGATCAAGGAGTACGACCCGCGGTTCAACGTGAAGTACCGCGACGACAAGAGCTACCCGTACCTCGCGGTGACGATGAACGAGGAGTACCCGCGCGTCCAGGTGATGCGGGGTCAGAAGAAGAAGGGCGTGCGGTACTTCGGGCCGTACGGCCACGCGTGGGCGATCCGGGACACGGTGGACCTGCTGCTGCGGGTGTTCCCGGTGCGGACGTGCTCGGCGGGCGTGTTCAAGAACGCTGCGCGGACGGGCCGGCCCTGCCTGCTCGGGTACATCGGGAAGTGCTCGGCGCCCTGCGTGGACAAGGTCTCCGCCGAGGAGCACCGCGAACTGGCCGACGAGTTCTGCGACTTCATGACCGGCCGGACGGGGACGTACCTGCGCCGGCTGGAGAAGCAGATGACGGCGGCGGCGGACGAGATGGAGTACGAGCGGGCGGCTCGCCTGCGCGACGACATCGAGGCCCTGAAGAAGGCGATGGAGAAGAGCGCGGTGGTCCTCGCGGACGCGACCGACGCCGACCTGATCGCGGTCGCCGAGGACGAGCTGGAGGCGGCCGTCCAGATCTTCCACGTCCGGGGCGGCCGGGTGCGGGGCCAGCGCGGCTGGGTCACCGACCGGGTGGAGGCGGTCACGACCGCCGGACTCGTGGAACACGCCCTCCAGCAGCTCTACGGCGAGGAGAGCGGCGACGCGGTCCCCAAGGAGGTGCTGGTCCCCGCACTCCCGGAGCCCGTGGAGCCGGTCCAGGAGTGGCTGACCGGGCGGCGCGGCGCCGGCGTCTCCCTGCGCATCCCGCAGCGCGGCGACAAGCGGGCCCTGATGGAGACCGTCGCCCGCAACGCCCAGCAGGCCCTGGCCCTGCACAAGACGAAGCGCGCCTCGGACCTCACGACCCGCTCCCGCGCACTGGAGGAGATCGCCGAGGCCCTCGGCCTGGACAGCGCCCCCCTGCGCATCGAGTGCTTCGACATCTCCCACCTCCAGGGTGACGACGTCGTGGCCTCCATGGTGGTCTTCGAGGACGGGCTGGCCCGCAAGAGCGAGTACCGCCGCTTCCAGATCAGGGGGTTCGAGGGCCAGGACGACGTCCGGTCCATGCACGAGGTGATCACCCGCCGCTTCCGCCGCTACCTCGCGGAGAAGGAGAAGACCGGCGAGTGGACCGACGAGGACACCCCGGCCGGTGACATCGGCAACGCCTTCACCGAGGACGACGGCCGCCCCAAGAAGTTCGCCTACCCCCCGCAGCTCCTCGTGGTCGACGGCGGCCAACCCCAGGTCGCTGCGGCGAAACGCGCCCTCGACGACCTCGGCATCGACGACATCGCCGTCTGCGGCCTGGCCAAGCGCCTGGAGGAGGTCTGGCTCCCGGACGACGACGACCCGGTGGTCATGCCACGTACCAGCGAGGGCCTGTACCTTCTGCAACGCGTGCGTGACGAGGCGCACCGCTTCGCGATCACCTATCAGCGCACCAAACGGGCCAAGAGGTTCCGTGCGGGCCCGCTGGACGACGTACCGGGACTGGGCGAGACCCGCAAGCAGGCGCTGATCAGGCACTTCGGCTCGGTGAAGAAGCTGCGTTCCGCGACGGTCGACCAGATCTGCGAGGTTCCGGGCATAGGCCGTAAGACGGCCGAAACCATTGCTGTGGCCCTCGCGCAGGCGGCCCCGGCGGCACCCGCCGTCAACACGGCCACGGGAGAGATCATGGAAGACGAAGTGCGTGAAGAACGCGAAGCACGCGAAGAACGGGGACAGGAGCCATGACCGAGCACGAGAAGCGTCAGGAAGAAGCACAGGTGAGTACCGAAACACCGTCGCCCGGGATCCCCGACGCGGCGATCCCCGAGCTGGTGATCATCTCTGGCATGTCGGGTGCCGGCCGTTCCACGGCCGCGAAGTGCCTGGAGGACCTCGGCTGGTTCGTCGTCGACAACCTGCCGCCCGCCCTGATCCCCACCATGGTGGAGCTGGGCGCCCGCTCGCAGGGGAACGTGGCGAGGATCGCCGTCGTCGTGGACGTCCGCGGCCGGCGCTTCTTCGACAACCTCCGCGAGTCCCTCGCCGACCTGGAGTCCAAGCACGTCACCCGGCGGATCGTGTTCCTGGAGTCCTCGGACGACGCGCTGGTGCGCCGCTTCGAGTCGGTGCGCCGCCCGCACCCCCTCCAGGGCGACGGCCGCATCGTCGACGGCATCGACGCCGAGCGCGAGCTGCTGCGCGAGCTGCGCGGCGACGCCGACCTGGTGATCGACACCTCCAGCCTCAACGTCCACGAGCTGCGCGCCAAGATGGACGCCCAGTTCGCGGGCGAGGAGGAGCCCGAGCTGCGGGCCACGGTCATGTCGTTCGGCTTCAAGTACGGCCTCCCCGTGGACGCCGACCTGGTCGTCGACATGCGCTTCCTGCCCAACCCCCACTGGGTCCCGGAGCTGCGCCCCTACACCGGCCTCAACGAGGAGGTCGCGGCGTACGTCTTCAACCAGCCCGGCGCGAAGGAGTTCCTCGACCGGTACGCCGAGCTTCTCCAACTGATTGCCGCGGGCTACCGTCGTGAGGGCAAGCGGTACGTGACCATCGCCGTCGGCTGTACAGGCGGCAAGCACCGGTCCGTGGCGATGTCGGAGAAGCTCGCCGCGCGGCTCGCGGCCGAGGGCGTGGAGACGGTGGTCGTGCACCGGGACATGGGACGGGAATGAGAGGACGTACTCCGCGGCTGGGCCGGCTGCGCAGGGGGGTGCCCGAGGGACGGGCGGGGCGGCCGGTCGAGGTGCGCGGGGCGCGACCGCGACGCAGGGGCGCACAGCCCAAGGTCGTCGCGCTCGGCGGCGGCATGGGCCTGTCGGCCTCGCTGGCCGCGCTGCGCCGGATCACCGGCGACCTCACGGCCGTCGTCACCGTCGCCGACGACGGCGGCTCCAGCGGGCGGCTGCGGGACGAGCTGGGGGTGCTCCCGCCCGGCGACCTGCGCAAGGCGCTCGCCGCGCTGTGCGGGGACGACGACTGGGGCCAGACCTGGGCCCGGGTCGTCCAGCACCGCTTCCAGTCCCAGGGCGAGATCAACGGGCACGCGGTCGGCAACCTCCTGATCGTCGCCCTGTGGGAGCAGCTCGGGGACCACGTCCAGGCGCTCGACCTGGTCGGCAAGCTGCTGGGGGCACACGGCAGGGTGCTGCCGATGTCGGCGGTGCCGCTGGAGCTGGAGGCCCTGGTCAAGGGCCACGACCCGGCGCGGCCCGACGAGGTGGACACCGTCCGGGGCCAGGCGACGGTCGCGCTGACGCCCGGGGAGGTGCAGTCCGTGCACCTCGTGCCGCACGACCCGCCCGCCGTGCCGGAGGCCGTGGAGGCCGTCAGGGACGCCGACTGGGTGGTTCTCGGACCGGGATCCTGGTTCTCCTCCGTCATGCCCCATCTGCTGGTCCCGGAGCTGGTGGAGGCCCTGACGGAGACGAAGGCGCGGCGGGTGCTCTCGCTGAATCTCGCCCCGCAGCCGGGCGAAACCGACGGGTTCTCACCGCAGCGTCATTTGGAGGTTTTGGGGCGACACGCCCCTAAACTCGCCCTGGACGTGGTGCTGGCCGACGAGGCCGCCGTGCCCGACCGCGCATCCCTGACCGACGCCGCCAAACCGTTCGGGGCCGCGGTCGAGCTGGCGCCGGTGGCCCGGCTCGACGGGACTCCGAGGCATGACCCGGAGCTGCTGGCCGCCGCGTACGACCGTATTTTTCGGATGCATGGAAGGATCGGCCCATGGCGATGACGGCAGCGGTGAAGGACGAGATCTCCCGGCTCCCCGTCACCCGGACCTGCTGCAGAAAAGCGGAGGTCTCGGCCATCCTGCGGTTCGCCGGCGGCCTGCACCTGGTGAGCGGGCGGATCGTGATCGAGGCGGAGCTGGACACGGCGATGGCGGCCCGCCGGCTCAAGCGGGACATCCTGGAGATCTTCGGGCACAGCTCGGAGCTGATCGTGATGGCGCCCGGCGGCCTGCGCAGGGGTTCGCGGTACGTCGTGCGCGTCGTCGCCGGCGGGGACCAGCTCGCGCGCCAGACGGGCCTCGTGGACGGCCGCGGCCGGCCGATCCGGGGCCTGCCCCCACAGGTCGTCTCCGGGGCCACCTGCGACGCCGAGGCGGCCTGGCGCGGGGCCTTCCTGGCGCACGGCTCCCTCACCGAGCCGGGCCGCTCCTCCTCCCTGGAGGTGACCTGCCCGGGCCCCGAGGCCGCGCTCGCCCTCGTCGGCGCCGCCCGGCGGCTGTCCATCGGCGCGAAGGCCCGCGAGGTGCGGGGCGTGGACCGGGTCGTCGTCCGCGACGGCGACGCGATCGGCGCGCTGCTCACCCGCCTCGGCGCGCACGAATCGGTGCTGGCCTGGGAGGAGCGCCGGATGCGGCGCGAGGTCCGTGCCACCGCGAACCGCCTCGCCAACTTCGACGACGCGAACCTCCGCCGCTCGGCGCGGGCCGCGGTCGCCGCCGGGGCCCGGGTGCAGCGAGCCCTGGAGATCCTCGGCGAGGAGGTCCCCGAGCACCTCGCGGCGGCGGGCCGGCTGCGCATGGACCACAAGCAGGCGTCCCTGGAGGAGCTGGGCGCGCTCGCCGACCCCCCGCTGACGAAGGACGCGGTCGCCGGCCGTATCCGCCGCCTGCTCGCGATGGCCGACAAGCGCGCCACCGACCTCGGGATCCCCGGCACGGAGGCGAACCTCAGCGAGGAGCTGGCCGACAACCTGGCGGGCTGAGCCCCACGCGGCGCACCTCGCGCCGCGCGCCCCCGCGCACCGACCCCGACACCGACACCGGGCGTCGCCTCCGAAGGCGGCGCCTTTCGGCCACCCGGAGCGGCCCCGCACAAGCCTCCGCGCCGCCCCGTGCCCCGACGGAGCACACCCCCTTCACGGTCCCCTCCCCACCCCCTCCCCGCCAACCACCGTCGCCCCACAATTCCCTGACTTACCGTCACAGAACCCCCCGCAGATTGACCCGTACGCATGGTTTTCCCTTGAGGCACCCTTGACGCAGCTGTGCCCGTGTCATGAGCCTGAGCCCTGTTCGTGGATGTGGTGGACCAGGGCTAGGGGAGTTCATGAGACGCAGAGCGAGATCGATCCTCGCCGTAGGGGCGCTGCTGGCCGGCGGAGCCGTCGTCGCGCCGATCGCGCAGGCCCAGCCGGGAGAGGCGGACGGCGGGGACGAGGTGAAGGTCTTCCGGGCCGACGTCACCAAGGCCCAGGTGCCGTTGCTGCTGGCGGCGGGGCAGGACGGGCACGAGCTGAGCGAGGCGGTGCCGGAGACCGGCGAGGCCACCGTCGAGGTCTACCTCACTGACCCGCAGGCCGACGCCCTGGAGAAGAAGGGCGTCGACCTCACCGAACACACCCTCTCGGCGAAGGCCGAGCGCCGCGTCGAGGCGGCCTCCGACGGGGTGTTCCGCCCCTACAGCGGCAGCGGCGGCCTCAAGGAGGAGATCCTGCGCACCGCGCAGGAGAACCCGGGCCTGACGAAGGTCGTCTCCATCGGGAAGACGGTCAACGGCCAGGACATCCTCGCGCTGAAACTGACCAAGGGCGCGAAGAAGACCAAGGACGGCAGCAAGCCGGCCGTGCTGTACGCCTCCAACCAGCACGCGCGCGAGTGGATCACCCCGGAGATGACCCGGCGGCTGATGCACCACTACCTGGACAACTACGGCAAGGACCGGCGGATCAGGAAGATCGTCGACTCCACGGAGCTGTGGTTCCTGCTGTCGGCGAACCCGGACGGCTACGACTACACGTTCAAGGACGCCTCCACCCGCATGTGGCGCAAGAATCTGCGCGACAACAACG
This sequence comes from Streptomyces sp. 4F14, assembly GCF_048159485.1. Classification (NCBI taxonomy): domain Bacteria; kingdom Bacillati; phylum Actinomycetota; class Actinomycetes; order Kitasatosporales; family Streptomycetaceae; genus Streptomyces; species Streptomyces sp. 4F14. Next base: position 415,276 of record NZ_JBLRVY010000002.1, read on the forward strand.
GCGACGGCGCGATCTCGACCGGCGACGGCGTCGACCTGAACCGCAACTTCGCCTACAAGTGGGGCTACGACGACGAGGGTTCGTCCCCCAACCCGACCAGCGAGACCTACCGCGGTACGGCGCCGGGCTCCGAGCCGGAGACCAAGGCGCTCGACGCGTTCGAGAAGCGGATCGGGTTCACGTACGGCATCAACTACCACTCCGCCGCGCAGCTGCTGCTGTACGGGGTGGGCTGGCAGGTCGCGACGGACAGCCCGGACGACATCGTCTACAAGGCGCTCGCGGGCACGCCCGAGAACTCCGCGATCCCCGGCTACCGCCCGCAGGTCTCCTCGGAGCTGTACACGACCAACGGCGAGGCGAACGGCCACGCGTCGAACGTCAACGGGGCGGCGATGTTCACCCCCGAGATGTCGACCTGCCAGACCGCGTCCGACCTCGACCCGAACGACCAGTGGAACGCGGCCGACTGCCGCTCCGTCTTCACGTTCCCGGACGACGAGAAGCTGATCCAGCAGGAGTTCGCGAAGAACATCCCCTTCGCGCTCTCGCTCGCCGAGTCCGCGCTCACCCCGGACCAGCCGAAGTCCTCGCTCGGCCTGAAGGCCGCCGACTTCACGCCGGCGCCGTTCACGACGTCGTACGCGCGCGGCGCCGACCAGGAGGTCGCCGTCGTCGCCCGCAAGGCGCTGCGGGACAAGGAGCTCAAGTACCGCGTCAACGGCGGCCGTACGCACGACGGGGCGCTGAGGGCGTGGAAGGGCGGGGAGACGTTCGGCGGGGCCGACAACCTCTTCTACGACGAGTACCGCGCGAAGGTGAGGGGCGCCGCTCCCGGCGCCAAGGTCGAGGTGTGGTTCACCGGGAAGACCAACGCCGGGAAACAGGTCTCCAGCGGCAGGTTCACGTACACCGTCGCGAAGCGGGCCGCCGCCGACACGCTCGTCGTCGCCGAGGAAGGTGCCGCGGCGACGCAGGCGCAGGCGTACGTCGACGCGCTGAAGGCCAATGGCCGCAAGGCAGTCGTGTGGGACGTCGCCACGCAGGGCGTGCCCGACGCGCTCGGGGTGCTGAAGCACTTCCGTACGGTCGTGCACTACACGGGCGCCGCGATCCCCGGCAACCCGACCCAGCTCGAACTGCGGGCCTACCTGAACGAGGGCGGCAAGCTGGTCGAGGCCGGTGAGCGGGCCGGCGGCGCGGTCGACCTCGGCGACGGCACCCCCTCCGACGACTTCAGCCAGTACTACCTGGGCGCCTACTCGCGCACCTCGGTCGCGGGCGCGAGCGGCGTCACGGGCTCCGGGAAGCTGACCGGCTTCTCCGCCCTGCTGGCCGGCGCTCCCGGCAACCCGCTGGACCAGGCGGGCACGTACAACGTCACCTCGGACGAGCTCCCGGTCGCCACGTACCCCCAGTTCGCCAGCGCGGGCGCGGGCCAGTACGCCGGGGCGGTCAACCCGTACGGCCCGTACTCGGGCTCGTACATGGCGGCGGCCGTGCACACCGACGACGCCTACAAGCGGCTGACCCGGACCATCGACCTGACCTCGGTGACCGCGGCCCAGCAGCCCACCTTGCGGGCGCGGCTGTTCTGGGACACCGAGCAGGGGTACGACAACGCGATCGTCGAGGCGCACACCGCGGGCGGTGCCGACTGGACGACCCTGCCGGAGAAGAACGGCGCGACCGGCACGGCCGTACCCGCGGACTGCGGTGCCGGCTTCTACATCGGTGAGCACCCCTGGCTCAGCCACTACCTGACCCTGAACGGGGGCGCCTGCGCCAACACCGGGACCTCGGGTACCTGGAACGCGTTCACCGGAACCTCCAGCGGCTGGCAGCCGGTCGAGTTCGACCTGAGCGCGTACGCCGGGAAGAGCGTCGAGGTGTCCTTCGCGTACGTCACCGACCCGGGCTCCGGCGGCCACGGCGTGCTCCTGGACGACACCTCCGTCGTCGTGGGCGGCACGGCGACCCAGGCCGAGGGCTTCGAGACGGCGCTCGGCGCCTGGCAGGTCACCGGGCCCCCGGCGGGCAGCCCGGCCGTGCTGAAGGACTGGACGCGCACGGGCGCGCTGTTCCAGACGTACGGCGCCGTCACCACGAAGGACACCGTGCTGCTGGGCTTCGGCCTGGAGCACCTGACCTCGGCGGCGGACCGCAAGGCGCTCATCGGAAAGGCCCTCGCCTCACTTGAGAAGTGAGTGAGGGTTTTCCGGGTCCTGGCGGTCCGTACCCCTACTGGGGGGTACGGACCGCCTCGCCGTGTATGGGACGACTCGATGTCACCGCGGCCCTCCCGGAGAGGTAGGGTCGGGGGTGGTCGGGGACATCCCAAATACAGCTCGCCGGCGACGAAGGCCGGCGTACCAACGAGGAGATCGGTTCGTGACGATCCGCGTAGGCATCAACGGCTTCGGCCGTATCGGCCGCAACTACTTCCGCGCGCTGCTGGCGCAGGGTGCCGACATCGAGGTCGTGGCCGTCAACGACCTGGGTGACACCGCGACCACCGCCCACCTGCTCAAGTACGACACGGTGCTCGGCCGGCTCAAGGCCGAGGTGACCCACACCGCCGACACCATCACCGTCGACGGCCACGTCATGAAGGTGCTCTCCGAGCGCGACCCCGCGCAGATCCCGTGGGGCGAGCTGGGCGTCGACATCGTGATCGAGTCGACCGGCATCTTCACCAAGCGCGCCGACGCCGCCAAGCACATCGCGGGCGGCGCCAAGAAGGTCCTCATCTCCGCTCCGGCGAGCGACGAGGACATCACCATCGTGCTCGGCGTCAACCAGGAGAAGTACGACGCCGAGAACCACCACATCATCTCCAACGCCTCCTGCACCACCAACTGTGTGGCGCCGATGGCCAAGGTCCTCCTGGAGAACTTCGGCATCGTCTCGGGCCTGATGACGACGGTCCACGCCTACACCAGCGACCAGCGCCTCCAGGACTTCCCGCACAAGGACCTGCGCCGCGCCCGCGCCGCCGCCGAGAACATCATCCCGGCGTCCACCGGTGCCGCGAAGGCCCTCGGCGTGGTCATCCCGGAGCTGTCCGGCAAGCTCAACGGCATGGCGATGCGCGTCCCGGTCCCGACCGGCTCCGTCACCGACCTGGTCGTCGAGACCGAGCGTGTCGTCACCAAGGACGAGGTCAACGCGGCCTTCCAGAAGGCGGCCCAGGACGAGCTGAAGGGCTACCTCGACTACACCGAGGACCCGATCGTCTCCTCGGACATCGTCAACTGGCCGGCGTCCTGCACCTTCGACTCGTCCCTGACGATGGTCCAGGGCAAGCAGGTCAAGATCATCGGCTGGTACGACAACGAGTGGGGCTACTCCAACCGCCTCGTCGACCTCACGGTCTTCGTCGGCGGCCGGCTCTGATCACCGCCTGACAGGCACCGCACCGATGTGAGCCGCAGGGCTCGGGCAGCATGCGAAGAGGCGCTGCCCGGGCCCTGTCGCGTGTGCAAGCACCCGTACGATCCCGAGACCGTTCCCTGGAGACTGCATTGAAGACGATCGACGACCTCGTCGAAAGCGGCGTCGAAGGCAAGCGGGTCTTCGTCCGCGCCGACCTGAACGTCCCGCTGGCTGGCACCGCGATCACCGACGACGGCCGTATCCGTGCCGTCGCGCCCACCATCAGCGCGCTCGTCGCCGCGGGCGCCAAGGTGATCGTCGCCTCGCACCTCGGCCGTCCCAAGGGCGCCCCGGACCCCGCGTTCTCCCTCGCCCCCGTCGCCGCCCGGCTCGGCGAGCTCATCGGCAAGAGCGTCGCCTTCGCCACCGACACCGTCGGCGACTCCGCGAAGGCCGCCGTCGCCGCTCTCGCCGACGGTGAGGTCGCCGTCGTCGAGAACCTCCGCTTCAACGCGGGCGAGACCGCGAAGGACGACACCGAGCGCGGCGCCTTCGCCGACCAGCTCGCGACCCTCGCGGACGTGTACGTCGGTGACGGCTTCGGCGCGGTCCACCGTAAGCACGCCTCCGTCTTCGACCTCCCCGCGCGCCTCCCGCACTACGCCGGGTACCTCATCGCCACCGAGGTCGGCGTCCTGAAGAAGCTCACCGACGACGTCGAGCGGCCGTACGTCGTCGTCCTCGGCGGCGCCAAGGTCTCCGACAAGCTCGCCGTCATCGACGAACTCCTCGGCAAGGCCGACCGCATCCTCATCGGCGGCGGCATGGCCTTCACCTTCCTCAAGGCCCAGGGCCACGAGGTCGGCGCCTCCCTCCTCCAGGAGGACCAGATCCCGGCCGTCCTGGAGTACATCGAGCGCGCCGAGAAGACCGGCGTCGAACTGGTCCTGCCGGTCGACGCGGTCGTCGCCCCCGCCTTCCCCGACCTCAAGGACAAGACGCCGGCCGGCTCCACCACCGTCGCCGCCGACGCCATCCCCGCCGACCGTATGGGCCTCGACATCGGCCCCGCGTCCGGCAAGCTGTACGCCTCGAAGATCACCGACGCCGCCACCGTCTTCTGGAACGGCCCGATGGGCGTCTTCGAACACCCCGAATTCGCCGAGGGCACCAAGGCGGTCGCCCAGGCTCTCCTCGACTCCCCGGGCTTCACGGTCGTCGGCGGCGGCGACTCCGCCGCGGCCGTGCGCACCCTGGGCTTCGACGAGACCGCATTCGGCCACATCTCGACCGGTGGCGGCGCCTCCCTCGAATACCTTGAGGGCAAGACGCTCCCCGGCCTCGCCGCATTGGAGAACTGAGCCCATGACCACCCGCACGCCGATCATGGCGGGCAACTGGAAGATGAACCTCAACCACCTTGAGGCCATCGCCCACGTCCAGAAGCTCGCCTTCGCCCTGGCCGACAAGGACTACGAGGCCGTCGAGGTCGCCGTCCTCGCCCCCTTCACCGACCTGCGCTCCGTGCAGACCCTGGTCGACGGCGACAAGCTGAAGATCACGTACGGCTCCCAGGACATCTCCGCGCACGACTCCGGCGCCTACACCGGCGAGATCTCCGGCCCCATGCTCGCCAAGCTGAAGTGCTCGTACGTCGCCGTCGGCCACTCCGAGCGCCGCCAGTACCACGCCGAGACCGACGAGATCGTCAACGCCAAGGTCAAGGCCGCGTTCAAGCACGGGATCACCCCGATCCTGTGCGTCGGCGAGGAACTCGACGTCCGCGAGGCCGGCAACCACGTCTCCCACACCCTCGCGCAGGTCGAGGGCGGGCTGAAGGACGTCGCCGCCGAGCAGGCCGAGACCGTCGTCATCGCCTACGAGCCCGTCTGGGCCATCGGCACCGGCAAGGTCTGCGGCGCGGGCGACGCGCAGGAGGTCTGCGCCGCGATCCGCGCGAAGCTCGCCGAGCTGTACGACCAGGAGCTCGCCGACAAGGTCCGTATCCAGTACGGCGGTTCGGTCAAGGCCGGGAACGTCGCCGAGATCATGGCGCAGGCCGACATCGACGGCGCGCTCGTCGGGGGCGCCTCCCTCGACGCCGACGAGTTCGTCAAGATCGTGCGCTTCCGGGATCAGTGAGTAGGCCCTAGCGGCGATCCGTCGTACCCTGACGGGGACCTTTGGTGGTGACAACCGCTAGAGTCCCCGTCGTCATCCGCATCCGAGGAAGTTGGTCCAGCCGTGGTTCTGGGGTTCTCCATCGCCCTGATCGTCTTCAGCCTGCTGCTGATGCTGCTGGTGCTGATGCACAAGGGGAAGGGCGGCGGCCTCTCCGACATGTTCGGTGGCGGCATGCAGTCCTCCGTCGGCGGCTCCTCGGTCGCCGAGCGCAACCTCGACCGCATCACCGTCGTGGTCGGTCTGCTCTGGTTCGCGTGCATCATCGTCCTCGGCCTGATCATGAAGACGAACAACTGAGCGACGTCCCGCAGCAGCACCATACGCACACAAGGCCCCATGTTCGGTACGCGCTCCAGGGCGCGGCCTATCATGGGGCTTGCGTCTGTGTGCGGTAACTCCAATCACTGGACGCGCGTTGGGTCTTAGGCCGATCGGTCTTACGTAGACTGAGGCGCTCGCAGCGGAGCGAAACGCCGACTCGCTTCGCGGCACCATCACGCAGGGAGTTACGACCGTGGCAAGTGGCAACGCGATCCGAGGAAGCCGGGTCGGGGCGGGGCCGATGGGCGAGGCCGAGCGGGGCGAGTCCGCACCCCGACTGCGTCTGTCCTTCTGGTGCTCCAACGGGCATGAGACGCAGCCGAGTTTCGCGAGCGATGCGCAGGTGCCGGATACGTGGGACTGTCCGCGGTGCGGGTTCCCTGCGGGGCAGGACCGGGACAATCCGCCGGCTCCGCCGAAGACCGAGCCGTACAAGACGCATCTCGCGTATGTGCGGGAGCGGCGTAGTGATGCTGATGGTGAGGCGATCTTGGCGGAGGCGTTGGCCAAGTTGCGGGGCGAGATTTAGGCCCAACGGGGTGCCGCGGTCTGTGGTTTCGGGGCTGCGGCGCCGTCGTGGTTTCTCGCGCAGTTCCCCGCGCCCCTAAAGGCAAAAAGCAGCTCAACCGGCGTTGTCAGTGGTCGCCTCTACCGTCGGGGTATGAGACGTGGGTTCTGGCAGTTGTGGTCTGCCGCTGTTGTGTCGCGGTTCGGGGATGCTCTGCGGGCTACTGCCATGCCCCTGCTGGCTGTGCGGCTTACCGATGATCCGTTGGTGATCGCTTCTGTTACCGCCTGTGGGTATGTGCCGTGGTTGTTGTTCGGGTTGGTGGGGGGAGCGCTGGCTGATCGGGTGGATCAGCGGCGGGCCATGTGGGGTGTGGATGTGGTGCGGGGGGTGTTGGTTGCTGGGTTCGGGGTTGTGGTGGCCTTGGGGGAAGCATCTGTGGGGGTGTTGTTGGGGCTTGCTTTTGTGCTGACCACTCTTCAGACGCTGTTCGACAACGCGTCCACCGCTCTGCTGCCTTCCGTTGTCGAGCGGGATCAACTCGGGGTTGCCAATGCTCGGTTGATGACGGGGCAGCAGGTTGCCGGGGGGCTGGTGGCGGGGCCTGTTGTGCCGGTGCTGGTGGTTCTGGGGATGAGTGTGCCGTTCCTGGTGGATGCGCTCAGTTATTTCGTCGCCGCCGGGCTTATTGCTTCTTTGCGGGTGCGGAGCGTTGAGCGGGAGGCTCGGGCTACGGGGAGCACCTTGCGGGGGGAGATCGCCGAGGGGGTGCGGGTGTTGTGGCGGGATCGGGTGCTGCGGGCGATCTGTACGGCCACGTTGCTGTGCAACGTCGGGATGGGGGCGTTGATCGCGACGCTGGTGGTGGTCGTCACCCGGTGGCTGGACGCGGGGGATGCCGGGTTCGCCGCTGCCATGACCGCGTACTCCGTCGGGTCGATCGGTGGGGGGTTTCTCGCGCAGAGAGTTGCCCGGAGGTTCGGGCGGGCGCGGGCGTTGTTGTGGGGTGGGAGTGTTCAGTTTCTGTCGCTGGTCGTCATGGGGTCCGTGCGGCATCTGGGGGCGCTGCTCGTGGGGATGGCGCTGCTCGGGGTGATGGGCATGGTGTGGAACGTGAATCAGGTGACGCTCATGCAGGAGCGGGCGCCTGAAGGGCTGTTGGGGCGGATCGCCGCCGCTTTCCGGACGGCCTCCACCTCGGGTGCGCCGGTCGGCGCGCTGCTCGGTGGGGTCGCCGCGAAGGGCTTCGGGCTCAACGCGCCGCTGCTGCTCGCGGCCGTGCTGTTCCTGCTCGCCGTCGTCGCGTTGATACCCGCGGGCAAGGCGGACGTACCTGTGGGTGTGAACGGCACCCGTACGGCAGCTCAGGAAAGGCGGGTTCGATGAACGCAGGCGGTCGGGAGAGGCTGGATCGGCTGGGCGAGTGGGCCGCCCTCGGCAAGCACCGGGAGGAGTGGGGCGCGACCGGGATGCGGGAGCTGTTCGACGCGGATCCCGGGCGGGGGGAGCGGTACCGGGCCCGGGTCGGGGAGCTGTACGTCGACTACTCCAAGCACCTCGTGACCGACGAGACGCTCGCCCTGCTGCGTGAACTCGCCGTCGCCACCGATGTGTTCGGGCTGCGGGACGCCATGTTCGCGGGCGAGCGGATCAACGTCACCGAGGACCGGGCCGTCCTGCACACCGCCCTGCGGGCGCCCCGGGACGCGGTGATCGAGGTCGACGGTCAGGACGTCGTCCCCGGTGTGCACGAGGTGCTCGACCGGATGGAGCGGTTCGCGGAGCGGGTGCGGAGCGGGGAGTGGACCGGGCACACCGGGCGCCGTATCCGCACCGTCGTCAACATCGGGATCGGGGGGTCCGACCTCGGGCCCGCCATGGCGTACGAGGCGCTGCGGTCGTTCACCGACCGGGAGCTGGCCGTGCGGTTCGTGTCCAACGTCGACGGGGCCGATCTGCATGAGGCGCTGCGCGATCTCGACGCCGCGGAGACGCTCTTCGTCATCGCGTCCAAGACGTTCACGACGATCGAGACGATCACCAACGCGGCCTCGGCCCGGGAGTGGCTGGTCGGGGCGCTGGGGGAGCCCGCCGCCGTCGCCCGGCACTTCGTCGCGCTGTCCACCAACGCCGGGAAGGTCGCCGAGTTCGGGATCGACACGGCGAACATGTTCGAGTTCTGGGACTGGGTCGGCGGGCGCTACTCCTTCGACTCCGCGATCGGGCTCTCCCTGATGATCGCGATCGGGGGCGCCCGGTTCCGGGAGATGCTCCAGGGCTTTTGGACCGTCGACGAGCACTTCCGCACGGCCCCCGCCGAGGCCAACGTGCCGTTGCTGCTCGGGCTGCTGGGCATCTGGTACGGGAACTTCCACGGGGCGCAGTCCCATGCCGTGCTGCCCTACTCGCACTACCTGTCCAAGTTCGCCGCGTACCTCCAGCAGCTCGACATGGAGTCCAACGGGAAGTACGTCGGGCGGGACGGGCGCGAGGTCGGGTGGGAGACCGGGCCCGTGGTGTGGGGGACGCCGGGGACCAACGGGCAGCACGCCTACTACCAGCTCATCCACCAGGGGACGAAGGTGATCCCCGCCGACTTCATCGGGTTCGCGGAGCCGGTGGGGGAGCTGGGCGAGGGGCTCAGGGCCCAGCACGACCTGCTGATGGCGAACTTCTTCGCGCAGACCCAGGCGCTGGCGTTCGGGAAGACCGCCGAGGAGGTCCGAGCGGAAGGGGTCGCCGAGGAACTGGTCGCGCACAAGGTGTTCAAGGGGGACCGGCCCACCACGACGATCCTCGCCCGGGAGCTGACGCCGGGGGTGCTCGGGCAGCTCATCGCGCTGTACGAGCACAAGGTGTTCGTGCAGGGGGCCGTCTGGGGGATCGACTCGTTCGACCAGTGGGGCGTGGAGCTGGGGAAGGTGCTGGCCAAGAGGGTGGAGCCGGCGCTCACGGAAGGGGCCGAGGTGGCGGGGGCGGACTCCTCCACGCGGGCGCTCGTCGGTCTGTACCGGGAGCTTCGCGGGCGCTGACCGGCAACCTCCGGAGCCTTTCTCGCATCTGGATGGGTGGCGGGAATTGCTTCGTGGGAGGGGTCGCTGTGCGCGGGATCGGCAGAGGTCTGAGCGGGGTGGGGATCGGGCTGGCCGTGGTGGGGCTGGCCGCTGTCCCCGCTCACGCCAAGGGGGACGTGGCCGTGGCGGCGCCCCGGACCGCCGTGGTGGGGAAGGCGTTCAAGGTCAGCGCCCATGGGGACGACGACGCCGCGCGCTATCTGCGGATATGCGTGCAGGAGCGCAGCGGCAAAGGGGCCTGGCGGCAGGTCGGGTGCGGGGCCGTGGTCCGGCGGGGCGGGCCCGAGGGGCGCGCGGCCGTGCAGGTGAAGGCCGTACGGCGTGGGGGGTTGCAGTTCCGGGCCGTGATGTACGGGCTCAAGGGGCCGCACGACCTGCGTCCCGTGCGGTGGCGGGCCTCGGACGTCGTGAGTGTCCGGGTGAGGTGAGAGCACGACAGAGGGCCCCGGCCACAACGGCCGGGGCCCTCTGTCCTGTGCCTATGCCGTCGCCGGCGGGTACAGCGCGCGCGGCAGCTGGGACGCCGCCGCCTGGTCGAGGAGCCAGAGCGTACGGGAGTGGCCCCGGGCGCCGGCCGCCGGTGCCTGGATCTCGCCCGCGCCGGAGAGCGCGATGGCCGCGGCCTGGGCCTTGTCCTCGCCCGCCGCGAGGAGCCAGACCTCCTTGGCGGCGCGGATCGCCGGGAGCGTGAGGGTGACCCGGGTCGGCGGAGGCTTGGGAGCGCCCCGGACGCCGACCACCGTGCGGGTCTCCTCGCGGACCGCGGGAAGCTCCGGGAAGAGCGACGCCACGTGCGTGTCCGGGCCCACGCCCAGCATCAGGACGTCGAACGCCGGGACCTCGCCGTGCTCGGCCGACCTCGCGAGCTCCTCCGCGTACGCCTCCGCCGCCGCCTCGACGTCCGAGCCGTACGCGCCGTCGGACGCGGGCATCGCGTGCACGCGCTTCGGGTCGAGGGGGACGGAGTCGAGGAGGGCCTCGCGGGCCTGGGTGACGTTGCGGTCGGGGTCGCCCTCGGGGAGGAAGCGTTCGTCGCCCCACCACAGGTCGAGGCGGGTCCAGTCGACGGCGTCGCGGGCGGGGGCCGTGGCCAGCGCCGCGAGGAGGCCGTTGCCGTTGCGGCCGCCCGTGAGGACGATCGACGCGAAGCCCTTCGAGGACTGCGCGTCGACGATCCGCGTGATGAGGCGGGCCGCGGCGGCCTGCGCCATCAGCTCCTTGTCGCGGTGGACGACCAACTGGGGTGCGGTCATGGGGAGATGGCCTTCCTCACCGGCTGCGGCGCTTCGGCCGGTAGTACGGGAGCTTGCGCAGCCGCCGGGGGAGCGGCGGGAGTTGCCCCTCCTGCGGCTGCCCCTCCTGCGACTGTCCCTCCCGCGGGCTCGCCTGCTCCGGCAGCGCCACTTTTTCGCGCTCCCTCGACGGGGGAGTCGCTCTTCGGGACGGCGACGGGATCGGCGGCGGCCGAACCGGGGGCCGCCTTCCGTGTCACCGGCGCCGGAAACGCCGTGGACACCGACGAGTTGAGCCGCTCCACCCCGAACCGCAGCGCGGACGCGTACGTGTCGTCCGGGTCCAGCCGCCGCAGTTCCTCCGCGATGAGGTCGACGGTGTCCCGCCGCTTCAGCGCGACGGCGCGGTCCGGCTGGCCCTGGATGGAGAGGGTCGCCACCGAGCCGTCGGGACGGGCGAGGGCGATGGGCCCCGCGTCGGTCGCGAGGCGGACGGCGGTGAGGCCGGGCCCCGCGGAGAGCGTGCGCCGGACCGGGACGTCGAGCCGGTCCGCGAGCCACATCGCCAGCAGCTCGCAGCTCGGGTTGAACTCCTCCCCCTCGACCTCGACGGACGTCACCTCGCAGGTGACCTGGTCGAGAGCAGCGGCCAGCATCGAGCGCCAGGGCGTGATACGGGTCCAGGAGAGGTCGGTGTCGCCGGGGGCGTACGACTTCGCGCGGGCGGTCAGCTCGCGGACCGGCTGCTCGGCGGCGTACGAGTCGGTGACCCGGCGTTGGGCGAGCGCGCCGAGCGGGTCGTTCGCCGGGTCGGCGGGCGCGTCGACGGGCCACCAGACGACGACCGGCGCGTCCGGCAGCAGCAGCGGCAGGACGACGGACTGGGCGTGGTCGGACACCTCGCCGTACAGGCGCAGGACGACGGTCTCGCCGGTGCCCGCGTCCGCGCCGAGCAGGACCTCCGCGTCGATGCGGGACTGGGTGCGGTCGCGCGAGGAGCGGGAGACGCGGCGGATGACGACGAGCGTGCGCGAGGGGTGCTCGCGGGACGCGTCGCCGGCCGCCTTCAGGGCGTCGTACGCGTTCTCCTCGTCGGTGACGAGGACCATGGTGAGGACCATGCCGACGGCGGGGGTGCCGATCTCGCGGCGGCCCTTGACCAGGGCCTTGTTTATCTTGCCGGCGGTGGTGTCGGTGAGGTCGATCTTCATGGGCGGCGCCAGCTCCTTCCCTCGCGCGCGAGCATCTCGTCCGCCTCGGCCGGGCCCCAGGTGCCCGCCGGGTACTGGGCCGGGGTGCCGTGCGTGTCCCAGTACTCCTCGATCGGGTCGAGGATCTTCCAGGACAGCTCGACCTCCTCCGTGCGCGGGAAGAGGTTGGAGTCGCCGAGCAGGACGTCCAGGATGAGGCGCTCGTACGCCTCCGGGGACGACTCGGTGAAGGACTCGCCGTACGCGAAGTCCATGGACACGTCCCGGATCTCCATCGACGTGCCCGGCACCTTGGAGCCGAAGCGGACCGTGACGCCCTCGTCGGGCTGGACGCGGATGACGATCGCGTTGGAGCCCAGCTCCTCGGTGGCCGTCGTGTCGAAGGGGGAGTGCGGGGCGCGCTGGAAGACGACCGCGATCTCGGTGACGCGGCGGCCGAGGCGCTTGCCGGTGCGCAGGTAGAAGGGGACGCCCGCCCAGCGGCGGTTGTCGACCTCGACCTTGATCGCGGCGTACGTGTCGGTCTTCGACGCCTTGTCGATGCCGTCCTCTTCGAGGTAGCCGATGACCTTCTCGCCGCCCTGCCAGCCGGCCGCGTACTGCGCGCGGACGGTGTCGCGGCCGAGGTCCTTGGGGAGCCTGACCGCGCCGAGGACCTTGGTCTTCTCGGCGGCGAGCGCGTCCGCGTCGAAGGAGGCGGGCTCCTCCATGGCGGTCAGCGCCATCAGCTGGAGCAGGTGGTTCTGGATGACGTCGCGGGCGGCGCCGATCCCGTCGTAGTACCCGGCCCGGCCGCCGATGCCGATGTCCTCGGCCATCGTGATCTGCACGTGGTCCACGAAGGACCGGTTCCAGATCGGCTCGAACATCGTGTTGGCGAAGCGGAGCGCCAGGATGTTCTGGACGGTCTCCTTGCCGAGGTAGTGGTCGATGCGGAAGACCTGGTCGGGGGCGAAGACCTCCTCGACCGTCGTGTTGAGGTCCTCGGCCGACTTCAGGTCGTGCCCGAAGGGCTTCTCGATGACCGCGCGCCGCCACGAGCCGCGCGACTGGTCGGCGAGCCCGTGCTTCTTCAGCTGCTGGATGACGACCGGGAAGGCGCCCGGCGGCACCGACAGGTAGAAGGCGAAGTTGCCGCCCGTGCCCTGTGCCTGGTCCAGCTCCTGGATGGTGTCGCGCAGCCGCTCGAACGCCTCGTCGTCGTCGAAGGTGCCCTGCACGAAGCGCATCCCCTGGATGAGCTGCTGCCAGACCTCCTCACGGAACGGGGTGCGCGCGTGCGCCTTGACCGCGTCGTGGACCTCGGCCGCGAAGTCCTCGTGCTCCCACTCCCGGCGCGCGAACCCGACCAGGGAGAAACCCGGCGGAAGCAGGCCACGGTTGGCGAGGTCGTACACGGCGGGCATCAGCTTTTTACGTGACAAATCGCCCGTGACACCGAAGATGACAAGGCCCGACGGCCCCGCGATACGCGGGAGCCGTCGGTCTGCCGGGTCACGCAGCGGATTGCTGCTCGACAAGTGAAATCAGCCCTCCGAAGGAGCGAGGCGCTGAAGCTCCGCCTCGGTCGACTTGAGCAGGTCGATCCAGGACTCCTCGAACTTCTGGACGCCCTCGTCCTCAAGGAGCTGGACCACGTCGTCGTACGAGATCCCGAGCTTCTCCACCGCGTCGAGCTCGGCGCGCGCCTGCTCGTAGGTGCCCGCGATGGTGTTGCCGGTGATCTGCCCGTGGTCCTCGGTGGCCAGCAGGGTGGCCTCCGGCATGGTGTTGACGGTGTTCGGCGCGACCAGGTCGTCGACGTACAGGGTGTCCTTGTACGCCGGGTCCTTCACGCCGGTCGAGGCCCACAGCGGACGCTGCTTGTTGGCGCCCGCCTTCTCCAGGGCCGCCCAGCGGTCCGAGGAGAAGACCTCCTCGTACGCCTGGTAGGCGAGGCGCGCGTTGGCGAGGGCCGCCTTGCCCTTGAGGGCGAGGGCCTCGTCGGTGCCCAGCGCGGTCAGGCGCTTGTCGATCTCGGTGTCCACGCGGGACACGAAGAACGACGCCACCGAGTGGATGCCCGCCAGGTCGATGCCCTTGGCCTTGGCCTTCTCCAGGCCCGCCAGGTAGGCGTCCATGACCTCGCGGTAGCGCTCCAGCGAGAAGATCAGCGTGACGTTGACGCTGATGCCGTGGCCGATCACCTCGGTGATCGCCGGGAGGCCCGCCTTGGTGGCCGGGATCTTGATCAGCGTGTTCGGGCGGTCCACCAGCCACGCGAGCTGCTTCGCCTCGGCGACCGTCGCCGTCGTCTCGTGCGCCAGCCGCGGGTCGACCTCGATGGAGACCCGGCCGTCCTGGCCGCCGGACGCGTCGAAGACGGGGCGCAGGATGTCGGCGGCGTCCCGGACGTCCGCCGTCGTGATCATCCGGATCGCCTCGTCGACGGTGACCTTGCGGGCGGCGAGGTCGGTGACCTGCTGCTCGTAGCCGTCGCCGGACGAGATCGCCTTCTGGAAGATCGACGGGTTGGTGGTGACGCCCACGACGTGCTGCTGGTCGATCAGCTCGGCGAGGTTGCCGGACGTGATCCGCTTGCGCGACAGGTCGTCCAGCCAGATCGCGACGCCCTCCTCGGAGAGGCGCTTCAGTGCGTCTGTCATGGAATTACATCTCCTACGTACGTGGGGTGTCTTATGGGCGTCAGCGCTGGGCGGCGGCGACGGATTCCCGCGCCTTCGCGGCCACGTTCTCGGCAGTGAAGCCGTACTCCTGGAAGAGGACCTTGCCGTCCGCCGAAGCGCCGAAGTGCTCCAGGGAAACGATGCGGCCCGCGTCACCGACGTACTTGTGCCAGGTGAGCCCGATACCGGCCTCGACGGAGACCCGCGCCTTGACGGCGGCGGGGAGCACCGACGCCTTGTACTCGGCGGACTGCTCCTCGAACCACTCCACCGACGGCATCGAGACGACACGCGTCGGCGTGCCCTCGGCCTCCAGCAACTCCCGCGCTGCGACGGCCACATGGACCTCGGAGCCGGTCGCGATGAGGATGACCTCCGGGGTGCCGGCGGACGCCTCGGTGTGGACGTAACCGCCCTTGACGGTGTCCTCGTTCGGCGCGTACGTCGGCACGCCCTGGCGGGTCAGCGCCAGGCCGTGCGGCGCGGAGACGCCGTACTCGCGCTTGCCGCGGCGCAGGATCTCGCGCCAGGCGATGGCGGTCTCGTTGGCGTCGGCCGGGCGGACCACGTTCAGGCCCGGGATGGCGCGCAGCGCGGCGACGTGCTCGACCGGCTGGTGGGTCGGGCCGTCCTCGCCGAGGCCGATCGAGTCGTGCGTCCACACGTAGGTCACCGGGAGGTGCATCAGCGCGGACAGGCGCACGGCGTTGCGCATGTAGTCGGAGAACACGAGGAACGTGCCGCCGTAGATACGGGTGTTGCCGTGCAGCGCGATGCCGTTCATCTCGGCGGCCATCGAGTGCTCGCGGATGCCGAAGTGGATCGTGCGGCCGTACGGGTCCGCCTCGGTCAGCGGGTTGTCCGCCGGGAGGAAGGAGGACGACGCGTCGATCGTCGTGTTGTTGGAGCCCGCGAGGTCGGCCGAGCCGCCCCACAGCTCCGGGATGACCGCGCCGAGCGCCTGGAGGACCTTGCCGGACGCGGCACGCGTCGCGACACCCTTGCCCGCCTCGAAGACCGGGACCTTCTCCTCCCAGCCGGCCGGCAGCTCACCCGCGTCGATCCGGTCGAACTCGGCGGCGCGCTCCGGGTTGTCGTCGCGCCACAGCTGGAACGACTTCTCCCAGTCGGCCTTCGCCTGCGCGCCGCGCTCCAGGGCGCCGCGCGTGTGCGCGATGACCTCGTCGGAGACCTCGAAGCTCTTCGCCGGGTCGAAGCCCAGCACGCGCTTGGTGGCGGCCACCTCGTCGTCACCCAGCGCCGAGCCGTGCGCGGCCTCGGTGTTCTGCGCGTTCGGGGCGGGCCAGGCGATGATCGAGCGCATCGCGATGAACGACGGCTTGTCCGTCACCTTCTTCGCGGCCTCGATCGCGTTGTAGATCGCGTGCGGGTCGAGGTCGCCGTCCGGCTTCGGGGCGACGCGCTGGACGTGCCAGCCGTACGCCTCGTACCGCTTGACGGTGTCCTCGGAGACGGCCGTCTCCGTGTCGCCCTCGATCGAGATGTGGTTGTCGTCCCACAGCAGGATCAGGTTGCCGAGCTTCTGGTGGCCGGCCATCGAGGAGGCCTCGGCGGAGATGCCCTCCTGGAGGCAGCCGTCACCCGCGATGGCGTACACGAAGTGGTCGAAGGGGGACTCGCCCTGCGGAGCCTCGGGGTCGAAGAGACCGCGCTCGTAGCGGGCGGCCATCGCCATGCCCACCGCGTTCGCGACACCCTGGCCGAGCGGTCCGGTCGTCGTCTCGACGCCGGTCGTGTGGCCGTACTCCGGGTGGCCCGGGGTCTTCGAGCCCCAGGTGCGGAACGCCTTCAGGTCGTCCAGCTCCAGGCCGAAGCCGGCCAGGTACAGCTGGGTGTAGAGGGTCAGGGACGAGTGGCCCGCGGACAGCACGAAGCGGTCGCGCCCGACCCAGTCGGCGTCGGCGGGGTCGTGCCGCATCACCTTCTGGAAGAGGGTGTAGGCGGCCGGGGCGAGGCTCATCGCCGTACCCGGATGGCCGTTCCCGACCTTCTGTACGGCATCGGCGGCCAGGACGCGGGCGGTGTCGACGGCCCGCTGGTCCAACTCGGTCCAGTCGAGGTCTGTGGTGGTCGGCTTGGTGCTCACCCTGGGTCAGGGCTCCTCTCCACATGTTCGGTTCACCGGCTGCTCGGGCACGCGCCCACCGGCTGCCGGTGCACGGGGGCCCACCGGCCGTTGTCGAGCCTACCCCCGTAAGTACGTGCGGTTTCTCCCGTCCGTCCAGACTGCCGGGAGTCTTCGGGATCCGCCTGTCGACCGGGTTCCCGGGGCTCGGCATCTGAATACGGAGCGCGTCATCCGAGCACTCAAACGAGCCGTCGTGCGCCCGTTCTGTCCCCCCTCCCGGTGGCCCTCCCAACACGGGGCACCCCCGCGAAGGCCGAGGTATGGGCAACGTCTACAGTGGCGTGGTACGCGCGAGCCTTTACCGGGACTTCACACGGTCGGGCTTGCTGGGAAATCTCTTTCAGGGGTGTGCGTGACGGCCGTCGAATCCCGTCCAGCGGGGGTTATCGGTGCGAGTCAAAGCCCGGTGCAGCGGCCGTTCGGGGCCCGTGTCAAGGCGTTCGTGGCGCTGACGAAGCCGAGGATCATCGAGCTGCTGCTGATCACCACCGTTCCGGTGATGTTCCTGGCGCAGCAGGGGGTTCCCGACCTCGGGCTCGTCCTCATCACCTGCCTCGCCGGGTACCTGTCGGCGGGCGGCGCGAACGCGCTGAACATGTACATCGACCGCGACATCGACGCGCTGATGGACCGGACCTCGCAGCGGCCGCTGGTCACCGGCATGGTCTCGCCGCGCGAGTGCCTCGCCTTCGGGATCTCGCTCGCGATCGGCTCGACGCTGCTGTTCGGGCTCGCCGTCAACTGGCTGTCCGCGTGGCTCGCCCTCGGGGCGCTCCTCTTCTACGTCGTCGTCTACACGATGATCCTCAAACGCCGTACGGCGCAGAACATCATCTGGGGCGGCATCGCGGGCTGCATGCCGGTCCTCATCGGCTGGACCGCCGTCACGAACTCGCTCTCCTGGGCGCCGGTCATCCTCTTCCTCGTCATCTTCTTCTGGACGCCGCCGCACTACTGGCCGCTGTCCATGAAGGTGAAGGACGACTACGCGCGCGTCGGCGTGCCGATGCTGCCGGTGATCGCCTCCAACAAGGTCGTCGCCAAGCAGATCGTCATCTACAGCTGGGTGATGGTCGCCGTCTCCCTGCTGCTCACCCCGCTCGGCTACACCGGCTGGTTCTACACGGTCGTCGCCCTCGCGGCGGGCGGCTGGTGGCTGTGGGAGGCGCACGCCCTCCAGAACCGGGCCAAGGCCGAGGTCGAGGGGGTCAAGCTGAAGGAGATGCGGCTGTTCCACTGGTCGATCACCTATGTCTCCCTGCTCTTCGTGGCCGTCGCGGTGGACCCCTTCCTGCACTGATCCGTTATTGCCGACGTTTCCTACTCGCCGGTAGCATCGTGGGCATGGCAGACACCAAGGCTCTTGAGAAGCTCGACCGCACGGCTGCGAAGCTCGCCAAGCGCATCGGTACGTTCGCGAAGGCGCACGGCGGTGCGGAGGGCCAGGTCGCGTACATCGGGCAGCGCGGCGCGCGCATCGTCCTCGTCGGCGAGGACGGCGGGTGGGGTGACCTGGTCGCTCCCTCGTACGACGTCGCGGTGCTCGCCGTCGAGAAGGCAGGGATCACCCGGCACGAGGAGTTCGACGGGGAGTTCGCCGCGAAGGTGGAGACCGGGCCGTACGAGTGGAAGCGGATGGCCGGGATCCAGATCGGCGGCTGAGGTCTTTTCCGGACGCCCTGCGCGTCAACCGCGACCTGACGCACGCCTCTCCCGTTAACCCCTGTAAGGCGACGCCACCTACAGGGAGACCGGATGATCGAGACGCCGTCCCTGGTGGACCAGTACTGTCACGGCGTCCTCAGAACCGAGCTGGGCCTGGGCACCTTCGAGGCCCAGCTCGCGCGTACGGACGGCCCCCCGGCCTCCGGCACCACCCTCTTCGACACGCAGACCGGCTTCGCCGTACGCCGCTGGTGTCCCCCTCTGCTCGACCTGGAACCCCACTGCCCGCCCGCGCGTTATCTGGCCAGGCGGCGGGAGCTGGGGGTGCTGGAGGCGGGGCGCAGACTGCTGCGCGGGTCGGGGGTGGCGACGTTCCTCGTCGACACCGGCGTGCCGGACGACCTCACCCAGCCCGGTGAACTCGCCGCGGCCGCCGACGCCGGCGCGCGCGAGATCGTCCGCCTCGAACTCCTCGCCCAGCAGGTCGCGGACACGTCCGGGACGGTCGAGGGGTTCCTCTCCAACCTCGCGGAGTCCGTGCACGCCGCCGCCGCGAACGCGATCGCCTTCGCCGCCGCGGGAAACGTCGTGGTGGCCGACCCGCCCGACGCCGGGGAGGTCCGCGGCGCGGCCGGCCGCTGGCTCGCCGGCCGCCGTGTCGGGGACGGCCTGCGCGACCCCGTCCTCCTCGCACACCTGCTGTGGATCGCCCTCGCCTCCGGACGCCCGCTGCAACTGCGGGTGGGCCCGGTTCTGCCGGTGGACTTCATCCGTACGACGACCGGGCTGGGCACGGACCTCGTCCTGCTCCACGCGTACCCCCGGCACCGGGAAGCCGCCCGCCTCGCCGCCGCGCACCCCCACGTGTACGCCGACTGCGGGACGGCCTTCCTCCACGCCGGCGCCCGCGCCGCCGCCCTCCTCGCCGAGACCCTGGAGGTCGCGCCGTTCGGCAAGATCCTCTACGCCAGCGGGGCCCGGGGGCTGCCCGAGCTGCACCTCGTCGCCGCACGGCTGTTCCAGGAGGCGGTGACACGGGTGCTCGGGGGGTGGGTCGCCGAGGGGGCGTGGTCACTCGGGGACGCGCAGCGGGTGGCGGGGATGCTGGCGTCGGGGAACGCTCGGCGGGTGTACGGAATCTAGGCGCGCGTCGGGATCGCGGTCGCCGTCGGGGCGGGGACCTCGACCTCGTCGTACGGGCGCTCCCGCAGGGACAGCAGGACCCTCAGGACCCAGATCCAGGTCACCGTCGAGCCGAACATGTGGGCGCCGACCAGGATCTCGGGGAGGTTCGTGAAGTACTGGATGTAGCCCAGCCCGCCCTGCGCCAGGAGGATCAGGAAGAGTTCCCGGGTCCTGTGCAGGGGGCCCTGCGGGGCGTCCACCGCCTTCAGGACGAACCACAGGGCGAACGTCAGCGTCACGACGATCCAGGCCAGCACCGCGTGCAGCTTCGCGATCGTCTCCCAGTCGATCGGGATGCGCTCGACCTCGCTGGAGTCGCCCGCGTGCGGGCCCGCGCCGGTGACGATCGTGCCCACCGCGATCAGCAGCGCCGACGCGATCACCAGCGACCACACGAGCTGCTGGACCGCCTTCCCCACCACCGGGCGGGGGGCCGTGTCGCCCTCCCGCGTGCGCTGCCACATCACCGTCGCCACCGCGATCAGCGCCGAGGAGAGCAGGAAGTGGGCCGCGACCGTGTACGGGTTCAGGCCGACGAGGACGACGATGCCGCCCAGGATCGCGTTGCCCATCACCACCCAGAACTGGGCCCAGCCCAGGCGGGTCAGGGACCTGCGGTACGGCTTCTGAGACCTCGCCGCGATGATCGCCCAGCCGACCGCCGCGCACAGGACGTACGTCAGCATGCGGTTGCCGAACTCGATCGCGCCGTGCAGGCCCATCTCGCTGGTCGCCGTGAGCGAGGTGTCCGTGCACTTCGGCCAGGTCGGGCAGCCGAGGCCCGAGCCGGTCAGTCGGACCGCGCCGCCGGTGACCACGATGACGACGGACATCACCAGGGCGGTGAGGGCCGCGCGCTGGACCGTCCGGGGGGTGGGGGTCCAGCGGGTGGCGATGTAGGCGAGGGGGTTGCGCAGGGCGGCTGCGGCGTCGGCTCGGGTCAGGTTCGGCACGGGGTCCATCGTAGGGCGGGGTTTGTGAGTGCGTTCACGAGGGGGTCGGGTGCGGGTTGAGGGTGGCTGGGGTAGGGGGCGTTTCGCTTGCCCGCGCTTGCGGGGTGCCGCTGCGCCCACCCGTGCCGCCCCTAGCGGCACGACTGCCCGCAGCTAAGCGGGCTGGTAGGTGGACGGGCTTACTCCCAGCGGAAGAACTTGCCCGCCGCTGCCAGACCCGTCACCGACCACGCCGCCAGGATGCCCAGGTTCGACCACGGGATTCCCGAGCCGTGTTGGAGGACGTCTCGGAGGCCGTCCGAGAGGGCTGAGATGGGGAGGAGGGCCAAGGCGTCCTGGGCCCCTGAGGGGTATTTGTCCATCGGGACGATCACGCCGCCGCCCACCAGCAGGAGCAGGAAGACCAGGTTCGCCGCCGCCAAGGTCGCTTCCGCCTTCAGGGTGCCTGCCATCAGGAGGCCCAGGCCGGAGAAGGCCGCTGTGCCGAGGATCAGGAGGAGGAGCACGGTGACCGGGTTGCCGTGCGGGGACCAGCCCAGGGCCAGGGCGATTGCCGTTACCAGGAGGACCTGGAGGATCTCCGTCACCAGGACCGAGGCCGTTTTGGCCGTCATCAGGGCCCAGCGGGGGAGGGGGGAGGAGGCGAGGCGTTTCAGGACGCCGTATCTGCGTTCGAAGCCTGTGGCGATGGCCTGGCCGGTGAAGGCGGTGGACATGACCGAGAGGGCGAGGATGCCGGGGGTCAGGAAGTCGATGGACTTGCCCTGGCCCGTGTCGATGATGTCGACCGAGCTGAAGAGGACGAGGAGGAGGGTGGGGATGATGACCGTGAGGAGGAGTTGCTCGCCGTTGCGCAGGAGCATTTTCGTTTCCAGCGCCGCCTGCGCCGCGATCATGCGGGGGAGGGGCGCCGCGCCCGGCTTCGGGGCGTACGTGCCGGTCGCGGTCATGAGCGCAGCTCCTTGCCGGTGAGCTCCAGGAAGACGTCCTCCAGCGTGTGGCGTTCGACCGAGATGCGGTCGGGCATCACGCCGTGCTGTGCGCACCAGGAGGTGACCGTCGCGAGGAGTTGGGGGTCGATCTTGCCGGTGATCCGGTAGGAGCCGGGCGTGAGTTCGTCGGCGGTGGAGTCCGTGGGGAGCGCCTTGAGCAGCGAGCCGACGTCGAGGCCGGGGCGGCCGGAGAAGCGGAGAGTGTTCTCGGCGCCGCCCTTGCAGAGGGTCTCCGGGGAGCCCTGGGCGATGACCTTCCCGGCGTCGATGATCGCGACGTCGTCGGCGAGCTGCTCGGCCTCGTCCATGTGGTGGGTCGTGAGGATGACCGAGACGCCGTCGTCGCGCAGGTCCCGGACGAGGTCCCAGGTGGCGTGGCGGGCCTGGGGGTCGAGGCCGGCGGTGGGCTCGTCGAGGAAGACGAGCTCGGGGCGGCCGACGACGGCCATCGCGAGGGCGAGGCGCTGCTGCTGGCCGCCGGAGAGGCGGCGGTAGCTGGTCCGGCCGCAGCTGCCGAGGCCGAGCCGGTCGATGAGGGCGTCCACGTCGAGGGGGTGCGCGTGGAGTCTCGCCACGTGCCGGAGCATCTCGTCGGCGCGGGCACCCGAGTACACGCCCCCCGATTGCAACATCACGCCGATCCGCGGCTTCAGCTCACCGGCCTGGGCGACGGGGTCGAGCCCCAGCACTCTCGCCGTCCCGCCGTCGGCCCGCCGGTACCCCTCGCACACCTCGATCGTCGTCGTCTTCCCCGCGCCGTTGGGTCCCAGCACGGCGGTGACTCCGCCCAGGGCCACCAGATCGAGGCCGTCCACCGCGGTCTTGTCGCCGTACCGCTTGACCAGGCCCCGGACCTGGACGACAGGCTCACTTCGCATGAGAGACGAGTCTAGGGAGCGGGGCGGGGGCGCGGGCGCGGGGGTGGGAGAACTCTCCCGGGGGGAGGTGGCCGAGGGGCCGGCGGGACGTGGGTGGCGCTGAGGGCCCCTCGGCGCGGCCTGAAGCAGGGCGGGACCGGCGGCGTGCCCGGCCCGCGGGCCACGGTGGCACCGACACCGACCCGGTCCGCTCGGGCGCGGCGCTCACGGGATCTCGTACGGCCGGTGGACCGGCAGCCACCTCGTCGCGTACGCCACCGCGTCCCGGAGGGGGAACAGGCGGGTGTCCGCCGCGCCGGCCCGGCCCCGGAGCACCGGGCGGTCGCGTTCGTAGTCGTGGCCGAGTTCGTCGAAGCGGTGGTCGGAGAGGGCGAGGTCGGTGACGGTGCGCCAGCCGTCGGGGGT
Organism: Streptomyces sp. 4F14; assembly: GCF_048159485.1. Lineage (NCBI taxonomy): Bacteria > Bacillati > Actinomycetota > Actinomycetes > Kitasatosporales > Streptomycetaceae > Streptomyces > Streptomyces sp. 4F14. The sequence continues at coordinate 438,074 of NZ_JBLRVY010000002.1, forward strand.
GGGGTGGCCGTGGGTGGTCAAAGGGCTGGGGACTCGGTATTCGGCCAGGTGGAAGGCCGTGCAGGTGGTGTAGCCGGTGCCCAGGAAGAGGATCCGGGCGTCCAGGGACTCCAGGCGGGCCAGGGGGCTGCGTTCGCCGAGCTGGCAGTCCACGGCGTGGTCCGCGGTGATCTCGGCCGCGTTCGGGCCGATCGCGGCGAAGGACGACTGGGGGTGGGCGCTGCGCAGGGCGCCGGGCCAGCGGCGGGCCGTCTCGGGGACGACGCCCATGCCCCGGGTGAGGGTGGTGGCGGGGTCGTACGGGGGCATGGTCGCGCGGATCTCCTCCCACCAGGACTCGGGGACCGGCGGGCGCTGCCAGAAGGCCGGGTCGGAGAGGTCGCCGGACTGGGTGGGGACCGTGAGGGTGCCGGTGGGGCCGAGGGCGTCGAGGAGGGCGTGGACGACGGTGACCGCGCCGCCGTTGACCCAGCCGAGGGCGGAGAGGGAGGAGTGGACGAGGAGGGTTTCGCCCGGTTTCACACCCAGCGCGCGGAGGTCGTCCGCGAGGGTCTTCCGGGTGACGAGTGGGCCGGTGGGAGGGGGTGTGGGCATGTCCGGGAGTGTCTCGCGGAGCCCCTTCGCGGTCCACCGGTTTGATCGATCAGAAGATCGTTTCCGCAGGTCAGATTAGGTATGCCTAAGTGACGCAGGGCACCGTCCACCGGGGAGGGCGCGGCTTGCCCGCCCCTGGGGAATTACGCAACAATGGCGTTGTGAAAAACGTCGGTGAGGCCCCGCAGGAGGAGCTGGCGACCGGTGAGCGGTCCACCCGCAACCGCGTCGCGCGCTCGATCCTGGACCACGGCCCCTCCACCGTCGCCGAGCTGGCCGCCCGTCTGCGCCTGACCCAGGCCGCCGTCCGCCGCCACCTGGACGCGCTGACCGCCGACACCGTCGTGGAGGCCCGTGAGCAGCGGGTCTACGGCGCCCGTACCCGCGGCCGCCCCGCGAAGGTGTTCGTCCTGACCGACTGCGGCCGGGACGCCTTCGACCAGTCGTACGACAAGCTCGCCGCCGACGCCCTGCGCTGGATCGCCGAGCGCGAGGGCGGCGAGGACGCGGTCGCCGCGTTCGCCCGCGCCCGCGTCGCAGCCCAGGCCCCCGCCTACCGCAGGGCCATCGCCGGGGTTCCGCCCGAGAAGCGTACGGAAGCCCTGGCCAAGGCCCTCTCGGTGGACGGGTACGCTGCTACGGCCCGGAGCGCGCCCGTGGGAGAGCAGCTCTGCCAGCACCACTGCCCCGTGGCACACGTCGCGGAGCAGTTCCCGCAGCTCTGCGAGGCGGAGACCGAGTTCTTCGCCGAACTGCTCGGAACCCACGTCCAGCGCCTCGCGACCATCGCACACGGCGACGGCGTGTGCACGACGTTCATTCCCAAGATTTCCCCAGACGCATCAGCAAGCACGGCCGGGAGGAACCCAGCATGACCACGGAGACTGCCCACCCCGAACTCGAGGGCCTTGGCAAGTACGAATACGGCTGGGCCGACTCCGACGAGGCCGGTGCGGCTGCCAAGCGCGGACTGAACGACGACGTCGTCAAGGACATCTCGGACAAGAAGTCCGAGCCCGAGTGGATGACGAAGCTGCGCCTCAAGGGCCTGCGCCTGTTCGAGAAGAAGCCCATGCCGAACTGGGGCTCCGACCTCTCCGGCATCGACTTCGACAACATCAAGTACTTCGTGCGCTCCACGGAGAAGCAGGCGGAGTCCTGGGAGGACCTGCCCGAGGACATCAAGAACACGTACGACAAGCTCGGCATCCCGGAGGCGGAGAAGCAGCGCCTCGTCGCGGGCGTCGCGGCCCAGTACGAGTCGGAGGTCGTCTACCACCAGATCCGCGAGGACCTGGAGGAGCAGGGCGTCATCTTCCTCGACACCGACACCGCGCTCAAGGAGCACCCGGAGCTCTTCAAGGAGTACTTCGGGACGGTCATCCCGGTCGGCGACAACAAGTTCGCCTCGCTGAACACGGCCGTGTGGTCCGGCGGCTCCTTCATCTACGTCCCCCCGGGCGTGCACGTCGAGATCCCGCTCCAGGCGTACTTCCGCATCAACACCGAGAACATGGGCCAGTTCGAGCGGACCCTGATCATCGTCGACGAGGGTGCCTACGTGCACTACGTCGAGGGCTGTACGGCGCCGATCTACAAGTCGGACTCCCTGCACAGCGCGGTCGTCGAGATCATCGTCAAGAAGAACGCCCGCTGCCGGTACACGACCATCCAGAACTGGTCGAACAACGTCTACAACCTGGTCACCAAGCGCGCCGTCGCCTACGAGGGCGCGACCATGGAGTGGGTCGACGGCAACATCGGCTCCAAGGTGACGATGAAGTACCCGGCCGTCTACCTCATGGGCGAGCACGCCAAGGGCGAGACCCTCTCCATCGCCTTCGCGGGCGAGGGCCAGCACCAGGACGCGGGCGCCAAGATGGTCCACATGGCGCCGAACACGTCGTCCAACATCGTCTCCAAGTCGGTGGCGCGCGGCGGTGGCCGTACGTCCTACCGCGGTCTCATCGAGATCGGCGAGGGCGCCCCCGGTTCGAAGTCCAACGTGCTGTGCGACGCGCTGCTCGTCGACACGATCTCCCGCTCCGACACCTACCCGTACGTCGACGTCCGCGAGGACGACGTGTCGATGGGGCACGAGGCGACCGTCTCCAAGGTCTCCGAGGACCAGCTCTTCTACCTGATGAGCCGGGGTCTGAGCGAGTTCGAGGCGATGGCGATGATCGTGCGCGGCTTCGTCGAGCCGATCGCGAAGGAGCTGCCGATGGAGTACGCGCTGGAGCTGAACCGGCTGATCGAGCTCCAGATGGAAGGCGCGGTCGGCTGATCGCACCGGCCTCCAGGGAGCCGCACGGCTCTGTCAGCTCTGAAGTCATACAAGCGTAAGAAAGTGAGCACTACGACAGCCATGGCTGAGGCTCAGAACTCCCCGGTGGGCTCCACCACCGCCGGCGCCATCGCGGTGGCCGCCGAGTCGACCGTCGCCACGCGCATGAGCGCGCCCCCGTCCTTCGACGTGGCGGACTTCCCCGTCCCCCACGGCCGCGAGGAGGAGTGGCGGTTCACCCCGCTGGAGCGCCTGCGCGGGCTGCACGACGGCACCGCCGTCGCCACCGGCGAGGGCGTCAAGGTGGACGTCGAGGCCCCCGAGGGCGTCACCGTCGAGCTGGTCGGCCGCGACGACGCCCGGCTCGGCCGGGCCGGCACCCCCGTCGACCGGGTCGCCGCCCAGGCGTACTCCGCGTTCGAGCAGGCCGCCGTGATCACCGTCGCCAAGGAGACGGTCCTCACCGAGCCCATCCGCGTCGCCGTGCACGGCGAGGGCGGCACCCGCTTCGGCCACCAGGTCATCGAGCTGGGCGCCTTCGCCGAGGCCGTCGTCGTCATCGACCACACCGGCGACGCGGTCATCGCGGCCAACCTCGAATACGTCCTCGGTGACGGCGCCAAGCTCACCGTCGTCTCCATCCAGGACTGGGACGACAAGGCCGTCCACGTCGCCCAGCACAGCGCGCTGGTCGGCCGCGACGCCAGCTTCAAGTCCGTCGTCGTCACCTTCGGCGGCGACCTCGTACGCCTGCACCCGCGCGTCTCCTACGCCGCGACCGGCGGCGAGGCCGAGCTGTTCGGGCTGTACTTCACCGACGCCGGCCAGCACCAGGAGCACCGTCTCCTCGTCGACCACAACACCCCGCACTGCAAGTCGAACGTCGTCTACAAGGGCGCGCTCCAGGGCGAGGGCGCCCACGCGGTGTGGATCGGCGACGTCCTCATCGAGGCCAAGGCCGAGGGCACCGACACGTACGAGATGAACCGCAACCTCGTCCTCACCGACGGCGCGCGCGTCGACTCCGTACCGAACCTGGAGATCGAGACCGGCGAGATCGTCGGCGCCGGGCACGCCTCCGCGACCGGGCGCTTCGACGACGAGCAGCTCTTCTACCTGATGGCGCGCGGCATCCCGGCCGACGAGGCCCGCCGGCTCGTCGTGCGCGGCTTCTTCGCCGAGCTGGTCCAGCAGATCGGTGTCCCGGACATCGAGGAGCGCCTCCTCGCGAAGATCGACGCGGAGCTGGAGGCGTCCGTCTGATGACGTACGTACGCGCCTGTGGGCTGAGCGAGCTGACGGAGGACACCCCGAAGCGGGTGGAACTCGACGGCACGCCGGTCTCGGTCGTGCAGACCGAGGGGGAGGTGTTCGCGATCCACGACATCTGCTCGCACGCGAACGTCTCGCTCTCCGAGGGCGAGGTGGAGGACTGCCAGATCGAGTGCTGGCTGCACGGCTCCGCCTTCGACCTCCGCACCGGCAAGCCGTCCGGCCTCCCCGCGACGCGCCCCGTACCCGTATACCCCGTAAAGATCGAAGGGGACGACGTGCTCGTCTCCCTCACCCAGGAGTCCTGAGGCATCCATGGCAACGCTTGAAATCCGAGACCTGCACGTCACCGTCGAGGCCGACAACGCCACGAAGGAGATCCTCAAGGGCGTCGACCTGACCGTGAAGCAGGGCGAGACGCACGCCATCATGGGCCCCAACGGCTCCGGCAAGTCCACCCTCGCGTACTCCCTCGCCGGTCACCCGAAGTACACGATCACCGGCGGCACCGTCCTGCTGGACGGCGAGGACGTCCTGGAGATGTCCGTCGACGAGCGCGCCCGCGCGGGCCTGTTCCTCGCGATGCAGTACCCGGTCGAGGTGCCCGGGGTGTCCGTGTCGAACTTCCTGCGGACCTCCGCCACCGCGATCCGCGGCGAGGCCCCCAAGCTGCGCACCTGGGTCAAGGAGGTCCGGGAGGCCATGGAGCGCCTCTCCATGGACCCCGCCTTCGCCGAGCGCAACGTCAACGAGGGCTTCTCCGGCGGCGAGAAGAAGCGCCACGAGATCCTCCAGCTCGAACTGCTCAAGCCGAAGATCGCGATCCTCGACGAGACGGACTCCGGCCTCGACGTCGACGCCCTGCGCGTCGTCTCCGAGGGCGTCAACCGCGTCCGCGAGACCGGCGAGGTCGGCACCCTGCTGATCACGCACTACACGCGCATCCTGCGCTACATCAAGCCCGACCACGTCCACGTCTTCGCGAACGGCCGGATCGTCGAGTCGGGCGGCCCCGAGCTGGCCGACAAGCTGGAGGCCGAGGGCTACGAGGCTTACACGAAGGGCGGCGCATCCGAGTGACACAGCTGCCGGGCCTCCTCGACGTCGAGGCGATCCGCAAGGACTTCCCCGTCCTGGACCGCCAGGTCCACGACGGCCAGAAGCTCGTGTACCTGGACAACGCGGCGACCTCCCAGAAGCCGCGCCAGGTGCTGGACGCCCTCTCCGAGTACTACGAGCGCCACAACGCCAACGTCCACCGCGGTGTGCACGTGCTCGCCGAGGAGGCCACGGCGCTGTACGAGGGCGCGCGCGACAAGGTCGCCGACTTCATCAACGCGCCCTCGCGGGACGAGGTGATCTTCACCAAGAACGCCTCCGAGTCGCTGAACCTCGTCGCGAACATGCTGGGCTGGGCCGACGAGCCCTACCGCGTGGACTCCGAGACCGAGATCGTCATCACGGAGATGGAGCACCACTCCAACATCGTGCCGTGGCAGCTGCTGTCGCAGCGGACGGGCGCGAAGCTGAAGTGGTTCGGCCTCACGGACGACGGCCGCCTCGACCTGTCGAACATCGAGGAGATCATCACGGAGAAGACGAAGATCGTGTCCTTCGTCCTGGTCTCCAACATCCTCGGCACGGTCAACCCCGTCGAGGCCATCGTGCGCCGCGCGCAGGAGGTCGGTGCGCTGGTCTGCATCGACGCCTCGCAGGCCGCGCCGCACATGCCGCTGGACGTACAGGCGCTCCAGGCGGACTTCGTCGCCTTCACCGGGCACAAGATGTGCGGGCCGACCGGCATCGGTGTCCTGTGGGGCCGGCAGGAACTCCTGGAGGACCTGCCGCCGTTCCTCGGCGGCGGCGAGATGATCGAGACCGTGTCGATGCACTCGTCGACGTACGCTCCCGCTCCGCACAAGTTCGAGGCGGGGACGCCGCCGATCGCGCAGGCCGTGGGTCTGGGCGCGGCGATCGACTACCTGAGCGCGATCGGCATGGACAAGATCCTGGCGCACGAGCACGCGCTGACGGAGTACGCGGTCAGCCGTCTCAACGCGGTGTCCGATCTGCGCATCATCGGACCGACGACGGCCGAGGACCGCGGCGCCGCGATCTCCTTCACGCTCGGTGACATCCACCCGCACGACGTGGGCCAGGTCCTCGACGAGCAGGGCATCGCCGTACGTGTCGGTCATCACTGTGCCCGGCCCGTCTGCCTGCGGTACGGAATTCCTGCGACCACGCGAGCGTCGTTCTATCTGTACTCCACGCCGGCCGAGATCGACGCTCTGGTCGACGGCCTGGAGCACGTACGGAACTTCTTCGGCTGAGAGGCTGTCGTGAAGCTGGATTCGATGTACCAGGAAGTCATCCTGGACCACTACAAGAACCCGCACGGGCGTGGTCTCCGGGACGGCGACGCCGAGGTGCACCACGTGAACCCGACGTGCGGCGACGAGATCACGCTCCGCGTGAAGTACGACGGTACGACGGTCGAGGACGTGTCGTACGAGGGCCAGGGCTGCTCCATCAGCCAGGCCAGCGCCTCCGTCCTGAACGAGCTGCTCGTCGGCAAGGACCTCGCCGACGCGCAGAAGATCCAGGAGACCTTCCTGGAGCTGATGCAGTCCAAGGGCCGCATCGAGCCCGACGACGCGATGGAGGAGGTCCTGGAGGACGCCGTCGCGTTCGCCGGGGTCTCCAAGTACCCGGCGCGCGTGAAGTGCGCCCTGCTGAGCTGGATGGCCTGGAAGGACGCGACGGCGCAAGCCTTCGCGGAAAGGGAGTCGGCATGACCGAGACCGTGGAGATGAAGCCGGCGTCCGAGGACGAGGTCCGCGAGGCCCTGTACGACGTCGTGGACCCGGAGTTGGGCATCGACGTCGTCAACCTCGGCCTGATCTACGGCATCCACATCGACGACGCGAACATCGCGACGATCGACATGACCCTGACGTCCGCGGCCTGTCCGCTGACCGACGTCATCGAGGACCAGGCGAAGTCCGCGACCGACGGGCTGGTCAACGAGTTGCGGATCAACTGGGTGTGGATGCCGCCGTGGGGGCCGGACAAGATCACGGACGACGGGCGGGAGCAGCTGAGGGCGCTGGGGTTCAACGTCTGAGGCTGCCTGAGCCTTGTGCGTGACTGAGGGCGAGGTCTTCGCGGACCTCGCCCTCTTTCTGTTGCGGTGGTTCAGCCCAGCGGGGTCGTCACGTGGAAGTAGAAGTCCTGGCGGTTGGTGGTGTTGTAGCCGTACGGGTCCAGGCGGAGCTGGAAGTTCCGGTGGCGCAGGGCGTAGTTGGGGTAGTTGATCGAGCTGAGGGTGACGGCGCCGTACCCGCCGTAGCCCGAGCAGAAGGTGGCGTCCTGCCGGAACAGGCTGGAGCCGTCGTTGCGTTCGGCGCGGAGGATGAAGTTGCGGTGGCGCAGGTACCGGCCGTCGTGCGTCTTGAAGGTGTAGCAGGAGTTCTTCGCGAGGCCGGGGACGACCGTGAAGGTGGAGTCCTCGCGGGACTCCGAACCGCGCGGGGCGTCGAGCTTCACGAGACCGTCGCTGACGTGCCAGTAGCGGTCGGGGTAGTTGACGGCGCTGATCGAGCGGTCGTACGGGCTGGTGGCGGGTTGCGCCGGGGGCTTCGGGGCGGGCTTCGCCGGGGGCGCGGAGGGGGACGGCTGGGTCTTGCCGCCGCCGGTGCCGCCGGCCGCCTTGCCGTCGTCGCCCTGCGGGGACGGGGACGCCGAGGGGTGGGCGGACGGGGAGGGGGAGCCCGAGGGGGTCGTCCCCGTGGTGTCCTTGCCCTTGCCGCCGGACGCCGAGACGCTCGGCGTGGGGGTCGGGGTGGCGAACGAGATCAGGCCGGGGCCCGCCTCCTTCGCCGACTTCGTGTCGGCCTGCTTCGCCTCGGGCGCGGGCTCCGACTGCCTGTCCATGACGGTGATCGCCGTGACGCAGGCCGTCACCGTGGCCAGCGCGAGGGCACCGGCCAGCCACAGACGTCGGGTGCCGGGGGCCCGCGAGGTGTCCGGGGCCCAGCCGTTCTCCCACGAATTCTCTTGAGAGGGCCGGGACTTCTTGAATGGCATGCGCTGATCCTCCAGCGGCGCCCATGACGGGGCCGCGAATGCGGGGGCCCGGTGTGTGAACGGTGAAACACTAGTGGACCGTGTGACCGGCGAGTAGCCGTTTGGGTGATCGCGTTCGATAACGCTTTCTCAACTGCCGTTCACAAGGCGGGGTACGGACGCGTCGCATGTGTGTATGCGTACGCCCGTACACATGGGACATCCGATGCTCGCCGGCGCGATCCTCGCCGAGGTGATCGCCACCAGCGCGATGAAGTACAGCGACGGTTTCGGCAAGTTGTGGCCCTCCCTTACGAGCTGTATCTCGCGGCTCTGCGGCGCCCCGCGTTGAAGGTGGTGGCGGGGGAATGGGCCGAGACCGCGGGGGAGTTGCCGGCGCGGTGGGAGTGCTTCCCGGGGTGCCGGGGTCTGTCGGGGGTGCTCGGCCTGGGTGCCTCGTACCGTTCTCTCGGGCGGGCCGGTCGTTCGTACCCTGAGACACCTGGTGGCTGGTTCGCTTCTGGGGGTATTCGCCGGTTAGGTTTCCCTCATGAGTGACACGACTGCACCTGGTACCAGCGGCGCGGTGGCCGCGGGTCTTGCCACCATCGCCGCCGACGGCACCGTACTCGACACCTGGTTCCCCGCCCCCGCGCTCGTCGCCGAGCCCGGCCCCTCGGGGAGCGAGCGGTTGTCGGCCGAGCGAGCGGTCGAGCTCCTCGGCGAGGGCGCGGCGAAGGCGATCGGGCCCGACGCGCGCCGGGGTGTCGAGGTGGTCGCGGTCCGTACGGTCGTCTCCTCGCTCGCGGAGAAGCCGGTCGACGCGCACGACGCGTACCTGCGGCTGCACCTGCTCTCCCACCGGCTCGTACGGCCGCACGGGCTGAGCCTCGACGGGATCTTCGGGTTCCTCGCGAACGTGGCGTGGACCTCGCTGGGCCCCGTCGCCGTGGACGACGTCGAGACGGTCCGCCTGAACGCGCGCGCCGAGGGCCTCCACCTCCAGGTGACGTCCATCGACAAGTTCCCCCGCATGACCGACTACGTCGCCCCCAAGGGCGTCCGCATCGCCGACGCCGACCGCGTCCGCCTCGGGGCGCACCTCGCCGAGGGCACGACCGTCATGCACGAGGGCTTCGTCAACTTCAACGCGGGCACGCTCGGCACGTCCATGGTCGAGGGCCGGATCTCGGCGGGCGTCGTCGTCGGCGACGGCTCCGACATCGGGGGCGGCGCCTCCACCATGGGCACCCTCTCCGGCGGCGGCAACGTCCGCATCACCATCGGCGAGCGGTGCCTCATCGGCGCCGAGGCCGGGGTCGGTATCGCCCTGGGCGACGAGTGCGTCGTCGAGGCGGGCCTCTACGTCACCGCCGGCACCCGCGTCACCATGCCGGACGGCCAGATCGTCAAGGCCCGCGAGCTGTCCGGCGCGTCCAACATCCTCTTCCGCCGCAACTCGGTGACGGGGACGGTCGAGGCGCGGCCGAACAACGCGGTGTGGGGCGGGCTGAACGAGATCCTGCACAGCCACAACTGACCTGCGCCGCCTGCTGGTTCGCTGAGCGCTCTTCCCTGGAACGGGGGAGGGCGCTCAGGCGTTGGTGCTCATGCGGGGGTGCTCGCCCACTCCTCCAGCACCTCGAAGTCGCCCTCCTTCAGGCCCAGTCGGGGGTTCACGTGGTGGAGGAGGGCCGGGGCCGGGTGGTGGGCTCTGACGTACTCCGTGTCCGCCGGGGACTGCTCGTCGTCCACCCAGACGAAGGGGCGGCCTGCCGCGTACGTCAGCAAGTGGGGTGTCTTCCAGTGGAGTTCGTCGGGGCGGAGGTTCAGGAGGTCGGGGCCGAAGTCGACGTACGGGAGGGGCGGGAGGCCCAGCGTCGGGGCTATCCAGGTGTTGGCCTGTGCCATCCAGGTCGTCGCCCAGACCAGGTCGTAGGGGAGGGCGAGGAGTGAGGGGCCGTGGGTCGGGTTCAGCCAGACGCGCAGGGGGCGGGAGTGGGAGGGCACCGTGGCGCGGATCGTGGTGTAGCCCTCGGGGCGGCGTTCGGGCTTGGCCGCGTAGGGGTTCAGGGGGCCGTCTACGTCCAGGAAGAGGAGGGGGCGGGGTGGCATCTTGCTCACAGTAGAGGGGAGTTGGGGGAGGGGCTCGTGAGTTTCGGGGGGCTGGGGAATTGTTTTGCCCGGTGGGTGCGCGGGGGCCGACACTGGCGGCATGCTGGGATTTGTCCGGACCGACAATGAGGCTTTGGTCTCGTGCTTGGGGGATCCCCAACGCACGACTGCGGCGTACTGGGAGCTGCTGCGGCGCGGAGATGCCGCGCTGGGGGCGATCCGCGCCGGACTGCGGGACGCGAACGCGGGGGTACGGGAGGGGTGTTGCCGGCTGCTCGACCATCTGGTCGACGTCGATTCGATGGGCGACCTCATCGGCATGGCCGACGATCCCGACGCACGGGTCAGGGTCGCCGCTTTCCACGCGCTGGCCTGCGACCGGTGCAAGGGGGACACCTGCGCGCCGGGAGCGGATCGGGTGCTCGAACCGGCGCTGCGGCACCTTTCCACGGACCCCGACGCCCATGTCCGTTCCATGGCCGCCGAACTCGTCGGCAAGTTCGCCCTGACGGAGCCGCGTGCCGCCGAGGCGCTGGTGGAGTGCCACGCGCACGATCCGAGTCCTGCGGTGCGGAAGAAGGCGGGATGGCTGTCACGAGGGAAGGGCTGACTGTCACCCGCACTCCTCGTACGCCGCGCGCAGCGCCTTGCGGGTCTCGGTGTCCGCGTCCAGGAGCGGGCGCCGTACCGGGCCCGAGGGCAGGCCGAGGCCGGAGAGCAGGGCCTTGGCGGTGACCGTGCCGGGGAGGTCGGAGGCCATCATCAACTCCGTGAGGGGGATGAGGCGTTGTTGGGCTCGGGCCGCTGCCGAGGTGTCGCCCGCGTCGAACAGGTCCAGGACGGCGCGGACTTGGCGGGGGACGGCGTTCGCGATGGTGCTGACATAGCCCGTGCCGCCGACCGCGTACAGGGCGAGGTTGTGTTCGTCGCAGCCCGCGTAGTACGCCAAGTCCGTGCGGGCGATGAGCTTCTGGGCGGCCAGGAAGTCGTAGGAGCAGTCCTTGACCGCGACGATCCGGGGGTGGTCGGCGAGGCGCAGGAGGGTGTCGGGCTCGATGCGGACGCCGGTGCGGGAGGGGATGTCGTAGAGCATGACCGGGAGTTCGCTGAGGTCGGCGATGTCTCGGAGGTGGGACTCGACGGCGTTCTGGGGTGGGCGGCTGTAGCAGGGTGCCGCCAGGAGGATGCCGGTCGCGCCGGACTCGGCTGCGGCCAGGGTGAGTCGAGCTGTGTGGTGGGTGTCGGCTGTGCCAACTCCCGTGAGGATGGGGGTTGCCGGACCCACCGCTTCCCTCACCGCCTTCACCAGCGCCGACTTCTCCGCGTCCGTCGTCGTGGGGGATTCGCCGGTCGTGCCGGAGAGGACCAGGCCGTCGCAGCCCTTGGCGACGAGGTGGGCGGCCAGGTGCTGGGCGCCGTCCAGGTCGAGGGCGCCGGTCTCGGTGAAGGGGGTGATCATCGCGCAGAGGGCGCGGCCGAAGGTGGTCATGGGAGTAGTGTCGGCGGGGTGACGGTGAAGCTCTACTTAAATCTGCTATCGGGTATTGATTAGGGTTGCTTCGCTTATTGGCCGACAACTCTTCTCTCCTGGACAAAAAAAGTTTTCGGTGAGACGGTGGACCCATGCTGGACGTCACCGTGATCGAGAACCCCGAGGCGGCAGCCGCGACGCTGGACCCGATAAGGGCCCGTCTGCTGGCCGAGCTGGCCGCCGGGCCCGCGTCCGCCGCGATGCTGGCCGGGCAGGTCGGGCTGCCCCGGCAGAAGGTGAACTACCACCTCAAGGCGCTGGAGAAGCACGGCCTGGTCGAGCTGGCCGGGGAGCGCCGCAAGGGGAACGTGACCGAGCGGCTGATGCGGGCCACCGCTGCCTCGTACGTCATCTCGCCCCTCGCGCTCGCCGAGGTGCAGCCGGACCCGGACCGGTTCCGCGACCAGCTCTCCGCGCGCTGGCTGCTGGCGCTCGGCGCACGGCTCGTACGGGACGTGGGCGCGCTGATCACCGGCGCGGCCAAAGCCCGCAAGGGGCTCGCGACGTACGCCCTGGACGGCGAGGTCCGGTTCGCGTCCGCCGCCGAACGGGCCGCGTTCGTCCAGGAGTTGACGGCCGGGGTGAGCGCGCTGATCCGTAAGTACGACGCGCCGGACGCGGCGGGCGGGCGCGACCACCGGATCGTGCTCGGGCTGCATCCGACGCTCAAAGAGACGCCGTCCCGTACCGAACTGACCGAACACTGAGGAGAGTTGCCATGTCCCAGGGCACGGAGAAGGAATTCGAGATCGTCCGCGAGTTCGAGGTGGACGCGACGCCGGAGCAGGTGTGGGAGACGGTGACCCGGAACACCGGGGCGTACCTGTGGCCCATGGAGGCGCCGGAGCCGCGCCTCGGGGGGAGCGGGCCGTTCGGGTCGACCGTCACGGCGTGGGATCCGCCGCACCGGTACACCAACCTCAGTGACGACGTGGGGATGGCGGTGCAGTCCCGCAACCAGCTCGACTACACGGTCGAGCCGCGTGACGAGGGGCGGCGGGCATGGGTGCGGTACGTGCACAGCGGGATCTTCGTCGACGACTGGGAGAACCAGTACGACGGGGCCGGGCGGCACACGGACTTCTATCTGCATACGCTGCGGGAGTACCTGGTGCACTTCGCGCCGCGCGCGGTGACGTTCTCCTCGGCGGAAGGGCCCGCCGCCTCCGCCACGCCGGAGGCTCTTGCCGTGGTGGCGCGGGAGTTGGGGGTCGGGGAGGCCGCCGGGGAGCGGGTGAGTGTGCGCGGGCCCCGGGAGTTCGAGGCCGTACTCGACTACCGGACACCGGAGTTCATCGGGCTGCGGACCGAGCATGCGCTTGTCCGGGTGTTCGGGCGGGGGCGGTGGGGAGCGCCCGTGGGGATCAGCGTGCACGACTTCGCGGAGGGCGCGGATCCCAAGGCCACGGAGGCGGGTTGGCAGGGGTGGCTGGACGGGGTGTTCGGGAAGTAGGGGTCACCACCGGGCGTTGGCACGGGTCTCGACGGCCAGGTCGACGAGGCGGCGCACTTCGAGGGTCGCCTCGTCGTCGCCGAGTTCTTCGAGGGCTTCGGCGAGGGCTTGGAGGACGTCCGGGGTGCCTTGTTTCCAGGCGAAGTTGACCAGGGCGATGACGCGGGTGCGCAGGGCGTTCGAGTCGGTGAGGGGTTCCAACTGGGTGGGGGCGATGAGGAGTCGGACGGACTCCAGCCAGAGTTCGTAGGTCTCACGGGGGCCGGAGATGGGAGAGCGGACGAAGGCGTTGACGAGGTCGTTCTTCTTGAAGGCCCCGACTTGAGGGGCCGGCTTCTCGAAGGTCGCGACCGGAGGTTCCGGGACCGCCTTCGCCGGCTTCGGCTCCGTCTTCAACTCCGGCTCCGGCGCGGGGGTCTGCTCGCCCTCCGGTGCCGGCAGTCCGAACGCCGGTGGGTAGTACGCCGCCAAGTCTGCGTCCATCTCCGGCAGTTGGCCCGGCGCCTCCTGCACCATGTGGTCCGTCAGGCCGATCACGAACTTCTCGTACGCCTGCGGGTCGCCCCGCATCAGGTCGACCAGGCACGCGTCCGTGTAGGCCGCGCCGAGCGTCGCCATCCGGAGCTGCAAGTCGGCGATCTCCTCGGGGAGTTCGGCGCTGACCCGGGTCCAGAAGAGGGGGAGGAGCGCCACCGGTTCCGCCGGCTTTGCGAGCCGTGCGCGTTCCTTCACCACCGCCCACTCCCGTGCGCACCAGGGGCTCACCAGGTAGTCGTTCGTCAGGAGGACGACCAGGAATCTGGTCCGGCCCAGCGCCGTACCGATCTTCCGGCGCCAGCCCTGGCCGAGCCGTAGGGAGCCGGTGTTGAGGAAGCCTTCGTGGGACGCCGTGCGGCCGCGTTTGATCTCCGTCTCCCGTTGGAGGCGGGCGTGGAAGGACTCGACGAGGTCGCTGTCGGCGCGGCGCTCGGCGTAGCTCGTGAAGAAGAACGGCGGTCGGTCGGTCACGGATCCTCCCCGAAGTCGTGGGCCCGCCCGGCGGAGCCTGCTGCCCGAACGCCGTTCACAAGAACCCCGTTCACGAGACCCCGTTCACCGGTGCTCCCCCGCGGCCCTCCCCGAGTGTGCCCGAAATGCCCCCGGAGAACGCCCTGTTCCGGGAAGACGTCAGCTGGAGCCGCCCTGCTTGCCGTCCTTGACCGCCTTGTCGACCAGGTGGCGTACGACGCGGGTCGCCTCGTTGTCGCCCTGTTCCTCCAGCGCGTCGGCGAGGGCGGTGAGGACGGCCGGGGAGGTGACGGCGAAGTTGACGATGGCGATCGTCCGGTTGCGGGTGGAGCCGGCGTCGACCAGCGGGGCGAGCTGGATCGGGTCGACGGCGAGCTGGACGGACTGGATCCACAGGTCGAAGGTCTCGCGCGTGCCGTTGACGGGGGAGCGCAGCAGCGCCTCGATGAGGGTGCGCTTGTCGATGGGGTCGAGGAGGCTGCCGGGGCTGAGGACCGGCGTGCCGTGCGGCGGCGTGTCGAGGGTGGCGGGCGTGAGCTGGGCCATGTAGCCCTCGTACCCGAACTGGTAGACGTTGTCGGCGGCCATGAGCAGCGCGCCGGGGTGCCCGCCCGCGAGGCCGGCGAGGTGTTCGGCCTGCTCCGCGGTGATGCCGTCGGCGTGTTCCAGCAGGAGGGCCTGGGCGATGGTCTGGCTGAGCCCGTCGAGCGCGAGGCAGTTCTCGCCCCAGGTGAGGCCCTTGGTGCGGGAGGTGACGAGGCGGTGTCCCGCGCCGGGGACGAAGTGGTCGTAGATCCGGTCGGGGTCGGAGACGTTGTCGTACACGAAGAGCCACTTGCTGTCGGGTCTGGACCGCGGGGGAGCGCCGGGCGCCTGGGCGCAGCGTTCGCGCAGCACCCGGTACTGCTCCTCGATGAGCGCGGCCAGCCGGGTGTCGTCCTGTTCGCCGAAGCAGTCGAACCACCAGGCCACGTTGTAGCGCCGGGTGAAGCGTTTGCAGTACTCGATCGCCATCTGGGTCTTGCCGAAGCCCTGGCCCGACTCGGCGTCGTGCAGCAGGACATGGCCGTACCGGGAGAAGAGCCGCATGAGTTCGGCGATCTGCTCGTCGCGGCCCTGGAAGGGCAGGCTCTGTTCGGGGATGTTGGATATCGGCGGCGGTGCCGTGGCCGAGCGGGCGGAACGCGGCAGCGGCGGCTGAAGGGTCACCGCGTGTCTCCCCCGTGCTGTCCCGGTACGGCCGGGCCCAGGTCGTGGACCATGTCGCGCAGCAGTTGGGCCTGGCCCTCGTCCGAGCCGGTGAGCTGGACGACCGGAACGCCCCGGCGGACGAGCAACGGCCGTGGCTCGGCGTCGATCTGAACGGGGATCAGATCCGCCGCGTCCGGGCCGACGAACACCTCCTCCCACTGGTAGGGGTCGGGTGCGCCGGCGGTGAAGTAGCTGCGCGAGAAGACGACGACGACCCGCGAGCCCTGCTCCCTGGCCCGCTGGACCGCCTCCGACAGCGGCTCCAACTCGGTTCTCCAGCGCACCTGGTGGACGGCGGCGTCGGTGTCCTCCTCCAGCACCTCCTGCATCCAGTCGGCCCACGGCTGGTCGGCGCCGACGTAACTGATGGCCACGGAGCGGAGTTCGGGGGGACGGTGGCCCGTGTCCGTGAAGTGCAGGTAGCCGTTGTCCTCGCGCAGACCGGGGCCGGGGCCGGTGTGGGCGACGGCGAGTCCGGGGGCCGGGGCGGGGCGGCGGACGGCGGAGTGTCTGGTGCCGAACGCGGGGTGCAGGGACCAGGGCCGGATGCCTTCGAGGGGTTCGAGGCCGATGCCGCGCGCTCTGGCGATCCGGTGTGCGAGCAGGCCCAGGAGAGCGACGTACAGGTCGACCGCCTCGGGCAGCTGGGACTGCATCAGGCCCGACAGGCCCCGGCGTTCGTACAGGTCGCCGGCCTCGGTGCCGACGCCGTCCAGGTCGGCGAGGAACGGCCAGGGCTCCGGGGTGTCCAGGGGGCGTTCGCGCCGGGGGACCGGCTTCCACACCAGGGGGATCAGGCAGTCGGCGACCGGCAGGTCCGTGCGGTACTCCTGGCCGCGGATGCGGTGGCGGAACACCGCCCACTCCAGGCCGCAGTCACGGTCGCGGAAGTACTCCGGGGAGTAGAGCGCGACCATCACGCCGACCTGCGTGACCCCGCTCTCCAGCACCGGCCCCGAGCCGGTCTGCGGTCCGAGGACGCCGGCCACCCACAGGCCCTCCTGGGCCTTGAGCCGGTACTCCAGGTCGGCGTGGAAACGGCTGAGCGACGGCCAGCCGTCACCCCGGGTGCAGCTGGTGTAGAAGTAGTTGACGGATCGATCCACGCGCCCCTCGCAGACTGCCGCCGGACGGCCGGCAGGGCGTTGCTCTCACTGGCCTGAAACATGGGCTTCGCAACGTCTGGCTCCGGGTCGGCCCGGGACCCCGCTCTTCTGAGGATAGGCTTCCCAGGCCGCCCTGGGTACAGTGAAGAGTGCCTGGCGGGCGCACACGTCAGGCGTACGGGCACACGTCAGGCGTACGGAGGGGTATTCGCCGACGTCTCACGAGTCCCGGACTTTAGCAGGGTCCGAGGCCGGTCCCGCCTGCGGCGCGGGGCTCGGGGGGATGGGAGCGTGGCGTGACCAGGACCGAGCAGGACCGCGAAGGCGGGCGGGAGCGGGGCGAGTTAGCCGACGTGCTCCGGGCCGGGCCGGGTGACCGGCTGGACGGCCTGCCGCGTTCCGCGCTCGTCGAGGCCCTGTTGCGCCGGAACAGGAGCGGCCCCCTCACCCCGCCGGGGTGGCACAGTGCGGTCTGACGTCCGGCCGGCTGTCACCTTCTCCCAGTTCGTCGTCAAGCTGCACAGCCGCTGCGACTTCGCCTGCCCGGACTGCTACGTCTACGCCCTGCGCGACACCGGCTGGTCCACCCAGCCCCGTGCGATGCCGTACGAGGTAAGGGAGTTGACGGCCCGTCGGATCGCGGACCATGTCCGCGCGCACCGCCCGCCCCGGGCCCGCGTCATGCTGCACGGCGGCGAGCCCCTCCTCGCGGGCGAGCGCCGCGTCGCGCACTTCGCCGAGGCGCTGCACGGGCGGTGGCGGGACCTGGACATCCCGCTGGAGCTGGTCGTGCAGACCAACGGCGCGCAGATCACGCCGAGTTGGCTCGACCTCTTCCACCGCCACGGCATCCGCGTGGGCGTCAGCCTCGACGGGACGCGGGAGGCGCACGACCGGCGCCGGCGGCGCAGGTCGGGCCGGGGGACGTACGACGACGTACTGAAGGCGCTGGAGCTGCTGCGCGCCCACCCGTCCCTGTACGCCGGACTGCTGTGCGCGGTCGACCTCGAAGCCGACCCGGTGGAGACCTACGAGGCCCTCCTGAAGCAGCAACCCCCTTCCCTGGACCTCCTGTTGCCGCTCGGCACCCGCCAACACCCGCCGCCCGGACTGGAGTCGGGCCACACCCCGTACGCCCGCTGGCTGGCGACGGTGTTCGACCGGTGGTTCGACGCGCCGGTCCGGGAGGTCCCGGTGCGGATGTTCGACTCGCTGGTGGACGTCCTGCTCGGTGGGTCAACCGGCACTGAACTATGGGGAGTCGGCGGCTCCGACGTCGTCGTGGTCCAGCCCGACGGCGCCATCGAGCAGAACGACATCCTCAAGGCCGTCCACGAGGGCGCCGCGGGCACCGGCTTCCATCTCGCCCGGCACAGCCTCGACGAGGCCGCCGCGCACCCCGGGTTCGCGGCCGAGCGGGCGGGGATCGGCGGGCTGTGCGCGACCTGCCGGGACTGTCCCCTCGTACACGTCTGCGGCGGTGGGCTGCGGGCGCACCGGTACCGGGACGCCAACGGGTACGACAACCCGTCCTGTTACTGCGCCGACCTCAAGGCGTTCATCGCGCACGTTTCCGAACGCGTGAACGACAGTCTGCTCGCACTGGTGAAAGAGTGTCACAACCCCGTTACAGGACAAGGGAATCCCTCTACCATGGGGATGCCCGCCGGGGTAGAGCCGTTGCATTGATCAAAGGGATTCGCAAGGGCCTGGGCTGGGCCGGGGGGAGGCGAGCATGGTGCCGTACTTCTTCGTCAGCCATGCGGTCGAGGGCGCGGGGCGACGGGACGTCGAGCACTTCCACGCGGACCTCCAGACCGAGATCCGGGGCCGTACCGACCGCGAGCCGGGGTACGACGGACTCCTCGCCGACCACCGCCGCAGCGACCTCGCGCCGACCCCGCCGCCCGAGGTGCCCGCGATGAACTGCCGCTGCCTGGTGGTCCTTTATTCGCGGGAGTACTTCCGCAGCCCCTCCTGCGCCTACGACCTCACGGTCTTCGAGGAGCGCCTCAGCTGGCGGCTGCACCGCACCGGCGACGCCTCGGTGCGGCCGGTCGGGGTGGTGTGGCAGAGCGCGGGGCTGCCCGCGCGGCTCGTGGAGGAGACGGCCCGGCAGTCCGGGCAGAGCGCGGGCGCCGACTATCCGCGCCGCGGGGTGGGGCAGTTGATGCGCGATCCGGCGGCCCGCGGCGGCTACTTACGGGTGTTGCGGAATGTCGCCGACCGGGTACTGTCGGCGGCGGAACGGACACCGCCCACCATGACCGCACATGATGTCGGGTACCTCACGCCTTTCCGGGCTATGTCCCGTACGTCGGCCGTCTCATGGGATGTGCACCTTGCCCCCGTACCGGTACCGTGGCTGAGCGGGCGCACCGGTACGCCACAGGAACGGCCGGACTCGCCCCCTCGCACCAGATCCTGGTTCTCCTCCCCGGAGGACGGTGAGCGTCCCGTCCTCCGAGGACCGCATGGCTGACGCGAACATGTGGAGCAGCATCAATGAGCAGCGTGGAGCCGGAGCCGCCCGGCGCCGAGGCCGCCCATGAACCGGCGACCGTAGTCACCTTCTACTCCTACAAAGGAGGAGTGGGCCGCACGATGGCCCTGGCCAACGTCGCCTGGACCCTGGCCACCGAGGGCAGCCGCGTGCTCGTCGTCGACTGGGACCTGGAGTCCCCCGGCCTGCACCGCTTCTACCACCCCTTCCTGAACGACCCGGAGCTGACCCGCACGACCGGCGTCGTCGACATGGTCCAGGGCTACGGCCGGGACGTGGAGGCCCTGCTCGAACAGCAGCGTGAACAGCAGCTGGACGAGGACACCTTCGAACAGCGCCTGGGCGACCTGCTGTTGACGCACACCGACGTCCTCCCGCACCGCGACACCATCCGCTGGAGCGACTTCCGCGCCCCGGGCACCATCGACTACCTCGGCCCCGGCATCCAGAACGACGAGTACAGCGAACGCGTCGCCTACTTCGACTGGGCCGCCTTCTACGGCCAGCACCAGGGACGCCGCTTCGTCGAGACCCTCCGCGAGAGGCTGCGCCGAGGGCCGTACGACTACGTCCTGATCGACAGCCGCACCGGCCACTCCGACAACGCGAGCGTGTGCACGCTGTGGCTGCCCGACGTCGTCGTCGCCGGGTTCAACCTCAGCAACCAGTCCATCGAGGGCACCGCCTCCGTCGCCCACCAGATCCACCAACAGGCCCGCGAGACCCGGCGGGAGATCCGCATCCTGCCCGTCCCGATGCGCGTCGAGCACGCCGAACCCGGCAAGGCGGGCCGCCGCCGGGCCTACGTGGAACGGCGGTTCGCCGGACTCGTCGCCCCCCTCACCACCGGCTCCCTCGACGAGTACTGGGGCCAGGTCGAGGTCCCGCACCACCCCGCGTTCGCCTACGAGGAGACCCTCGTCCCCTTCACCCTGCGCCCCGGCACGAAATCCCTCCAACTCGACGCCTACGTACGGATCGCGCAGGAGATCACCCGCGGCAAGGTCTCCGGTGTGCGGCCCGTCCCCGAACCGCTGCGCCTGAGGTTCGCCGAGCTGTTCGAGGAGGTCCGCACCCCCGGCCGGCGCACCGCGCGCATCGTGCACGCCGCCCCCGACCGGCTGTGGGCCGAGTGGATCCGCGGCGTCCTCGCCCGCCTCGGCATCAGCTGCGAGACGACCCAGGAGTGGGACCCGCGCGCCCTGCCCGCCGACGCGAAACCCTCGTACACCATCCTCGTCGTCTCGCCCGCCCTCCAGTCAGCGCCCGCGCTCGACGCGGTCATCGAGCAGCACATGCGGGCCGCCGGGCGGCTCGGGTCCGGCGACCGGACCGACTCGATCGTCGCGGTACGGGTCGAGGAGACCCGCGTGCGGCCGCCGCTCGGCGACCTCAAGGGGCCGCACCTGCAGAACCTCGGCGAGAGCGAGGCCGAGGAACTCCTCCTCGACCACTTCGCGCAGAACGGCCAGGCCCGCACCCCGGGTTCCGGCGGGGTGCGCTTCCCCGGACAGAACCCGAAGATCTGGAAGACCCCGCCGAGGGGCGCCACCTTCCAGGGCCGCGAGGAGTGCATCGGCGCCCTGCGCGACACGTTCCCGCCCGGCCGGCCCGTCTCCCCGGCGATCCTCACCGGCCCCCTCGGCGTCGGAAAGAGCCGGATCGCCCTGGAGTTCGCCTACCGGTTCGCCCCCGACTACGACGCGATCTGGTGGCTGCGCGCCGACACCGCCACCTGCGTCCGCGACGAACTCGCCGCCCTCGGCGAGAAGTTGGGCGTCGCCCGGCGCTCCGCCACCGACGCCGTCGCCCGCACCCTGGACGCCCTCGCCGGCGGCTGGGGCGACCACCACCGCTTCCTCCTCGTCTACGACGACGTACGACGCGCCGCCGACCTGGGCGGCCTGCTGCCCGGCGGCGGTTCGAGCCACGTCCTGATCACCTCCGACGCCACCGACTGGCACGCCACCGGCCGCCCCTTCGAGATCGGCATGCCCACCGAGACCGAGGCGGGCGAGCAACTGCGCCTGCACTTCCCCGGGTTGCCCGCCGACCTCGTCCACGACATCCTCGGCGTCTCCGGCTGCCTCCCGCAGACCGTCGAACAGGCCGCCGCCTACATCAAGAACGCCGGACCGCCCCTGCGCGAGGCCGTCGCCGCCTACGTCCGCGCCATGCGCACCCGTGCCGAGGGCGGCCAGGCCCCCGACGCCGCCTCCGAACCCGGCTACCCGGCCGCCGCGCACGCCACCTGGGCCGTCGCCCTGGAGTCCCTGCGCGCCGACCACCCCGCCGCCGAACGGTTCCTGCTGCTGCTCGCCCACCTCTCCCCGACCGGCGCCGCCCTCGACGTCCTGCGCAGCCCCGCCGCCCTGCGCTGGCTGTGCCCCGAGGAGCAGCCCACCGGCCCCGCCACCGCCGCCCGCGCCTTCCACGCGCTCGGCGAACGCGCCCTGGCCCGCACCGACTACGGCGTCGGCCGCGTCGTCGGCGACCCGATGGGCCTGCGCTTCCTGCGCGACGCCCTCACCGCCGAGGAGTTCCAGCAGTCCCGCGCCGCCACCTGGCGCGTCCTCGCCGCCCTCGTCCCGCCCGACCCGGAGGTCGACGAGGAACGCCACCAGCCGGTGTTCGAGGAACTCGACCAGCACGTCGACCCGAGCGGCGCCGCCCTCGGCGACGACCCGGACGTCCGCCGCTGGCTCGTCAACCAGGTACGCCACCGACGCCTCGCCCGCCGCCTCGACCCGGCCCGTGCCCTCGCCGAACAGCTCCTGGAGTCCTGGACGGAGAAACACGGCGACCTCGAAGTCACCGACGACATCCTGACTTTGAGGCTCGCCGTCGAACTCGGCAACGTCCACCGCGACGCGGGACGCTTCGCCGACGCCGAGCGGATCAACCACCGGGCGCTGAGCCGGCTGCGCGCCCAGCTCGGCCTGGAACACCCGTACACCCTGCGCAGCGCCACCGGCCGGGGCGCCGAACTGCGCGCCCTCGGCGAGGTCCAGGACGCCTTCGCCGAGGACCAGTCGACCGCCGACATCCTCACCACCGTCCTCGGCGCCGACAACCCGTACTCCCTGATGGCGTTCCTCAACCTCGGCCTCTCCCTCGCCATGGTCGGCATGACCGCCGAAGCCCTCGACCTGCACCGCGAGACCTACGAACGCAGCCGCCGCGTCCTCGGCATCACCCACGAACTCACCCTCAGCCTCGCCGTCCAACTCGGCTGCCGCTACCGGGAGTCGGGCGACTACCCCACCTCCCTCGCACAGCTGCGCCAGGCGTTCGCCGACGCCGAACGCCACCACGGCGAGTCCGACCCCGTCGCCCTCTACGCGGGCCGCGCGCTGGCCGCCACCCTGCGCCGCACCGGCCGCCACGACCCCGACCGGCTGCGCACCGCCCGCAAGTGCGATGCCGACGCCATGGCCGGCTGGCTCGCCTACGCCGGACCCGACCACCACGAACACCTCGCCGCCTCCCTCGCCCTCGCCGCCGACCTCAGGCTCCTCGGCGAACACGCGCAGGCGTGCCGCCTCGCAGAGAAAGCCGTACGCGGATACGGCAGTTGGCAGGAGGGCCACCCCTTCCACCGCATCGCGCAGACGAACCTGGCCCTGTGCCGGCGCTCCGCCGGGATCCTCGACGGCATGGCCGAGACCAGCGAACAGGGCTGGCGGGGCCTCGCCGAAACCCTGGGCTCCGACCACCCGTTGACGCTCATCGCGGCTCTCGACCACGCGGGCGCCCTCGTGTACGTGGGGGAGTCGGCCGCCGCCCTCGAACTCGACCGGCGCACCTACGAACGCCTCCGGATCCGCTGCGGCGACCGCCACCCCCTCACCGCGTTCGCCGCGACCAACCTCCAGGACAGCCAGGCCCGCGCCGGGGAGAGCGGCGGCGGACCCGGCGCGCAGCGGACCGAGCTAGACATCGACGTGCCGTACATCTAGAAGGGCAAGACCGTGAGGAACGGGCGGGAGTGGGGGCAACCGTGGTCGGCCGCGGTGCTCTCGCCGTGGAGAGGAACCGGGGCGAGCCTCGTGACGGCCACCGCCGGAGCGCTGATCGACGCCGAGACGGGGCCCAAGGGGCAGGACGTCGTCCTCATGGACGCCGACCTGGAGAGCGCCGGGCTCACCGCGCTGCTCACCGCCTGGCAGCGGCCCTGCGGCGACGAACAGGGCTGTGGGCTCGTCGGGTTCGCGCGGGAGGAGAAGATCGCGCTGCGCGACCGGGCCGCCCAGCCGCTGCTGCGCGAACTGTGCTCCAGCGACGGCCGCAGCAAGAACATGAGCCTCTTCGACGGGCTGCGCGGCCGGGGCAGTTCGGCGTTCGCCGGCCGCCCCGACCTGCCCGACATCGTCGGCCGGGCCACCGAGAGCCTCGCCGAGATCGCCGGCTGCCTCCTCGTCGACTGCGGCACCGGCTGGGGGCCGTGCACGCGCCGGGTCTGCGAGAGCGTCGAGTACGTCTTCCTCGTCGGCCCGCCGGACGGCCGTACCCATCCCGCCGTACGCGAACTCACCGCCCGCCTGGAGCGGGCGGGACTGCTGCGCAAGCTCGCGGGATACGTGGCGAACAGACCCGGTCCCCCTCCGCGACTTCCCGGCCACAATTCGGCAAACGGGGTTGGAGGCGCGGCCTCCAGGGACACACTGCCAGTACGCACCATTCTCGACCTGCCCTACGACCCCCGAGCCGCGCAGACCGTCGCCCAGGGGGCGCTGCCCGGCCCGCAGAGCCCCTTCGGCAAGGCGTTCCGCGAGGGCCTCGAAGCGCTCGAACCCGACCTGTTCCGCACCGGCTTCGGCCCAGGCGGCCACTGAGGAGGCGTGGTGGACACCGCGGACCCCGACCGAACCGACACCCTCACCAGGACCTCGGTGCTGACCCCGCTGCGCCTGCGCGCGGCCCATGTCACCACCGCCAGCGACGACTTCGTCGAGATGTGCGCCGAGGCGCTGCACTCCGACGGGCTCCACCACGTCGCCGCCTACCACCGGGGTGTCTACAACTACTCCGTGGACATCCTGGAGTCGGTCGCCGAGGACGCCGCCGTCGACCGCGAGCTGTACATCCGCGTCGGACGCCAGCTGAACTTCCTGCTCGGCCGGATGGACCGCGCGCTGCGCCCCGCCGAGAGCGGACGCCTCATCCGCACCGTCCTCAGACTGGGCGAAGCCTCCGTCTTCCACTACTACGTCCGCCCCGGCGAGTACCTGACCGGCGTCTCGCTGGGCGGCGAGCACGACGAGTCCGGCGACCGCGCCATGGCCGCCCTCGCCGTCCGGTTCGCGGAGACCCTGCGCCAGCACGGCCCGAACTACGGCGGGTTCGAGCCGCCCGACCTCAAGAAACCGCCGCCGCCCAGCCGTTCGAAGCCGGACGGCCCGACGACCCTCACCGAAGCCCTGCACACCGACCGCTCCGGCGCCGTCGGCCCCTGCCCCGAGGACCTCCTCACCGCCTGCGCCGCCGCCCTGTCCGTCGAGGACCTGCACTACGTCGCCTACCTCGACCCGGCCGGCTTCCTCTCCACCGACGTCCTCGAACTCGCCCAGCTCACCCCCTACTTCCGCAACATCAGCCGGCAGAGCCGCCGCGACCGCTACCAGGACATCGCCCAGCGGCTGCCGTTCGTCGTCGCCCGCCTCAACCACTCCTTGAAAGCCGTCCTGCCCGGCCGGCTCACCCGCACCGTCCTCGACGTCGACGAGGGCGCCCTCTACTACTCCGTCGTCGGCGACGGACCCTTCCTGCTCGGCGTCACCCTCAACCAGGACCGCGTCTTCTACGCCGACCGCGCGATGGCCGCACTGACCTCGACCGTGCAGGGCGTTCTCACGGCCGAGAGGTGAGGCAACTCGCCCTGCTGCTCGGCCTGCTGGCGGCGGGCTGGGTGACCGGGCTCGCCACCGGCGCGGACAGCCCCGGCGGGTTGGACGGGTTCCTGTTCACGACGATGCTCCTGCTCGCCGTCGGCCTCTACGGCGCCACCTGCGACATCTCGCTGCGTGAGGCCCGCGACCACCTCGGGCTGCTGCTCCTCGCGGTGACGGTCGGCGTCGTCGCCAAAGCCGCCCTGATCGCTCTCGCGCTCTGGGCCGTGGTGAGCGATCCCGCGTACCTCGTCCTCGCGATCACCGTCGCCCAGGTCGACCCCCTCTCCGTCGCCGCCCTGCGCGACTCCTCCCGCATGTCCCCGCGCGCGAAGACGATCCTCTCCGTCTGGGCGTCCTTCGACGACCCCGTGACCGTCCTGCTCACCGCGTTCACGGTCCCCCTGGTAGCCGACGGCGCGGGCATCGGCGGCTCGGCAGGAGGGTACGCGGCCCAACTCGGCTGGAGCGCCGTGCTGGTGGGGGGCGCCGGGGCCGTGTGGTTCTTCGTACGCCGGTGGCGCGGGCGTCTCGCCGATGCGGCCGGGGTCGTCCTGGTCGCGGGGATGCTGGTGCTCGCCGCGTCGTACACGCTGATGCTGGGGATCGCGGTCGTCGGGCTGTTCTTCCGGCCGGAGGCGCTGGGGCGCCGGCTCCCCCAAGTGACCAGGTTCGCCTACGGGTTCGCCGCGATCCTGCTCGGGCTGCTGCTCGTCGGGGGCGTCAGTGTCGGGTACGGGGTCGTGCTGGGCGCCGCCGCGTTCGCCGCGCACGCCGCCGTCGCGTCGGTGCTGACCCGGCGCCTGTCGCGCGGGGACCGGGTGCTGCTCGCGCTCGGCCAGCAGAACGGGGTCACCGCGATCGTCCTCGCGCTCTCCCTCGAACCGGCGTTCCCGCGCGCGCCGGCGATCGTCGCGCCCGCGATCGTGACCGTCAACCTGCTGCACTGGCTGGCGAATTCGACCGTGGGCGGGGCGGGGAAGGGGAACGGCCCGGTCCCTCGGTGGAAGAGGGGGCCGGGCCGTCGTTCACGTACCGCTACGGCTGGAAGCGCAGCACCTGCGGGTCGTGGTCGCTGATCTGGTCGTGGAACTCCGAGTTGATGTGCACGGAGTCGTACGCGAAGTCGCAGGACCGGCGGATCGAGGGGCTGATCAGGATCTGGTCGAGGACCTGCGCGTTGCCCTGGTAGACGTACGAGTAACGCTCGCTCTTCGGCAGGGACTTGATCGCCGACCAGAGCGCGCCGTCCGACTCCAGGATCTGCGCGGTGCCGGAGAACTCGAAGTCGTTGATGTCGCCGAGCGCGATGACGTCCGCGTTCTTCTGGGTGTCCAGGATGTTCTTGACGAACGCGTTGACCAGCGTGGCCTGCTGGTGGCGCTGCACCTCGGAGGAGCGGGCCGGGGGCTGGTACTGCGAGGTCAGAGCCTGGTCGCCGCCCTTGGAGTTGAAGTGGTTGGCGATCAGGAAGACGGTCTTGCCGCGGAAGGTGAACTCGCCGACGAGCGGCTTGCGGCTGTTCTTCCACGCCTCGTTCGCCGGGTCGATCCGGCCGGGGGAGACGGTCAGTTCGGCCTTGCCGCGCACCTTCGTGACACCGACGGCCGTCGTGGCGTCGCCGCCCGCGCGGTCCGTGAAGGAGACGCGCTCGGGGTTGAACAGGAACACCTGGCGGATGTTGCCGCCGGGCTCGCCGCCGTCCTGGCCGTCGAGCGGGGAGATCGAACGCCAGTCGTACTTCGGGCCGCCGGCCGCGACGATCGCGTCGATCAGCTTGGTGACCGTGACGTCCGCGGCGGTCGTGCCGTCGTTCTTCGCGCCGTTGTCGTCCTGGATCTCCTCCAGGGACACGATGTCGGGCGACTGGAGGTTGTGCACGATCGCGGCGGCGTGCTCGGCGAACGTGTTGTCCGAGGGGTCGAGGTTCTCGACGTTGTACGTCGCGACCGCCAGCTCGTTCCTGGACTGCTTGCGGGTCGTCTCGCGCTGGACGCCGGCGCTCTTCAGCGTGCCGAGCCGGCTCGCCACGAGGGTGTAGCCACCGAACTGGTTGTAGTCGAGGGGGCCGGTCGTCGCGCCCTTGAGGGTGTCGCCGACGTTCGCGACGGGGAAGTCCGCGGTCGCGCCGAGGGACTGGATCTGGAGGCGGCCGGTGTTCTGCGAGCCGTACGAGCCGTAGAGCGTGCCGCCCCGGCGGTTCGTGTTCTCCCACGGCTTGACCGTCACCCACAGCTCGGTGAACGGGTCCGTGGCGCCGACCACGCGGGTGTCGGCGACCTGGACGTTCATGCCCTCCAGGGACTCGTAGTAGTCCAGGGCGTACTTCCTGGGCTCCAGGGTGAGGGCGTTGATCGAGCCGTTCGGGGCGGGCGCGTACGCGGCGGGGACCGACCGCGCGTTGATGACGACCGGCGCCGGGACCGCGTTGCCGCTGGAGACGACCGTGGTGACCGGCTTCGTGATCTCGGTGATCGCCTGGTTGCCGGAGGCGGTGCCGCCGGGGACGAACTCCGAGACCGTACCCGTGACCGTGACCGCGTCGCCGACCGCGACGCCCTTGGGGGCCGAGCTGGTGAAGACGAAGACGCCCTCACTGGTCGCCGGGTTCGCGTCCGGGTTCGGGTCCTGGATCCAGAAACCCTTGGACGAGCCGTACGTACGGATGCCCGTGACGATGCCCGCCACGTCCGTGACCTGCTGTCCGGCGTACGGCGAGGTCCGGGTCGTGCCCTGGATGTCGTGGATGCGGACGGTGTCCGCGTGCGCGGGCGAGACGAGGACGACGGTGGACGCGGCCGAGCAGACGGCGGCGACGGTGAGCGCGGCGAGACGCGCGGACGACTTGCTGGGCAAGTTGATCCCTCCGGGGCGGGAATGGGTCGGGGCAAGGACGGCACAGCGCGTGGGGGGAGTGCGGGGTGTGTGACACGCGTAGAGAAACGGAGAGGACGGTGAACAGTCGTTCCCTGTTTCTACGCGCGTCAATCTCCTTGTTGATCGCGCCACTTGTCAAGGTTTCGGCCATGTACGGGGGCTGACGGGCAGGTGAACCGGGCGACAGGGGGCGAAACCCGTCTAGGCTTCGGGGTGAGGTACTTACGGGTCGTACCGCTGAGGAGAACAGCCGATGTCAGACAGCTCCCCCCTGCCGCCCGTGCGGCTCGCCCCCGAAGCGGAGCTGGCGCGCGAGGCGCTCGCCGTGCCGCTGCTGGAGCGGGCCGCGCGGCTCGCCCGGTGGGCAGGGCCCGGGACCCGGGTGGACGCCGGGGGCGGGCTCGTGGAGGAGCAGCTGCCGGCCGCCGCCGAGGAACTGGGGCTGACCGGGGAGGACGCTCCCGCGTACGCCAGCGAGGCGTGGCGGGTCGCCGTCGACGCCGGGCTCGTCGAGATCGCCGACGAGGAGGCCGGGACCGTCCGCACCGGCGAGGACCTCGCGCTGCTCGGCGGCTCCCCGCAGGACGTCCTGACCGTGTGGCTCGCCGCGCTGGAGACCGCCCTCGCCGACGCCGCCACCCCCGACCTCGACGCGCTCATGGAGATGATGGACGAGGGCGGCCGGGTCGACCTCTCCGAACTCGACTGGGACCCCGAGGCCGAGGCCGAGTTCCTCGACGGCGTCCTCGGCAACCTCTACCTGCTCTCCGTCAGCGAGGACGGCCCCGGCGAGGGCCCCGTCCCGCTGCCCGCCCTCGCCGCCTCGATGATCGTCCCCGGGGACATGGGGGAGCCCACCAACGACGTCCTGGAACAGGTCTCCGACGCGATGATGCGCCTCGACGACCAGTTCCGGCTGCTGGAGCCCGTCGGGCTCGTCGAGTACGACCCCGTCGACGAGGCACTCATGGACGGAGGGGACGGCGAGGCCGCCGACGGCGTCGACGAGACCGACGTCTCGCGGTACGGGATGGTACGGCTCACCCCGCTCGGCCGGTACGGGCTGCGGGCCCGGCTCCTCGACGCCGGGTTCGTCGTGCCGGCGGTCGGGGAACTCGCCGACAAGGGCGCCGACGCGCTGCTCGACGGGACCGCGTCCTACGGCTCGCGCGCGGCGCAGGCCGAGACCGAGCAGTGGCTCGGGCGGCGTCAACCCCTCGACGCGGCGCGGGAGTTGCTCGCGGCCGCCCGGGGCGCCGACGAAGGGGCTCCGCTGCGGCGGCTGCGGTGCCAGCAGGCGCTGTCGCTCGTCGGGGCGGAGGCGGAACCCGCCGTACGGGACGTCCTCGACGATCCCGAGCTGGGCGGGCTCGCGCGGGTGTGGCTCAGCGAGCTGGGGTTCGCCGATGTGCCCGCGCCGTCCGAGGAGATGGTGTTCTGGCTGACCATCGACACGGTGGCCGCGCAACTGGCCGCCGAGGGGAACTCCGAGGAACTCCAGGCGCTGGTCGAGGGGTTGGCCGCGCAGCACGAGGGGTTCTTCGCGGCGGTGTGGCGGGTGGGGCATCCGGCGACGGCGGACGTGCTGGAGGCGATGGGGAGGCTGCACCCGGACAAGCGGGTCGCCAAGGAGGCCCGTAAGGCGGCGTTCAAGGCGCGGTCGCAGCAAGGGAGTTGAGCCCTGTGCCACGGCTGCCGTTCCGTGCGGCGGTCCGTGTCCTTGGCGCGTTGTCCACCTGATGTTCGGATGTGACCCGAGGCGGGTCGGCGGACCCTCGTACGCCGCCCTCCATCGGCACTTCGACCGACTCAGGAGACCACCATGCCGCTCACCCGCAGGGACTTCGCCACGAGATCCGCGCTCACCGGAGCCGGCGTCGTACTGGCCGGAAGCGCGGGAGTGCTCGCCTCCGCACCCAACGCCCTCGCGTCCACCGGCACCGGGAGCGAGGACCTGGGGTACGGGCCGCTGATCGCCGACCCCCGGGGACTGCTCGCGCTTCCCGCGGGGTTCACCTACCGGGTCATCACCCACAGCGGACGCACCAGGCTGGAGTCGGGGGAGTTCACGCCGTCCAACCACGACGGGACGGCCGCGTTCGACGGACCGCGTGGAACGACCCTGCTGGTCAACAACCACGAGTTGCAGGGACCGCGCGACGGCTGGACCCACCCGGTGCCGCTCACCGACGGACTGGTCTACGACCCCGCCGCCTCCGGTGGCTGCACGGTCGTCGAGGTACGCCCCGACGGACAGGTCGCCGAGTGGGTCGGGATCGCCGGGACCTCCACCAACTGCGCGGGGGGACGCACCCCTTGGGGAACCTGGCTGACCTGCGAGGAGAACTCCGACCGCGCCGGCACCAACGGCATGACCAAGGACCACGGGTACGTCTTCGAGGTCGACCCCGTCGACCGCCGCGCCAACAAGGACCCGAAACCCCTGAAGTTCTTCGGGCGTTACGACCACGAGGCCGTCGTCATCGACCCCAGGCGCGGCCACGCCTACCTCACCGAGGACGCCGCGAGGCCCAGCGGCCTGCTGTTCCGCTGGACCCCGCCCGAGGGCTTCCGGCACGGCAGGGGGAAGCTGCGCACCCTCGCCGACGACGCGGGTGTCCTCCAGGCACCCAGGTGCTTCGACTCCACCGGCGCCTTCGTGGACGACCTGTCCCGGGCGACGAGGACCGGCACGGTGTACGGGGTCGACTGGGTGGACGTACCCGACCGGGACGCCGGCACCCTCCCCGTACGGATGCAGTTCGCCGACGGCGAGGTCACCCGGGCCCGCAAACTGGAGGGCATGTGGTGGGGCGACGGCGGCGCCTACTTCGTCTCCTCCTACGCCCGCTCCGGGAGCCCCGTCCAGCACGACGGACAGGTCTGGTTCTACCACCCCGAGCGCCGCACACTGACCCTGAAGGTGCTGCTGGGTCCCGCCGGGGACGACGCCTACCTCGGACCCGACAACATCACCGTCTCCCCCTACGGCGGCCTCGTCATCGCCGAGGACGGCGAGGGCGCCCAGCACCTCTTCGGCGCCACCGACTCCGGCCGCACCTACCCCATCGCCCGCAACGAACTCAACATCGGCACCGAAGAGGCTCCGGACTACGGCGAGTTCGCGGGCGTGACCTTCTCGCCGGACGGGCGGACGCTGTACGCCAGCATCCAGACGCCCGGGATCATGGTGGCGATCACGGGGCCGTGGAAGCGGCAGAAGCGGTGATTCCGGATGGGCCGATGAGCGGAGACGCCCGTCGGCCCATGCGCTGATCCTCGCCGCGCACCGCCCCCCGCGACGCCCCCGGCGCAGCACAATGCCACCATCACGGCGGCACGGGCGACGGGGGCGCACGGTGGAACGGATCGAGGTGCCCGACGTACCCGGCATGATCCGGGCGTACCACGGCGGCTGGGGCCAGGGCACCTTCCTCGCCCGGCTGAGCCACGACGACCGCGTCGCCCTCGTCGAGGCGGGCGTCGTCGTCGAGTTCGGCCGGGGAGAGGTCCTCGTGGCCGAGGGGGACGAGGGCACCGACGTCTTCCTGCTGCTGTCCTCGACCGTGAAGGTCACCGCGCGCACGGACAGCGACCGCAGCATGCTCCTCGCCGTGCGCACCGGCGGCGACGTCATCGGCGAACTCGCCATGCTGGAAGGGGTCCGGCGCACCGCCACGGTCTGGGTACGCGGCCGTGAACCCGTCCGCGCCGTACGCATCGAGGGGCCCCGCTTCCTCGACGCGCTGCGGGCTCTGCCGGACGCGCACGTCCGGCTCACGACCGCCGTGGCCCGCAAACTCAGGGCGGCCACCCGGCGGCGTGCCGGGATCGCCGGGTGGGCGACGGAGGTGCGGCTCGCGCAGGTCATCACGGACATGGCGGACGACTACGGGGTGCGGGGCAAGCCCGGCGGGGACGGGGCGATCATCGGCGTGGACCTCACGCAGGACGAGTGGGGTGCGCTGATCGGCGTCAGCGAGAGCACCGCGTACCGCGCCCTGAGCAGGCTCAAGGAGCGGAGACTCGTCTCCGTCGGGTACCGCAGGATCGAGGTGCCGGACGTCGAGAAGCTGCGCGCGTACGGTTCGCGGCAGCCGTAGAACCCGTCATCTGACGGCGTGCCGTCACGGAGTGCGGGCAGATCGTCATACTGCTGCCACGCGATGCCCGGTTGACCCGGTGCGCCGCGTGTCACACCGATCGCCACTCCTGTAAGGGGTTATGGCAGATGATCCGGAAAAGCGACAGGGGGAGTGTCCTCCGCGCCATCACCTTCGACGACGTACCGGGCTACAGCGGCAACGCGCCCCACGGCCAGCAGGCGCTGCTGCGCTCGGTGGGCGACGCGCGGGACAACGCCGCGCTCAGCGCCCAGATCCCGGACGCCAAGGAGTTCGTCCAGAACCACGGCGACGGCGAACTGGCCCGCTGGAACGAGCGCGTGCGGGCGCTGGACCTGCTGGACCGCTACGTCCCGGCGCTCGCCGTCGAACTCGGCAAGGAGAACGAGAGCCGCAGGCCGCAGCAGTGGGCGCGGCTGCGGCTCGCGGTGGTGGAGGGGTACAGCAAGCTGGCCGGCGACACTCTCCTCGGCAGTGCGACGGTCGCCGCGCGGCGCTTCCTGGACTGCGAGCAGTGCCGCCGGGCCCTCGCACTGCTGCCGAACCGGCCGCTGGTCGTCGTGATCGGCGGCGGGCTCTACGAGGTCGTCAAGGAGCGGTACGGGAGCCTCGCGCCGGAGCAGTTCGTGCGCATCGAGGTGGACATCCCGGAGAAGGGGTTCCGCGAGACGGCCTGGCTGACCGTGCCGGGGTGCGACACGGCCGAACTGGAGGTGCTGCGCAAGGAGTTCGAGGGGACGCGGAGTCGCGGTACGGGGGAGGGGACGGGCGGCGAGAGGGCGGGCGGCGGGGAGGCCCGCCGGGGTGGGGAGGCGGGCGGTGGCGTGCGCGGTGGCGAGGCGCAGGGGGAGGGGGAGGAGGGGGAGGGGGAGGGGGAGG
The DNA here is from genome assembly GCF_048159485.1 of Streptomyces sp. 4F14. Taxonomy (NCBI): domain Bacteria; kingdom Bacillati; phylum Actinomycetota; class Actinomycetes; order Kitasatosporales; family Streptomycetaceae; genus Streptomyces; species Streptomyces sp. 4F14. The sequence goes on from NZ_JBLRVY010000002.1 coordinate 471,030, forward strand.
GGCGCGATGATGACGTCCGCCGTCCCGCGCCGCGCCCTCGTCCCGCGCCGGATTCTCGCCTCGCGCCGGACCCCGGCTCCGCCGCACCTGGCCCCGGCCCCGCCCCGGACCCTGCCCCCGCCGCCCGGCGTCGTCGCTTCCGGTGGACGTCGAACCAGGCGCTGGCGACCGTCGTCGCGTCGGTGATCGCGGCCCTGGGCGCGCTCCTGCCCTCGCTGCTCTCGGACAGCGGCTCGTCCGGCGATTCCGGCAAGCCCTGGGTCGACGTCAGCGGTACCTGCACCGCACCGGGCGGTCGGCTCCAGGTCGGCTCGGGCGGGTTCACGCCCGGCAAGCCGTACACGGTCTCGGTGACCGACCCCGACGGCCGCCCCTACGGCCTGTCGTACGGCGCCGGCGGTACGGCGACCGCGCGGGGGACGCTGAACACCGGCTGGACCTGCGAGGCGCAGGACGCGCCGGGCACGTACACGATCACCGTCACCGACAGCACCACCGGCGAGAGCGCGCGCGACACGTTCCAGGTCGCCCGGGTCGGCTGAACACCCCGTAAGGAGAACGTCCATGCGTACCAACCGATGGCTTACGGCGGTCACCTCTGTGGCGCTCGTCGGCGGTGTGACCTTCTGGCTCACGTGGGACCCGTCCGGCACCCGGACCGCCGAAGGGGTCGCCGCGTCGGAGAGTGCCGACGCCCGTGCCACGAGCGCCGGTTCGCCGTACGTCCACACCCGCCCCGTCGACGACAAGGAGGGCGCCAACGGGAAGGTGACGCTGCGCAGTTGCCCGCAGGCCGGTGCCGACAAGCCGGTGGGGCAGAACGCGTGGGGCCTCAACTGCATGGCGCTCGCGAGCCTGGAGAACGGCACGGCCGTGACCATGCACTGCTGGGTGAGCACCACGCCTCCGCCGAAGTACGAGAGCGAGGACCAGGAACTCCCGTCGTCCGCGAAGTGGTTCAAGGTCACCGTCGCGGGCGGCGCCGAGCAGGGCCGCGAGGGGTGGGTCTGGTCGGACCTGGTCCGGGACCAGACGGACGAGACCTCCGAATGCCCCAGCATCGGCCACGAGAACGACCCGACGCCGCCCCCTCCCGAGCCGCTGGTCTTCCAGGTGACGGGGGTCTGCACCAGCGCGGGCGGTCGACTGGGCAACCGCAGTGGGGGGTTCACCCCGGGCGGGGAGTACACGGTCTCGGCGACCCGTCCCGACGGATCGCTCTACCCGCTCGCCTCCGACTCGGGCACGGTCGCGGCGGACGGCTCGGTCACGTGGAAGTGGCCGTGCGAGGGGGACCCCGCAGGGACGTACGCGACGGAACTCGTGGACGGGTCCACCGGGCGCACGGTGGGGGACACGTTCACGATCGGAGCGGCGCCGACACGGCCTGTCGGGTCGACACCGCCTGTTGACCCGACACCGACACCGACACCCACACCGCCGCCGCCCGTCCGGGAGATCACCGTCCACAACAAGGTCACGGACGGCCCGACCCGGATGCGCGAGGACAAGCCCGCCTACCTGTCCGAGGTCACGAAGAACTTCTGCGCCAGGAACGGCTGCGCCCTCCCCGGCACCGAACTGCGCACCGGCGACCGCATCACCGCCGTCTGCCGGACCGAGGGGGAGCGGACGACCAACGGCGAGGACGGCAACGCGCGCGACGACGCCAACGAGGGCCTCGCCGAGACCACGCTCTGGTACGGCATCCGTACGGGCGACGGCCGGTTCGGCTACATCTCCGCGATCTGGATCGAGCCGGGGCAACGCGACGGGCTCGGACTCCCGTCCTGCTGACGGGAGTTCCGGCCGCCGGACGGAAAATGATTCGCAGCGCCCGGAACACGCCTCCTAGAGTGAGGCACACGAAAGCACGCACCTCCCGGTGCGCGGACGGCGGTTACTTCTTCCAAAGAATCCGACACCGCAGTCGACTTGATCTCGGGAGGCGCGGCTTGTGGTGGGTGCCCGGTGCGCAGGCAACGGTTACTTCGGGACCTGGTCCTTAGGAATAGGGGTGCGGGTTCGAATCCCGTGATCGGCTCAGGGCCGATGTGGCGGAACGGAAGACGCGCCAGGATTTGTACCGTCGCCGACTCCTGACCTCGGGCCCCCTCCACGCGCCGTGCCTTCCCTCACGACTCACTGAATTTCGGGGGGAATTCACCATGGCCCGTTTCAACACCCGTGCCACGAAGGCGCGGACGACATCTCCCGTCACCACCACCGGCCGCACCCTGCGCACCGAGGAAGGCGGCCGAGGCCGCGAACGCGACCCGCGTTCCGAACTCTTCCTGCTCGCGGTCGCCAACTTCGTCTCCGAGGACACCTTCTACGAGTCCGGCGCCACCCGCGACAACCGGTTCGCCACGCTGGTACGCAAGTTGGCGGTCACCGACCCCGACTGGACGGCCGGCCTCCTCGGCTGGCTGCGCGGCGAGGGCAACCTCCGTACGGCGGCCGTCGTCGGCGCCGCCGAGTACGTGCACGCCCGCCTCGCGGCCGGCGTCACCGAGGGCCCCTCGAACCGCCGGGTCGTGGACTCCGTACTGCAACGCCCGGACGAGCCCGGCGAGTTGCTCGCCTACTGGACGGCGACCCACGGCCGTAACATCCCGAAGCCCGTCAAGCGCGGCACCGCCGACGCCGTACAGCGGCTCTACCACGCCAAGTCCCTGCTGAAGTACGACACTTCGGCCAAGGGGTACCGCTTCGGCGATATCCTCAACCTGGTGCACGCGGCGCCGGACCCGGCGAAGCCCTGGCAGGGTGAGCTGTTCCGGTACGCGCTGGACCGGCGTCACCACCCGGAGACGGCCGTGGCGCCCGCGTCGGACCAAGTGCTGCGGGCACACCGGGAGTTGATGGAGCTGCCGGTCGAGCGGCGGCGGGCGGTCGTCACCTCGCCCGGCGGCGCCGAGCGGCTCGCGGCGGCCGGGATGACGTGGGAGGCGCTGGCGGGCTGGCTCCAGGGGCCGATGGACAAGGAGGCGTGGGAGGCGGTCATCCCGTCGATGGGCGCGATGGCCCTGGTGCGCAACCTGCGCAACTTCGACCAGGCCGGGGTCTCCGACGAGGTCGCGGCTCAGGTCGCCGCCCGGATCAGCGACCCCGAACAGGTCGCGCGCTCCCGGCAGTTCCCGTTCCGCTACCTCGCCGCGTACCGGCACGCGCCCTCGCTGCGCTGGGCGTACCCGCTGGAGCGGGCGCTCGGCCACTCGCTGGCCAACGTGCCCGCGCTGCCCGGCCGCACCCTCGTCCTCGTCGACCGGTCCGGCTCGATGTGGCACCGCCTCTCGGAGCGCTCGCAGCTCAACCGGGCCGACGCGGCGGCGATCTTCGGCACGGCGCTCGCGCTGCGCGCCGAGGACGCGGACCTCGTCGAGTTCGGGACGACGAGCCGGCGGCTCGACCTCGACAAGGGGGAGTCGGTGCTGCGGATCCTGGAGCGCTTCGGCGACCTCGGCGGCACCGACACGGTCTCCGCGATCCGCTCCCACTACCGGGGCCAGGACCGGGTGCTGATCGTCACCGACGAGCAGTACGCGTACAGCTCGCACGGCGACCCGACGGAGCAGGTCCCGGCCCATGTCCCGGTCTACACCTGGAACTTGGCCGGATACCGGGCTGGTCACGGTCCTTCCGGGAAGGCGAACCGGCACACGTTCGGCGGGCTCTCGGACGCGGCGTTCCGGATGGTGCCGCTGCTGGAGAGCGCGCGCAACGCCGACTGGCCGTGGGTTTCCTGAGAATCGCCGCGTGAGAACACGCGTGAGAATAGAGGCCCGCACTTCGGGGGAGTGCGGGCCTTGCCCTTCATCTGACTGACATTTAACATTTCAATTCATGGAAGCCATAAGACCCGTGGGCCGCACCCTCCTCAGGGACCGCGCCTGTGAAGCCATTCGGGACGCGATCGTCAGCGGAGAGATCGAACCCGGCTCGGTGGTACGGGACATCGACCTGGCCGAGCGGCTCGGACTGTCGCGGGCGCCGGTGCGGGAGGCGTTCGCGCGGCTCGTGGACGAAGGGCTGCTGGAGAGCAAGCCGCAGAGCTACACGCGGGTCACCCCGCTCGTCGCGAGCGAGGTGCGGGACGCCGCCGCGGTCGTGGGCGCGATGCACGAGCTGGTCACCCGGATCGCCGTACCCTGCCTCGCCCCCGCGGACATCGCCGCGATGCGCGCCGCCAACGAACGGTTCGCGGACGCCGTCGTCGCGGGGGACGTCGACGCCGCGCTCCTCGCCGACGACGAGCTGCACGACGTACTCGTCCGGGTCGGCGACAACCGCGCCGCCGCCGCCACGGTCGCGCGCTACACGCCCCTCATCCGCCGCCTGGAGCGGCGCCGGTTCGGGGAGGGCGGGAACTGCCGGTCCACCGGGCTGCACGAGCAGTTGATCGACGCGTGCGAGGCGGGTGATGTGACCGGGGCGGTGCGGGTCACGGCGGAGATCTGGCGCGGGCTGGAAGAACTCGTCGACCTCGCCTGACAGTTGTCGATACACCCTCGGGAGACCCTCATGTCCCTTTCCTCGTACGAGCGTTACCCCCTCCTCTTCGGCCCCTCCCCGGTCCACCCCCTGGAGCGGCTCACCGCGCACCTCGGCGGCGCCGCGCTGTGGGCGAAGCGGGAGGACTGCAACTCCGGTGTGGCGTACGGCGGCAACAAGACGCGCAAGCTGGAGTACCTGGTCGCCGACGCCCTCGCGAAGGGGTGCGACACGCTCGTGTCGATCGGCGGGGTGCAGTCCAACCACACCCGCCAGGTCGCCGCCGTCGCCGCCCGCGCCGGGCTCAAGTGCGTGCTGGTTCAGGAGAGTTGGGTGGACTGGCCGGACGCCGTCTACGACAAGGTCGGCAACATCCTGATCAGCCGCCTCGCCGGGGCGGACGTCCGGCTTGTGAAGGCCGGGTTCGGGATCGGGTTCAAGGAGAGCTGGGAGCAGGCGCTGAGGGAGGTCGAGGAGTCGGGCGGTACGCCGTACGCGATCCCGGCCGGTGCCTCCGACCATCCGCTCGGCGGGCTCGGGTTCGCCGGGTGGGCGTACGAAGTCGCGGAGCAGGAACGGGAGTTGGGCGTCTTCTTCGACACCGTCGTGGTCTGTTCCGTCACCGGCTCCACGCAGGCCGGGATGGTCGCCGGGTTCGCGGCGCTGGAGGAGGCCGGCGGGCGTCCCCGCCGGGTGCTCGGCATCGACGCCTCCGCGAAGCCCGCCGCCACCCGGACCCAGATCGCCCGCATCGCCCGGGGAACCGGCCAACTCATCGGCGTCAAGCGCGAGTTGACCGAGGACGACGTCGAGCTGGACGAGCGCTACCACGCCGGGATCTACGGCGTCCCGGACGAGACGACCCTCGACGCGATGCGCCTCGCGGCCCGCACGGAGGGCATGGTCACCGACCCGGTGTACGAGGGCAAGTCCATGGCGGGCATGGTCGATCTGGTCCGGCGCGGTGAGATCGGCGCCGAATCGACCGTGCTGTACGCCCACTTGGGCGGGCAGCCGGCGCTGAACGCGTACAGCGCCCTGTTCTGAGCGGGCCGGCCCACGGCGATCCTGCGGCCGTGGGCCCGTTCGCGGGGGATCATGTTCGCGCGATGGCCGGATACAGTTCACAGCGTGTGGGCCGACGAAGAGCGACAGAAGCCGCGTATCGAGCAGCCTGACGGCTCCGGCCGCCGGGCCACCATCCATGACGTGGCCCGGCTGGCGGGCGTCTCGCGGCAGACGGTCTCCCGCGCGGTCAACGACAAGGGCGAGATCGACCCGGCGACCAAGCAACGCGTCCTGGACGCCGCCCGGCTGCTGGACTACCGGCCGAGCCGGTTCGCGCGCGGCATGGTCAGCAAGGGCACGGTGACCGCGGGGCTGGTCATCCCCGACCTGATGAACCCCTTCTTCCCCGAGGTCGCCGCCGGGGTCCTGGAGGCCGCCGAGCAGCGCGGCTGGCAGGTCGTCGTCTGCGACACCCGCTCCGACGAGATCCGCGAGCGCGAGGCGCTGGACATGCTGTCCCACCAGGCGGACGCGGTCGTCGGCTACTTCAAGAACGAGGACGACGTCCTCGCCCGCCACCTCGGCGGCGTCCCCCTCGTCCTGCTGGAGCGCGGCCCGCAGCAGACCCGGTTCGCGGCCGTCGGCATCGACGCGGCGGGCGGTCTCGAAGCCGGGATGGCGCACCTCGTCCGCGCCGGACACCGCCGGATCGGCATGCTCGACGGGGACCGCTCGCCCGGCCCCGGGCCCCGCCGGGAGGCGTTCCTCGCCGAGGCCCGGCGGCACGGCCTCGACCTGGACGAACGGTGGGTCGTGCGCTGCCCCGAGCACAGCGTCCTCGGTGGCGAGGCCGGCATGGAGCGGCTGCTCGACGAGCACCACCCGGAGGTCACCGCCGTGTTCGGGTTCAACGACCTGATCGCGGTCGGCGCGATGCGCACCGCGCGCCGGCGCGGGCTGACCGTCCCCGGCGACCTCGCGGTGATGGGCTTCGACGGGCTCGCGCTCGGCACCCTCGTCGAACCCGCGCTCACCACCCTCGACCTGGACAAACGCCTGCTCGGGAGGCTGGCGGTCGAGCAGGTCGCGCGGCTGCGCGCGGGGGAGGAACCGCTGTCCGGCGAGGACGCCTGGGTGACCCCCGAACTGGTGGTGCGGGCCTCGGCCTGAGCGCCCTGTCCTGCTGACAGGACGTCAGCACAATCCCCGTGTACGTGTCTTGACACTGGTTTTCGGCCGCCCCAATACTCAACGGCAACGTTCCCGTGAACGTTCACGGGAACGTTCACGAGGGCATCGACATCGTTGTCTTCGTTGCCTTCCTCGTCCTCGTAAAGCGAGCCGCTCGTGATGGAACACCGAACGATGTCCCGCAGACGCCTCCTCGGGGTCTCCCTCGGCGGCGCCGGCGGGGCCCTGCTGGGCCTGTCCGGCTGCGGGGCGAGCAGCGGCTCGGCCTCGGCGGGCACCGACCACCTGAGCCTGTGGTACTGGAAGGGCGCTCTGAGCGAGAAGCTCCTCGCCACCGCCCGCGACGCGGTCCCCGGCGTACCGGGGCTGCGGGTGCGCGGCGCGCAGATGCCGTCCGGCGAGATCGACTCCAAGGTGCGCACCAGCCTCGCCGCCCGCGCCTACGTCCCCGACATCACCGTCGCGAACTCCGACAACCTCGCGACGTTCTTCCCCGACGAGGACCAGTTCCTCGACCTGCGGGACTACGGCGCGGAGAAGGTCCAGGGCCAGTACCTCGACTGGAAGTGGAAGAGCTGTTTCACCCCGTCGGGCCGCATGATCGGCTTCCCGCTCGACGCCGGTCCGACCGCCCTGTACTACCGCCGCGACCTCTTCCAGAAGGCGGGGATCGCGTACGAACCCGCCGACGTCGCGCGGGAGTTGTCGACCTGGGAGAAGTTCATCGAGGCCGGCAGGAAGCTGCGTGCGGGCAACGGCCCGTACCTGGTCAGCAATATCGGCAACATCTTCCAGCAGGCCATGCTCCAGAGCACCAAGCAGTTCGTCGACTCCGGCAACCGGTTCATCGGCGATCAGGCGCACGTCCGCCGCGCCTGGGACACCGCCGTCGAGATCCTCAGGCAGGGCCTCGCCGCCCGGGTCTCGGACGGCACCCCCGACTACAACGCCGCGATGAACGGCAACCGCATCGCCACCATGACGACGGCCGTGTGGGCGATCAACGGCCTCAAGGACACCGCGCCGAAGACGACCGGGCTCTGGCGGCTGACGACGATGCCCAACGGGCCGGCGAACTACGGCGGTTCGTACATGACGCTGACCCGCTACTGCCGGGAGCCGGAGCGCGCGTTCGCCTTCCTGACCTGGCTGCTCAGCCCCGCCAACCAGCTCAAGTCCTACCAGGAGGCGGCCCTGTTCCCCACCACCCCGGCCGCGTACGCGAACCCCGCCATGCACCAGGCCGACCCCTTCTTCGGCGGCCAGCGGCCCATCGACGTCTTCGGCCCGGCGGCCCAGAAGGCGCCGGTCCTCTACTTCAGCCCGTACGAGGAGATCGCGAACACCCCGTTCTTCCAGGAGCTGACCAACGTCCAGACGCTCGGCAAGAACCCCGAGCGCGCCTGGCGGGACGCCGTCGACAGCGCCGAGTCCGCGCTGATCAGAGTGGGGGTGAGCTGACATGGCCGCCGTCGCCGAACAGGCCGCCCGCAAACGGCCGTTGGTGCGCCGTACGTCGTCCACCGCGCCCGGCGGGCCCCGGCGTCATCTCGGGCCGTGGCTCGCCATCGCGCCGTTCTACGTGCTGTTCGCCGTCTTCGGGGCGTTCCCCGTGGTGTTCTCGCTGTACCTGTCCTTCCAGGACTGGGACGGGATCGGGGACATGCGGTTCGTGGGGCTCCAGCAGTACGGATGGCTGCTCCAGGACTCGGTGTTCTGGCACTCGGTCCTCAACACCTTCGAGATCTGGCTCCTTTCGACGGTGCCGATGCTGTTCCTGGCGCTGGTGCTCGCGTTCCTGCTGCACTCGCAGGTGCGGTTCGGCGGGGCGCTGAGGGTCGCGTACTTCATTCCCAACGTGACCTCGATGGTCGCGATGACCATCGTCTTCGGGTCGGTGTTCGCGCAGACCGGGCTCCTCAACTCGGGCCTCAAGTCGGTGGGGTTGGGCGGGGTGGGCTGGCTGTCCTCCGAGTGGGGGATCAAGTCGGCGATCTCGCTGATGATCATCTGGCGGTGGGTCGGCTACAACGCGCTCATCTTCCTCGCCGGGATCCAGGCCATCCCGACCGAACACTTCGAGGCGGCGCGGATGGACGGCGCGAACAGCTGGCAGACCCTGTTCCGGGTCGTCGTACCGCAGCTGAGGCCCGTGATCCTCTTCGCCGCCGTCACCTCCACCATCAACGGGCTCCAGATCTTCACCGAGTCGCAGGTGCTGTTCCAGACCGACGACGTCGGGACCACCGGCGGGCCGGGTCAGGAAGGGATGACCATCGTGCTGTACCTGTGGCAAAAGGCGTTCAAGGACCACCAGTTCGGGTACGGGGCCGCGATGGGGTGGGTGCTCTTCGCGATCATCGCGGTGTTCACGATCGTCAACTGGCGTCTGGTGTCCGGGCGTCAGGACGGGGGGTCGCGCCGTGGCCGCTGACGAGAGGCAGAGCGCCGGACTCGCGATCGGGTCGGGGAGCCGGCTGACCCGGATCGCCGTCCGTGCCGTCCTCCTGCTGGGTGTGCTGGTCTCGCTGTTCCCCTTCTACTGGCTGGTCGTGATGGCGTCCGGCACGACGCAGGACATCTACCGCTATCCGCCGAAGCTGGTGCCGGGGCCGCATCTCCTCGACAACATGAAGCGGGTCGTCGACTCGGTCGATTTCTTCGGGTCGCTGTTCAACACGGTCGTCGTCGCGGTCGTCGGAACGGCGCTCGTGCTGTTCTTCGACTCCCTCGCGGCGTTCGCGTTCGCCAAGTACGACTTCCCGGCCAAGCGGTTCATGTTCGGCATGCTGCTGATGACGTACATGATCCCGGCCCAGCTCTCCCTCGTCCCGCAGTTCGTGACGATGGCCGAGTTCGGGTGGGCCGGGTCGCTCAAGGCGCTCATCATCCCCGGCGCGGCCAACGCGTTCGGCATCTTCTGGATGCGGCAGTACGCGGAGAACTCCTTGCCGGACGAGCTGCTCGACGCCGGGCGCATCGACGGGGCCGGGTTCTTCCGGCTGTACTGGCAGGTCGCGCTGCCGATGTTCCGGCCCGCGCTCGCGTTCCTCGGCATCTTCACGTTCATCGGGCTGTGGAACGAGTACATCTGGCCGCTCGTCGTCATGATCGACCCCGAGAAGGTCACGCTCCAAGTGGCGCTCGCCAACCTCAACGTCCTTTACCAGGCGGACTATTCGCTGGTCATGGCCGGGGCGCTGATGAGCGTCGTGCCGCTGATCGTCGTGTTCCTCATCGGGGCGCGGCACTTCCTGCGGGACCTGGCGGCGGGGGCGACGAAGATGTGAGGGCCGCGCGGACGGGGGCGCCTTCTTGGTGCCGGGGGCGTGTCGCCTGAGCCGACGCCGTACGCGGTCCGTGTTCGGCGTACTACGTCCGGGCTCGGCACAATACGTACGGTGGAGACAGCCCCCGGCGCGCGAGGAGTTACCGGATGACGCAGGCCAAGCCCATGCGCGCGGACGCCCGCCGCAACTACGAACGCCTGCTGAGGGCCGCCGCCGAGGCGTTCGCCGAACACGGGGAGCACGCGTCCCTCGACGACATCGCCAAGCGCGCCGGCGTCGGCTCCGGCACCCTCTACCGCCACTTCCCCACCCGCCAGGCCCTGCTGGAGGCGGCGTACCTCGACCGTATGGAGGCGCTCGCGGTGCGCGCCGACGAACTGGGCGCCGCCCTGCCGCCCGACCGGGCGCTCGCGGAGTGGCTCCACGAACTCTGCGTCGTCACCATCCAAGTACGGGGCATGCGCGCCCTGTTGGGGTCCGCCGTGACCGACGCGAACGCCAGCGTCTGCGGCACCCGGATGAAGGAGGCCGCGGGGAGGCTGGTCGAGGGGGCGCGGGTGGCCGGGTTCCTGCGGGGCGACCTGTCGACGGTCGACGTCCTGCTGCTGGCCCACGGGGTCGCCACGGCCGCGGAGTTGGGGCCCGGTGAGGGCCAAGTACAGCGGTACGTCGGGGTGTTGGTGGCGGGGATGCGGGCGTAGCCGTACGGGGCGAAACTCGTTTGCGCCGCCCGCACGGCCCGGCGATAGGTTCGCCGGCATGGACGAGATGGCCCTGCTCAAGCGTTCCGGTGGCCCGGTCACCCGCAGCCGCATCAGCCGCGACCTGGCCGCGCTCGGCCTCGGGCGCGGCGACGTCGTCATGTTCCACACCCGGATGTCCGCCATCGGGTACGTGCCGGGCGGGCCGCCGACCGTGATCGGGGCGCTCCAGGACGTCGTCGGACCGGCCGGGACCCTCATGGTGACCTGCGGCTGGAACGACGCGCCGCCCTACGAGTCCGTGACCTGGCCGCAGGAGTGGCAGGACGCCCTGCGGGCCGAACACCCAGCGTACGACGCCGACTTGAGCGAGGCCGACCACGGCAACGGCCGTCTGCCGGAGGCGTTGCGCCGTCTGCCCGGGGCCGTCCGCAGCCGCCACCCGGACGTCAGTTTCGCGGCCCTCGGCGCGGCGGCGGACGCCCTCATGGCCGACCACCCCTGGAACGACCCCCACGGCCCCGGCACCCCTCTCGCGAAGCTGGTCGCGCTGGGCGGCCGGGTCCTGCTGCTCGGCGCCCCCCTCGACACCCTGACCCTCCTCCACCACGCGGAGGCCCTCGCCGAGGCCCCCGGCAAGCGGTACGTCGACTACGAGCAGCCGGTCCTGGAGGACGGCCGCCGCGTCTGGCGCCGCTTCCACGACATCGACTCGCAGGAGGGGGCGTTCGACTACACGCCGGTGGTGCCGGAGGGGGAGGAGCCGTTCGCGGTCATCGCGCGGGACATGCTCGCGGCGGGGATCGGGCGGCGGGGGGAGGTCGGGGCGGCGGAGAGTTACCTGTTCGAGGCGGGGGAGGCGGTCGCTTTCGCGCGCGCGTGGATCGAGGGGAAGCTGGCGGGGTAGGGGGCGGCCGGGACTCCAGGAGCGTCGGGGGGAGGGCCGGCGCGCGCCCGCGCGTGAGCGCCTCGCCCGTCAGGAGGCGCACCGGGACCGGTGGGGGTTCCGGCGCGCGCCCCCGTCCGCCCTCAGCGCCGGGCCAACGCCCCCCGAGTCACCTCCAGGTCCGCGTCCGACGCGAGCCCCGCGTGGTACAGCCGGATCTCCGTCGCCCCCAGCGCCCGCGCGCGGGCGACGTCGTCCGCGAGGTCCCCGGGGCGGCCCCCCATCGCGGAGACGATGCCGAAGTTCGCCGCGATGACGGCTTGCCGGCCGGTGTCGGCGAAGGGGGACAGGAGTTCCGGCCCGCCCGCGCAGGGGACGACGACGCCGTCGGCGACGGAGAGGATGTGGGCGGGGTCGACGCCCGGGTTCGCGCCGACGTGGTAGGTCACCGGGTCGGCGTGCAGGAGGACCTGGAAACCGGCCGGGGCGGCGGCGCGGACGGCCCTGACGGCGGCCTCCTGGAGCGTGCGGGCCCGCTCGTCGCGCCACGCGCGCGTGGCCGTCGCGTACGCCTCGCCGAGCAGCTTCTCGACGCCCGTCCAGCCTTCGTCCTCGTGCGCCCCCTTCCACAGGGGCTCCAGGGCCTGGCGTACGGCGGCGGCGAGCGCGTCGGGGTCGGCGCCCTGCGCGGCGTACCCCTCGCGGCAGACGGCGCAGAAGCACAGGGCCATCAGGTACAGCCCCGCGTCGCCCAGCGGCACGCCGCCGGTCTTGTCGTGGGCGTGCAGGTGCTGGAGCCCGTACCAGCCGAGGGACTCCAGCTCGGTGCCGGCGGCGCCGGGGCGTACGGCGGCCTCGGCGGCGAGGTCGATCAGGTACGCGCGCGTGTCGGGCTGCGCGATGCAGGGCGCCCAGGGGTAGCGGTCGCCGTACGCGTTGACCACGGACGTGGTGGGGTGTTCGGCGCCGAGGCGGGAGTTGTGGGCGAGGACGACCCAGGTGTGGATCTCCAGGCCGGCCCCGGAGAGGGCCTCGGCGGCCGCTGAGAAGGCTTCTGAGGGCGCCCAGTCCCCGGCGGGGTACGGGCGGAGGGTCCGGCCCTCCCAGCGCGCGTCAGGGCCGTACAGGACCGCCGCGTGCTCGGCGGTGACGATGCGGTGGCGCGGGTGACGCGGCGTCAGGGCGCGCGTCGAGTGGTACGCGGCGGCCAGCGTCACCTGCTCCACGCCGAGCGAGGCGATCCGGGCCGGGGCCTCGGGATCGCCGTTGACGTCCCAGGGGTAGACGAACGTCGACGCCTTCACTTGGTCTCCTCCTCCAGCAGCGCGTGCCCGCGCTCGATCAGCTCCGCGAGCCGCTTCACATGATCCTCGGCCGGCTCGTGCAGCGGCGGCCGGACCTCCCCGACGTCCAGCCCGCGCATGCGCACGGCGGCCTTGACGAGAGAGACGGCGTACCCGCGCCCCTGCGCGCGCAGTTCGACGTACGGCCGGAAGAACCCGTCGAGGAGCCGGTTCACGGTGTCGTCGTCGCCCTCGCGCAGCGCGCGGTGGAACGCGTTCGCGAGGTCGGGGGAGAAGCAGAACACGGCGGACGAGTACAGGGTGACGCCCAGCGCGCGGTACGCGAGCTGCGTCTGCTCGGCGGTCGGCAGGCCGTTGAAGTACAGGAAGTCCCCGGGGACCTCGGTCCGTACGGCGCTGACGATGCGCTGCATGAGGTCGAGGTCGCCGTACCCGTCCTTGAGGCCGACGATGCCTTCCGTGCGGGCGAGTTCGACGACCGTCTCGGGCGTGAAGACGGCGTTGTCGCGCTGGTAGACGATCACCGGCAGCGGGGTCGCGGCGGCCACCTCGCGGTAGTGCCGCAGCAGCCCTTCCTGTCCGGCGACGACCAGGTAGGGCGGCAGGACGAGCAGCCCGTCGGCGCCGGCCTCGTGCGCGGCGCGCGCGTACCGGACGGCGAGCCGTGTCCCGTACCCGGCGCCCGCGACGACCGGCACGCGCCCGTCGGTCGCCTCGACGGCCGCGCGCACGCACGCCTCGAACTCGTCCAGGTCGAGCGCGTGGAACTCGCCGGTGCCGCAGCACGCGAAGACGGCCGCCGCGCCGGCGTCGACGCCCGCGCGTACGTGCGCGCGAAAGGCGTCCAGGTCGAGGGAGCCGTCCGCGGCGTAGGCGGTGACGGGGAAGAAGAGGGGCCCGGTGGGGGCGGTGAGGCGGTCGGCGAGAGGGGCGGTCGGCACGGGCTCTCCCTGGCGGTCGGGCGACCGCTCACAGACAGGCGGTCACACTTCTGATCGACGTACATATTCATGAACGTGACCACTCTAAGGAGCCCTGTTGTGGCGGGTCAAGCGTGCGGAGGCGGCCCGGGGAGCGGATCTCGCGACTCCGTGCCCTCTTGACGAGGGGCGACGGGAAACCTACTTTGTCCAAGCATGTGAATATCGATCACGCATGCGCCCACTCGTTCGCCCCGGAGGAGAACCCGAGGATGCCCGCTCCGCGCACCGTCCTGCTCACCGGCGCCGCCGGCGGCCTCGGCACCCTGATGCGGGGCCTGCTCCCGGCGTACGGCTACGACCTGCGCTGCCTCGACCTCGTCCCGGTCGACGGCGACCCCGGCGCGATCACCGCCGACCTCGCCGACCGCGACGCCCTCAGGGACGCCGTACGGGGTGTCGACGCGATCGTCCACCTCGCGGGCATCTCCCTGGAATCCTCGTTCGAGAAGATCCTCAAGGCAAACATCGAGGGCACCTACAACCTGTACGAGGCCGCGCGCGCGGAGGGCGTGCGCAGGATCGTCTTCGCCTCCTCGAACCACGCCGTCGGCTACACCCCGCGCCCGCGCGAGGGCGACCCGCTGATCCCGGTCGACACACCGCGCCGCCCCGACACGTTCTACGGCCTGTCGAAGTCCTTCGGCGAGGACCTGGCCCAGCTCTACTGGGACAGGCACGGCCTGGAGACGGTCTCCGTGCGCATCGGCTCCTGCTTCGCCGAACCCACCTCGGTGCGGATGCTGTCGATCTGGATGAGCCCCGCCGACGGCGCGCGCCTGCTGCACGCCGCGCTGACCGCCGAGGACGTCGGCCACACCGTCGTCCACGGCTCGTCCGCGAACACGCGCCTGTGGTGGGACCTCACCTCCGCGCGGGCGCTGGGCTACGACCCGCAGGACGACTCCGAGCCGTACGCCGAGAAGCTGATCGCCGAGCAGGGGGAGCTCCAGGAGGGCAACGAGGCGCACGCCTACCTCGGCGGCGGCTTCGTGACGGATCCGCCGATCTGGCCGCACTGACCCCCCACGGGATCATGCGGGCGGGCGCCGAACGGGCCCGCCCGCAGCCCATTCGGGCACCCGCCCCGCCCGGTCCGGCGGGCCCGCGCAGGTCCGAGCGGGCACGCGCCCGAAGACGACGGGCCCGAACGGGCCGCATCGGACGCGTGACGGACCTGTTCAGCGCACCGCCCCGCCGGTAGAACTTCCCCCGAGAGCCCGAACGGGCCCCGCGAGCCCCTGATGGGCCGTCACGGGCCCTGATGGGCCGCTGTGAGCCCGAACGGGCACCGAGGGATCCCGGAGGTGGTCGGCATGGATCAGAGGACCGCAGAGGAGCGCCAGCGCGAGATCGTGCGCGTCGCCCGCGCCACCGGCTCCGTCGACGTCACCGCCCTCGCCGCCGACCTCGGCGTCGCCAAGGAGACCGTACGGCGCGACCTGCGCGCCCTGGAGGACCACGGCCTCGTCCGCCGCACCCACGGCGGCGCCTACCCCGTCGAGAGCGCAGGCTTCGAGACGACGCTCGCGTTCCGGGCGACCAGCCACCTCCCCGAGAAGCGTCGCATCGCCGCCGCCGCTGCCGGGCTCCTCGGCGACGCCGAGACCGTCTTCGTCGACGAGGGCTTCACCCCGCAGCTCATCGCCGAGGCCCTGCCGCGCGACCGCGCGCTGACCGTCGTCACCGCCTCCCTGCCCGTCGCGGGCGCGCTCGCGACGGCCGACCACGTCTGCGTCCTGCTGCTCGGCGGGCGCGTACGCGCGGGGACGCTCGCCACCGTCGACCACTGGACGACGAAGATGCTCGCCGGCTTCGTCGTCGACCTCGCCTACCTCGGCGCCAACGGCATCACCCGCGAGCACGGACTCACCACCCCCGACCCGGCCGTCGCCGAGGTCAAGGCCCAGGCGGTGCGCGCCGCGCGCCGGGTCGTCTTCACCGGCGTGCACACCAAGTTCGGGGCGGTCAGCTTCTGCCGGTTCGCCGAGGTGGGCGCGGTGGAGACGATCGTCACGAGCACCGCGCTGCCGGCGAGCGAGGCGCACCGGTACTCGCTGATGGGACCGCAGGTCCTGCGGGTCTGAACAACCGACTCAGTTCATACGCAATCGATCCCCAGGGAGCGTCCCATGCGCGTCCCCAGTCTGCTGTCCGCTCTCGGCCTCCTCCTCCTGACCGGCTGCTGGACCGGTGCCGGCGGCTCCGGCTCCGGCGGCGACTCCATCAACGTCCTGATGGTCAACAACCCCCAGATGACCGAACTCCAGAAACTCACCCCCGACCACTTCACGCGACAGACCGGCATCAAGGTCAACTTCACCGTCCTCCCCGAGAACGACGTCCGCGACAAGATCAGCCAGGACTTCGCCAACCAGGCCGGCCAGTACGACGTCGCCACCCTCTCCAACTACGAGATCCCCATCTATGCCCGCAACGGCTGGCTCCACCCCATGGACACCTACCTCGCCAACGACCCCGCGTACGACGAGAAGGACGTCCTCGCCCCCATGCGCACCTCCCTCACCGGCGACGACGGAAAGCTCTACGGCCAGCCCTTCTACGGCGAGTCCTCCTTCCTGATGTACCGCAAGGACCTCCTCGCCGCCCACGGCCTCACCATGCCCGCCCGCCCCACCTGGACCCAGGTCGCCGACCTCGCCGCGCGGCTCGACGGCGCCGAACCCGGCATGAAGGGCATCTGCCTGCGCGGCCTGCCCGGCTGGGGCGAGGTCATGGCCCCCCTCACGACCGTCGTCAACACCTTCGGCGGCACCTGGTTCGACAAGGACTGGAAAGCCCGCCTCGACTCCCCGGAGTGGCGGCGGGCCGTCTCCTTCTACGTCGGCCTGGTCCGCGACCACGGCGAGTCCGGCGCCGCCCAGTCCGGCTTCGCCGAATGCCTCAACAACATGACCCAGGGCAGGACCGCCATGTGGTACGACGCCACCTCCGCCGCCGGCTCCCTGGAGGCCGCCGGCTCCCCGGTCAAGGGCAGGATCGGCTACGCCCCCGCACCCGTCGAGAAGACCGACGCCTCCGGCTGGCTCTACACCTGGGCCTGGGGCATGGAGAAGGCGTCCCACAACGCCGACAAAGCCTGGAAGTTCATCTCCTGGGCCTCCGGCAAGCAGTACGAGCGGCTCGTCGGCGAACAGATCGGCTGGGCCAACGTCCCGGCGGGCAAACGCAGTTCCACCTACACCTACCCCCAGTACCGCCGATCCGCCGCCGCCTTCCAGGAGATGACCCGCGAGGCCATCGAGGCGGCCCGCCCGAACGACCCCGGCGTCCAGCAACGCCCCGCGCCCGGCATCCAGTTCGTCGGCATCCCCGAATTCACCGACCTGGGCACCAAGGTCTCGCAGGAGATCAGCGCGGCCATCGCGGGCCGCCAGTCCGTCGACTCGGCGCTGCGCAAGGCCCAGCGGCTCGCCGAACAGGTCTCCGAGGAGTACGAGGGACGATGACCGCGATGTCCGTACGGCCGGCCGGAGTTGCCCCGCGCCTGCGCGCCTGGTCCACCCGCGCGCCCCTGCTCCCCGCCCTGGTCTTCATGATCGTCGTCACCCAACTGCCGTTCGTGGCAACAGTGGTGATCTCCTTCTTCGACTGGAACGCCCTCTACCCCGACGCCCGCGGCTTCACCGGCCTCGACAACTACCAGCAGGTGCTGACCGATCCGGACCTGCGCCACTCCGTGTGGACGACCGTCCTGCTCACGGCGTCCGTGGTGATCGCCAGCCTCCTCATCGGCCTCGCGCTCGCCCTGCTGCTCGACCGCCGCTTCAAGGGCCGGGGCGTCGTCCGCACCCTGCTCATCGCCCCGTTCCTGGTCGTGCCGGTGGCCGCCGCGCTGCTGTGGAAGCACGTCCTCTACAACCCCGAATACGGCCTGCTCAACGGCCTGTTGCACTACGTCGGCGGACCGCGGCCCGACTGGATCTCGAACACCCCGCTGCTCGCCGTCGAGGCCGCGCTCGTGTGGCAGTGGACGCCGTTCATGATGCTGATCCTGCTCGCCGGGCTCCAGAGCCGCGACCGCGAACAGATCGAGGCCGCCCGCGTCGACGGCGCCGGGGACTGGCAGGTGTTCCGGTACCTCACGCTGCCCCACCTGCGCCGCTACCTCGAACTCGGCGCGCTGCTCGGCTCGATCTACATCGTGCAGAACTTCGACGCCGTCTTCACCATCACCTCCGGCGGCCTCGGCACCGCCAACCTCCCCTACACCGTGTACCAGAGCTTCTACCAGGCCCACGAGAACGGGCTCGCCTCGGCCGCCGGCGTCCTCGTCGTCATCGGCTCCCTGATCATCGCCACGCTCGCGCTGCGCGTGGTGTCGTCCCTGTTCCGCGAGGAGGTGTCGCGCGCGTGAACGCCGTACGCAGCAAGGGACTCGGCCTGCTGGCCTGGTTCCTGGGGATCGTGTTCTTCCTGCCGATCGCGTGGATGGCGCTGACGTCGTTCCACTCCGAGAGCGACGCGGCGACCAACCCGCCTTCCTTCACCGCCGCGTTGACGCTCGACGGCTACCGGGACTTCTTCGGCGTCGGCGGTGGGGCGAGTCCCTGGCCGTCGCTGATCAACTCGGCGGTGGCGTCGGTGAGTTCGACGCTGCTGGTGCTGCTGCTCGCGCTGCCGGCCGCGTACGCGCTGTCGATCCGGCGGGTGCGGAAGTGGACCGACGTGCTGTTCTTCTTCCTGTCGACGAAGATGCTGCCCGTCGTCGCCGGACTGCTGCCCATCTACCTCTTCGCCAAGAACACCGAACTCCTCGACAACATCTGGCTGTTGGTCCTGCTCTACACGTCGATGAACCTGCCGATCGCCGTGTGGATGATGCAGTCCTTCCTGTCCGAGGTGCCGGTCGCCGTGATCGAGGCCGCCCGGGTCGACGGGGCGCGGCTGCCGACGGTCCTGCTGCGGGTCGTCGCGCCGATCGCGCTGCCCGGGATCGCCGCGACCGCCTTGATCTGCTTCATCTTCAGCTGGAACGAACTGCTGTTCGCGCGGGTGCTGACCGGGGTCGTCGCCGAGACCGCGCCCGTCTTCCTCACCGGGTTCATCACCAGCCAGGGGCTGTTCCTCGCCAAGGTGTGCGCCGCGTCGCTCGTCATCTCGCTGCCGGTGCTGGCGGCGGGGTTCGCGGCGCAGGACAAGCTGGTCCAGGGCCTGTCGCTGGGAGCCGTCAAATGAACATCCACGCACGTGAGTTGGGAGCCGCGACATGAAGGCCGCCGTCATCGAGTCCGTGGGCCGCGCCGTCGTCACCGAGGTCCCCGACCCCACACCAGGCCCCCGCGAGGTCGTCGTCGAGGTCGCCGCCTGCGGCCTGTGCGGCACCGATCTGCACATCCTCCAGGGCGAGTTCGCGCCCAGCCTGCCGATCGTGCCGGGCCACGAGTTCGCGGGCGAGATCGTCGGACTCGGCTCCCAGGTCACCGAGTTGAGGATCGGCGACCGGGTCGCCGTCGACCCCTCCCTGTACTGCCACGAGTGCGCGTACTGCCGTACCGGCCGCAACAACCTCTGCGAACGCTGGGCCGCGATCGGCGTCACCACGGCCGGCGGAGCGGCCCGCTACGCCCTCGCCCCGGTCGCCAACTGCGTACGCCTCCCGGACCATGTCCGCACCCAGGACGCGGCACTCGTGGAACCGCTGTCCTGCGCGGTGCGCGGCTACGACGTGCTGCGCGCCCGCCTCGGCGCGCACGTCCTGATCTACGGCTCCGGGACGATGGGGCTGATGATGCTGGAGCTGGCCAAGCGGACCGGCGCGGCGAGCGTGGACGTCGTCGACGTGAACCCGGCGCGGCTGGAGACGGCGAGGCTGCTCGGCGTCTCCAAGTCGGCGGAAAACGCTGACGAGTTGGAGCGCCCCCAGGGCTGGGACGTCGTCGTCGACGCGACCGGCGACGCGGCGGCGATCCAGGACGGGCTCGGGCGCGTCGCGAAGGCGGGCACGTTCCTCCAGTTCGGCGTCGCCGACTACGCGACCCGGGTCACCATCGACCCGTACCGCATCTACAACCAGGAGATCACCATCACCGGGTCGATGGCCGTGCTGCACAGCTTCGAGCGGGCGGCGGAGCTGTTCGCGGGCGGGGTGCTCGACCCGGACGTGTTCATCAGTGACCGGCTGCCGCTGGAGAACTACCCACAGGCGCTGGAGCAGTTCGCGAAGGGTGTGGGGCGCAAGGTCGTCGTAGTACCACGGTAGGGGATTCGGCAGGCACCATTCCCTTTCCGGCCGCACCCTGTGCACCATGAACCGCCAACCGCCACAAGGCGGTTGGCGACTTCCCGCACGACTCATGGAAAGGGCGAATCCCTTTCCTCCTTGTCTCTGGGGGGACTTCGTGAACCGAAGACCAACGACCGTCGGCGTGTCCGTCGCCGCCCTGCTCCTGGCCGCCGCGCCCCTCGCGGCGCCGACTGCCGCAGCCGATACGGCAGATACCCCGGCCTCCATATCCGGCCGCTATCTCGTCACCCTCACCGACCAGCCGATCGCCACCTACGACGGTGGCGTGGAGGGCATCCCCGCGACCAAGCCGGAGGCGGGCGAGAAGGTCGACGTCACCACCGACGAGGCCCGCCGCTACCGCACCCACCTCGTCGACGAGCAGAACGCGGCGGCGAAGAAGGTCGGCGCGAAGGTCGCCCGCCACTACTCCGTCACCACCAACACCTTCTCCGCGAAGCTGACTCCGGCCCAGATCCTCAAGCTCTCCGCGACCAAGGGCGTCGTCTCCGTGACGCCCGACCGGATCCACCAGGCGACCGACGACAAGAACTCCGTCGACTACCTGCACCTCTCCGGCCGCAAGGGCCTGTGGTCGGCGCTCGGCGGCACCGCCAACGCCGGCAAGGGCGTCGTCATCGGCGACCTCGACACCGGCATCTGGCCCGAGAGCGCCTCCTTCGCCGCCCCCGCGCTGACCGCCGCCAAGCCCCCGGCCTGGGACAAGTACCGCCCCTACCTGAGGGGTACGACGACCGTCATGCGCAAGACGGACGGCGCGACCTTCACCGGGACCTGCGAGGCAGGCGAGGAGTTCACGGCCGCCGACTGCAACCGCAAGGTCATCAGCGCCCGCCAGTACGGCGACGCCTGGCGCGAGTGGGTCCCCGAGGCCAACCGCGCCGACTACATGTCCCCGAGGGACGGCGGCGGCCACGGCTCGCACACCGCCTCCACGGCGGCCGGCAACACGAACGTGCCCGCCTCGATCGACGGCCGCTCCTACGGCAAGATCTCCGGCGTCGCGCCGGGCGCCGCCATCGCCGTCTACAAGGTCCTGTGGGAGAGCAAGGACGGCACCCAGTCCGGCGGCCTGACCAGCGACATCGTCGCCGCGATCGACCAGGCCACCGCCGACGGCGTCGACGTCATCAACTACTCCATCGGCAGCAGCTCCGAGTCCCCCGTGGACGACCCGATCCAGATCGCGTTCCGCAACGCCGCCGCGGCCGGCGTCTTCATCTCCACCTCCGGCGGCAACTCAGGCCCCGGCGCGAGCACCCTCGACAACATCGCGCCGTGGACGACGACCGTCGCCGCGAGCACCATCGAGCCGTACAAGGGCACCGTCGTCCTCGGCAACGGCGAGCGCTACACCGGCATCAGCACGACGCTGACGGGTACGGTCGGCCCCGCGCCGCTCGTGCGCTCGACGGCCGTGAAGAACGCGGGCGCGAGCGCCGCCGACGCCGCCGTCTGCGCGCCGGACACCCTCGACCCGGCGCTGGCCGCGGGCAAACTCGTCGTCTGCGACCGGGGTGTCGTCGACCGGGTCGCCAAGTCCGCCGAGGCCAAGCGCGCGGGCGCCGTCGGCCTCGTCCTCGTCAACGTCTCCCAGGGCAGCACCGACGGCGACTCGCACAGCCTCCCGACGGTGCACCTCAACGTCCCGGACTCCACGACCGTACGCACCTACGCGGCGGGCGCCGGCGCGACGGCCTCCCTCGTCACCGGCGGCGCGGACATCCCCTACCCGCAGGTCGCCGGGTTCTCCTCGCGCGGGCCCTCGCTCCAGAACAACGGGGACATCCTCAAGCCGGACATCTCCGCGCCGGGCGTGACGATCCTCGCGGCCGTCGCCCCGCCGTCCAACCGGGGCCACGACTTCGACTTCTACTCCGGTACGTCGATGTCGGCGCCGCACATCACCGGGCTCGCGGCGATCTACCTCGCGCTGCACCCCAAGTGGTCGCCCATGGCGATCAAGTCGGCGATGATGACGACCACCACACCGACCCTGACGCCCGAGGGCAAGACCAGCGAGGACGTCTTCGCGCAGGGCGCCGGCGAGGTCTCCGCGTGGGGCATGCTGCGGCCCGGGCTCGTCTACGACTCAGCCGAGCGCGACTGGCTGCGCTACCTGGAGGGCCTCGGCATCGACACCGGCACGGGCGCGAAGCCGATCGACGCCAGCGACCTCAACTCGGCGTCCATCGCCGTCGGGGACCTCGTCGGCAGCCAGACCGTGACCCGTACGGTGACCGCCGTCACCCCGGGCGTCTACCGGGCCTCCGTCGACCTGCCGGGCGTCAAGGCGACGGTGACGCCGTCCACGCTGCGGTTCACCCGGCCGGGTGAGCGCAAGACGTTCACCGTCAAGCTCGACGTCACCACCGCGCCCGTCGGGGTCGCCGACACCGGGTCCCTGACCTGGACCTCCGGCCGTACGGCCGTCCGCAGCCCGATCGTCGTCACCCCGCAGGCCGTCCGCGCGCCCGCGCGGGTGACCGGGACCGGCGCCGCCGGGCAGGTCGCCTACCAGGTGACCTCGGCCGCCTCCGCGTTCACCGCGACGCCCACCGGGCCGGTCTCCGCCACGCCCGACAGCGGGACGCTGACCGGGGCCGACGAGGTCGACTACCTGCCAGCCGTGCCCGCCGGGACCAAGGCCGCCGAGATCACCGTGCGGTTCGGGGCGAGCACCGGGGTCACCGGGTTCGTGTACGGGCGGATCGTCGACGGACAGCTCGTCGACACCGCCGTCGCGCTGCCCGACGCGCAGGGCGTCGCCAACGCCGTGCTGACGAAGCCGGAGGCGGGGACCTACCTCGTCGCCGTCATCCAGGAGGCCGGTACGAGCACGCCCGGGACGACGACGTACTCGTACCAGTTCAACGCGGTCGGGAGTGGATCGGTTCCCGCCGGGTCACTGTCCGTGACGCCCGCCTCGGCGACCACCACGCCGGGGACGCCGGTGAAGGTGACGGCCGCCTGGAACGGGGTCGGCACGGGCGCGCGGTCGACCGGGTGGGTCGAGTACGCGAACGGGGCGGGGACGGTGGTGAGCCTGAACTGACGCTCCGTCCTTGAGCAGGGGTGGCCCCGTCTCCCGGGAGTTCCAGGGGGCGGGGCCGCTTCCGTCGCACGGCCGGAGATCGCCCGTCCGGGTGAAGGTGGGACAGGAGAGCGGGTAAGGGAACGGCAAAGTGGTCTCGTTCGTTCACCCGGCATGACCGCTATGACCCCCGGCTCGAACATCCCTCTCCCCGTCGCGAGAGTGACGGTGGACGTCTCCGCGCCCGTGCGGCTCGACGTCTCGGGCCTGCTGCTCACCGCCGACGGCAAGGTGCGCTCGGACGACGACTTCATCTTCTACAACCAGCCCGCCGGCCCGGGGGTGACCTACCGTTCCGGCGGCGGCTCCGCGCCCGACGCGATCATCGTCGACACGGCCGTGATCCCGCCCGGCATCGAGAAGGTCGTCGTCACCGCCAGCCCCGACGCGGCGGGCCAGACCTTCCAGGGCATCGAACCGACCGCGACGATCCGGGGCGCCGACGACAACGGCGTCATCGCGACGTTCACCCCGCCCCAGCTCGGCGCCGAGACCGCCCTCGTCATCGTCGAGATCTACCTCCGCAACGGCGCGTGGAAAGCCCGCGCGGTGGGACAGGGGTACGCGAACGGGCTCGCGGGCATCGCGACGGACTTCGGCGTGACGGTGGAGGAACCCGCGCCGACGCCCGCATCCACGCCCACACCCGCGCCCGCGCCTGCGCCTGTGGCGCCCGCCCCCACGCGGGCCGTCGCCTCGACGCCGCCGCCCGCCGCCGCGCCCCCGATGCCGGCCGCGCCGCCGCCCGGCGCCGGGAAGATCAACCTCGACAAGGGGCGCGTCAGCCTCCAGAAGAACCAGACCGTGTCCCTCGTCAAGGGCGGTCAGCCGCTCCTCGCCCAGGTCAAGATGGGGCTCGGCTGGGAACCGGCCTACCGGGGGCGCGACATCGACCTCGACGCGTCCGTCATCGCGTACGGGCCGCAGCGCAACCACGTCGACAGCTGCTACTTCGGCAAGCTGTCCATCCTCGGCGGCTCGATCAAGCACTCCGGCGACAACCTCACGGGCGAGGGCGGCGGTGACGACGAGGTGATCGTCGTCGACCTCGGCCGTATCCCGCAGGACGTCACCGGCCTCGTCTTCACCGTCAACTCCTTCTCCGGGCAGAAGTTCACGGAGGTCGCCAAGGCGTACTGCCGCCTCATCGACGCCGCGAGCGGCGAGGAACTCGTCCGCTTCGACCTCACCAGCGCGGAGGCGCAGACGGGGGTGATGATGGCCAAGCTCATCCGGCAGTTCACGGGCGAGTGGGAGATGACGGCGATCGGCGACTTCGTGAAGGCACGGACGGTCCGGAACATGGTGAAGCCGGCGGGACAGGCGCTGTAGGACACGCCGGGTTCCCGCTCCGGGCGGGGCACCTCCTGCGGGGGCGCGCAGGGGGTCCGCCCGGGGCTTCGGAGGGCTTGCGGAGGCCGGCTGGAGCGCCTTCGGTTGTGCCGGTGCCGTCGAGCTGACCGTGGTCGCAATGCGGGGAACGCTTCCCCTGCGTAGCGGGAGCGTGGGTCTCCCTCCGGCCTTCCCTCACCTCGCGTGCTGTTTGGTGCCCCCGGCCCGCAGCAGCGGCAGTGCCGTTCCCAGCCACGCCGCTCCGAGTGCGACCAACACCGGGCGGTAGCCGACCAGTTCGACCAAGGCCGCGCCCGCACCGAGGCCGATCACGTTCGGTGCGTACACCAGGGTGTTCGCCGTGGCCACCGTCCGGCCCAGCATCTCGTCCGGTGTCTCCCGCTGTACGGCCGTCAGCGTGGCGATCAGGACGCACGGCAGCCCTGCGCCGATCGCCGCACTGGTCAGGAACGCCACGGCGTCCGACGGGACCGCCCGCAAGGCCACTGCGACCGCCGTCACCCCGATCCCCCACGCCGCGAACCTCCTCTCCCCGAGCCACCGCAGGGCCCGCCCCGACAGCAGCCCGACACTCACGGAGCCGGCTCCCTGCACGGCGTACAACACCCCCGCGAACGAAGGGGAGTGGCCCAGGCCGTCGATCACCGCGTACAGCAGCGCGCCGTTCAGCCCGGCACAGAGCATGGAGAAGCCGCCCGCGAGGACGAGGGGCCGGAGGCGGGGGTGGGCCCAGAGGTGACGGGCGCCGGCGGAGGCGGGGGAGAGGAGTTGGCGGAGGGGGCGTCGGTGGGGGCGGGGGTGGTCAACTCGCTTTGCCTGTGGGGGAAGTGGGGGTGTGTCGTTCTGGGCGTGCTCGGGAAGCGGGTGCGCGGAGTCCTGTGGCTGACTGGGAGGTGAGTATGCGGGGGCCTGTGCCTGCTCGGGAGTTGGGAGCCCGGCGTCCCGCGCTCGCCCGGGAATCACGTGCCCGGCGTCCCGTGCCCGTCCAGGAAGCAAGCGCACGGTTCTCCTCGCCCGCGCGGGAAGCGAGCCCCCGGTCCTTCTCGCCCGTGTGAGCAGGGACCGCACCTTTCCTCTCGCCCCTGGGGGAAGCGCACCCCCGGCGCTCCTCGCCCGTACGGGAAGTGAGCGCGCCCCGCCCTTCGCCCCGGTCGTCCGCCCGACTCCCGCCACCGGCCCCGGCGTTGTCCGTTCCCGGGAAGCCTCACCCGCTCCCGTCCGCAACCCCGCGTAGATCCCCGCCGCCACCACGAACGTCCCCGCGTCCAGCAACACCACCGCAGGCCCGCCGTACACCGCGTACAGCCCCGCCCCCGCCAACGGTGCCACCAGCTTCATGCCCTCGGTGATCGCCATCCGCAGCCCGTTGAAGTCGCCGAGGAGTGCCGTCGGGAGGGTGCCCGCGACGAGCGCCGCCTCGGCGGCATCGTTGACGACCCCTGTCGCGCCGTACACGAGGAGGACCCCGAGGACGAGCCAGACGAGGCCGGGGGAGTCGACGGTGAGCAGGACCGGGAGGAGCGCGGCGAGGAAGAGGCTGGAGGCGATGAGGAGGGGCCGGCGGGGGAGGCGGTCCGCGAGGGCGCCGAGCAGCGGCCCCGCGAGCGTCGGCGCCCACATCGCCAGCATGCACAGCGCCGCGAGCCCGTCGGATCCGGTGAGGTCCTTGACCCACACGCCGGAGACCAGCCAGAGCGCCGAGGTCCCGAACCCGGAGACCACGACGCCGGTGAGGTAGAGGGCCGCGTCGCGGTTCCGCAGGACGGCCCAGGTGGTTGTCGTCATGCCTGGTCATCGTGGGTCTAAGGAGGGGGGTACGACATCGGGCATCGGCCTTAGGTACGAGGACCCGGACGGGGACGCCACTGAGGCCCGGGTGGCTCCCGAGGGGTACCCGGGTACATCCCGGGGGCTACGAGGCCCTTCCCCACCCCCTTCTCCACCCCCTTCTCCACCCCCTTCTCCACCCCCTGCCCCCGCCGTAGATCCCACCGATCCCCGGACGCCCCACCACCCCCACCCGTACCCTCCGACCCATGCCCCTGAGCCTCACAGTCCTCGGCACCGCCTCACCCCACCCGGCCCCCGACCGCCCCTGCTCGGGCTACCTCCTGCGTGGCGGCGGCGCCGAGGTGTGGGTGGACGCCGGTCCGGGGACGTTCGCGGAGTTGCAGCGGCACACCGACCCGAGCCGGCTGACGGCGATCTGGCTGTCGCACCTGCACGCCGACCACAGCGCCGACCTCCTCGCCGCGGTGTACGCGTTCGCGTTCGGCGGCATGACCCCGGCCGCGCCGATCCCGGTGTACGCGCCCCGCGACTGCGCGCTCAGGGTCGCCGGCTTCCTCGGCAGGGCCGACGTCCGCTTCCTCAGCGGAATCCTCGACTTCAGGCCGCTGTACGACGGCCTCCTCGTCCGGCACTGGAACCTGCGCCTGGCCGCCCGGGCGGTCCGGCACGACACGGAGGCGTACGGGCTGCGCGCGGAGTGCCAGGGCAGCGTCCTGGCGTACTCGGGGGACACGGGCCCCTGCGACGCGCTCACCGAACTCGCCACGGGAGCCGACGTGTTGCTGTGCGAGGCGGACATCGACCAGCACGACCGGCATCACGAAGGCGAACAGGCGCATATGACACCGGAGGACGCGGGGGAGGCGGCGCGCAAGGCGGGCGTACGGGAGCTGCTCGTCACGCACATCGGGCCGACGCTCCAGCGGCAGACGGCGACCGGCCGCGCCGCGCTGGCCTTCGGCGGACCCACCCGCATGGCACGTGAGGGTGAGACGTTCCGGTTCTGACTTCTGTCAGAAGCATTGACGAAACGCTTACCCCCTCCCTACCTTCAACGCGTCGTACTTCGTACGTCATATATGAGACGCGATACGCGAGATCAGATACGCGACTTCCGAGAGGCGCGCATGACCTCTGTGCCCACGCCGATCCCCTCCCGGACGCAGTACGTCCTGGAGGAGATCAAACGCCGCATCCTCACCGGGCGTCTGACGCCTGGTCAGGCCCTGGTGGAGACCGAACTCGCCGCACACTTCGGGGTGTCGAAGACCCCGGTGCGCGAGGCGCTCAAGACCCTGGCCGGCACCGGTCTCGTCGTGATGAGCCAGTACAAGGGCGTCACGGTGCGCATGGTGGACGCGGACATGGCGCGCGAGGTCTACGACGTACGGCTCCTGCTCGAACCGGAGGCGCTGCGCAGGACGGTGAGCCGGGGAGCCTCCCTGGACGCCGCCCGCGCCGCGCTGACCCGCGCCGACGAGGCCGGCGACACCGCCGAACGCTCCCTCGCCAACCGGGAGTTCCACCGCGCCCTGTACCTGCCGTGCGGCAACCCGCTGCTCGGCCGGATGCTCGACGAGGTCCGCGACCAGGCCGCCCTGGTCTCCGCCGTGGCGTGGGCGGCGTCGCCGTCCTGGGAGCGCGAGGCGGGCGAGCACCGCGAGATCCTGCGGCTCGCCCTGGCCGGCGACGCGGACGGCGCGGCCCGCGCCCTGCACGCCCACATCGGATCCTTCGTCGAGCGGGCTTTCCCCCACGAGGCGAACCAGGAAGGTCAGGAATGAGCAACGTGGCGTTCGAGACCCAGCGCACGGCCCTGGCCGACGTCGTCGCCATCCCGGTGACCCCGTTCGCCGAGGACGGCGGCCTCGACGAGACCGTCTACCGCTCCTTGCTGCACCGCCTCCTCGACGGCGGGATCACCACGCTCACCCCCAACGGCAACACCGGGGAGTTCTACACCCTCACCCCCGAAGAACGGCGCCGCATCACGGAGTTGACCCTCGAAGAGGTCGGTGACCGCGCCTCGGTGCTCGTCGGCGTCGGCCACGACATCCCGAGCGCCGTCGAATCCGCCCGCCACGCACGGGCGTTCGGCGCCCACATGGTGATGGTCCATCAGCCGGTGCACCCGTACGTCTCGCAGGCAGGCTGGGTCGACTACCACCGGGAGATCGCCCGGGCCGTACCGGAGTTGGGCGTCGTCCCGTACGTCCGCAACGCGCAGTTGCGCGGTGAGCGGCTCGCCGAACTCGCGGACGCCTGCCCGAACGTGATCGGCGTCAAGTACGCCGTCCCGGACGCCTCCCGGTTCGCGGCGTTCGCGCGGGACGCGGGCCTGGAGCGGTTCGTGTGGGTCGCGGGGCTCGCCGAGCCGTACGCGCCCTCCTACTTCTCGGCCGGTGCGACGGGCTTCACGTCGGGGCTGGTGAACGTCGCCCCGGCCGTCTCGCTGAACATGATCGAAGCGCTTCGCTCCGGGGACTACCCGGCCGCGATGAAGGTCTGGGAGCAGATCCGGCGCTTCGAGGAACTGCGCGCGGCCAACGGTTCCGCGAACAACGTCACCGTCGTCAAGGAGGCCCTGGCCTCACTCGGCCTGTGCCGCCGGGAGGTGCGCCCGCCGAGCCGGACGCTGCCCGAGGACGAGCGCGCCGAGGTCGCCGCGATAGCCGCCGGGTGGTCCCTGTGAACGCGCCGCGCAAAGCACCCGAAGACCTGAGGAGCCATCAGTGGTACGGCACCGATGGCCAGTTGCGCACCTGGTCGCACAACGCCCGTATGCGCCAGCTGGGTTACGAGTCCGAGGAGTACCGGGGCCGCCCGGTGATCGCCGTCCTCAACACCTGGTCCGACATCAACCCCTGCCACGTCCACCTGCGCGAGCGCGCCGAGGCGGTCAAGCGGGGCGTGTGGCAGGCGGGCGGCTTCCCCCTCGAATTCCCGGTCTCCACGCTCTCGGAGACCTACCAGAAGCCGACCCCGATGCTCTACCGCAACCTCCTCGCGATGGAGACGGAGGAGCTGCTGAGGTCGTACCCGGTCGACGCGGCGGTCCTGCTCGGCGGCTGCGACAAGTCGACGCCCGCCCTCCTGATGGGCGCCACCTCCGCTGACGTACCGTCACTCTTCGTCCCCGCGGGGCCGATGCTGCCCGGGCACTGGCGCGGCGAGACCCTCGGCTCCGGCACCGACATGTGGAAGTACTGGGACGAGCACCGCGCCGGCAACCTGACGGACTGTGAACTACGGGAACTCCAGGGCGGATTGGCGCGCAGCCCCGGCCACTGCATGACCATGGGTACGGCGTCCACGATGACCGCCGCCGCCGAGGTCCTGGGCATGTCGCTGCCGGGCGCCTCCTCGATCCCGGCCGTCGACTCCGCGCACGAGCGGATGGCCGCCGCCTCCGGACGCCGGGCCGTCGAGCTGGCCTGGACCGGGCTGAAGCCGTCAACGATCCTGACGCGCGAGGCGTTTGAGGACGCCGTCACGACCGTGCTCGGGCTCGGCGGCTCCACCAACGCGGTCATCCACCTCATCGCGATGGCGGGCCGCGCGGGCATCAAGCTCACCCTCGACGACTTCGACCGCATCGCCCGCACCGTCCCGGTCCTCGCCAACGTCCGCCCCGGCGGCCGGACTTACCTGATGGAGGACTTCTACTTCGCGGGCGGCCTGCCCGCCTTCCTGTCCCGCATCACCGACCTGCTGCACCTGAACAGGCCCACGGTGAACGGGACGCTGGGCGAGCAGCTCGACGGCGCCGTCGTCCACAACGACGACGTCATCCGCCCCCGCGACAACCCGGTCGCCGCCGAGGGCGGGGTCGCCGTCCTGCGCGGCAACCTCTGCCCCGACGGCGCGGTCATCAAGCACATCGCCGCCGACCAGAACCTCCTCAAGCACACCGGCCGCGCGGTCGTCTTCGACGACTACAAGACGATGCAACGGACCATCAACGACCCGGCGTTGAACATCACCGCCGACAGCGTCCTGGTCCTGCGCGGCTCCGGCCCCAAGGGCGGCCCGGGCATGCCCGAGTACGGCATGCTGCCGATCCCCGACCACCTGCTCAAGCAGGGCGTCCGCGACATGGTCCGGATCTCCGACGCCCGGATGAGCGGCACGAGTTACGGCGCCTGCGTCCTGCACGTCGCGCCCGAGTCGTACGTCGGCGGCCCTCTCGCCCTGGTCCGCACCGGCGACACCATCACGCTGGACGTCGCCGCCCGCAGCCTGCGACTCGACGTGGACGACGACGAGTTGGCGCTCCGCCGGGCGAACTGGACGCCGCCCGCCACCCGTTACGAGCGCGGCTACGGCGCCCTCTACAACGAGCAGATCACGCAGGCCGACACCGGCTGCGACTTCGAGTTCCTCGCGCGCCCCGGCAAGGTCCAGGACCCGTACGCCGGCTGAACCACCCCGCACGGTACGACCAGGCATCCGCACGCCTGTGGAGAAAGCGCTTACCGCACGACGTACACGCACCAGCACGCCGTATCAGAACGCGCTCACCGCACCACGTACACGAACGGAGAGACAGTCATGGCCCAAGCCGCAGCCGTGGCGAAAAAGCCCGCGCCACCCCGGCGGCGCCGGGCCTCCGCCACCCCGCGCAGGCTCCCGTATCTGCTGATCGCGCCGGCCGCCCTGCTGATGCTGGGCTTCATCGCCTACCCGGTGATCAGCGTCTTCTACTACAGCCTCCAGCACTTCAACCCCACCAAGCCGTGGCGCGACGGCTTCGCCGGACTCGACAACTTCCGGCAGATCTTCACCGACGACCCGCAGTTCTGGGACACGCTGACCTTCAGCGCCAAATGGGTGTTCGTCGAGGTGGGCCTCCAGCTGCTGTTCGGCCTCGCCCTCGCGCTGATTGTCAACCAGACGTTCGTAGGAAGGGCGTTGGGCCGCGCGCTCGTCTTCTCGCCCTGGGCCGTCTCCGGCGTCCTGACCTCCGCGATCTGGGTGCTGCTCTACAACTCCCAGACAGGCATCACCCGTTACCTCGCCGACATGGGCATCGGCTCCTACGGCACGAGCTGGCTGTCGGACACCTCGACCGTCTTCCCGGCCGTCGTCATCGCCGACCTGTGGCGCGGCGTGCCGTTCTTCGCGATCCTCATCCTCGCCGACCTGCAGTCCGTCTCGAAGGACCTCTACGAGGCCGCCGAGGTCGACGGGGCCAGCAGGATCAAGCAGTTCTGGCACATCACGCTGCCGCACCTCAAGGACGCGATCATCCTCTCCACGCTGCTGCGCGCGGTCTGGGAGTTCAACAACGTCGACCTCCTCTACACGCTGACCGGCGGCGGACCGGCCGGAGAGACGACGACCCTCCCGCTCTACATCGCCAACACCAGCGTGGAATCCCACAACTTCGGCTACGCGTCCGCCCTGACCACGGTCGCGTTCGTGATCCTGCTCTTCTGCTCGATGATCTATCTGCGGCTGAGCAAGTTCGGAGGCGAGTCCAAGTGACCACCACCCACGCCACCGAGCCGGCACCCGCTCCCGTGCGCCAACTCCCCGCCCCCGAGCGCCCGGTGAAGCACCGCCGCGCCTGGGACGAGGTCCCCCGCTGGCAGATCTACCTGCCCCTGTCGATCTACCTCGTCTTCACGCTCATCCCCTTCTACTGGATCCTCCTGTTCGCCCTCCGCCCGGCCGGGTCGACTTCCCTCGTGCCGTGGCCGATGACCTTCGACCACTTCGAAAAGGTCTGGACGGAACGGCAGTTCGGCACCTACTTCGAGAACAGCGTGTACGTCGGCATCGCCACGCTCCTCGTCACCACCCTGGTCGCCCTCGCCGGCGGATACGCCCTCGCCCGCTTCGACTTCAAGATCAAGCGCGGGTTCATGCTGGCCCTGCTCTGCTCGCAGTTCGTGCCGGGCGCACTGCTGCTCGTCCCGCTCTTCGAGATCTTCGCCGAACTCAAGATGATCAACTCGCTGGTCAGCGTCATCATCGCCGAGACGGTCTTCCAGCTCCCGCTGTCGATGATTTTGATCAGCAACTTCATCAAGAACGTGCCCTACTCCCTCGAAGAGGCGGCCTGGGTCGACGGCTGCAACCGCTTCACCGCGTTCCGCATCGTCGTCCTGCCGCTGCTGCGGCCCGGGATCATCGCCGTCGGCTCCTTCGCCTTCGTGCACTCCTGGAACCACTTCCTGTTCGCGCTGATGTTCCTCAGCAACCAGGACAAGCAGACGATCCCCGTCGGCCTCAACACCCTGATGAGCTCCGACAGCGTCGACCTCGGCGCCCTCGCGGCGGGCGGCATCATCGCCGCCGTACCCGTCGTGATCGTCTTCGCGTTCATCCAGAAGTGGCTCATCACCGGGTTCAGCGCGGGGGCGGTGAAGGGATGAGACTCCGTCAACTCGCCGTGGCGGCAGCCCTGTTGCCGTTACTCGCCCTCCCCGCCCACGCCGAGGCCCGCGACACCAGCCGCGACACGCTTCCGGCGAACGACGGCTGGGCCGCGTACGGACCCGGCACCACCGGAGGCTCGGCCGCCGACGCCGCGCACGTCCTCACCGTCACCACCCGCGCCGAACTCGCCCGCGCCCTCGACGGCGGCAGCGACACCCCGAAGATCATCAAGGTCGCCGGGACGATCGACGCCAACACCGACGACCGGGGACGGCGCCTGGACTGCGCGGACTACGCCACCGACGGGTACGACCCGGCCGCGTACCTCGCCGCGTACGACCCCCGTACCTGGGGGGCGGCCAAGCCCACCGGACCGCAGGAGGACGCCCGCCAGGCGTCGGCGGCCAGGCAGGCCGAGCGCGTAGTCCTCAAGGTGGGGTCCAACACCACCCTGGTAGGGGTCGGCAAGGCGGTCATCAAGGGCGCGAACCTCCAGGTCAGGAACGCCACCAACGTCATCGTCCGTAATCTCGACCTGCGCGACGCCTACGACTGCTTCCCCGTCTGGCAGCCCAACAGCGGCGGCCTCGGCGACTGGAAGACGGCGTACGACAACCTGTGGCTCTCCGGAGCCACCCACGTCTGGGTCGACCACGTCACCTTCAGCGACAAAGGCCACCCCGACGCCGAGGAGCCCACCCGCTTCGCGCGCAACTACCTGCGCCACGACGGGCTGCTCGACATCACCAACGCCTCCGACCTCGTCACCGTCTCCTGGAGCCGCTTCGCCGACCACGACAAGGCGATCCTCATCGGCAACGGCGACACCGCGACCGGCGACCGGGGCAAGCTGCGCGTCACTCTGCACCACAACGAGTTCCGCGGCATCGTCCAGCGCGCGCCCCGCGTCCGCTTCGGACAGGTGCACCTCTACAACAACCGCTACCTGGTGACCGGCGACGACTACCGCTACTCGATCGGCGTCTCCACCGAGTCCGCCCTCTACGCCGAGAACAACGCCTTCCACACGCCCGGCCACATCGAGGTCGCCGACCTGGTCAAGAGCTGGAACGGCAGTGCCCTCCACCAGAGCGGCACCCTCTTCAACGGCTACCCCGTCGACCTCCTCACCATCTACAACGCCTACAACTCCGGCAGCGAACGCGACCTGACCGCCGACGTCGGCTGGACACCCACCCTGCACACCACGATCGACAGCGCCGACGCGGCCGACCGGGCGGTGGCCCGCGGCGCGGGCGCGGGGAGGCACCCGTGAGCATCGACATCGTCCTCGCCGGCGCGCGCGGCCACGGCCGCTGGCACCTCGACAACATCCTCCGCCTCCAGGACAAGGGCATCGTCCGCCTCGCGGGCCTGTGCGAACTCACCCCGCTCACCCCGGACGAGATCCCCGCCGGCCTCGGCACCCCCGAGCAGTCCCCGGACCTCGGCGCCCTCCTGGACTCCACCGGCGCCCGGATCGCCGTCATCTGCACGCCGATCCCCACCCACACCGACCTCGCGCTGACCGCCGCGCGCCGGGGCGTGCACCTCCTGCTGGAGAAGCCCCCCGCGCCGTCGTACGCCGAGTTCCGCCGCATGGCCGACGGCGTCGCCGCCGCGGGCGTCGCCTGCCAGATCGGCTTCCAGTCGCTCGGCTCGCACGCCGTCCCCGCGATCCGCGAGCTCATCGCCGACGGGACGATCGGCGAGGTCACCGGCGTCGGGGGAGCGGGTGCCTGGGCCCGCGCCGAGTCCTACTACCGACGCGCCCCCTGGGCGGGCCGACGCCGCCTGAACGGCGCGGACGTCATCGACGGCGCCCTCACCAACCCCCTCGCCCACGCCGTCGCCACCGCCCTCGCCCTGGACGGCGCCGTCCGCGCCGAGGACGTGACCCGCGTGGAGACCGAGCTGTTCCACGCCAACACCATCGAGTCCGACGACACCTCCTGCGTACGCGTCACCACCTCCCACGGCCGTCCGGTCACCGTCGCCGCGACCCTGTGCGCCGAGCGGCCGGGCGAGCCCTACGTCCTCGTCCACGGCGGCAAGGGCCGGATCACCTACTGGTACAAGCAGGACCGCGTCCTCCTCCAGCGCGCCGGCCACGGCCCGGAGGAGTACGAGTACGGCCGCACCGACCTGCTTGAGAACCTCGTCGATCACCTGACGGACAACACCCCCCTTCTCGTCCCACCCGACTCCACCGGCGCCTTCATGACCGTCGTGGAAGCGATCCGCACCGCCCCGGACCCTGCCCAACTGCCCGAAACCGCCTGGTACCTCCTGAACGAGGAGGAACGCCGGGTGGTTCCCGGAATCGACGACCTCGTGGAGAAAGTCGCCGACTCCCTCTTCCTCTACTCCGAACTGGGTGCGCCCTGGGC
Organism: Streptomyces sp. 4F14; assembly: GCF_048159485.1. NCBI lineage: Bacteria > Bacillati > Actinomycetota > Actinomycetes > Kitasatosporales > Streptomycetaceae > Streptomyces > Streptomyces sp. 4F14. The sequence goes on from NZ_JBLRVY010000002.1 coordinate 506,164, forward strand.
GTCGCCGAAAGAGCCGGAAGAGCCGAAAGAGCCGAAAGAGGTGAGCACCCGATGACCGCCCCCGACACCGCCGTCCTGCGCGTCGCGGGCCGCCCCGTCGGCCGCTACGTCACCCGGCCCGAACTGCCCGCCCGGCTCTCCCCGCGCCCCTACCTCCACCCCGTCACCACCCTCGCCGGCACGGCGGTCACCGAGCTGACCCCCGCCGACCACCTCCACCACCTCGGCGTCGGTGTGGCCGTACCCGACGTCGAGGGGTTCAACTTCTGGGGCGGACGCACCTACGTCGAAGGGCAGGGCCCGACCGAACTGGACAACCACGGCGTCCAGCGGCACACCGGCTTCCAGCTCCGCGACCCCGACGGGTTCGTGGAGGAACTGCGCTGGACCACAGCGGGCAGTTCGGGCGGCCCGGGCACCTCGGGCCGCGAGCTGCTGCGCGAGCGCCGCACCGTCGCCGCCACCGAACTCACCGACACCGCCTGGGCGCTGGACTTCACCTTCTCCCTCACCAACCCCGGCCCGGGACCCCTGTCCATCGGCAGCCCCGCCACCAACGGCCGCCCCGGCGCCGCGTACGGCGGCTTCTTCTGGCGGGCCCGCAAGGAGAGTTCACCGCCCGACGTCTTCACCCCGGCCGCGCAGGGCGAGGCCGAGGTGCACGGCACGCACGCCGACTGGCTCGCGCTGGCCGGCACCGACTGGACCCTCGTCCTCGCCGGCGCCACCGAACTCACCCGACGCGACCCCTGGTTCGTCCGCACCGCCGAATACCCCGGCGTGGGCTCGTCGTTGGCGTCCACGCAGCGGCTGACGGTCCCGCCCGGCGCGACCGTCGTACGCCGGATCGTCACCGTCGTCGCCGACGGGCGGCTCGGGCGCGACGAGGCGACGGCCCTCGTCCGGAAGGCGGTCAGCCAGTGACGTACACCAACCCGATCCTCAACGCCGACTGGTCCGACCCCGACGTCCTGCGCGTCGGCGACGACTTCTACCTCACCGCGTCCAGCTTCGGCCGCGCCCCCGGACTGCCGCTGCTGCACTCGCGGGACCTCGTCAACTGGACGCTCGTCGGACACGCACTCCAACTCCTCGAACCCGCCGCCGAGTTCAGGAGCCCCCGGCACGACTGCGGAGTCTGGGCGCCCTCGCTACGGCACCACGACGACCGGTTCTGGATCTTCTGGGGCGACCCCGACCAGGGCATCTACCAGATCAACGCCCCCGAGATCAGGGGACCTTGGACCCGCCCGCACCTCGTCAAGGCCGGCAAGGGCCTCATCGACCCCTGCCCCCTGTGGGACGACGAGACCGGCGAGGCGTACCTCGTCCACGCCTGGGCCAAGTCCCGCTCCGGCGTGAAGAACCGCCTCACCGGCCACCGCATGAACCCCGACGGCCGGTCACTTCTCGACGAGGGCAAGGTCATCGTCGACGGCGACCGCCTCCCCGGCTGGTTCACCCTCGAAGGCCCCAAGCTCTACCGCCACGAGGGCCGCTTCTGGATCCTCGCCCCCGCCGGGGGAGTGGAGACCGGTTGGCAAGGCGCCTTCCGCGCACGGGAGTTCTTCGGCCCCTACGAGGAGCGGATCGTCCTCGAACAGAAGGACACCGACGTCAACGGCCCCCACCAGGGCGGCTGGGTCCGCACCCAGACCGGCGAGGACTGGTTCCTGCACTTCCAGCAACGCGGCGCCTACGGCAGGGTCGTCCACCTCCAGCCGATGCGCTGGGGCGCCGACGGCTGGCCCGTCCTCGGCGCCGACGGGGCCCCCGTCGCCGTACACGAACGCCCCGCCCTGCCGCCGCAGCCGGACGCCGCGCCCGCCACCGACGACGACTTCCCCGGCGGACGCTTCGGCCGGCAGTGGGCCTGGACGGCGAACCCGCAGGACGGCTGGGCCACCCAGCACTCAGGGGACGGCCTGCGGCTGTCCTGCGTCCGCACCGCCGACGCCCATGACCTGCGGAAACTCCCGAACATCCTGACCCAGCGGCTCCCCGGTACCCCCTCGGCGGTCGAGGTGACCCTCGAACTGCCCAGCGAGGACCCCGGCGCCCGGGGCGGACTCGCCGTCCTCGGCGACGCGTTCAGCTGGATCGGGCTCCAGCGCGGACCCGACGGGACCGTCCACCTCGTGCACCGGTTCGCGGAAGGCGTCGCCGAGCGCGAACGCGACGCCGCGCACCCGCAGTTGGTGCCGACCGGCCGGGTCCGGCTGCGCATCGAGATCGGCGCGGGCGCGCGCTGCCGGTTCTTCTACGACGTCGGCGAGGGCCTGCGTCCGTCGGGCCCCGTCTTCACCGCCACGCCCTGGCGGTGGGTGGGCGCCCTGCTCGGACTCGTCGCCCTCGCACCCGAAGGAAGCGGCCACGCGGGCTCCGCCGTGTTCATCCGCTTCCGGATCAGTCCTCTGTAACTCACGTACTCAGCACGCCTGTTGGGAGCCGCAATGACGCACTTCCCTAGCAAGCGCAGACCGGGCATCGGGGTGGTCCTCGCCGCCCTGCTCGGCATGACCGCCGCCCTGGGACTCGGCACGGTCGGGGAGGCGAACGCCGCCGCCGGGGCGCCGGACACCGTCAACTCCGGGGCGAACCCCGCCCGTTGGACGGACACCCCGCACGGCTTCGCCTCCCTCGCGGGCGGTACCACCGGCGGCGCCGGCGGCCAGGTCGTCACCGTCACCGACCAGGCGTCCCTGGCCAAGTACGCCTCCGCGCCCGAGCCTTACGTCATCCGCGTCAAGGGCTCGATCGCCGTGGAGCCCTTCGGCTCGGACATCGTCGTCGCCTCGGACAAGACCGTCATAGGCGTCGGCGACACCGGCGAGATCGTCCACGGCGAACTCCACCTCAACCCCGGCACCAGCAACGTCATCATCCGCAACCTGACGATCCGCGACTCGTACGTCGAGGGCGACTGGGACGGCAAGACCACCGACTTCGACGCGATCCAGATGGACACCGTCGACCACGTGTGGATCGACCACAACCGCCTCCAGCACATGGGCGACGGACTGCTCGACATCCGCAAGGACAGCCAGTACGTCACCGTCTCCTACAACCAGTTCCGCAGCCACAACAAGGCACTCGGCATCGGCTGGACGACGAACGCCCTCACCCAGATCACCATCGACCACAACTGGTTCACCGGCACCAAACAACGCAACCCCTCGGCGGACAACTGCGCCTACGCGCACCTCTACAACAACTACCTGTCCGCACAGGTCGGCGACGGCGATCCGGTCTGGACGTACGGCAACTGGTCCCGGGGCCGCACCAAGATGGTCATCGAGAACAGCTACTACGACGGCGTCCAGCACCCCTACCAGGCAGACACCACGGCCGAGTTGGTGCAGCGCGGCTCGATCCTGCGCAACACGACCGGCCGCACGGACAGTTGGGGCACCGCCTTCGACCCCCGTGACTTCTACGGCTACCGCCTCGACCCGGCGGCGGCCGTACCCGCGCTGGTGACGCGCTTCTCCGGCCCGCAGCAGCGGATCGGTACGACGCTGCACGTCCCCGCCGCCTACCCGACCGTCCAGGCCGCCGTGGACGCCGTCCCGGCGGGCAACGACGTACCCGTGACGATCGCGGTCGCCCCCGGCACCTACCGCGCCAAGGTGTTCATCCCCGCGAACAAGCCGAAGATCCTCCTGCAGGGGACTGGACAGAGCCGCGCCGACACCGTCATCGTCTACGACACGCCCGCCGCGTACGGCGGTTCGACGGGAAGCGCGACGGTACGGATCGCCGCGAACGACGTCACCGCCCGGCACCTCACCTTCAGCAACGACTTCGACGAGGCCGCGGTCGAGCTGAACGGCGAACAGGCGCTGGCGATGAAGACGACCGGCGACCGGATCGTCTTCGAGGACACCGCCTTCCTGGGCAACCAGGACACGTTGATGACCGACAGCCCCAACCTGACCACCGTCAGCCGGGTCTACATCCGCGACTCCTACATCGAGGGGGACGTCGACTTCGTCTACGGCCGCGCCACGACCGTCATCGAACGGTCCGAGATCCGGGCGCTGAGCCGGGGCTCCGACACCAACAACGGCTACATCACGGCCGCTTCGACCTGGACGGGCAACCCCTACGGGTTCCTGATCACCCGCTCCCGGATCGTCAGCGACGCCCCCGCCGGCACCTTCCACCTCGGCCGGCCCTGGCACCCGGGCGGCGAACCCGCCGCCGTGGCCCAGGTGTTGATCCGCGACACCGAACTCCCCGCCGCGATCAAGGCGACGCCCTGGACCGACATGAGCGGCTTCTCCTGGCGCGACGCCCGCTTCACCGAGTACCACAACCACGGCGCAGGCGCCCAAGTCACCGCGGACCGACCGCAGATGACGGACGCTCAGGCCGCCGCGCACACCGTCACCGCCTACCTCAAGGGCACCGACGGCTGGGCACCCCACACCGCCCGCACGCACTGACCCCCACGACCGAACACAGCCGACACCTCAATGAAGAGAGCCGACCGATGAAGAACAGAACCCGTAGAAACAGCCGTGCCGCCGCGGCCGTCGCCCTGGGGTCCGTGCTCGCCCTCACCGCCACCGCCTGCGGCGACGACGGCAGCGGCAGCGGTGACAAGGGGTCCGAGGGCAGCGGCACCGGGAAGATCGTCTTCTGGGACAACAACGGCGGTGTCCGCACCGACATCTGGAAGACGATCATCGCCGACTTCGAGAAGGCCAACCCCGACATCAAGGTCGAGTACGTCGGGATCGCCGCGACCGAGTACCAGTCCAAGGTCGACACCACGATCCGCGGCGGCGGCCTGCCCGACGTCGGCGGGGTCGGCGCGGCCATGCTCGCCGGGTTCGCCGCGCAGGGGGCGCTGGAGCCGCTCGACGACAAGCTCGCGAAGTCGCCGCTCAACGGCAAGCTCAACAAGGACATGGTGGCCTCCCTCAAAGCCGCCGGGGGCGGCGACGGGAAGCTGTACTCCATTCCCACCTCCGCCAACAACGGCGTCCTGTACTACCGGACCGACCTTTTCCAGAAGGCCGGGCTCCAGCCGCCCACCACCTGGGACAACTTCTACGCCGCCGCCGAGAAACTCACCGACTCCGGAAAGAACGAATTCGGCTACACCATCCGCGGTGGTTCCGGGTCCATCGCGCAGGCCCTCGACGCGATGTACGGGCAGTCCCAGATCACCTCTTTCTGGAACGGTGACAAGACCACCGTCAACGACCCCAAGAACGCCGCCGCGCTGGAGAAGTACGCCGCGCTGTACAAGAAGGTCACCCCCTCCGCCGACCTCAACAACGACTTCACGAAGATGGTCGCGCAGTGGGATTCCGGCACGATCGGGATGCTCAACCACAACCTCGGTTCCTACCAGGACCACGTGAAGGCGCTCGGCGTCGGGAAGTTCCGGGGGATTCCCTCGCCGACCGCCGCGGACGGGAAGCGGGTCCAGGTCTCCAACCCCGTCGACGGGCTCGGGGTGTTCAAGGCTTCCAAGAACAAGGAGGCCGCGTGGAAGTTCATCGAGTTCGCGACGTCCAAGGCGGAGAACTCGAAGTTCAACGAGTCTGCCGGGCAGGTGCCGTCGAACACGGACGCGGCGGGGGATGCGTGGGTGCAGAAGGCTGAGCCCACGAAGCTGGCGGCTGCGGCGTTGACCGACGGGTCGACCAGCATCGTTCAGCTGCCGTACTACCTGCCTGACTGGAACACGATCTCCAAGGCCGACAACGAGCCGAACTTCCAGAAGGTGCTGCTCGGGAAGATGAGTGCGAAGGACTTCCTGGACAAGTTGGCCGAGGAATTGAACGCGGCTCAGGCCGAGTGGAAGCAGCAGCGGGGTTAATCGCTGGGATTCGCCGTTGGGGTGGCCTGTACGTAGCAGGGTGCAGGCCGCCCGTGGCTTGTCGCGCAGTTCCCCGCGCCCCTTTCGATAAGCACCCCTGATTGAAAGGCGAAACGTATGTCCGTCAGCCGTAGACAAATCACTGCGGTCGCCCTAGCTGCGATTCCCCTCGGCATCGCTGCCCCCGCCCAGGCAGCCACCCGCCGCACCCTCTACATCGCCGGCGACTCCACCGCAGCCCAGAAATACGCCCCCGCCGCCCCCGAAACCGGGTGGGGCATGGCCCTCCCCTTCTTCCTGCACAAAGGAATCACCGTCGCCAATCACGCCGTGAACGGCCGGAGTTCCAAGAGCTTCGTCGACGAGGGCCGTCTCGCAGCCATCCTCGACGTGATCAAACCCGGCGACTTCCTCCTCATCCAGTTCGCGCACAACGACGAGAAGGCCGAGGATCCCACCCGCTACACGGAGCCCTGGACGACGTACCAGGACTATCTGCGCCTCTACATCAACGGCGCCCGCGCCAAAGGTGCGCACCCCGTCCTCGCCACCCCCATAGAACGCCGCAGATTCAACGCCCAGGGCACCTCCCAGCCCACCCACGGCGAATACCCGGCGGCGATGAGAGCGCTGGCGGCCGAGGAGGACGTACCGCTGCTCGACACCCAGGCCCTCTCCCTCGCCCTGTGGCAGCAACTCGGTGTGGAGGAGACGAAGAAGTACTTCAACTGGACCGCGACCGAGCAGGACAACACGCACTTCAACCCGCCGGGCGCGATTGCCGTAGCCCGCCTGGTGGCACGGGAGTTGGTCAGAACCCGGGTGCTGGCACGGCGCGAGGTGTGCCGCCTGGACCAGGAGATCCCGGAGTCGTGGATTACCTGGCCGCCCGCCGTCGCCGAATAGCACCCCACCCCCCTGTCGTGAAAAAGGAGAGCCGCACCATGCACGCACGGAAGTGTCATGATCATGTCAGTTCGCACGGTCTGAAGAGGTACGGCGCGATCCTGGGCTGCACAGCCCTGGTGCTGTCGCTGACCGGCGTCGCGGCCCAGGCCCAGGCCCAGCCACGCGGAACGGACCTGTCCCGCCAGGTACTTGGCACCGGCGACGGCTGGGGCTCGTACGGCACCGGCACCACGGGCGGCGCGGCGGCGGACGCCGAGCACGTCTACACCGTCACCACCTGGGCCGAGTTCAAGGCCGCCCTCGCGGCCGGCGGGAGCGCTCCCAAGATCATCAAGGTGCAGGGGATGATCGACGCGGTCTCGGAGGGCTGCGAGGCTTTCACGACCGGCGGATACGACCTCCAGCAGTACCTGAAGGACTACGACCCGGCCGTCTACGGCAACGACAAGGTCGCGATGGGCCCGCAGGAGGACGCCCGCGTCGCCTCCGCCGCGAACCAGGACTCGGTCATCAAGGCCAACATCCCGAGCAACACGACGATCGTCGGCGTCGGCAAGAACTCCGGGATCCTGGGCGGCAGTTTGCAGATCAAGGGCGTCTCGAACGTCATCCTGCGCAACCTCACCATCGAGGCCCCCCTCGACTGCTTCCCCAAGTGGGACCCGACCGACGACAACAACACCGGCAACTGGAACTCCGAGTACGACGCGGTGGTCGTCTTCGGCACCGACCACGTGTGGATCGACCACAACACGCTCACCGACGGCCGCTACCCCGACAGCGAGCGCCCGGTCTACTTCGGCAAGGTCTTCCAGCAGCACGACGGCCTCACGGACATCGTGCGCGGCTCCAACTACGTGACCGTGTCGTGGAATTCCTTCGAGAACCACGACAAGAACATGCTGATCGGCAACAGCGACAGCACCTCCGCGCTGGACGCGGGCAAGCTCAAGGTCACCATGCACCACAACCGCTTCGACGGGATCCTCCAGCGCTCCCCACGCGTACGGTTCGGGCAGGTCGACGTCTACAACAACCACTACGTCGTCGAAGAGGCGCAGAAGGCGGACTACTACCTCTTCGGCGTCGGCAAGGAATCGCAGCTGCACGCGAGCGACAACGCGATCTCGCTGCCCGCCGGGACCAGCGTCGGCAAGGTCATCAAGAAGTGGAGCGAGGCTCCGATGACCGCCGAGAACAACTACGTCAACGGCCGCCCCGTCGACCTCATCGCCGTGCACAACGCGGAGATCCCCGCGGAAACCCTCCAGTCCGGGGCGGGTTGGACCCCGACCCTGCGCACCCGGGTCGACTCCCCGTGCCTGGTCCCCTCGGTCGTCGCGCGCGGCGCGGGCGTCGGCCGGGCGCGCTGACGCCTCCCGAGACCGCCGGGGCGGTCCTGCACACCGCCCCGGCGCCCTTCCCCGTACCGCGAGCCCCGCGAGACCCGTACCGCGAACCCGCGACCCCCGCATGCCCGCACACACCCCCGCGAAGGAGCACCCACCATGCCCTCGCCCCAACTCCCCCTGTCCAGAAGGGGCTTCATCACCACCGCCACCGCTGCGGCAGCCACCCTCGCACTCACCTCCACCCCGGCCTCCGCGCAACAGACCCAACACCCCTGCCCCACAAGGCCCTTCGGCCGCTACGGCTCCCCATCCGCCCGCCTCACCCCCCAGACCCTGTACGTCGACACCGCCGGCCAGGGCGACTTCACCTCCGTCCGCGCCGCAGTCACCGCCGCGACCGGCGCCGGCTGGACCCTGATCCTCGCCCCCGGCACCTACCGCGAGACGGTCGCCGTCGACGCCACCCGCACCGGCATGACCTGGATCGGCGCCTCCCGCAACCCCCGTGACGTGGTGGTCGTCTACGACAACGCGGCCGGAACTCCCAAGCCCGGCGGGGGTACTCACGGCACCACCGGCTCGGCCACGACCACCGTCCAGGCCGCCGGCTTCACGGCCCGCTGGATCACCTTCGCCAACGACTGGCTGCGCGCCGACCACCCCGACATCACCGGCACCCAGGCCGTCGCCATCAAGGTCCAGGGCGACCGCAGCGCCTTCCACCACTGCCGTTTCCTGGGCCACCAGGACACGTTGTACGCCGACTCGTCGAACCTCGCCGCCTTCGCCCGCCAGTACTTCACGGACTGCTACGTCGAGGGCGACGTCGACTTCGTCTTCGGCCGTGCCACCGCCGTCTTCGAACGCTGCCACTTCCGCACACTCGACCGCACCGACCTCGCGGGAGCGCCGTACGGCTTCGTCTTCGCGCCCTCCACGGCCGGCGCCAACCCGCGCGGCTACCTCGTCTCGTGCAGCCGGGTCTCCAGCCAAGCACCGGACGCCTACTACAAGTTGGCTCGCCCCTGGGTGCCCAGCTCCGACACGACGGCCCGCCCGATGCTGACGGTCCGCGAGACGCACCTCGGCACCGGGATCGACGCGGTCGCGCCGTACACGAACATGTCGGACAGCTTCCCCTGGCAGAGCCAGCGCTTCGCCGAGTACCGCAACTCCGGTCCCGGCGCGGTGATCTCGGTGCCGGAGAACCGTCCTCAACTCACCTCCGTACAGGCCGAGTCGGCGACCCGGGCCGCGTATCTGGGCGACTGGGAACCGGAGGGGTGCTGAGATGCGGCGCCGTGCTTTCCTGATGGGCGGGACCGCCGTAGCGATCACAACAGCAGTGCCCGCAACCGCCGTAGCCGCGAGGCGAGTTGCCCACGTCCGCCCCGGCGACTCCGTCCAGGCCGCCGTGGACCGCGTCACCGGCCCCGGCTGGACGATCGTCGTGCACCCCGGCACGTACCGCGAGGTCGTCAACATCCCCGCCGACAAAGCGGAGTTGACGATCAGGGGAGCCGTCCGGGACCCCCGCGCCGCCGTGATCGTCTACGACAACGCCAACGGCACGCCGAAACCCGACGGTTCGGGCACCTACGGCACGGCCGGCTCCGCGACGTTCACCTCGGCGGCGCCCGGTCTCACCGTCCTGGACCTGACGCTCGCCAACGACTGGCTGCGCGCCGACCACCCCGACATCACCGGCACCCAGGCGGTCGCCGCCTACCTCACCGGGGACCGCACGCACGTCGAGAGCGTCCGTCTCCTGGCCCACCAGGACACCCTGTTCGCGGACACCACCGCGCTGGACGTCTTCGACCGCCACTACTACCGGCGTTGCCACATAGAAGGAGACGTCGACTTCGTCTTCGGGCGGGCCCGCGCGGTCTTCGAGTCCTGCCGCTTCCACACCCTCCAGCGGGACGTGTCCTTCACCCCCAAGGGCATGGTCTTCGCCCCCGCCACGGCCCGCGCCAACCCCTACGGCTTCCTCGCCGTGCGCGGCCGGATCACCTCCGGCGCCGAGGACGCGGCGTACAAGATCGCGCGGCCCTGGGTGCCCTCGTACGAGACAACCGCCTGGCCCTCCCTGGTCGTTCGGGACACCTGGATCGGGTCCGGCATCGACGCGGTCGCCCCCTACACCAACATGCGCGACGCGTACCCGTGGCAGAGCATGCGCTTCGCCGAGTACGCCAACTCAGGCCCCGGCGCGGTGATTCCGGTGCCGGAGAACCGGCCCCACCTGACGGACGCGGAAGCGGTCACGCACACCCCGCGTACCTACCTCGGGAACTGGCGTCCCCGAGCGCACCACTAGCACCACCCCAACTCCCCATCCCCACACGGCGAAAGGGACCGCACTCCATGTCTCGTCGTACCGTTCTCACCCCCCTCGGCGCACTCGCCGCCCTGATCCTCGGGGCCGGGCTCGCCGTCCTGCCCGGCCAGGCGCAGGCCGCGACCGTCGTCGTCAGCAACTCCACCGACCTCGCGAGCGCCATCAAGAACGCCACCGCCGGTACGGTCATCCAGGTGCGCGGCGGCACCTACTACCCGACGGCCACCCTCCAGTCGACGGCCAACGGCACCTCCGGCTCGCCGATCACGCTCACCGCGTACGGCTCGGAGACCGTGAAGATCGACGGGTCCTCGATGGCCGCGGGCGCCTGGATCTTCAAGCTGACCGCGTCCTACTGGAACGTCTCCAACATCACCTTCCAGAACTCCAGGGACAGCGCGGTCGTCTGCCAGTCCTGCACCGGAACCACCTGGAACAACATCAAGACCATCAACGGCGGCGACTCCGGTTTCACCCTGACCGGCGCGAACACGGTGAACAACACCGTGAGGAACCTGGACAGTTACGGCAACTACGACGCCGCCACGCACGGCCAGAACGCGGACGGCGTCGCCATCAAGTTCGGCTCCGGCAGCGGCAACCTCGTCACCGGAGCGCGCCTCTACAACAACTCGGACGACGGGATCGACCTCTGGTCGTTCTCCTCGCCGGTCACCATCGAGCACACCTGGGCCTTCGGCAACGGCGTCAACCGCTGGGGCGACTCCGCGTTCGAGGGCAACGGCAACGGGTACAAGCTCGGCGGCAACGGGCCCTCCGTCGCCCACGTCGTCAACAACTCGGCGGCCTGGGGCAACGCGGGCAACGGCTTCACCGAGAACAGCAACACCGGCGCGATCGTCATCAACCGCACCACCGCGTACGCCAACAGCAAGTGGGGCTACTACTTCGCGACCGGCTCCGCGAAGCTCGGCAAGAACCTCGCCGTCAGCAACGGCGGCGGCTCGGTCAGCAAGGGGTCGGGCGTCGCGTCCTCCGGCAACAACTGGGACTCCGGGGTCAGTACGCCGGCCTTCCGGTCCACGGACGCCTCCTCGGCGTACAACTCCCGCAGCTCCAGCGGGACTCTGCCCGCGACGACGTTCCTCACGACCGGGTCGACGACCATCGGCTCGACCATGAACTGACGCCCGGCGGCGCCGTCCCCGCGAAAAGTTGCGATCGGCTTTCGCGGGGACGGCAACCTTTTCCCGGTGCGGTGACGACTCGTCTCCGATCCTGTTCCCGAGGAAAGGAAAAACCTGTGCGGATCGGCACCGGACGCCATCGCAGAACCCGTACGCTCTCGATCGCCGCGGCGATTTCCCTTTCCGCCGGAGTCGGCGGTTTCTGTCTGGGGCTCTCGGACGACAGTGCCCGCGCGGCCTCCGGCACGATCACGGTGTCCAGTACCGCAGAACTCGAATCCGCCGTCGAGAACGCGGTCACCGGAACGACCATTCAGGTGCGCGCGGGAACGTACACACCGTCCGCCACGCTCAGATCCGCGGCCGACGGAATCACCCTCACGGCATACCGGAAAGAGAAAGCGAGCATCGACGGATCGAAACTCCCCGCAGGCTCCTGGCTTCTCGCCGTCCACGGCAGCCACTGGACCGTCGAGAACCTCACCTTCCAGAACTCGCCTGCTCAGGGCGTCGTCGTCACCTCGTCCACCGGCGGCGTCTTCAGGAACCTCGTCACCATGAACAACGGGGCCTCCGGATTCACGCTGCGCGGTGACAGGACGGTCGGGAACCTGATCCAGAACCTGGACAGCCACGGAAACGACGACACGTCCGGAAACGGCCATAACGCCGACGGAATAGCGGTCACCTTCGGCTCGGGAGAGGGGAACAGAATCACCGGCGCACGCCTCCACGACAACGCGGACGACGCATTGGACCTGTGGCAGTTCTCCTCTCCCGTCACCGTCGAGAACAGCACGGCATCCGGCAACGGGAACGACACCCTCGGCTCACGCCAATAGGTCGATACAGTCGAAAGAGGTCCCCGGGCTCAGAAACGTCTCGCCGCTCGAACCGCTCACGATGTTCAGCGTCAGCACATTGTCCGCCGCCAGCGCCGACGCCGGAATCGTGTACGTGAACGTGTGGTTGTTCCCCCGGTACGACCCCGTCGTCAGTGATCGTGTCGACGGCTGGGCCGGCGCCACGGGCACCGCCGACGTCCACCCGTTCACCGTCACCCGGGGCCGCCCACCCGCGAACGCGTCCGTCACCCCGATCCGCAACGTCCGTGCCGCGGAAGCCTGTTGGGCCGTCAGCTTGAAGTACACCCGCACCCCGTCGTTGACGGCCTTCCACATGTACGCCGGGAACGACGCCGCGTCCCCGCTCCCGATCGTCACGTTCCCCGTCCACTTCGCGGCGCGCGCGTCGGAGGGGTGCGCGTACGTCATGAGGGCCGCGTTCTTGAACTCCGAGGGCGTGCCGTCCCAGTCGCCGAGTCGCCAGAGAACCTTGGCCGTTGACGGATCGCCGCTGATGGAAAGGGAGTTGAGGGCTGTCGTCGCCCCCGCCGTCACCTTCACGGTCGTCCGGTGCACAGCCAACTCACCTTTGTAGACGGTGAGTCGATACGTCCCCGGCAGCATCCCCGGGCACGAGAACGCGCCGGTCCCGCTCGCCGCCTTCGCCCAGTACTGCGCGTCCGCGTTGGCGAACCCCACCGTGTACGGGTGCGCCGAGGACATGCCCTTCAGCCCGACGCCCGCGACCTTGCCGCGCCCCTTCTTCCCGACCCAGCCGGTGATGCCGAGCCCGTCGACCCAGGACGTGTCGAGGTTGCCGTGCAGCAGCGACGACGCGGGAGCCGCGCCGCCGGTGAAGGCGAGGACGTACGGGCCCTGGAGGCCGAACCGCTCCGGCTCGGTCTGGGCCTGGTTGTAGTGGAGGATCTCGTACAGACCCGCCCCGAGATCGTTGGAGTGGCGCAGCAGCGAGCGGTAGAAGGGGCCGCCGGACGCCTTCTCGTGGTTCGAACGCACCATCCACAGCGCGGAGTTCGACCCCTTGAAGCCGATGTAGTCGTAGTCGATGACCCGCTTGCCGGAGTAGTGCTTGGAGTGGGTCGTGCCGTCGGCCCGCCGCCAGACGTCCCCCGCCTCGATCACCTTGTCCGACGCCTCGATCCAGGAGTCCGAGCCCCCGCCCGGGAAGACGCCCGGCTTGAGGCGGACGAGGAAACGCGTCGCCGTGAACGACGCGTCGGCCTTGTCCGTCCACAGGTACACGTTGTCCTGGCCGCTGCGGGCCGCGTACCACTGGGTGAGCGGGCCGTGCACCGCCTTGACGAGGATCGTCGACCCGGACTGCTTGACGGTGACGGTCGCGGTGCCGAGACCCGACTCGACGTGCGAGTGCCGGCCGCCGTACCCCTCGTACTCCTTGCCCTTGTAGACCAGCGAGGTGAGGTCGCCGGTCGCCTTGGACACCTTGAAGACCAGGGACGCGCCCGTGGTGACCACGTAGTTCTTGCCGTCGTCGGCGTATCCGAAGGCGGCTGCCGACGCGGACGAGACGAACCCGGCGACCCCGGCCGCGCCCGCCGCGGCGACGGCGATGGCGCTGCCGCCGAGGACACGGCGGCGGGAGAGGCGTTTTCTGTGCGTGCTCAAGGGTGGTGCTCCGTCGTTCAGGGAGGTGGTGCCGCCCTGAAGTCGCCGCCGGTGGGGAAAGAGTTGCCGCTGATACGGAAACTTTTTCACCGAGCCCGCCGCGACCGAGCCCGCCGCGACCGAACTCGCCGCGACCGAACTCGCCGCGACCGAGCCCGCCGACGACCCGGCGCCCGCCCCTTCGCCGCTCAGTCCGTCGCCGCGAAGTCCCCGCCGACCGACCGCACCTTGCCCTCGGCGGTCCCGGAGATCACGTACGTGTCGTCCCGCGCGTCCCGCCCGCCCCGGTCATGGTCGTACTGGCCGGCGAAGACCCACTCCCCGGGAGACACCTTGCTCCCGTCCTTGAGCACCCACGTGTAGACCAGGAACCCGTCCTGTTCCGCGACGGTGAACGTGTAGTCGTTCTCCGGCAGCGACCGCCAGGCCCCCGTGTTCGTCACCCCGCCGGTCTGCGCGACCTTCAACTGCACGGTGAGCGCGGTGAGTTCCTTCGACGTCTTGACGGTGATGTTGCTCTGCGCCCAGAAGTCGTTGCTGTGCGGGTCCACCGAGCCGTCGGACCACAGCGGCCCGTCCTCGTGGCCGTCCGCCGGGGGCAGCACGGCCGCGGAAGGCGACGGCGCGGTCGGCGAACCGCGCTCCGGAGTCGGCTCCGGTGCCGTGGACCTGGGCTTCCCGCCCCCCGAACTCGGCGAGGGGGACGGCGACTTCGGCGGGCGGCTCGTCGCGTCCGGCGACACCATCGGCGTGGGGGAGACCGCGACCGTCTGCTCGGCCGGCGGCTCGCTCTTCACCGCCGACGCCACCGCGTACCCGCCGACCGCGAGCATCCCGGCGACCGCCGCCGTCGCGCCCACGATCCGCGCCCACCCGAGGACCGGCCGCGTCGAACGGTGGCTCTGCCGCTCCGGCTCGGCCATCATGCCGCGCTCCACCCGGGCCAGGATGCGCGCGCGGTCGGGTTCGTGCTGCTCGGCCGCCTCGTGCAGCCGGGCGCGCAAGTCGTCGTGCACGTCCCGCCGCATCGTCATCGGTCCCTTCCCGCGGACTCGGAGGTGCGCGCCATGGCGACGTGCACCCGTTTCGGAACCTTCTCGGCGCCGAGCAGTTTCTGCAACTCGGCCATCCCCTTGGAGGTCTGGCTCTTCACCGTACCGACCGAGATCCCCAGCGCGAGCGCGGTGTCCTTCTCGGAGAGGTCGAAGGCATGCCGCAGCACGACACAGGCGCGCTTGCGGAAGGGGAGTCTACGCAGCGCCGACTGCACGTCCACCACGCCGGCGACATCCGGGTTCTCCGTCTTCTCCTCGCGCTGCGACCAGAACAGCGCGATCCTGCGCCGCTCCCGCACCGCGCTGCGGATCTTCGTCCGGGCCAGGTTGGCGACGACCCCACGGGCGTACGCCACCGGGTGGTCGGCCGCGCGCACCCGGTCCCAGCGGTGCCAGAGCGCGAGCAGCGCGTCCGCCGCGAGATCGTCGGCGGTGTCCGACTCACCGGTCAACAGGTAGGCCAGCCGCGACAGTTCGGCGTAGTGGCGGTCGAAGAAGGCATGGAACTCCACGGAGGCGGCGTCGTCCACGACAGTGCCCACGGGTTGACCTCTTCTGTGTGGCATGTGAATGACATGGGAATGCCCCGGGGAGATTGCCGGGACGAGATGCGGAAGCGTAGCAGTGATCGACTTGCCTGGTTCGTACGGGTCTTCGAACGCCACGTGCGGGACCGGACGTTGCGGAGCCCGAATCCGTAACACGTCGAAAACCTGAAGAGAGTTCAGCGCGGGAACAATCCAGCCAGCATCCGCACACTGATCCACCAGGCAACCAGGAGTGTCCGCCATGTCCGAGGCGCAGCAGAAGACCGACCGGCCCAGCGCCGCACCACCCGCGCCGAACAGCGTCGACCGGTACTTCCGGATCTCCGAACGCGGCTCGTCGTTCGCCCGGGAGACGCGCGGTGGCCTCGCGACGTTCTTCACGATGGCCTACATCCTTGTCCTGAATCCGATCATCCTGGGCAGCGCGAAGGACAAGTACGGCCACACCCTCGACCCGGTCCAGCTGACCACCGCCACCGCGCTCGTCGCCGCCGTGATGACGATCGTCATGGGTGTCGGCGGCAACCTCCCGCTCGCCCTCGCCGCCGGACTCGGCCTCAACGCGGTCGTCGCCTTCCAGATCGCCCCGCTGATGAGCTGGGACGACGCGATGGGCCTCGTCGTCCTGGAGGGGCTGCTGATCTGCGCGCTCGTCGTCACCGGGCTGCGCGAGGCCGTGATGCACGCGATACCGCAGCCGCTGAAGCAGGCGATCAGCGTGGGGATCGGGCTGTTCATCGCGTTCATCGGGTTCGTCGACGCCGGGTTCGTCACCCGTATCCCCGACGCCGCGAACACCACCGTGCCGGTTCAGCTCGGCGGTACGGGGACCCTCTCCGGCTGGCCGATCCTCGTGTTCTGCCTCGGCGTCCTGCTGACCATCGGGCTGCTCGCGCGCAAGGTCAAGGGCGCGATCCTGATCAGCATCGTCGCCATGACCGCCCTCGCGATGGCCATCGACGCGGTCGCCGACATCAAGAGCTGGGGCCTGACGACGCCGAGCTGGCCGGACAAGGTCGTCGACACCCCGGACTTCGGGCTGATCGGCCACTTCAGCCTGTTCGGCGCGTTCTCGGCACCCGGCGTCGGCGTGATCACCGTCGTCCTGCTGGTCTTCACGCTGATCCTGTCGGACTTCTTCGACACCATGGGCACGGTCGTCGGGATCAGCGCGGAGGCGGGCCTGCTCGACGAGGAGGGCAAGGTTCCGAACCTCGGCCGTGTCCTCCTCATCGACGGCGCCGCGGCCGTCGCCGGCGGTGCCGCCTCCTCGTCCTCCGCGACCTCCTACATCGAGTCCGCGGCGGGCGTCGGAGAAGGCTCACGCACCGGGTTCTCCAACCTGATCACCGGCGGTCTCTTCGCCCTCGCCCTCTTCTTCACCCCGCTCCTCACGATCGTCCCCCTCCAGGCCGCCGCGCCCGCCCTCATCGCCGTCGGCTTCCTGATGATGACCCAGGTCAAGCACATCGACTGGGACCGCTACGAGATCGCCATCCCCGCCTTCCTCACCATCGCCGTGATGCCCTTCACGTACTCCATAACGAACGGCATCGGCGCCGGGTTCCTCGCGTACGTCCTCATCAAGACGGTCCTCGGGAAGGCCAAGGACGTCCACTGGCTGCTGTGGGGGACGTCCGCGCTGTTCGCCGTGTACTTCGCGATCGACCCGATCGAGCAGGTGCTCGGCACGAAGTAGGTTCCTCCGCGTGAGGGTCAGCTCTTGACGGCCGCCTCCATCATCGCCTTGGCGACGGGGGCGGCCAGCCCGTTCCCGCTGACCTCCGACCGCGCCGCGTCCGACTGCTCGACCATCACCGCGACGGCGACCTCCTTGTCCCCGGCCTTCGCGTACGACGTGAACCAGGCGTACGGCGTCTTGGAGTTGTTCTCGCCGTGCTGGGCCGTCCCCGTCTTGCCGCCGACGGTCGCCCCGCTGATCCGCGCGTTCGTCCCCGTCCCGTCCTGGACGACCGTCTGCATCGCGGACTGGAGCTGCTCGGCGGTCTTCGAGCTGACGACCTGCTTCGTGGACGCCTCCCCGTCGACGTCCTCCAGGACGTCCCCGCCGCTGTTCGTCACCTGCGACACCATGTGCGGCGAGACCAGCTTGCCGCCGTTCGCGATAGCCGCCGAGACCATCGCCATCTGGAGCGGCGTCGCCGTCACGTCGAACTGGCCGATGCCGGTCAGGCCCGTCTGCGCCGGGTCCATGCCCTTCGGGTAGACGCTGGCGTACGCGCGCACGGGCACGTCCTGCGCCTGGTCGTTGAACCCGAACTTCTCCGCCATCGCCCGCACCTTGTCCTGCCCCAACTGGACGGCCATGTGCGCGAAGACGTTGTTGCAGGAGTACTGGAGCGCGACCCGGATCGAGGCGTTCTCGCACGGCGCGGACGCGCTCTCGTTGGCCAGCACCTGCCGGGTCCCCGGCAGGGTGTACGGGTTCTCGCTGTCCGTCCGCGCGTCCACGTCGTCGTACAGGCCGTCCTCCAGCGCGGCGGCCGCCACGACCAGCTTGAACGTCGACCCCGGGGGCAGCGGCTGGCGCAGCGCGCGGTTGACGAGCGGTTTGTCGGCGTCCGCGTTGAGGCTCTTCCAGGCCGAGCCGGCCGTGTCCGCGTCCGTCAGCGCCGAGGGGTCGTACGACGGGGTCGACACGGTCGCGAGGATGCGCCCGGTCTTCGGGTCGATCGCGACGGCCGCGCCCTTCTTGTCGCCGAGGGCGTCGTACGCGGCCTTCTGGACGGCCGGGTCGATCGTCGTGATCACGTTCCCCGGGTCGGCCCGCTTGTCCGTGACCGTGTCCATCACGGTCTTCAGGCGCGTGTCCGTGCCGTTCAGCACGTCCGCGTAGATGCCCTCCAGCTGCGTCGGCGCGTACGCCTGCGAGGCGTAGCCCGTCACCGCCGCGTACAGCTCGCCGTCCGTGTACGTCCGCTTGTACTTCAGGTCGCCGTTCGTCCGGCCCGACCCCGTGACCGCCTTCCCGGCCACGATGATGTTCCCGAGCGGGTCCGAGTACGTCTCGATCGCGTTCCGTCGGTTCAGCTGGTCGTCCGCGAGCGCCTGCCCCTCGTAGAACTGCACCCAGGTTGCCCTCACCAGCAGGGCGAACACGAGCAGCAGCGCGAAGACGGCGGTACGCCTGATGGTCCTGTTCATACGAACAAAAGGACGAGCGCGAGGACCGGAGAGTTCCCGTCCGCCCGTTTTCTCACCCGACGTTCATGTACGGTCCGTCAGGCGTCCAGCACCAGGACGGCTTCCTCGATCTCGCCCCCGCGCGCGTTCGCGTACCCGGTGTCCCGCCCGGTCTCCCGGAACCCGCACTTCTCCAGGACCCGCAGCGACCCCTTGTTGTCGAGCGCCGCGCGCGCGTGCAGCGGCCTTTCGGGAACCTCCGCGAGCAGCGCCCGCAGCGCGGCCGTCGCGATCCCGCGCCCCCAGTAGAAGCGGTCGACCCAGTAGGTGACCTCCCGCTCGCCCGGGTCGCCGTACACCGCCGCGTGCCCGACGACGTCCCCGTCGGCCAGGATCGTGCGCATCACGGCGTCGGAGGCGCGGTTGCGCTTCCAGTGCGCGTCGAAACGGTCCCGGTCCGTCGGGTCCTCGGGGGTGAAGGCGGCCATGTGCAGGCCCTCGGGGTCGGCCATCAGCCGGAAGAAGACCGGCAGATCGCTGTCGTGCACCGCGCGCAGTACGACGTCCATGCGGTTCAGAGCCTCCGGGTCGCCAGGGTCAGCCGGTCGCGCGCGTCGAAGAGGGCGTCCTTGACGAGCTGCTCGTGCGCGGGCGTGAGGCGGGCCACCGGGACGGAGCAGCTGATCGCGTCCCGCGCGGGCGTGCGGTAGGGGATCGCGACGCCGAAGCAGCGCAGGCCGAGCGTGTTCTCCTCGCGGTCCACGGAGAAGCCCTGCTCGCGGATGACGTGCAGTTCCTCGATGAGCTTCTCGCGGTCCGTGATCGTGTGCTCCGTGAGCGCCGGGAGGGTCTCCGGGAGCATCTTGCGGACCTGTTCGTCCGTGTACGTCGACAGGAGGGCCTTGCCCAGGGACGTCGAGTGGGCGGGCAGGCGCCGGCCCACGCGTGTGAAGGGGCGCAGGTAGTGCTGGGACTGGCGGGTCGCGAGGTAGACGACGTTCGTGCCGTCGAGGCGCGCGAGGTGGATGGTCTCGGTCGTGTCGTCCGACAGCCGGTCCAGGGTCGGGCGGGCCGCCGCGACGACCTCGTCGCCGTCGATGTACGACGTACCGACCAGCAGCGCGCGCACGCCGATGCCGTACCGCGTGCCCGTCGCGTCCGTCTCCACCCAGCCCAGCTCCACGAGCGTGCGCAGCAGCATGTAGAGGCTGGACTTGGGGTACCCGACGGCCTCCTGGACCGCCGCGAGGGAGTGCATCCCGGGCCGGCCCGCGAAGTACTCCAGCAGCTCGACCGTCCGCACCGCGGACTTGACCTGGGCCCCGCCCCCCGCCTCGCCTGCCGACATCGACTGTGACCCCTTCGTTCGACAAGAAGCTGAAGTTATAGTCTGCAACAGCATATTCACCAGCACAGACAGTGTTCAGTATATCGAACAGCGCTGGTGGTGACAGGACACCGCGGCACGACTTGTTGGAGGGACCCCCGGTGGCAGCAGCACCAGTCTGGAGTGTCGACCCCCGAACCGGGAAGCAGCGGGAGCAGGTCGCCGACGAGGCGACGGCCCAGGAGGTCGACGTCGCCGTCCGCGCCGCCCACGGCGCCCGTGCCTCCCTCGCCGACCGCGCCGTCCGCGCGGCCTTCCTGCGCGGCGCCGCCGAGCAGCTCGAAGCGGCCAAGGAAGCCCTCGTGGAGACCGCCGACGCGGAGACCGCGCTCGGCCCGGTCCGCCTCAACGGCGAGCTGGCCCGCACCTGCTACCAGCTGCGCGCCTTCGCGGCCATCGTCGACGAGGGCGCCTTCCTCGACGTCGTCGTCAACCACCCCGACGACACGGCCACCCCGCCCATCCCGGACCTGCGTCGCTACAAGGTCCCGCTGGGCGTCGTCGCCGTCTACTCGGCCTCGAACTTCCCCTTCGCCTTCTCGGTCGCCGGCGGCGACACCGCGAGCGCGCTCGCGGCCGGCAACCCGGTCGTCGTCAAGGCCCACCCCGACCACCCGGCCCTGTCCGAGCTGGTCGCCAAGGTGATCCGCCGCGCCGCCGCCGCGCACGGCATCCCGGCGGGAGTCCTCGGCCTCGTCCACGGCTTCGAGGCCGGCGTCGAGCTGATCAAGCACCCGCTGGTCGCCGCCGCGGGCTTCACCGGCTCCATCCGAGGGGGCCGCGCCCTCTTCGACGCCGCCGCCGCGCGCCCCACGCCCATCCCCTTCCACGGCGAGCTGGGCTCCCTCAACCCCGTCGTCGTCACCGAGGCCGCCGCCACCGAGCGCGCCGAGGCCATCGGCACGGGCCTCGCCGGCTCCATGACCCTCGGCGTCGGCCAGTTCTGCGTGAAGCCGGGCCTCGTCCTCGTCCCCGCCGGCGAGGCGGGCGACGGCCTGGTCAAGTCCCTCACGGCGGCCGTCAGCGACACCGACGCGGGCGTCCTGCTCGACCACCGCATGCGCGACAACTTCGTCGCGGGCGTCGCCGAGCGCGCCCAGCTCCCCGACGTCGAGTCCCCGGTCACCCCGGGCGCGGGCGGCGACCACACGGTCAGCCCCGGCTTCCTCACGGTCCCGGCCGCCCGCCTCGCCACCGAGGGCGCCCACGACCTCCTCCTCGAAGAGTGCTTCGGCCCGGTGACCGTGGTCGTCCGCTACCAGGACGACGCCGAGGTCACCTCCGTCCTGTCCCGCCTGCCCGGGAACCTGACGGCCACCGTCCAGCTCTCGGAGGCCGAGGCCGCGGGCGAGGGCCGGGGCACCGACATCCTCGCGGAGCTGACGCCGCTGGCGGGCCGCGTCCTGGTCAACGGCTGGCCCACGGGCGTCGCCGTCGCCGCCGCCCAGCACCACGGGGGCCCGTACCCGGCCACGACGTCCACGTCGACGTCCGTCGGCGGCACGGCGATCGAGCGCTGGATGCGGCCGGTCGTCTACCAGACCACGCCGGCCGCCCTGCTGCCGGTGGAACTGCGCGACGAGAACGAGCTCGGGCTGCCCCGGCGCTTCAACGGGGTCCTGGAGCGCTAGACCGCAGGAGACAGGGGCGGCGATGATTCAGGCATGGATCTTTCGCTGCCCCAACTCCCTTTCCCCCTCCGGACCTACGGCCCCGACGGCCATTGGTCCTACGACGACGGCGTACTCAGCGGGTGGGCCGGGGCGCGGCAGGACCGGTTCGTCTCGCCCACCGAGGAGTCCTTGGAGCCCGCCTCCGACGCACCCCGCCTGCTGGGCGCCCCCGAGGGGGACTTCCAGCTCATCGCGCGCGTCACGGTCGGCTTCAAGTCGGCTTTCGACGCGGGGGTGTTGTACGTCCATGTCGGCGACCGGGCCTGGGCGAAACTCTGCCTGGAGCTGTCACCGGCCGTCCCGACCGTCTGCACGGTCGTCACCCGGGGCCACTCGGACGACGCCAACTCCTTCACCGTGGACGGCAGTTCGGTATGGCTCCGGATCAGCCGCACCGGCCGGGCCCTCGCCTTCCACGCCTCCCGGGACGGCGACCAGTGGATCTTCGTACGCCTCTTCACCCTCGGTGACGCGGACGAGACGGGCGCGGCGCTGGTCGGCTTCATGGCGCAGTCCCCGATGGGCGAGCAGTGCGTGGTCACGTACGACCACATCGAGTACCGCCCGTACTGGCCCGAGGACTTGAGGGACGGCAGTTGATCCGCGCAGCACGGCTCTCCGAGGCCGAGCCGATCGCGGCCCTCCACCGCCGCGCCCGCGCCACCTACTACCCCGACGGCCTCCCCGAGGACGGCACGGACTGGCTCGCGGCGTGGCGGACGGCCATCGAGAACCCGGCCGGGCGCGTGCTGTGCGCCCTCGACCCGGCGGACGGCGAACGCATCGTGGGCATCGCCTCCTTCCGCCCGCCCGGCGACGTCCGATCAGTCGTGAAGCTCTTCCAGTTCCACATCGACCCCGAACACTGGCGCACGGGCCTCGGCACGGCACTGCACGCGGCCTGCGTCAGCCGATGGCGTGCGGACGGCCGCGAGAGCGCCGTACTGGACGTCCACGTCGACAACACCCGCGCCCAGGCGTTCTACGCCCGCCAGGGGTGGGCCCCCGACCCGGAGAATCCGCCGGGGGAGGGGGACCACCACCTGTATCTGCGGTACGCGGTGCTCAGCGCTTCAGGGTGAAAGCGAAGTCGCCGGAGAGCTTGCCGCCCAGGCGGACGGCCGAGACGAGCCTCCCCTGCGCGAGCAGGCGCTCGACCTCGGCCCGTGAGAGACCGAACCCTTCGGCGACCAGCCGCACCGGCCGTACGGGGACCGACGCCGTGAAGCGGACCGACACGTCGACCGCGTCGCGCTCCGGATGCGCCATCCCGCCCGTGTCGAGACGCCAGGCGCCGGTCCAGTCGAGGGCGACGCGGTTGCGTCGCCGTACCGCCGGGTCCTGGAGCAACTCGGCCGCCAGGGCGGGGTCGTTGGCGTGCAGCCGGTCCAGCAGACCGGGCGGCACGGAGCGGACGTGCGCCCGCTCCAGGACCGTCAGCTTCGCCGTCTCCCCGCAGGACGTGCACAGCACGAGGAGCCAGATGTCGAGGAGCTTGTGGTTCGCGTTGACCCGGAACTTGCCGTCCGCCCGAAAGCGGTCGGACGCGCACGTGCGGCAACGGCGGATGACGAGCGGCATGCGGGTGGGCATGACGAACCAGGTCGTGAGCCAGGTGTTGAGCAAGGGAGTACACCGGTTCCAGTGAGAAGACCGCAGCAGAAAGGAGCGCGGCGCATGGGCGCGACGCGCGACAGATCAGCAATCGGGGGGTCTCACACGGTGTACAACGGACGTCCTTTGCCTGGGCGACGTGGCCGCTGAGCAGGCTAGGGGCAGGCGGGGGCGGCGTTCCACCGGTTTTCCACCGCCGGCGGGGGGCCCGGGAATGAACCGGGCTGGTTGAACGTTCACGTAAGGCGGCGGAGGGAGTCTCCGTCGTCGGACGAGACCGGAAAGAGCCGAGGAACATGCGCGTCGAGATCTGGAGCGACATCGCCTGCCCGTGGTGCTACGTGGGCAAGGCCCGCTTCGAGAAGGCGCTGGCGGCCTTCCCGCACAAGGGGGAGGTCGAGGTCGTGCACCGGTCGTTCGAGCTGGACCCGGGGCGGAGCAAGAGCGACATCGGCCCGGTCGTCCCGATGATCGCGAAGAAGTACGGGATGAGCGAGGCGCAGGCGCAGGCCGCCGAGGACAACGTCGGCGCGCAGGCGGAGGCCGAGGGGCTCACGTACCGCACGCGCGGCCGTGACCACGGCAGCACCTTCGACATGCACCGCGTCCTGCACCTCGCGAAGGAGCACGGCAAGCAGGGCGAGCTGTTCCAGATCTTCTACCGCGCGAACTTCGCGGAGGAGCGCTCCGTGTACACGGAGGGTGACGAGCGGCTCGTCGAGCTGGCCGTCGAGGCAGGTCTGGACGCCGACACGGTCCGCACGGTCCTCGCCGACCCGAACGCGTACGCCGACGCCGTCCGCGAGGACGAGCGCGAGGCGGCCGAACTGGGCGCGAACGGCGTCCCGTTCTTCGTCCTGGACCGCAAGTTCGGCGTCTCGGGAGCCCAGCCCGCGGAGGTCTTCACGCAGGCCCTCACCCAGGCGTGGGGCGAGCGCTCCCCGCTGACCCTGATCGACCAGGGCGACGCGCAGGCGTGCGGCCCGGACGGCTGCGAGGTCCCGCAGCGCTGACCAGGGCTCGGTTCAGCGCTCGTTGAGGGTACGGCGTAGCAAGTCGCGATGGACGAGGCCCTCCCCGCGGCCCCACAGTGGACGCATGGAGACGTTCACGAACCTCGTCCGCACCGAGTTCGCTCCCCGCACCACCTACCTCAACACGGCCAGCAGCGGCCTCCTCCCCACCCGCAGCGTCACCGCGATCCAGGAAGCGGTGGCGCTCCGGGCGCAGGGGCGGCCGCTGGACCCCCTGTGGGCGGACGTCGAGACCTGCCGGGCGGCGTACGGACGCCTCACCGGCGTCCCTGCCGAGCGCGTCGCGGCGGGCCCCTCGGTGGCCACGCACACCGCCCTGATCGCCGCGTCGCTCCCGCCGGGCGCCGAAGTCCTCACGGCGGAGGACGACTTCACGTCCGTGCTGAACCCGTTCCACGTCCGGGACGACCTCAAGGTCCGTGCGGTACCCCTGGAGCGCCTCGCGGAATCCGTCCGCCCCGGCACGGCCCTGGTCGCCGTCAGCGCGGCCCAGTCGGCCGACGGCCGCATCGCGGACCTCCCCGCACTGCGGGAGGCGGCGCGTCGGCACGGCGCCCGTACGTACGTCGACTTCTCGCAGGCGGCGGGCTGGCTCCCGTTCGACGCGGGCGACTACGACTACACGGCGAGCGTCACCTTCAAGTGGCTGCTGGGCCCGCACGGTTCGGCGTTCCTGACGGTCCCCGAGGACTTCGGCACCCTCGTCCCGCTGCTGGCGAGCTGGGTCTCGGCCGAGGCCCCGTGGGACGCCTGCTACGGCCCGGTCACCGAACTCGCCCACTCCGCACGGCGGTTCGACACGACACCGGCGCTGTTCAGCTACGCGGGCCTGCGGGCGTCCCTCGAACTGATCGAGGAACTGGGCGTGTCGACGATCCACGCGCACGACCTGGCGCTGGCCGACAGGTTCCGTACGGGAGTCGAGGCGCTGGGCCACCGGGTGCTCCCCGCCGAGGGCTCGGCGATCGTGTCGGTGCCCGGACTGGGCGTACGGCAGCCGGAGTTGGCGCGGCGGGGGATCCAAGTGTCCGACCGGGCGGGGAACCTGCGGGCGTCCTTCCATCTCAACAACACGCGGGAGGACGTGGACGCGCTGCTGGAGGCGCTGCGCTGACCCTGGATCAGCAGCCCTCCGGCCGGTCCCCCGGGCAGAGGTTGCCCTCCACCCGCCGCAGCATCGACAGAAACTGGTCCCGTTCCGCGCCGCTGAACCCCTCCAGGGACCGTTCCTCCAGCTCCGCCCACACCCGCTCGATCTCCTCCAGGAGGTGCGAGCTGGTGTCGGTGGCCTCGACGAGGACGGCGCGGCCGTCCGCCGGGTCCGGCAGGCGCCGTACGTGGCCGGCCTGCTCCAGCCGCTGGAGCATCTTCGTGACCGTCGAGGGGTCGAGGTCGAGGAGTCTGACGAGGTCGGACTGGCGGGCGGCGCCGCAGCCCCAGAGGTGCATCATCACCAACTCCTGGCCCGGGTGCAGACCGAGGCCGCGCAGCAGGCGCGCGCTGGTGTGGCGGTGCGCGCGGGCGGTGCGGATCAGGGCGTGGTTCGTCGGACCGGAGGGCCGCGCCTCGCCGGTGCCCTGGTGTTCCCCGGCCTCCATCGGTCACTCCCCGCGTCGTTTTCCGCTGTCCGGAAGTCTACCGCCGGGGTTCCCGAGAATGCTTGGCCGACCAAACAAGTGGGATAGGGTGGCGTTCGCCGACTTACTTGGTCGGCCACATAAGTGGTCGTGATGAACGGCCGTCATGAACGGCCGTACGACCCGCCGTCTCCCGGAGGCCCCGATGACCACCGCGTTCGATCCGATCGACCTCGCCGGCACCCCCCTCGCCAACCGCATCGTCATGGCCCCGATGACGCGCAGCCGTGCCGGGGAAGGAGGTCTGCCCACCGCCCTCACCGCCGAGTACTACGCCCAGCGGGCCACGGCGGGGCTGATCATCACCGAGGGTATTCAGCCGTCCGTGGTAGGCCAGGGCTACCCCAGTACCCCCGGTCTGCACTCCGCCGAGCAGGTCGCCGCCTGGCGCACGGTCACCGACGCCGTGCACGAGGCCGGGGGCCGGATCTTCGCCCAGCTCATGCACGCCGGGCGCATCGGCCACCCCTCGCTGCTGCCCGACGGCGTCGTCAACGTCGGCGCCTCACCCGTCGCCGCGAAGGGACAGGTCTTCACCGCCGAGGGCCCCAAGGACATGGTCGCGCCCCGCGAACTGACCGGCGACGAGATCCGCGAGACCGTCCAGGAGTTCGTCTCCGCCGCCCGCAACGCGATCGACGCGGGCTTCGACGGCGTCGAACTCCACGGCGCCAACGGCTACCTGATCCACCAGTTCCTCGCGCCCGGCTCCAACCACCGCACCGACGAATGGGGCGGCTCCCCGCAGAACCGCATCCGCTTCGCCGTCGAGGTCGCCCGCGCCGTCGTCGCCGAGATCGGCGCCCACCGCACCGCGATCCGCCTCTCGCCCGGCAACCACCTCAACGACATCTCGGAACCCGACCCCGAGCCGGCGTACACCGCCCTGATCGCCGAGCTGGACCGCCTGGACCTCGCCTACGTCCACGTCATGGAGGTCGGCGACATCCGCGAGCTGACCCTGAGCCTGCGCAAGAGCTTCGGCAACACGTTCGTCCTCAGCCCCGCGACCGACGGCCCCACCGGCCCCGACGCCCTCGCCCTCGTCGAGGACGGCACCGCGGACCTGATCGCCTACGGCCAGCTCTTCCTCGCCAACCCCGACCTCCCCGTACGCCTCAAGTCCGGGGGACCGTACAACCAGCCCGACGCGGCGACGTACTACGGCGGCGCCGAGAAGGGGTACACGGACTACCCGGCGCTGGGCTGACTCTCAGGTAGGGGGTACGTACGGGGGAGAGGCGACCGGCAGACCGGCCGGCTCGCTCTCACCCCGCACGCCCTCACGCCCCGCGCGTCCCGTCGATCGCCTCGCGCAGGATGTCCGCGTGGCCGTTGTGCCGGGCGTACTCCTCGATCAGGTGGACCAGGATCCAGCGCAGGTTGAGGGGCGTCCCGGCGAGCGGGCCGTCCGCGAGGTGCCCGATCTCGTCGAGGGAGTGCCCGGCGATCAGCTCCTGACCCCGGGCGATCTCCCGTCGCCACACGTCGAGCGCCTCGTCGATGCCGCGGCCGGGGGAGAGGCGGTACCCGCTCTCCTCCTCGTACACGTACGGCATCTCAAGACCCGCGAACGTCCGCTGGAACCAGTTCCGTTCGACCTCGGCCATGTGCTGGACGAGCCCGAGGAGCGTCAGCTCGGAGGGTGCCGCGGCGGTCCGCCGGAGCTGCTCGTCGGTCAGGCCGGAGCACTTCAGCTCCAGGGTCCCCCGGTGGTAGGCGAGCCAGCCCTCCAGCATCGCGGACTCGTCGGCCGTCCACGGCGGGATGGGACGGCCGTCGGGGAGGGTCAGTGGGGGAGTGGGGGCGGAGGAGTCGGTCGTCATACGGGGAGCATGGCGTAGTCGGCAGAGGCAGGCGCGGGATTTACGGCGGCGACGTCGCGAAGACGCGGAGGATGGCCGAAATCCTCGTACCTCAGGACTACCCGGGTACTACCCCCAGGCCCGCTCCGCAGCCCGCCCCGCCTCCCCGGCATCCACCGACACACCCCGCTCCACCAGCACCTCCGCCAGCACGGACAGGCACCTCACCACCACGTCCAGCGCCGCATCGGCCCCGTAGTGGTTGACCCGGATCATCTCGGAGGCCAGCGCACCCCCGCCCGCCGCGAGCGGCACCGAGGGGTCGAGCGCCAGGGCCCGGGCCACCAGCTCCGAGGCCAAGATCCCCGACGTCGCCCGCAGGGTCGTCGCGACCGGCGCCGCCTCGCCGGCGTCGTACACGTACGGCTCCAGGCCGCCGCCCAGCGCCCTTACGCCCGCGCGGGTCGCGGCAGCGGCGGCGGTGTGGCGGGACATGACCGCGTCCAGGCCCTCCGCCTCGATGCGCTCGACGCACGCCTCCAGGGCGAGCATCTCCAGCTGTGCGGGCGCGTGCAGGAGGGTTTTGCGGCCGGCGTCGACCCAGCGCTCCTTCCAGTCCAGGAGGGAGAGGTACGAGCGGCGCGGCGCCCCCGGGTTCGCGGCCATCCGCGCCCACGCCCGCTCGCTCACCGACACCGCCGACACCCCGGCGGGGCCGCCCATCGCCTTCTGCGCCCCGATGACGCACAGGTCGACACCCCAGGCGTCGGGCAGGACGGGTTCCGCGCCGATGGAGGCGACGGCGTCGAGGTAGAACAGCGCGCCGCGCTCCCGCACCACCTCCCCGATCTCCGCGACGGGGTTCGTGTTGCCGGTCGCCGCCTCCGCGTGGACCAGGGACACGAAGTCGATCGAGGGGTGCGCGGCGAACGCCTCGCGGACCTGCTCCGCCGTGACGGCCGTGTGGAACGGCACCGCCAGGTCGATCACCGTCGCCCCGCAGTCCCGCAGCCAGTTCCCGAAGGTCTGCCCGTAGGGGCCGGTGATGATGTTCAGGGCCGTCGTCCCGGGCCCCGCGGTCGCCCGGATCGCCCCTTCCAGCGGCAGCAGCGCCTCGCCCTGCATGATCACGACGTCCTGGGAGGTGCCCAGCAGCTTCGCGACCCGGTCCTCGATCGCGGCGAAGCGGGGGGCACTCAGCGGAGGGAGGTCGAGGAGGGGATGGGTGGTCACGGCGCTGCTCTTTTCGCTGCTCACGAACGGTCGACGCACAAGAGCGTAAACCCGCGCCCGTTCATCCGTACGGCCCCCACCGCCCCCGGCCCGATTTGAGAGACGGCCCGGCCTCCCCGATCGTCGGTACTACATCACTACGCCCGCAGAGCTACACCAGGGAAGACCAGGGCAACCCCCACGGAGGTCCATGTGCACCCGCTCCCCGGCCGCCGTACCCGCCTGACCGCCGCTGTCCTCCTCCTCACCGCCCTTACCGCCCTCACCGCCTGCACGTCCAGCGACGACGGCGACAGCGGCACCAAGACCACCGCGGGCGGCGTGAGACTCGCCAAGGCCGGGCAGCTCACGACCTGCACCCACCTGCCCTACCCGCCGTTCCAGTCGGAGATCGACGGCAAGGTCCAGGGCTTCGACGTCTCCCTCATCGACCTCGTCGCCAAGGACCTCGGCGTCAAACAGACGATCCTCGACACCCCCTTCGAGAACTTCAAGACCGGCGCCTTCCTCAACTCGGGGCAGTGCGACGTCGCCGCCGCCGGTATGACCATCACCGCCGAACGCAAGAAGAACGTCGACTTCTCCGACCCCTACTTCGACGCCACCCAGGCCGTCCTGGTCGACAGGTCGAGCGGCCTCACCTCGCTCGCCGACGTCAAGGCGAAGGGCGCCAAGCTGGGCGCGCAGGCCCAGACGACCGGCGAGGACTACGCGAAGAAACAGGGCTTCGACCCGGTCTCCTTCGAGTCCTCCGACGCCGTCCTCAACGGCCTGCGCACCGGCCAGGTCAAGGCCGTCATCATCGACTACCCCGTCGTCCAGGGCTGGCTGAAGACCAAGGCGAACGCGGACGCCTTCAAGGTCGTCGACAACCTCAACACCGGTGAGCAGTACGGCTTCACGGTCAAGAAGGGCAACACGAAACTCCTCGCCGCCATCGACAAGGCCCTCGCGCAGGCTCGTTCGGACGGCACGTACAAGACGCTGTACGAGAAATGGATCGGCCCGTACGACGCCGCAGCCGCCTCGCCGTCCGCGTCATGACCGAACAGGGCGTGCGGCAGGCCACATTGACGAGACGCCAGAAACAGCGGCTGAGCCGCGCCGCCCAGTACGCCGTCTTCGTCGCCGCCGTCCTCGCCTTCGCCCTCGGCGCCGACTGGGGGCGCCTGCGCAACCAGTTCGCGCAAGGCGACATCGCCCGCCAGATGTTCCCGGACGTCATCACGCTGGCCCTGAAGAACACGGTCCTGTACACCCTGTCCGGGTTCGCGCTCGGCCTCGTGCTCGGCCTGGTCATCGCGCTGATGCGACTGTCGTCCGTCGGCCCCTACCGCTGGGTCGCCGGCGTCTACATCGAGATCTTCCGCGGCCTGCCCGCCCTGCTCATCTTCGTCTTCATCGGCGTCGCCGTCCCGCTCGCCTTCCCCGGCACCGAGATCGTCGGCGGCACCTACGGCAAGGCCGCGCTCGCCCTCGGCCTCGTCGGCGCCGCGTACATGGCGGAGACGTTCCGCGCCGGCATCCAGGCGGTCCCCGAAGGGCAGACGGAGGCGGCCCGTTCACTCGGATTCAGCCCCGCCCGCGCGATGCTCTCCGTCGTCGTCCCGCAGGCCGTCCGCATCATCCTGCCGCCCCTCACCAACGAACTGATCATCCTGTTCAAGGACTCCTCCCTGGTCCTGCTCCTCGGCGTCACCCTGGAGGAACGCGAACTGTCCAAGTACGGCCGCGACTTGGCCAGTACGACGGCCAACTCGACGCCGATCCTGGTCGCCGGGCTCTGCTACCTCCTGGTGACCGTGCCGCTCGGGTTCGTGGTCCGGCGGATGGAGGCCAAGTGACTCCCGAGATCCAAGTCACCGGCCTCCACAAGGCGTTCGGCGACAACGAGGTCCTGCGCGGCATCGACCTGGAGGTCGCACGCGGCGAGGTCGTCTGCGTCATCGGCCCCTCCGGCTCCGGCAAGTCGACGCTCCTGCGCTGCGTCAACCTGCTCGAACAGCCGACGCGCGGAAAAGTCGTCGTACGCGGAGTCGAACTCACCGACCCCGACGTCGACATCGACGCGGCACGGCGGCGGATCGGCATGGTCTTCCAGCAGTTCAACCTCTTCCCGCACCTCACCGTCACCGAGAACCTCACGCTGCCCCAACGCCGGGTCCTGAAGCGGGACAGGAAAGCCGCCGAGCGCGTCGCGCACGAGAATTTGATCCGCGTCGGCCTCCAGGACAAGGCGCACGCCCGCCCCGCCTCCCTCTCCGGCGGCCAGCAGCAACGCGTCGCCATCGCCCGGGCGTTGGCGATGGACCCCGAGGTGATGCTCTTCGACGAACCCACCTCCGCCCTCGACCCCGAACTCGTCGGCGACGTCCTCGCGGTGATGCGGATGCTCGCGGACGACGGCATGACGATGATGGTCGTCACCCACGAGATGACGTTCGCGAGCGAGGTCGCGGACCGGGTGGTGTTCATGGACGGCGGTGTGGTGGTCGAGGAAGGCCCACCGGCCCGGGTCATCACGGACCCGGCCCACGAACGCACCCGCCACTTCCTGTCCCGCCTGCTGGACCCGGCGAGTGCGGACGTCGAAGAAGACGCTGACTAGTGTGCTGTCCATGAACGATCAAGCGGTGCTGCACGTCGAAGGCCGGATCCTCGTCGGACCGGACGACATCCGCGACGACCTCTGGATCATCGACGGCCGTATCTCCTACGACCGTCCCCCCACCGCCCGCGACATCCGCACCGTCGAGGGCTGGACGCTCCCCGGCCTCGTCGACGCCCACTGCCACGTCGGCCTCGGCGCGCACGGACCCGTCGACCAGGACACCGCCGAACAGCAGGCGCTCACCGACCGCGAGGCGGGAACTCTCCTGATCCGCGACGCCGGTTCACCCTCCGACACGCGCTGGGCCGACGCCCGGGACGATCTCCCGAAGATCATCAGAGCCGGCCGCCACATCGCCCGCACCCGCCGCTACATCCGCGGCTACGCCCACGAGATCGAACCCGAGGACCTCACCGCGTACGTCGCCCAGGAGGCCCGACGCGGCGACGGCTGGGTCAAGTTGGTCGGCGACTGGATCGACCGCGAGGCCGGCGACCTCACCCCCACCTGGCCCCGCGAAGCCGTGGAAGCGGCGATCGGCGAAGCCCACCGCCTCGGCGCCCGCGTCACCGCGCACTGCTTCTCCGAGGACTCCCTGCGCGACCTCGTCGAGGCCGGCATCGACTGCGTCGAGCACGCCACCGGCCTCACCGACGACACGATCCCCCTCTTCGCCGAACGGGGCGTCGCGATCGTCCCCACCCTCGTGAACATCGCGACGTTCCCGACCCTGGCGGCAGGCGGCGAGGCCAAGTTCCCCCGCTGGGCGGACCACTTGCGCCGCCTGCACGAACGCCGCTACGACACGGTCCGTAACGCGTACGACGCCGGGGTCCCCGTCTTCGTCGGCACCGACGCGGGTGGCACCCTCCCGCACGGCCTCGTCGCCGAGGAGGTCGCCGAACTCGTCACCGCCGGGATCCCGGCGGTCGAGGCGCTCGCGGCGACGACGTGGAAAGCGCGGGCGTGGCTCGGCCGGCCGGGGCTCGTCGAGGGCGCCCCCGCCGACCTCGTCGTCTACGCGCAGGACCCGCGAACGGACGTACGGGTACTGGCCGATCCGTCACACGTCGTGCTGAACGGCCGTGTCATGAGGTGACGTTGTGTCGAACACGTGAGTGACGTACCCACGATCGTGTGAACTCGTCCTGGTTCGCTGAACGTTCGCTCGTCCTGCGTAATTCTTTCGGGGTCCCGAGCAATTCTCTACTGAGGGTCCCACCACAGTGACTGACACCAACTTCCGTATGCCCGCACGCCGTTTCGCCGCGCTGGCGACGGCCACCGTCCTGGCCGCAGGTCCCGCGGTCCTGGCCGGTGCGAGCGCCGCGCATGCTACCGAGGAGGGCCGCGCCAGTGCCGTCGTCCTGCGTACCGGACTTGACGTCTCCCTCCTCAACAAGACGGTCCAAGTCCCCCTGGCCGTCTCGCTGAACGAGGTCCAGGCGCCCGCGTCCGCCGAGCAGACCGCACTCACCGCCACGCTCGACGGCGTCGACAAGGGGGAGCCCTTCGAGGTCCTCCGCGCGGACGTCGCCGAGTCGAAGGCGGACGTCACCGTGGACAAGGCCGAGGCGTCGAGTCGGCTCGCCCACGCGAAACTCCACGTTCCCGGGCTGCCGTTGCTGTCCCTCGTCGAGATCGAGGCGGTCAGCTCCAAGGCGGTCTGCGAGGTCGGCAAGGCGCCTGTCGCCGACACGAACCTGTTGGGGGCGGTGACGGTACTCGGCAAGAAGGTCACGGTGTCCGCCGGAGGTACCACCGATCTCAAGGTGCCCGGTGTCGGTGAGGTGCGGCTCGATCTGTCCAAGCGGGAGACCACGTCCCGTACGGCTGCGGCGACCGCGCTCGAACTGTCCGTCACCGTCAACCCGTTGAACCTCAATGTCGCCGAGGTGCGGGGGTCGGTGACGCTGGTGAAGTCGACCTGTGAGACCCCGGCGGCGCCGGTCAAGCAGGCTGAGCCCCAGGGGGAGGCGGAGGAGGCTGTCGTCGAGCCGAAGAGGGAGCCGGCCAAGGCGAACCTCGCGGAGACCGGGGGGAGTTCGAGTACGCCGTATATCGCCGGGGGTGCTGCTGCGTTGCTTGCGGTGGGTGGGGGAGCGGTGGTTCTCGCTCGGCGGGGGCGGAGGGGGTAGCGCCTAAGGGGGAGGGGTGCGGGGAGCATTGGCGGGTGCGGCGCCGTAGTGGCTGGTCGCGCCCACGCGGCGGTAGCCGCAAATCGACACAGCCCCGCGCCCCTAAAGACAACGCGGGTCACCCGGCCCTTTAATGCACCCGACGACGATCAGGGTCCGCCGAGTACCTTCTCCAGCGCCGCCAAGAATCCCTCCGTTGTCCCCCTGTCCCTCACCGCCAGTCGCAGCCACCCCCCGCCCAGCCCCGGAAACGTGTCCCCCCGCCGCACCGCATACCCCGACTCCCGCAACCGCTCCCGAACGACCTCCGCCCCTTTCACTCTCACCAACACGAACGACCCCTCAGCCGGGCCCACCACGCGAACCCCCAACTTCCGCAAGCCCTCCACCAGATGGGCCCGGTCGACGGCGATCTGCCGCGCCGCCTCCGCCGCTTCCTTCAGCGCCCGCCCCGACACACAAGCCTCCGCCGCCGCCAACGCCGGTGTCGACACCGGCCACAACGGCTGCGCCCGCTCCAACGCCCGCACGACCTCCGGCTCCGCCAGCACGTACCCGATCCGCAGCCCCGCCAGCCCCCACGTCTTCGTGAGGCTGCGCAGCACCACCAGACCGGGTACGTCGGTCCGTCCGGCGAGCGCCTCCCGCTCACCCGGCACCGCGTCCATGAACGCCTCGTCGACGACCAACACCCGCCCGGGACGGGCGAGTTCGGCCACCGAACCGGCGGGGTGCAACACCGACGTCGGATTCGTCGGGTTGCCGAGCACCACCAGGTCCGCGTCCTCGGGAACGAGCCCCGGATCGAGCCGGAACCCGTCCTCGGCCCGCAGCAGCACCCGCCCCACCTGGTGCCCGGCATCCCGGAGAGCCGCCTCGGGCTCGGTGAACTGGGGGTGGACGACGACGGGTTGACGGACTGTCAGGGCGCGTGCCAGCAGTACGAACGCCTCAGCGGCCCCCGCCGTCAGCAGCACCCGCTCCACTGGCAGCCCGTGCCGCGCCGCGACGGCGGCCCGCGCGGCCCGGCCGTCGGGATAGGCGGCCAGGCCGGTCAGCGAGTCGGCGATGCGTGACCGCAGCCACGAAGGCGGCGTGTCCGCGCGGACGTTGACGGCGAGGTCGACGAGATGGGAACCGTCGTCGCGGACCTCGGCGTCGCCGTGGTGGCGCAGATCGTGGCTGTCAGTGGGCATGCGAGTGCGCGTGGCCGTGGGAGTGACCGTGATGGTGGTGGCCGTCGTCGTCGGGGTGGAAGTGCGGCTGCTGCGGCGCCCCCACCTTGTCCTCGAAGCCGGGCAGCGCGATCCGGTACACGCACGAGTCGCAGTTCATCCGCAGATCGCCCTCGACGGCCTCCGTGTACCGCTCCATCACCAGATCCAGCAACTCCGGCTCGGGGCCTATGACATCGGCGGAGAAGACCTCCACCTCGGGATGCGCGGCGGCCCAGCCCTCGGTCTGGTGGCGGACCCGGTCCGGAAGGATGCCGGTGAACAGGAAGTAGGGCAGGACGACGATCCGCCGCGCCCCCAGCCTCACGCACCGGTCGAGCCCGCTCGGCACGTCCGGCGCGGCGAGCGACACGAACGCCGTCTCCACACCGGCGTACCCACGCCCCTCCCACAGCAGCCGGGCCGCCTTGTACACCTCGGCGTTGGCGTCCGGGTCGGTCGAACCGCGCCCGACGAGCAGCACCGTCACATCGGCACGGTCCTCGGGCGTACGCGCGGAGGACGCGCCGAGCGCCTGCTCCAACCGCCGCTCCAGCACGGCCAGAAGAGCAGGGTGCGGGCCCAGCGGACGGCCGTAGGTGTACGAGATACCGGGGTGGCGCTCCTTCTCGCGGGTGAGCGCGGCGGGGATGTCGCCCTTCGCGTGCCCGGCGGACACCAGCATCAGCGGGACGGCGGCGAAGCGGCGTACACCGCGCTCCACCAGTTCGGCCACGGCGTCGCCCAGCGGCGGCGGGGACAGTTCGATGAAGCCGCCCGCGACAGGGAGCCCGGGGTTGCGGCGCCCCAACTCCCGTACGAAGTCGCGAAACGCCTCGGCTCCGGCGTCGTCCCGGGTGCCATGGCCGGCGATGAGCAGGGCGGGCGGGGTGGTCACTGTTTCTCCTCGGAAGTGGAACTCGGGTGGTACAGAAGTGCGTCGAGGGCGGCGGCGACCGCCGAACCGCCCTTCGCGGGCACGTCGGACGCGGCGGGCCGCCCGCTCTCGCGCAGCGCGGGGTGCGCCATCCGGCTCACCGCGCCCCCTCCTGCCAGCGGTAGCCGCGCGGCGTCACCATGCGCCCCGCGATGATCCTGGTGGCCGTGTTGCCGACGGTCACGACGGTCATCATGTCGACCGTCGCCGGGTCGAGTTCACCCAGGGTGGTCACCCGGCTCGACTCGTCGGCGCGCGAGGCGTTGCGCACGACACCCACGGGGGTGGGGGGGGGGGGGGGGGCCGGCCCCCCCCCCCCCCCCCGGCGGGCCCCCCCCCCGCCCCCCCCCCGCCCCCGGGGGGGGGTCTGGGCGCGCCCACCACCCCCCCGCCCCC